>NZ_JBSXOA010000001.1:0-4330 GCF_056857935.1 Gracilimonas sp. B-17
TTGCTTTGACTTGCTCATATTCCCCTATCAGAAACTGATATTTCTGAAGGTAGTTACGAGTCAGGGTGGTGTCGTTGGTTGTTCTTCGCATAACAAAATATACTCGATAAATTTTGTCAACGAATTACATAACATCTACAATCCCGAGTGCGTACCGGGTAGCAAAGGGATATTAAATCTAACACGAGGGATCTCAAAGTCAGACCTACCAGCCAGATCAGAATTTGATATCCTTCGCGATAAGCTTGGCAACCCTAGTATAAACTCCACTTTGCTCAGGATGACAGCGGGCAGTATTTAGTTATGAGTGCTTAGTGTTTAGTTGGGTCCAAACGCTTCGGGATGAGGATGATGGAAAGGGGAGTTCTGTAATAATATTTTGATGTTTATTCTCATTAGTTACATTATGCACGTTACTAATCAACCTGCCGCTATGAATACACCTACCGTTTTTGAATTTATTGAATTTGACACTCCCGGAATAACGACTCCAATCAGTCATTGGGATGATAACAATAAGCAACTGCAATGTGGATATACTCAATTATTTGGGGATGATCCCACTAAAAGAACTCCTTTAAGTAGGGTGCGTCTCGTTATTCAGCCAGATCCTAAAGCGTGGGCTCATTTCCAAGAACAGGTTAAAAAGCTTGGTGTTTGGGATTGGGAAACTGAATATTTCGATGAAGATCAGCATGACGGAATAGGCTGGGAGCTAAATCTAGAATGGGGTGATCAACGGATACAGTGCCATGGCATTAATGCCTTTCCAGAAAACTATAAAGCCTTTGTACATGAGGTAAGTACTCTATTTGGTGAAAAAGATCACTGGGTGTTTGAGTAATAGTTTTGGAGATCTTTCGTCCCGAACAAACGGGACAGTTTTTAGTTATGAGTGCTTAGTGTTGAGTTGGGTCCCGTGGTTTTTATTGAGTAAAACCACTACCTAAACTCAAGTGCTTAAAGGATTTATTGAATTTTACATGTTAAAAGGCTTAATTGGTGCCGGTATAAATGAGTTGTTTATAAATACATGTTAGGACTGCGGGGTCCTGCTAATCAAATCTAAAGACCTATGAAGAAGTCTGTTCGATCGTCTAACCATGTGTTACGAGTATGTCTTAGTTTTACATTTCTGATGCTTTTCACTTTATCAGCTTCTCAGCTTCAGGCTCAGCAAAACCCATATCCTTTCAGTTTAGATCTTAGTTTTGGGGGAGGGTTGATCGGTCACCCGGATATTAATACAAGCTTCCAGCCGGAAGTGGGATTTAGTTATATGCCCGGTAAATTTGGAATAGGATTAAATGCCGGTTTACTGTCTTATGATCCTGCATTTGATACCCAACAGTATACAGCCGGCTTTGAGGAGTACACCTCCGTATCCGGTTCTAATGAGAAATGGAGCTCCTTTTTTATGAGTCTGGGTCCCCGTTTTGAGTTTGGCAGTAGCCTGCCGGTCACCTTCCGCAGTAGTCTGGATCTGTCACTTACTTATAACTCACCACCCTCAATGTCAGTTGATTTCAATGACCCGGATGGTTCAGCCGGAGACCTGCAACTTCAGCTATCAGGGTATGATGCCGGTGACGATTACAGGAAATGGTCAGCTGCTATTCGCCCGGAGTTTCAGATGCAATTCAATCCCGGTGGCAGTGACCGTTTTGCCATAACCGTTGCTACAGGCATTCAGCATCGCTTATCCCAAAATGAATTTACCTATTCTCAAAGAGACCTTTCGGAAGTTCGCGTAGTACCGAATTCTCAGGAGATGTTCATGCAGTTTGAGATGGCACCCGAAATTCAGCAAACGGCTCAACCCCCAAAAACCAATTTTTTTACCACGGTGGGGCTCAAGATCAAGTTTGGTAACTCTAAGAGGATCTCTGCGCTAGGGCAGGACTACAACGCCACACGGTCTAATAAGCCGGGCTCCATTGCTGATGGTGTGGGTGACAGTGATGCGGATACTGATGCTGACGGCTTAGATGATGGTACGGAAATGGTAAATGATGGTTCTGGGGCGGGCGATTGCGATGATTCGGATAGCGACAGGTGTATTAGGCCGGGTGAAAGATCCTCAAATGATGTTGATTCTGATGCTGACGGTATAGATGATGCAATCGAAACAGCAAAAGATCACAGATCCACTAAAGCTCTAAAAAAAGGCGACCGATTAAGCACAGAAATATCTGATGGTGTGGGGGATGGTGATGCGGATAGTGATGGTGACGGCATAGATGATGCAATTGAAACAGGACAGGACTACAATGCCAGTCGCTCCAATAAACCGAGATCAGAAATAGCTGATGATATCTGGGATGATTGTGATGATGATGGCTCATGCCCGCACCCCGATGAATTGTTACACAAAGCGAAGGAATTGGAGTTGACCTCTGCCGGTAACGATATTCAAAACATCAAAGAGGTGTTGGATCGATGCGGTGAAGAAGTGTGTGGGCAGGTGCGTTTGCATGCTGATAAGCGTCATGAAGGCGTTAGGCGAGCTTTGGAGAACCCCTCAACGATCGACAGTGAAATTGAGGAGATCCGAAATATTGTGAGGAAAGATGTTGACTCCCTTGGGAAATGTGAGACCGATGTGTGCCGGGAAGTTCTGGCGATGGAGCAGCAGTTATTGGTGAAAATGAACCGTTTGAGTGATATAGCAATGGTAGCACCTACACAGGACTATAATGCAACCCGATCGAATAAACCGACATCACGAGCTGATGGTATCGGTGATGGTGATCCGGATAGTGATGGTGACGGCATAGATGATGCAGTTGAAACAGCTCAGGATTATAATGCGACACGTTCCAATAAACCAACCTCCCGTGCTGATTTAGACGGTGATCCGGATAGTGATGATGATGGTGTAGCTAAAGCAATTAGTATGGCACGACTGATCCATCCGCCGAATGTTATTATTGCAGCCGGTTCAGTAGCAATGGAAGGAAATCCTTTATATAAAGGAAATAATACTAAAGGGGAAAACCCTTTGTATGAAGGTCAGGCCAATGATGGGGATTCCGATAATAACGATAATGAAGACCCACTTCCCTCACAAAGATATGATATGCAACCAAGTTCGTATTGTGTGGAAATAGGATCGAACGCTCTTCAAGGTAAAAGTACAGAAACTCAGGATTATAATTCCGTTCGGTCTAATAAGCCGGGCTCCATTGCTGATGATATCGGTGACGGTGATGCTGATTCTGATGCTGACGGTATAGATGATGGTATTGAAACAGCACAGGACTACAATGCCAGTCGCTCCAATAAACCGAGATCAGAAATAGCTGATGATATCGGTGATGGAGATCCGGATAGTGATGATGATGGCATCGATGATGCTAATGAAATGGCACAGGACTATAATTCCAGTCGTTCTAATAAACCGAACACAATTGCCGATATTGGTGATGTGGATGGAGATGGGTTTCCGGATATGCTGGAAAATGCTTCCTTCAGTATAAAACATAGAAAACGACCCGGTAGGGCGAAATATGGTGACATTACATTGAAAAAATCAATGAACAATGACGGAGATATGGATGAAGATGGATTTGGCAAAGTGGACGGATTGCAATTTGATCTTGAGATCGATCCGGATGATGATGGTGACGGTCTGGGCGATGTAATAGAATCAGCTTCGTATAGTATCAGTAAGCGAAGTGCGCGAACAGGTCGTAGCAATCAGGATTCTCCTCAGCAGGAAATGACTTCACCAAATAATGTATATAAGTGGACCTATAAGCTTAATGCATTATCCGCAGGGGAAGACCTACCCGGAAATGGTACTCTAAACGTAGTGTTCTCCGATGGATCCTGGCATTTTGATTTGCAGGTCGATCCGGTCGATCTGGATGATGACGATGACGCATTACCAGAACTTCTTCAAAACAGTTCGTTCAGCATCAGTAAGAGAAGCGCGCGAACTGGACGTAACCCACAATAAATCCGGGAATGATCCGAAGCCTGCCTGCCGGCCGGCGAGGCAGGGATGACAATGAAGAGAGACGAAAGGTATAAAATAGAGTTGTCATCCCGAGTGCGTACTGGGCTGCAATGGTTTAAGCTGTTGAACACGAGGGATCTCAAAGTGAGCACTACCTGCCAGATCATAATTTGATATCCTTCGCGGCAAACCTCCCAACTCTGCATCGAACCTCACTTCGCTCAGGATTGTAGATGTCAGGTAATTCGTTGACAGTTTTCATTAAACTGGGCTGGGGTTTGTCCACCAATACCTTGATGGGGACGATGGTGATTGTAGTAATATAGATACTCTGTTAATTCCGTTTGTAGGTGCTCAAAACTATCATAA
>NZ_JBSXOA010000002.1:0-4529 GCF_056857935.1 Gracilimonas sp. B-17
GGATCCTGTAGATCATTCTTCTGATCCTGTAAATTCCGGTTCAAAACGAGGCAGTAACCAAAGCCCATGCTTTGCTATCAATTTTGCCAGACATAAATTGCGTCCTTCTCCTTGCGAAGGAGAAGACAGATGAGGTCGTGAATAGGGCAACGAAGTAGAATTGACCCGTGAAGATCCTTCGGTTCCTCAGGATGACCCTAATTAGGGGTGTGTATACCTAATCGAACCCCTGACAGTCGGCGGATCAGGATGACCCTATGAATATCGAACACTCAACAACGAACACTGAATTTCGAAGTGGATGCTGTAGATCATTCTTCTGATCCTGTAAATTCTACTTCAGTATTCAGTGTTCGATATTCGACATTCAATATTCCACCGGAAGTCTCCCCTTGAGAGGGAGAAGGAAAATCTGCTTGCTGATTTTGCAGAGGGGTGTACGGAGGTGGATGCAGGGACTTAACCCCGATTCTATCACTTTTTGATGCTGCAGCCTGCGCCCCAGACACTGGCATCTTTTACCCACCCCTTGATCTCCGCCCAAGCGGGGAAACTCTGATATGTCTGCTGATGTGAATACTACACTTTGAAGTTAATACTTACTATTAGATTCCCGACTTCTCGGGAATGACCTTCTCTGCTACCAAAGCGTTCCCTTACCCTGCGGCGGTGGATTCAATTTTCCGGCTTAACCTCAACGAGCCGTAGGGCAAGGGACAGGGATTGGGTTGTGAATACGGGCAACCGGGTAGTTTTGACCGGGGATGAAAGTCGACATAGGCAACTAGCTATGAATAGGCAAGATCCTTCGAGCACTCAGGATGACGCCTAATTGGGGTGTGTAAGCCTAATCGAACCCCTTACACCCTCCGCCAGGCTTCGTATTCACTCAGCCCGGTACCTCCCTCAAGGGAGGACTTTTTGAATAACGAATATCCAAAAAGGAATACCCAATATCGAAGTGGATGCTGTAGATCATTTATTTATTCCTGTAAATCCTGGTTCAACTACACGGCACTAACCAATGGCTGTTATGGATTTACTATTTACCAGGTATATAAGGCGTCCTTCTCCTTGCGAAGGAGAAGACAGATGAGGTCGTGAATAGGGCAACGAAGTAGAATTGACCCGTGAAGATCCTTCGGTTCCTCAGGATGACGCTAATTAGGGGTGTGTAAGCCTAATCCAACCCCTGCCAGCCGGCGGATCAGGATGACCTCTAATTGGGTTAGGATGAAAGTTCAAAATCAGTGTTCGATATTCGTTATTCAATATTCCACCGGAAGTCTCCCCTTGAGGGGAGAGGGTAAATCAGCTCGCTGATTTGACCGAGGGGTGTACGGAGGTGGATGCAGAGACTTAACCTGATCAGGCTAATTTACTAGCTGATGACAGGCTTTCGGGACGATATTCGTTACTTTATCACTGGGTGTTTATGCCTTGGTCCACGGTTTCCTGTTCTCCGTCAAAAGCCTACCGCCCAAAATTGTAGCGGAAATTGACCCGTACCGTACGGCTCGACCAACTATACCGGCTGTTGGAGTATGTAAACGGCTCAATAACCTCCCGGTCTCCATTACGTGTATTGAAAAGATCCCTCACATTAACAGAGATAGTCGCTTTTTCATCCAACAGTTTACGAGACAATCCACTACCCACAAAAGAACGAGAGGCTCTTCTTCCCTGGGTTGTTTCACTCGGTCCGCGATAGTAGAAATAGGACTGAAAATTCCAGTTCTCAAGGAACGTCCAACGCACCCTTAGCCGACTCGTGAAATTATCTGACTGACTCGCATAGACGATATTCTGAAACTCCCCTTCCGATTCAGACTGATACAGGTTCAAGCTTCCTGACAACTGCAGGCTTTCGGTGATGTCCTGATCGGCTGATAGCTCGACACCCCAGGCATCTTCCGTAGCAAGGTTGATAGGCGTTCGCGTGGTGATACCATCATCCGATATGATGGAAACACGTTCTATGACCTGCGTACGGTGGCGATAATAAAAACTGGTAAGTAAAGAACCGGATTCCCAGTATCTCAAATATCCGACCTCATAGGAATCGCCGAATTCTGGTTCGAGATCAGGGTTACCGGTTCTTCTATTTCTATTGTCTGTGATCTCAGTATAGGGCAACAGATACCACGATCTTGGCCTTGAGATCCTACGACTATAACTCGCCTGAAAGGAATTTTGTTCATTTAAAGTATAAGAAAGAAACAGACTTGGAAACAAATTGATATAATTTTGATCGCTTCCCTGTCCGCTTCCGGTCAATTCTGTTTCAATACGGGTGTTTTCAGCCCGCAGACCAAGCTGGTAGGTAAATGGCTTGAGTTCTCCGGAGTAAATGGCATAAGCAGAATTCACATTTTCCAGGTACTCGAAGTTATCAGTTGCACCGAACTCTTCCGTTGCCTCGGTCCACATTCCATTCAGAAATTCCTCTACCAGATAATCACTGTCTTCGGTTTCATAGTTGAACCGAAATCCGGCTTCGAATTTACCGCTTTCACTGATGGACCGCTCATAATCTACATCCACCCGAAGGTCGCGATAAACCTCATTTCCAAAGGTTCGCTGCCGTTCCTCCTCGCCGATACCACTAATGATCCTTTGATCCAATAGGGAGCTTTCCTCCTCGGTTCCCCATTCAAAATCAGCATCGGCTGTCAGCATATGGTCATCATTGCCACCAAAGATCTTTTCATACTGGATCCTGGCTTCATAGTCTGATTCATTTTGTTCATCACTTACATCTCTAACACTTTCCGCAATGATCGGCCAACTATTATCTACTGACCGGTAGATCTCATCATTCGAAGGGTCATAGTCGGTGTAGTTAACGTTCCGGTCTTCTTCACCTGACTCTAAATTCAGGCGTCCCTCGATCGTCAACACCTGATCGGCCGGCAGAAAGATATCGGCTCCCAGGTCCAGGCTACCTTCGATCTCTTTCTCATCCCAGTCGCTGCTTTCGCTGTACGCAAAGGTAGTATCCCGGCTAAAACTCTGGAATGTTCGGCTTGAACGCGGATCCTCTTCATACTCAAACTGCGTATTCATAAACCAGTTGATGCTCTTTCGCTGATAATTCAGGTTAACTCCTATCGAGTTATCCTGGGGAATTCCGGTATTCAACCGAACGCTACCATTCAAACCCAACTCTGCATCATCTACCAGGATGATATCGATAATTCCGCCCGTGCCATTGGCTGAATATCGAGCAGAAGGATTTGTGATGATCTTGACTTCCTCGATCAATCCGGCCGGAATACTGCTCAGAGCATCGGTCCCGTTACGAACCAGATTGGATGGACGCCCATTGATGAGGATCTGCACGCCCTGATTTCCCCTTAAGCTCACATTCCCCTCAAAATCTGTGGTGATGGATGGCACATTATCTAAAACATCCAATGCCGATCCACCCAAACTCGTCACGTCCTCCTCTACATTAAAAGTTCGACTATCAAAATTCATCTCCATATATGAACGCTGCCCCTGAACTTCCACTTCACCCAACTCTGATTGTGTGGGCTGCATCTGAACGGTGCCCAGATCCAGGGTTTGTCCTTCCTCCAGCTGTACCACCTGTTCAAGGTCCTCAAAGGATAGAAAGGTAATTCGCAAGGTATATTCGTTCGGCTCCACCTGAAGGCTGAAGTTTCCGTCAACATCCGTGACGGTACCGGATATGAGTTGTTCCTCATTATCATTGATATCGTAAACGGCAACCGTAGCGTTGGTAAGGGGCTCGGATTCATTATCCACCACCTTACCGGTGATCTCAGCATTTTGCCCAAATGTGGATACGGGTAGTATCAACCATAATAGTGATAGAAATAAAGCAGGTATTTTAAAGTGCATGCGTGTTCTTTTATGAATAGTCATGTACTTAACTAAAACTACGGCTGTCACGTTGGGTTCATTTTTCTAACCCATCGGATTTTATTTCATTTTTACATTTTTAAAGAGAAGTAAATTGGGGTTTGTGTTTAGTGTTTAGTGTTTAGTGCTTAGTGTTTAGTGGGTGTGTTTGACCGGGGACCGGGGACGGATGACGGGGTGGAAGTCGATATAGACAACAGGCTATGAATAGTCAAGATCCTTCGGTTCCTCAGGATGACCCCTTATTGGGGGTTTGTAAGCCTAATCGAACCCCTTACACCCTCCTTGAATATCGAAGTGGATATCGTATCTCATTTTAGTTGTCATCCCGAGTGCGTACTGAGTAGCAAATGGAAATTAAGTCAAACACGAGGGATCTCAAAGTCTGCTCTGGCAGCTAGGTCTGTATTTGAGATCCTTCGCGGTATGCCTCCCAAACCCGCATAAAGCCTCACTTCGCTCAGGATAACCCGGTGAATATCGAATATCCAACACGGAACACCCAATATCGAAGTGGATCCTGTAGATCATTCTTCTGATCCTGTAAATTCCGGTTCAAAACGAGGCAGTAACCAAAGCCCATGCTTTGCTATCAATTTTGCCAGACATAAATTGCGTCCTTCTCCTTGCGAAGGAGAAGA
>NZ_JBSXOA010000003.1:0-6895 GCF_056857935.1 Gracilimonas sp. B-17
ATTGAGGCTTGGAGAAACGAATACAATTCCTTCAGACCTCATAGCTCACTCGGAGATTTAACCCCGAATGAGTACCTTAATCAACACCAAATAACGTCCGATTCTCTACTTTTAACTGGTACATAAACGGGGAGGGGCTCATGAATAATCTTTCTTCATTTTTGAATGGTACTAATGATGGAATACTACACTACCAAGAAATGAAGGATGACATTAAAAGTAACTATCACCCATGATAAGACTAAGAAGAGAGTTTTGTTAACGAGCCAGTAAACTAAAAGTATAGGAAATCATTTGAAATGGATATTACGCCAGGTAATCAAAATATTGACACACTATTTTCAAATACAACTTATCACATTGATTTCTATCAAAGAGATTACAAGTGGAGTGATGAGCCAGTAAAGCGATTACTTGACGATATTTTCTATAAATTTAATCAGGAGTATTCAGTTAACCATGAGCTTGATCCAAGTGAGAAAACAATTTCAGAAAAATATTCTTGGTATTACCTTAATACTTATGTAACAAACACTGTAGATGGTAAAGTGTACATTGTTGATGGTCAACAGCGACTGACAACTATAACACTAATTCTGATTAAGCTATATCACATCGCTAAAGAATTTGGATCTGAAACGGAGAGGTGGATAGAGGCGAAAATTGCTGGTTTTTCGGGAATGAAACATTCATTTTGGATGAATCATCAAGAACATAATACAGTACTTGAAGACTTATATAAGCTTGATAAAGCGTTTAGCGATATAGATGTAACAAGCGGTGTTACAGCAGAAAATATACTCGAAAATTATCAAACAATTAGTAAGTGGCTTGATGAACAATTAGTAGATAAACATAAGTTTGAAACCTTTGTGTTCTATTTTTTACATAGGTTAGTCTTAATAAAGCTATCTGTTGAGCAGACAGATGTTCCAATGGTTTTTGAAGTAATAAATGATAGAGGAATTCGGCTTAAACCATATGAGATTTTAAAGGGAAAACTTCTAGGTCAAATTGATAAAGTAGAGTTAGACCAAAAAAATTATAATGGACTTTGGGAAAATCGGGTTAAGTCAATTAATTCATTAAAGAAGGATGAAACAGACACTTTTTTCCGATTTTATTTAAAGGCTAATTATGCAAATACACGAAAAGAGGGGCAAAGATTTGATGGTGATTATCACAGAGAGATTTTTTCGAATGATATCACCAATGAGTTAAAGCTGAAACACAATACTTCTGGAGTCAAAGATTTTCTAGAAAAGGATTTTAGTTACTACTCAAAGCTGTACGAAAAAATTTATAGACTCACTCAAGAGCTGGAAACGGGGTTTGAGCATGTTTACTATAACAATTTAAATGATCTCGATGGCCAATTCTTGCTGATCATGTCAGCTTGTAAGCTTAATGATTATCAAGAAGAAGAAAAGATCATAGAAGTAGCTTATCAAACCGACAGGTTTTTTTCTTTGCTTCAGCTACAAAACTCTTATGACAGTAATTCATTTAACGATGCTATATATAAAATTTCGAGTGAAATAAGGGGTAAAGAACTAAATAAAATTACTGAGGTGTTTGATAAATATTTATTAGAGGAGCTTTCAGAGCGTAGAAGTGCAGAAGCCACGGAACCCCTTCATTATGGGTACTTTAGAAATACCGGAATAAGTTTAAACAAAAGATTTAAAAGGTACTTTTTTGGCCGAGTTGATAAATTTTTATCAGAAAACTTAAATGTTGGTATGGTCCATGAGATTGGTGATTTAGTAAAAAAGACTGGACACAAAACAGGGTTTCATATTGAACATATACTTTCTCACAATGAGGAGAATTTAAAACTATTTAAAGAAGACGAAGATCTATTTGAGCAAGAAAGAAATAGATTGGGAGGAATTTTACTTCTTAAAGGCAGAGATAATATTTCTAGTAATAATGAATCGTATAGTGAGAAACTCAAATCTTATGCGGATACCTTACTATGGAATAGAACTTTAAGAGAGGATGCTTATAAGTCTAAAATTGATGTGAGAGATTTTAAAGAAAAATATGCTCTCAATCTTGAACATATGGAAAAATTTGGGCCTGAGGAACTAGAAAAGAGACATAGATTGCTATACGAATTATCGAGATTGATATGGAGCTAAGAAAATAGCCTTAAGCTATATTGATTAATTAGCAGATTTAGTTGAAGTAGTCACGAGGAAATCTGACAGTTTAGTTAAGGTGAGTATTTAGGAAATAAACCGTTCTACATTGGCTTTATCTTTCATTCCTCTTACTTGGTTACAAAAATAGCAATTGGGGTTTGATCTTTCTTTGGTGAATGACACCGTTCCCAGCTTTCCTAAATACATTAGAAGCTTATTTGGGGGTCTTAAACCTGTAATCCAAACCATGAATTCTGTTACTGCAAGTGATGCAATAATGCCATTTAATGAAACAACTGATGGGCCAGAATGATGAAGTTGGTCTTTATCAATCCCATATAATTCTTCTCTATCTTTTCTTGCTTCAGGGTTTTCTAAATCCCTCCCCGCTTCTTCTCGATCTAATATGTCAAAGCAATCTAAGCAGCCATTAGAATCAATTGAAATACACACTCTACCACCAAAATCCTGATCTTCCGGGTAGATTTCAGTGCCCAAATCAAAGTAGGGACGTTGATAAGCTGAGCTTAATTCATTCAAAATGACTCTAGACCCTTCATTATCAAGACAACCAAATATGCAATTCGATGAAATTATTCCATCAAATGCTTGTTGAGATTGCAAAGGTTTTTGTATGCATTTAACCAATGCAGAAGGGTTAATTTCATTTATAATCCGTTCACCAACAAGGGTTTTCTTTTTCCCGATATCATCTGGCTTTGTCCCTACATATCTATTTAGATTAGTTTCGTCAATTTCTTCATCGTCAATAAGAGTAAAGTCTTTGACTCCAAGATAAGCAAGTTGCTGAATGACATGAGTGCCAAGACCACCTATCCCAACAATTGCTACCGACGTTTCACTAAGTTTCTTTTGCCCATCAGCTCCAAAAAAGTCAATTTGTCTAACAAAGCGTTCATTATTCATAGTTAACACCTTCTATTAAGGTCCTTTGGGTTGGTCGCATTTCTTTATTCTCTACTCTTATGCAATTTAGCTGCTGCGGAATATTAGGATTTTCTATCCAGGCTAATCCATCAAAACTATTATGATTAAACACGACAGCTAAATATGGCTTCCCATTTAATCTCCACCATACATGAGGGACAAACTCTTCAAATCCTATGAAATCGCTATAGGAAAATTTAACAGGGAAATCTCCTGAATGAGAATGAAACTCTACTAAAGAAGCATTGAGGTCGTGTGCTTTTTTTATAATTTTGCCTTGTGTCTCAAAGCTAAGACTCAAATGATATGCTGACCGGGACTCAAAATCATTTTCATGAATTGGGTCCCAATCAATAACCTCAAAAATTAGACGATCATTTCTTATATGTGATTTAACGTATGCAAATGCGGCGTCCTCTAATGAAGTCTTTAAAACATGACCTTGTAATTTATTAAAGGTATTCTCGGGAATTGATAAATGCACTTCTTTCATTAAGCTCCCTCCTTAAATCTATTCTCAAAGCTTAACATCCAATTTAACAGGTTACTTCCCTTCGCTATATCTGATGTAGGTTGCCATGGAGAAGAAATTGTCCATGAAAGTTCCCCCCAGGTTCCCTCAAAAGGGGGTTGGTTATTAGCTGAAGATTTATAGTTTTTTGGGGCTTGCTCATTATAAAGAAGACCATTAGGTACATAGAACGCATATGGTTTAGTAGCCGGGTATCCATCTTTAATCTGGAAAGCTATTTCAGTTTCTGCTCTATTCCAACCATCTGGTAAACTATAAGAAGGAATATAGAACCAGTGACCATTTTCAGTATACTTTAAGTCTGGAAAAATTGTCCGAATTAGTTCTAATTCCTTCTCTATTCTTTCCTTCATAGGTTTAACCTCTCTTGAACTTCAATTTTTTGGAAAATCCCATTCCTGGTTTTATTTGAAGGACTTCTCCTGGAGTGAGATTTCGTTGTTCTTGTGTTTTGAGGTCGATAATCATCGCTCCTTTTGAAGGCTCCCATCCGCCCAGCTCAATAATTTCTTCTGTCGTGATAGTGTCCTTATCCCAAGGGTATGTTTGGCCTTCAATATTGATGTTATACTTGGGGCCTTTATCTTTATCATTGTTTTTAGTTACTGTCGGTGTCTTAGTTTGTGATTTCATAATCAAATGAGTTTTTGTTTATTATTTTGTTTTCATTATTAATAGCTGATTTATTTTGGAAATTTGCCAAGGGATGGAAAATTTTTTTATAAAAGCAGCTATTAGTAATAAACACCAATTAGATTAATGGGAAAAAGAACTTTAAAAGAGCTAAAAAAGCTCACGAATAAGGATTACGTGGAGTTGGTAGCTTTTGCTGAAAAGAGACTAGCCATTCTATTTAGCAGTAGAAAAATCCCACAAGGGAGATCAGGAAAAGATTTCGTTCAAGAAATAATTACAAAAGTATTGGAGGGTGTAAGGAATTGGAATATTGAAAGTACGCCTAACTTTAAGAATTTCTTGTTTAGTTCCGTAAAGAGTGAAATTAGTAATTTTGCTTGCTCAAAATTGTCTAGTGCTGAATTTGATGTTGATAATGATTCCGATTATGAGTTTTGGGCAGTATTAATAGACTCAGAGAACTTTCATGAGAGAAAGATTCAATCTGAGCTTGTTGACTATGTATATGAACAAATTTGTGAAATAGATGAAAATCTAGGGACTCTTTTATTATTTGAACTGGAAAATTGTGGAGCTACTGAAATAGCTAAAGAAATGAATTTATCTGTGAATGAAGTTTACAATATGAGGAAACGCTTGAGAAGAAGTGGAGTTAAAATTTGGGAAGAGTTAATGACAAAGGAGGCCTTGAAATGAAAGATCACGATACAATTATCAGATTTTTGAATTTAATAAGCCAGGTTGATGACTATGATGAAGCTAAGGACTATCTATCAGATTCAGGTTTTGATGTAAATGAAGTTAAAGCGGAAGGTGAAGAATTTCTCACAACGATAAAAGCTCAAGCTGATCTTAAATTAGCCAAAAGAAAAAAAGAATTACTAAACCAAGCTAAAGAGTTGCTAGCTGATAAGGTTTATTCTGATCCAAAAGAGGAGCTAATAAGAATTTTCAAAGGTTTGAGCTCTGGATTATCAGTACAGTTTTCAAAGATTGAAAAACTTGATGAGAAAGATGCCCAAGAATTATTAAAAGAAGAAGAGTTATTAAATCTCTTGCAAAAACTGGAAGACGATGAGTCGGGGCGAGAATAGTGCAAAAAATATTCGAAAAAGATTTGGGCTTACTACAATTAGCTATGATTTGTTAGAAGATTTATCCTATGCTCTAGGTGCTTATGTGGATTATAAAGAAATTTTGGGTTCTCAGGGTCGAATAATACAATCTAAAATAACAGGCAAAGCACTAATAGTTATTAATTCAGCTATTTCCTATCAAAGAAAGAAAAAATTTATTCTAGCTCATGAAATTGGACATTTTGTGATGCATAAAAATGACAAAATGTTTATTTGTGATGAGAGTGATTTTGTCGATTGGGGGAGAAAAAACAGGAAGGAAACCGAAGCGAATGAATTCGCATCAGAACTATTAATGCCTCGAGAGATAATTTTAGATCTTACAACAGAGGAACCTCTTACATTAGATCTCATCATTGAACTATCCAATAAGTTTGGAACAAGTATTACGGCAACACTTTTTCAATATGCGCGAAACGGCCCCGTTCCCTGTTGCATAACATTTTCTCGAGACGGAATTATAGAATGGTTTGTAAAAAGTATCGATTTTGATGTTGGCTACCTTAGAAATAAAACTCAAGTTCCTTTAAATTCGGTTGCAAGTGACTATTTTTTAAAGGGAAAATTAATTAAAGATAAAGAAGTCCTTTTAGCTAAAACTTGGTTTGAGGGAAACTATATTCCAGAAGATTTATACTTATATGAGCAATGTCATTTTATAAGCTCAATAAATTCTGTGGTGAGTTTAATATGGATATGTGAAGATTATTGATAATTGGAGAACGGTTATATTTACTGCGACTAAAGATGACTATTTTCATTATTCCAATACATTATTGGGCATCTTTATGCGGTGTTTTAAAACTGGATTTAAGTCTTTACGACTTTTTTTCATATTATATTTCTGTTTTTAAATAACTTAATTCAGTGAATTATTTGAGATAAGTAAAACAATAAATTATGGACTGGAATAAACTATTAAGTGATAAACGGCTTAGACCATCATCAAAAGATTATACAGGTGATGCAAGAAATCCATTTGAAAGTGATTTTGGAAGATTGATTTTCAGTCCTGCGACTCGCCGGATGCATGACAAAACTCAAGTTTTTCCACTTACCTCAGATGATAACATTCACTCTCGCTTGACACATTCGCTTGAGGTTTTAGCAATAGGTTATTCTCTTGGAATAAGAATAGTGGAAGATGCTAAATTCTTAAAAAGAACAAAAAAAGAGGAAGATTTTTTAATTAGATGCATTCCGACCACACTCAAAAATGTATGTCTGGTGCATGATATTGGTAACCCTCCTTTTGGACACTTTGGAGAAACTGTTATTAGTGAATATTTCTCAAAACTTTTTGGTGAAGAAGAGAATGAAAGAGATTACAACTTTGAATTAAGTGAAGAACAAAATGACCTCCTCCCTAAAAACTGTACCAATCTAAAGTAGAGATTTCGGGCAATTATACTAATTTACATCAAACCATAATTGCCATGAAAAACACAAAATTTACCGAAGCCCAAGTGGTCTTTGCTATCAAACAATCCGAAACC
>NZ_JBSXOA010000004.1:2500-5510 GCF_056857935.1 Gracilimonas sp. B-17
CTCCACCCCTTAGGGGCTTAACCTCGCACAACAGGAGCAACTCGTAGGCTCATTATACAAAAGGCACGCCGTCACCCCTCAAAGAGAGGCTCCGACCGCTTGTAAGCACACGGTTTCAGGTACTATTTCACTCGCCTTCTCGGCGTTCTTTTCACCTTTCCCTCACGGTACTGGTTCACTATCGGTCATACAGATGTATTTAGCCTTACCGGATGGTGCCGGCTGGTTCACGCAAGGTTTCACCGGCCTCGCGCTACTCAGGATACCCGCCTCAAAACTCACCGTACGCCTACAGGCCTTTCACCTTCTGTGGGACTGCTTTCCAGGCAGTTTCGACTTAAGTTCGTTTCAATTACGCAGGTCCTACTACCCCGACTCCCCGTAGGAAGCCGGTTTGGGCTGCTTCCCGTTCGCTCGCCGCTACTTGGGAAATCACTTGATTGTTTTCTTCTCCTGGGGGTACTTAGATGTTTCAGTTCCCCCCGTATGCCCTCCTCGAAAGGAGTATCCCGGTAAACCGGGATGGGTTGCCCCATTCGGAAATCCACGGATCATTGCTCTTATGCAGCTCCCCGCAGCTTATCGCAGCTTTACACGTCCTTCTTCGCCTCTGTATGCCTAGGCATCCACCGTGTGCCCTTAGTATGCTTCTATTATATGGCTTGCACGGCGTCTCCGCCGCGCTGGCCTACATAAGTACTTCATGCTATTGGTTTACAATTGTGGTCTGGATGTGGGACGAACCGCATCCAGATACCTTGGCGTAGCACACCCGTCCAATCGGACAGATGCCCTACTATCTTCCATCACTTATCTACCGAAGTAAATAAGCAACATCAGACCTTTTACTATTGCTATTGCTTTCATCATGTCAAAGAACCCGCACTCTCGCGTGCGGCGCGTGTCAGTCTGGCTCCGCCACTCTCACCGAGTCGCCTCACCACCTCAAACAATCTTATAAAGAACACCTGTGAGCCTGCGGGCTACTCGCCTCTCAATATCTCACATCTTGTATCTTAAATCTCAGTATTAAATCTCAAAAAACTCGTGTGGAGCTACGGGGATTCGAACCCCGGACCCCCTGCTTGCAAAGCAGGTGCTCTAGCCAGCTGAGCTATAGCCCCTTGCACTAAATTGTGGGCTTGGGAGGACTTGAACCTCCGACCTCACGCTTATCAGGCGTGCGCTCTAACCACCTGAGCTACAAGCCCCGCTTAGCGGGGTATCGGCACAGGCGTTGGTCGCCGGCTGCGGCGAGTGTTCACCCGCTATATAATAAGTACAGATCAGATTGTTTGATACGAGCGCTTGCGTAGCGCCGTAGTTCCATATTGCAGGAACGCTCTCCTTGAAAGGAGGTGATCCAGCCGCACCTTCCGGTACGGCTACCTTGTTACGACTTAGCGCCAGTTACCAGGCTTACCCTAGGCACTCCTTGCTGGAGCGACATCAGGTACTCCTGACTTCCATCGCTTGACGGGCGGTGTGTACAAGGCCCGGGAACGTATTCACCGCGTCATTGCTGATACGCGATTACTAGCGATTCCACCTTCATGGAGTCGAGTTGCAGACTCCAATCCGAACTGAGAATGGCTTTGTGGATTTGCTCCCCCTCGCGGGGTGGCTACCCATTGTACCATCCATTGTAGCACGTGTGCAGCCCTGGACGTAAGGGCCATGATGACTTGACGTCGTCCCCACCTTCCTCACTACTTGCGTAGGCAGTCTGGCTAGAGTCCCCACCATTACGTGCTGGTAACTAACCACAGGGGTTGCGCTCGTTGCGGGACTTAACCCAACACCTCACGGCACGAGCTGACGACAGCCATGCAGCACCTTCCATAGTGCCCCGAAGGGACTCTCCTTTTCGGGAGATAACACTGTGGATTTAGCCCAGGTAAGGTTCCTCGCGTTGCATCGAATTAAGCCACATGCTCCACCGCTTGTGCGGGCCCCCGTCAATTCCTTTGAGTTTCATCGTTGCCGACGTACTCCCCAGGTGGTATGCTTACTGCGTTAACTGCGTCACTGGCCCCAAAGGACCAACAACTAGCATACATCGTTTACAGCGTGGACTACCAGGGTATCTAATCCTGTTCGCTCCCCACGCTTTCGTGCCTCAGCGTCAGTTACAGTCCAGCCGGCCGCCTTCGCCACTGATGTTCTTCGTAATATCTATGCATTTCACCGCTACACTACGAATTCCACCGACCTCTTCTGTACTCAAGAAACCCAGTATCTATGGCAATTTTACCGTTAAGCGGCAAGATTTCACCACAGACTTAGGCTCCCGCCTACGCACCCTTTACACCCAATGATTCCGGACAACGCTTGCACCCTCCGTATTACCGCGGCTGCTGGCACGGAGTTAGCCGGTGCTTATTCAAATGGTACCGTCACTACAAGACGAATCTCGTACGTTCTTCCCATTCAAAAGCCGTTTACAACCCATAGGGCCGTCTTCCGGCACGCGGCGTGGCTGCGTCAGGCTTTCGCCCATTGCGCAAGATTCCTCACTGCTGCCTCCCGTAGGAGTCTGGGCCGTGTCTCAGTCCCAGTGTGGGGGATCATCCTCTCAGACCCCCTAACTATCATCGCCTTGGTGAGCCGTTACCTCACCAACTAACTAATAGTACGCAGACCCCTCTATATCCGGCCGAAACCTTTAACAACTGTGGCCATGCGGCCCCGCTGCATTATGCGGTATTAGCACCCCTTTCGAGATGTTATCCCCCAGATATAGGCAGGTTATCTACGCGTTACTCACCCGTCCGCCAGTCTCCAGTAACTGCAAGCAGCTACCTTCTCCTTCGACTTGCATGTGTTAAGCCCGCCGCCAGCGTTCGTCCTGAGCCAGGATCAAACTCTCCATTGTAAATATCTAATATATACTCTGTGAGCTGACCCTACGCTCTTGGTCATTTTCTATGCAAATTAATGCATCAAAGAATTGAACAAGCTCTCGCTCGCACAAACAATCTGATCTATACTTCATTATGTCTAAGAACTA
>NZ_JBSXOA010000005.1:0-16034 GCF_056857935.1 Gracilimonas sp. B-17
CATTGTAAATATCTAATATATACTCTGTGAGCTGACCCTACGCTCTTGGTCATTTTCTATGCAAATTAATGCATCAAAGAATTGAACAAGCTCTCGCTCGCACAAACAATCTGATCTATACTTCATTATGTCTAAGAACTATTGTTCCGAATCAAAAAATCGTTTTCGAAACAGAAACCAAAGATAGGGATAATTTTATTGAGTTGTCAACTTTATTTTATGGAAATTTTAAATTTCCTAGGTGAACAACCGAAGCATGCCCTATGCACACTTTCCAGGTTTAACTACCTGAAATTATTCTTCTTCGTTTGCAGATTCTTTTTTCTCTGCTGATGTCTCTTCAGAGTCGTTAGCACTCTCCTTCTTTTCCGATTCTTTAGTAGTAGACTCGGACGTAGTCGGTGTGTTACTCTTACCTGCTCTCCTGGTTCTCTTCTTCTTAGCAGATGAAGAAGAACCTTCAGGTTTAATATCGTTAAAATCAACAAGTTCAACTACAGCTAATTCTGCACCATCACCTTTTCTGAATCCAGCTTTGATCACTCGCGTATAGCCACCTGGTCGATCTTTGGATTTTGGCCCGATCTCTTTAAACAGAGTTGTAACCGCATCTTTATTTTGCAGACTTGAAAACACTTGCCTTCTGTTGTGATCAGTGTCTTCCTTAGCTCTGGTAATCAAGGGCTCAACATAACCTCTAAGCTCTTTCGCTTTAGCTACAGTAGTTACTATTCTGTGCTCCCTGATCAATGCCATTGCAAGTGATTGCATGGTTGACTTACGATGAGCTGCTGTTCGACTTAATTTTCTTCCTTTTATTCCGTGACGCATTTTTTAATTCCTTTCTGCCTTAGTCCAAATATTTTGAAACGTCCATTCCAAACTCAAGATTTTTCTCTTCAATGACCTCGACTAATTCACTAAGTGATTTTTTACCGAAGTTTCTGAATTTCAGAAGATCTTGTTCATCGCGGGAAACTAGTTCACCGATTGAATTGATGTTTGCTGATTTCAAGCAGTTATAAGCTCTAACACTTAGGTTAAGATCTTCAATACTTGTTCTTAACAGGTTAGCTACACGTTGTTTTTCAGCATCCACTTCCTCTTCTTCCTGAGTAAATGGCTCTTCTATCTCTTCAGTAATGAATTTCTCAATGTGTTCCTTCAGAATCTTTCCGGCAATGGTTAAAGCCTCTTTGGCATTAACGGAACCGTCAGTCTGAATATCCATTACTAATTTTTCATAGTCAGTTCTCTGACCGACACGAACATTCTCGACATTATACTTTACTGATTTGATCGGTGTAAAAATTGCATCGATCGGAATAAGATTCACATCATCGTCTTCGATATTCATTTCCTCTGCAGGAACATATCCACGACCACGGCCAATCTTCAATTCAATTTCCAATTCAGCATCATCAGCTAGATTAGCAATAACTAAATCCGGGTTTAATACCTCATATTCAGCCGTTGCATCATCTATATCTTTAGCTGTCAATTCGCCCTGACCACTCTTGGAAATATGTATAACACCTGAACTCTGCTCAACTTGCTTGAACCTGACTTCTTTGAAATTCAGAATGATTTCATAAACATCTTCCTTTACACCTTTAATACTGGAGTATTCATGGTCTACACCATTTATTTTCACTGCCGTAATGGCAATTCCAGGTAAAGATGAGAGCAGTACTCTTCTAAACGAATTTCCAATCGTTACACCGAAACCTCTCTCCAATGGCTGAAGTACAAACGTACCAAAATCATTTTGGTCTTCAACAACGTTAAGGGTTTCAGGCATTTGAATGCTATAATTGCTCATAATAAGATCTATGTCTTTTTGAATTACTTAGAGTAAAGCTCAACAATAAGCTGTACGTTTATATTTTCAGGTATTTCTTCCATAGAAGGAACATTCAGCATCTTACCTGTTTTCATCTTAGGATCTGTTTCAACCCATTTATATTTGTTTCTTGAAGAACCTGACAGGGAATCCTCAATAACTTCCAGAGTTCTGGATTTAGGGCGAACAGATATTACATCGCCAGGTGAAACTTCAAATGACGGGATATTTACAATGTTACCATTCACAACAATATGCTTGTGAGTAACCAATTGTCTTGCCTGTCTTCTTGTTCTGGCAAAACCCATTCGATATACAGTATTATCCAATCTGCATTCTAATGCTTGCAGAAGGTTTTCACCGGCAACACCATCTTTAGCTGATGCTGATTTAAATAAATTCCGGAATTGCTTTTCGAGCAAGCCGTAAGTGTATTTGGCTTTCTGCTTTTCTTCTAATTGAATAGCGTATTCAGATTTTCTATTAAATCTAGAACGTCCATGCTCACCCGGTCCGTATGGCTTGCGCTCTAATGCTTTACTTGGGCCGAATATTGGTTCCTTGAACCTTCTGGCCTTCTTTTGTTTTGGTCCTCTATATCTTGCCATTATACGATCTCTTTACTATTAAACTCTTCTGCGTTTTGGGGGGCGGCATCCATTATGTGGAAGCGGCGTTCTGTCTTTGATTGACGTAACTTCCAAACCCGAGCTCGCCATACCTCGTACTGCTGCTTCACGTCCAGAACCCGGACCTTTTACAAATACTTCAACTTTTCTAAGCCCCATATCATGGGCAGTCTTAGCAGCGGTTTCAGCACTTAGCTGTGCAGCATATGGAGTATTTTTTCTTGATCCCTTAAAACCTTCCTTTCCGGCAGAAGACCAAGATACTACATTACCATCTGCATCAGTAATTGTGACGATAACGTTGTTGAAAGTAGCTTTCACAAAAGCCATCCCGTTAGGATCGCTTAATTGCTTTTTTCTTTTTCTTTTTGCAGCTGTTGCTGCTTTTGCTTGTTTTTTAGCCATTTGTTATCTCAATTACAATTACTACTTAACTGCTTTTTTCTTACCGGCAACAGTACGCTTTTTACCTTTTCTGGTACGAGCGTTGTTTTGAGTATTCTGTCCTCTGACCGGCAGGCCTTTACGGTGACGAACGCCACGGTAACTTCCAATCTCGATCAGGCGACGAATGTCCCCATTAACTTCACTTCTAAGAGCACCTTCAACCTTGTACTCTTCATCAATGATCTTACGTAATTCACTTACTTCATCATCAGACCAATCCTGAACCTTGGCATCATGATCGATACCAACGCGGTCAAGAATTTCTTTAGCCTTAGAAAGGCCTATTCCATAAATGTATGTAAGGCTGATTACGCCTCGTTTTTGTTTAGGTAAATCTATCCCAGCAATACGTGCCATATAAGTAATCTGTTAGTCTATTATCCCTGTCGTTGCTTATGACGCGGGTTTTTCTTGTTAATCACGTAAAGTCTTCCTTTACGTCTTACAATTTTGTCGTCTGAACTTCTTTTTTTAACTGATGATCTAGTTTTCATGACAACCTTTATTTATATCTATAAGTTATTCTTCCTTTGGTTAAATCATAGGGTGACATCTCTACAGCCACTCTATCTCCCGGCAGAATTTTAATGTAATACATACGCATTTTACCTGATACATGAGCCAATATCTCATGTCCATTATCCAACTCAACTCTGAATTGAGCATTCGGCAATGCTTCTATTATTTCGCCATCTTGTTTTATCGGCTCTTGTTTAGCCATAATACAATATGTTTTGATTTTTATCCGAGAGCTCAGCAATATAATCAAAAGTACTGAGAATTTCAGCTTTTCCTTCCCGAACTACAATATCGTGTTCGAAATGGGCTGCTAAGCTCTTGTCGGCTGTAACAACTGTCCAGCCATCATTTAATGTTTTTACTTTAAATGAACCCATTGTTACCATAGGTTCTACGGCAAGAGTCATACCTGAACGCAAACGTTCACCCTTACCTTTTTTTCCAAAATTTGGAACAGATGGATCTTCGTGCATTGATTTTCCAATACCGTGACCAACTAATTCCCTAACTACACCATATCCTTCAGATTCACAATGGGATTGAATAGCGTTCGCCATATCTCCAATCCTGTTACCGTGAACCGCCTGGTCAATTCCTTTATATAAGGATTCAAGCGTAGTTCTCAATAATTTCAAAGTTTCTTCATCACAACTACCTACAACAAAGGTGTATGCATGGTCGCCAAAGTATCCGTTCTTTTCAACACCACAATCAACAGATACAATATCACCTTCTTTTAAAACTCTATCTCCCGGTATTCCATGAACAACTTCTTCATTTACGGAGATACATAATGTAGCAGGAAATTGATTGCCTTTAGGCCCATACCCTTTAAAAGCGGGTCTACCTTTTTCCTTAGCAATATAATCTTCCGCGATCCTGTCAAGCTTACCTGTTTGAACACCGGGTTCGATATGTTTACCGACCTCCGCTAGTGTTCTTGAGACGATAAGTGCACTTTCACGCATCTTCTCAATTTCAGATTCACTTTTCAGGTAAATCATTTTATGCTCTTCTTCGGCCCTTAATACGACCTGTTTTCATAAACCCATCATAGTGTCTCATCATCAGATGGCTTTCAATTTGCTGAAGTGTATCTAATGCAACACCTACAATGATCAATAAACTTGTTCCTCCATAAAAGAGGGCAAAACCGGGAGTCACTCCAAACAATCCAACTGCAATTGCCGGAAGGATCGCAACGAATGATAAAAAGATTGATCCGGGCAAAGTGATCTTCGTCAATATATTGTCTATAAATTCTACAGTTTGCTTACCGGGTCTAACACCAGGAATAAAACCACCCTGTCGCTTCATTGTATCTGCCATTTCTTTAGGGTTAATAGCAATGGCTGTATAGAAGAATGTGAAGAACATACACACAAAGAAGAATACAATTGAATAGGTTACACCAGTAAAGTCAACCGACCACTGAGTTAAAAACTGTACCGTTTCATTCTCTGGGAAAAAAGAACCGATTGTACTTGGAATGAACATGATAGACTGCGCAAAGATAATTGGCATAACACCTGCTGCATTAACCTTAAGAGGCAAATACTGTGTGGTTCCACCGTATACTTTTCTGCCAACCACTCGCTTAGCATATTGAACAGGAATTTTTCGTGTACCTTGTGTCAATAGTACTACAGCAGCTATAACCAGAATCAGGGCAGCAACCTCAATAATTACTAAGATCGCATTAGCTTTTGTGGTGATCTCATTATAAAAGTTAGCCGGTAATGCTGCAATGATACCGATCATAATGATCAATGAAATACCATTACCGATACCTCGCTCACTGATCCGCTCACCCAACCACATTACAAATACTGTACCTGCTGTAAGCACGATCATTGCTGTGATCACAAAAAATAATTCATTCACTACAATAGCTTGCGGTGATGACGATATTAAATTGATAGAGAAACCAATTGCCTGAACAGCTGTGATACCAACAGTACCATAACGTGTCAAACGCGTGATCTTTCGCCTTCCTTCTTCACCTTCTCGTTGTAGTTTTTGAAAATAAGGAACTACAGCCCCCATCAACTGAATAATAATAGCAGCAGTAATATAAGGCATGATACCTAACGCAAATACACCAGCCCTGGAGAATGCACCTCCAACAAACAGATCAAATAATCCAAGTAAACTGCTGGCAGCATTACCAGAATTACTGATCAACTGGTTGGCATCTACACCGGGAAGGGTAATATAACTACCTACCCGATACACCATCAATATACCAACGGTGTAAAGAATTCTATTCTTTAGGTCTTCAATCTTAAAAATATTGCGAAAGTTCTCTATCAGACTCATGCGGGGTCTATACTAAGCTGTTATTTCTTAACAATTGTCAGTGTACCACCGGCTTTATCTACCTTTTCTTCGGCAGATTTGCTGGCAGCGTGCACTTCTATGTCTATTTTTTGATCTATATCGCCACGACCTAATAATTTGATCGTGTCATCTTTATGCGCGAGACCAATATTAACGAGGTCTTCAACTGAGATCTTGGTATCAAGTTTACCAGCTTCAATAAATTCACTGATGGTATGTACATTTATACCACGATTTTCGGTACGGTTGAAGTTTTTAAACCCAAACTTCGGTAACCTTCTTTGAAGTGGCATTTGACCACCCTCGAACCATGCACGTTGCTTGTGGCCTGATCTGGACTTCTGTCCATTGTGTCCACGTCCGGATTGTTCACCACGTCCGGAACCCTGACCACGACCAACTCGCTTTGTACTTTTTCTATTTGGGATCGGTGCTTTTAGATTGCTTAAGTCCATCATCTAATTCTTTAAATAATTATCCTTCAAATACTTTGTTCAGAGAAATATCTCTTCTCTGCGCTACTTCAACAGGATCTGTAAGTTCTTTCAAAGCTGTAAAAGCAGCTTTAACCATGTTATGGGGATTTGAAGACCCCTGAGATTTAGACAGAATATTGTGTACTCCGGCTACGTCCAACAATGATTTTACAGCACCACCTGCAATTACACCGGTACCTTCAGCTGCAGGTCTTAACAGTACCTTTCCGGCTCCTGCTTTACCTACAATTGGGTGATAGATACTTTTTGTTTTCGTCAATGGAACTCTGATGAGGTTCTTTTTTGCATTATCAAATCCTTTTTGAATAGCATCAGAAACCTCATTGGCTTTTCCAAGTCCATGACCGCAAACTCCGTTTCCGTCACCAACTACTACAATAGCATTGAAACTGAAGCGACGTCCACCTTTAACCACTTTAGAAACACGGTTAACGTGAACCAATTTCTCTTCAAGGTTCAGGTTTGCAGCTGGTATAGATTGTTTTCTTCTTATTTTAGGCATTGTTTATCCCAATTCTATTAAAAGTCTAATCCACCATCGCGGGCGCCATCTGCAGCGGCCTTAACGATGCCGTGATATTTATAACCACTTCGGTCAAATACCACTTTATTAATTCCTTTGTCCTGAGCAGCTTTTGCAATTTCAGAACCTGCTTCTTTGGCATGGTCTACACCACTTTTTGCTTTTGTTGAAGCAATAGTTGCGCCTTCCATGTCATCGATCAATTGCAGGTATGTATACTTACTGCTCTTATATATACTTAAACGAGGTCTTTCAGAAGTTCCTTTAACCGTTGAACGGATTCTTCTTCTGATCTTATTTCTTCGTTCAGTTTTCTTTTGTTGCTTCTTATTCATTATTAAATCCTCTATTTAGCAGCTGACTTACCGGCTTTACGACGAACTTGCTCACCCAGGTAACGGATACCTTTCCCTTTATAGGGCTCAGGTTTTCTAAATGACCTGATCTTCGCAGCAACCTGTCCAACCATCTCTTTATCAACACCAGTGATGATCAATATCGGGTTTTTACTTGTTTTTGTATCAACCTCAATAGTAATGCCTTCAGGTGGTACAAAGAAGATAGGATGAGAATAACCAAGGTTTAATTCCAGTACATCCCCACTTATGGATGCTCTGTAACCAACACCAATTATTTCAAGCTTTTTAGTATAACCCTCACTTACACCAACAACAGCATTATTGATCAAAGCACGAAATAAACCATGCAGTGCACGGTTAGATTTTTCGTCATTATTACGTTTAATGATCAATTCACCATCATTTTTCTCGATAGTGATGTTAGGGTGAATACGAAGTGTGTTGGTTCCTTTATCTCCTTTAAAAGTTGCAATGTTGTCAGCGTTGATGCTGAATTCAACTTTGTCAGAAATAGGTACCGGTAAATTTCCAATTCGAGACATTTTTCAAAAACTGTTTTTTAGTAAATGGTGCATAATATCTCGCCGCCTACATTAAGCTTGCGAGCTTCTTTATCGGTCATTACACCTTTGGATGTAGAAAGAATTACAATACCAAGTCCGTTTTGTGAACGGGGAACGTTATCTCCGCCTTCATAAACTCTAAGACCCGGTTTTGATAGTCTTTTCATACTTCGGATAACAGGGTGTCCGTATGAATCATATTTCAGAAACAATCGGATAATTCCTTGTTTACCATCCTCAATATCAATGTATTTTGAGATATAACCTTTGTCAGCCAATATCTTTGTCATGGCTCGCTTCAGTTTAGAAGCGGGTATATCAACTTTTCTATGCCCGGCTTGTTGGGCATTTCTTATACGTGTTAAATAATCTGCAATAGGATCTGTCATCGATTCCTTCTTTATAATTACCAGCTTGCTTTTCGTACACCTGGAATCTTACCCTGGAGGGCAAGTTCACGAAATTTGATTCGTGAGATTCCATATTTACCTATATATCCCCTGCTTCTTCCGGTGATATTACAACGATTTCTAACCCGGGTTGGGCTAGCATCACGTGGAAGTTTTTGCAGGCCTTCATAGTCACCAGCTTCTTTCAGCTTACGGCGCTTTTCAGCATACTTTTCTACTGTTTCTTTTCTCTTTTTATTGCGTGCTATCCAAGCTTTCTTAGCCATAATAGAATATCCTTAATTTCTCGTTTTAAATGGCATTCCAAAGTGCTTAAGCAGTGCGTAAGCTTCTTCATCCGTTTCTGCAGAAGTTACAAAGGTAATATCCATACCATGGACCTTTGAAACTTTGTCAGTATCGATTTCCGGAAAAATTGTATGCTCTTTGATACCTAAGGTATAGTTACCTCGCCCATCAAAGCTTTTGTCCGGAACTCCCTGAAAGTCACGAGTTCTTGGCAAAGCCAAGTTGATCAGTCGATCCAGGAATTCAAACATTATGCGCTGGCGAAGAGTAACTTTACAGCCAATTGGCATTCCTTCACGCAGCTTAAAGTTTGATATAGATTTCTTTGCTTTAGTAGTTACCGGTTGTTGACCAGTAATTGCGGCTACATTATCTACAACTGTATCTAATACTTTTTTATCAGTTATAGCATCGCCTACACCTACATTTATAACTATTTTCTGAAGTTTGGGTATGGCCATTGGGTTTTCATACTCAAACTCTTCGCGTAAATTATCGCGAATTTCTTCTTTATACTGTGTATATAATCTTGCTTCAGCCATTGCTATCTATATGCGTTATTTATCCAGCATTTCGCCACTGGTCTTGGCATATCGTACCCAACGGCCTTTGCCGTTTTCTTCAATACGCTTCCGACCTACTCGGGTTGGTTCGTCAGTAGTTGGATCGATCACCATAACATTTGAGATATGGATCGAACCTTCTCTCTTCAGACGTCCACCCTGTGGGTTATCCTGGGTTGGCTTTTCATGATGGGTTTTCATATTGATGCCTTCCACGAGCACACGCTCTTTATTAGGCATCACCATCAATACACGGCCTCTTTTACCTTTATCGTTACCGGCAATAACCAATACGTCATCACCTTTCTTAACGTTTAATTTCTTTTGTTTGTTGAACCTGCGTGGCATACTCTAATTCCTTTTTTAAAGTACTTCCGGTGCAAGCGACACGATTCTCATGAAGCTCTTTTCACGAAGTTCTCTGGCCACTGGGCCAAAAATACGTGTACCTACCGGTTCTTGATCTTTATTGATAATTACCGCAGCATTTTCATCAAAACGAATGTAACTACCATCCTTTCTGCGGAATTCTTTTTTAGTTCTAACAATAACGGCTTTTATAACATCGCCTTTTTTGACGTTACCACCCGGTATTGCAGTTTTAACAGATGCAGATATAAGATCACCAATTCTTGCATATCTCCTTTTAGAATCACCTAAAACTTTGATACACATCAGCTTTCTTGCACCGCTGTTGTCTGCTACATTTAATGTCGTATTCGTTTGAATCATCGCTAATTCCTAATGCTCTATTCGTTACTTAGCTTTTTCGACGATATCAACCAATCGCCAAGATTTTCGCTTTGAAAGTGGTCGTGTAGACATAATGTGTACTTTGTCACCGACGTTTGCTTCGTTATTCTCATCGTGTGCCATGTACTTAGTCGTCTTGGTAATATACTTTCCATAAATAGAATGTTTTACCTGACGATCTACTGCAACCGTTATACTCTTGTCCATGCTGTTACTAACAACATGACCAATTCTTTCTCGTCTTCGGGCTCTTTCTGTTTGTGCCATAATTAAATCTTTATGCTTGTTCAGCACTACGTTTTTCATTAATAATTGTCTCTAGTCGAGCAACTTCTCGTCTATGATTTCTCAATCTGGCAGGGTTTTCTAACTGACCTGTTACAGATTTAGAAAATCTTAGGTTTTGTAGTACTTCACGCTCGTCTTTAAGACGGGCTTGTAATTCAGTAAGTGTTAAGTCTCTTAATTCGTGTGCTTTCATCTTATCCTCCCTGATAATCTCTTCTTACAACAAATTTAGTCTTGATAGGGAGTTTATGAGCCGCACGTCTCAATGCTTCTCTAGCTCTTTCTTCATTTACACCAGCGATCTCAAAAAGTATTCTTCCTGGTTTCACTACAGCTACCCAGTGATCCAAAGCACCTTTACCTTTACCCATACGAGTTTCAGCTGGTTTGCTTGTCATTGGTCTGTCTGGAAAGATGCGGATAAATGTTTGCCCGTCTCTTTGCAGTGAACGTGCAATTGCAATACGGCATGCCTCAATCTGACGTGAAGTAATGAACTTAGGTTCTAGTGCCTTCAGCCCAAAATCACCAAAATTGATAATATGGCCACGCTGTGCATTACCTTTCAATTTGTCGCGGTGTACGCGGCGTCTTTGAACTCGTTTTGGTTCTAACATCGTTTCGTATTAACTGATTTTAATTAGATCGATTTCTATTTCTGCTGCGTCGACGACTTCTTCTTCCTTTGTCATCACCGCCTCTTCTGTTTCCTCGTCCGGAATCAGAATCACGACCGGATTGAGTTCCAGGAGTCAAATCAACATCACCAATGATCTCACCTTTGAAGATCCACACTGTTACCCCGATTGAACCATAAATGGTATTTGAGGTAGAAGTTGCATAGTCAATATCAGCGCGCAGCGTATGAAGAGGTATCTGTCCCTCTTTGTATTGTTCAGTTCGGGCCATTTCGGCTCCGCCTAAACGTCCTGCACAACGAACTTTGATACCTTTGGCTCCCATTCGCATTGCGGATGAGATGGCTGTTTTCATAGCTCTTCTGAATGAAACTCTGGCTTGTAGTTGCTGGGCAATATTCTGCGCTACTAAACTAGCATCTAATTCCGGTCGTTTGATCTCACTAACGTTGATCTGAACTTCCTTACTGGTAATCTTTTTGAGCTCTTCTCGAAGTAATTCGATCTGCTCTCCACCTTTACCAATAATTACACCGGGTCTGCTTGTTCTAAGTGTCAGCAGAATTCTTTTTGGTGTACGTTCAATGATTACATTAGACAGACCACCATTACGGAGTCTTGTATGCAAGTATTCACGAAGTTTTTCGTCTTCAATGATAAGACTCGGCTGATTTTCTTCAGAAAACCAATTGGAATCCCATCCGCGAATAATGCCTAATCTAAAACCAGTTGGATTTGTTTTTTGTCCCAAGGTATTTGTCGTTTATTCGTTTACACTTTCTTGATCACGCTTTGCCACTTTAACTGTAATATGGCATGAACGCTTATTAATTCGATGAGCTCTACCCATCGGTGCAGGCTGTATCCTTTTCAGAGTTACACCCTCATCAACATATATTTCCTTTATATAAAGGTCTTCATTATCAAAGCGCTCTTCCTGAAATTTATCACGCAAATTTGCAGCCGCAGATTTAATCACTTTGATAACATCTTCAGCAGTTGCCTTCTTAGTATACTCTAAGCGCTTAATTGCCTTTTCTACTGATTTTCCACGTACAGCATCTGCTACCAAACGAACCTTTCTAGGGGCTTTCCTTAGGTGCTTTTGAACTGCGCGTGCTTCTAATACTGGAGTATCCATCTCTTAAATCCGATTAATTATTTAGCTGCTTTTTTCATTGGGTGACCACGAAATGTTCTGGTAGGAGCAAATTCTCCCAACTTGTGGCCAACCATATTTTCAGTGATAAAAACAGGGATAAATTGCTTACCGTTATGAACCGCAATAGTCAAACCCATAAAATCAGGGGTTATCATAGAACTACGTGACCAGGTTTTGATCACTTTCTTGGATCCACTTTCCTGAGCTTCATCAATTTTTCTTTGAAGCTTATAATAAACAAAAGGCCCTTTTTTCAGTGAGCGTGGCATACTTATCTAATTATTTTTTCTTTGTTTTTCTTCTTCTGACGATATACTTAGAAGACAGTTTATTTCTGTTTCGGGTCTTCTTACCCTTAGCAGACTGCCCCCATGGTGATCGTGGGTGACCACCTGAAGCTTTACCTTCACCACCACCCATTGGGTGATCAACAGGGTTCATCGCAACACCACGTGTTTGTGGTCGTCTACCCTTCCATCTACTTCTACCTGCTTTAGCAATAGTAGTATTCATGTGATCCGGGTTACTGGTTTCACCAACCGTTGCATAGCAACTTCCCAAGATCATTCTAACTTCACCTGATGGAAGTTTTACACTGGCATACTTACCCTGCTTACCAAGAAGTTGAGCTCCGGTACCAGCACTGCGGCAAAGTGTTCCACCTTGTCCGGGGTGCAATTCAATATTATGAATGAATGTACCAGGAGGCATTTTGATCAATGGAGAGGCATTACCTAGATCAGGCGCTGCATTTTCTCCGGAAATGATCGTATCACCAACTTGTAATTTGTTAGGGGCAAGAATATATCTTCTTTCACCGTCTGCGTATGCAATAAGAGCAATACGAGCTGATCGGTTTGGATCATATTCAATGGTTTGAACTACAGCCGGAATGTCATGCTTATTTCTCTTGAAATCGATGACTCTGTACCGACGTTTGTGTCCACCACCACGGTGACGCGAGGTAATTCTTCCGTTTCTGTTACGTCCACCGGTTGAATGTTTTCCTGCTAATAAAGCCTTTAACGGCTTATCAGTCGTAATGTCATCAAATACAGGAGCAATTCTGTGTCTTGTTCCCGGTGTAATTGGTTTTAATTTCTTAGTAGGCATTATTCTCTAGGTCTTAAATTTCAGCAAAGAAATCAATTTCGCCTTCTTTGATCGTTACAATCGCTTTTTTCCAAACTTTGGTTCGTCCGCCTTGATAACCACTTCTGGTATAACGGCCTTTAGGTTTAGAAGGCATGATAGCTGTATTTACTTTAGCCACTTTTACGCCCGGATAAGCAGCTTCAACTGCTTTCTTGATCTCAGGCTTATTTGCATTCCTAGCTACTTCAAAGGTGTATTTACCTTCTTCCTGAAGTCTGCTTAATTTTTCTGTTATAACTGGTTTAATAATTACACTCATGCTGTTGCCTTCTCAGTTTTACCTTCAATACTATTTTCGAGAATTGATACTGCACTTTCCTGAATAAGTATTACATCAGCATTCATTATCTGATAAGTGTTAGGCTTATATCCTTCATAGACATCTACTTTAGGAATATTGCGTGCAGACTTATAGATGTTAGCATCTGTATCAGCAGTCAATATCAATACCTTCTTACCACTCACTTTAAATGCGTCAAGCATATCAGCTACTTGAGAAGTCTTAGGAGCATCAAATGAAAAATCTTCAACGATCACTATTCCTTCAGCAGTTGCTTTAAGTGAAAGTGCAGACTTTCTAGCTAACTGTCTTGTCTTCTTATTCATTTTGAAGCTATAGTCACGTGGCTTAGGACCAAACACGGTACCACCCTTTCTCAACAAAGGTGACTTAATGTCTCCACGACGGGCATTACCTGTACCTTTCTGGCGATACATTTTTTTGGTACTACCAGTAACTTCAGATCTTTCCTTTGTTTTAGCTGTACCCTGACGTTTATTAGCCAAGTGACGTCTTACATCTTCGTATAGTACAACCTCATTAGGTTCTACAGCAAAGATAGTATCGCTTAATTCAGCTTTTTTGCTGGTCTTAGATCCGTCTATTTTATAAATATCTAATTTCATGATTAACCAATCACAGACGTTTTGTTATGAATTTCTACGTATCCACCTTTGGATCCGGGTATTGATCCGGTTACAAGAAGCAGATTAGAGTCTTCAAGGATCTTCGCGACACTTAGGTTCTTAGCCTTAACTCTTTCATTTCCTGACTGACCGGCCATTCTCATTCCCTTAAATACTTTAGAAGGGTCAGAGGCATTACCGATCGCACCAGGTGCTCTCATTCGGTTGTGCTGACCGTGAGTTGCATCTCCAACACCGCTGAAATTATGGCGCTTAACAACACCTGTAAATCCACGGCCTTTTGAAGTTCCAACAACATCCACAGTATCACCTACAGAAAACACATCAGATATGGTGAGTTCATCACCCACATCAAGTCCTTCCGGAAGAAAATCTCGGAATTCAACTACCTGATGTTTTGTATCTACACCTGCTTTAGCAAAGTGACCTTTTACGGCTTTACTTACATTTTTTTCTTTGCGATCAAAAGCAGCAAGCTGAACAGCGGTATAACCATCTGTTTCTTCTGTTTTGATCTGGGTAATAGCACAAGGTTCAATTTCAATAACAGTAACAGGAATATTTCTGCCATTGTTATCAAACACGCTTGTCATACCAACTTTTTTTCCAATCAAACCACTCATCGTGTTCTGGTCCTTTTCTATACTTTAATTTCTACATCAACACCGGAAGGTAATTCCAGCTTCATCAATGCATCTACAGTTTGTGATCCTGTTGACAGAATGTCGATCAATCTTTTGTGTGACCGATACTCGAATTGCTCTCGAGATTTCTTATCAACAAATACAGATTTATTCACTGTAATGATGCTTTTACGGGTAGGCAGTGGAATCGGTCCCGATACCACTGCACCAGTAGATTTCACAGTCTGAATAATCTTTTCAGCTGATTTATCGATCAGGTTATGATCGTATGACTTCAATTTGATTCTGATTTTTTGTTGTGTTGCCACGATCAGATCCTTAGTCTAAGATTTTAGTTACCACTCCGGCACCCACAGTACGGCCACCTTCGCGTATCGCAAATCGCAGTCCCTCTTCCATCGCTACCGGCTGGATGAGACTTACGTTTAATTTCACATTGTCTCCAGGCATTACCATCTCCACGCCGTCCGGCAGCTCACATGAGCCGGTCACGTCTGTGGTTCTGAAGTAAAACTGCGGACGGTATCCCTTGAAGAATGGCGTGTGACGACCACCTTCATCCTTGCTCAATACATACACCTCACACTCAAATTCTTTGTGAGGGGTAATTGAACCCGGCTTACACAATACCATGCCACGCTCGATCTGCTCTTTGTTAATACCACGAAGCAGAATACCTGCGTTGTCTCCGGCCTGTCCCTGGTCAAGCATACGGCGGAACATCTCAATACCGGTTACCACCGATTTCATTGGCTCTTCAACGATACCAACGATCTCAATTTCATCATTTACCTTGATCACTCCACGCTCGATACGTCCGGTCGCTACCGTTCCACGTCCGGTGATAGAGAAAATATCCTCTACCGGCATCAGGAATGGCTTGTCCACATCACGCTCTGGCGTTGGTATGGTCTCATCAACCGCTTTCATCAGCTCTACAATACTTTCTTCGTGCTCGGCTTCGCCGTTCAGCGCACCAAGAGCTGATCCCTGGATCACAGGAATGTCATCGCCATCAAATTCGTAGGAAGACAACAGCTCACGTACTTCCAGCTCAACCAGCTCCAGCAGCTCTTCATCGTCTACCAGATCCACCTTGTTCATAAATACCACGATCTGTGGCACTCCAACCTGGCGGGCAAGCAGAATGTGCTCGCGGGTTTGTGGCATAGGACCGTCGGTCGCTGCCACCACCAAAATAGCTCCGTCCATCTGAGCCGCTCCGGTCACCATGTTCTTCACATAGTCGGCGTGACCCGGGCAGTCAACGTGCGCATAGTGGCGCTGATCGGTTTCGTACTCAACGTGGGCCGTGGCAATCGTGATACCGCGCTCACGCTCTTCAGGCGCATTGTCAATATCCGCAAATTGCTTCGCTACGCCACCGTACGTCTTCGCCATTACTGTCGTAATCGCTGCCGTCAATGTCGTTTTTCCGTGATCTACGTGGCCAATCGTGCCTACGTTTACGTGGGGCTTATTCCGT
>NZ_JBSXOA010000006.1:0-21336 GCF_056857935.1 Gracilimonas sp. B-17
CATTGTAAATATCTAATATATACTCTGTGAGCTGACCCTACGCTCTTGGTCATTTTCTATGCAAATTAATGCATCAAAGAATTGAACAAGCTCTCGCTCGCACAAACAATCTGATCTATACTTCATTATGTCTAAGAACTAAACTTTCAGCGAAAAAAAATGCCGACTAAACATCTGTTTGGTCAGCGATTTTCGTTTCCTTGAAAGGATTACAAAGATAGGGGCTGCACCCTATTCACCGCAAGTATTTTTTGAAATAAATTTCTCTTTTTTTATAAAAACTTCTGTGCTATTCAGAATCGTATAATGAGTGCCCTGAGGGGTCTTCATCGTAGTGTTTAAGAAACCTCACTCCCAAATAAAAGAGAGGAGTATCAAAAAGTGCAAAGAAAAACTTAAATAAATATGAATTGATAATAAGGATAATGAGCGTGGCGACAGAATTTACGTTTACTCCGAGGTTCCCGACAAGATATAAAATGGTTAAAATTGCTGTGGAATCTACAAGTTGGCTTAACATAGTTGATGCATTGTTCCGCAGCCACAAATGTTTCCCTCCGGTAAGGTTCTTCCAAAAATGAAACAGACGAACATCCACAGTTTGTGCGGTCAGGTATGCGATCATACTGGCAATGGTATTCCCTACCATGAATTCGTACACCCCTTCAAATAGTTGAATACCTCCACTAACTCCTCCTGTATTCGGAAACCAATGCCCCACCGACATCAATAACAACATAAAGAAGTTCATAAAGAAACCAACCCACACTACAAGCTGTGCTTTTTTCCGTCCAAATAATTCCGAGATCAGGTCGGTAGCTAAAAAGGTAAAGGGGTAAGCTAACACTCCTACCGGTACGCTCATGGTGTATATTGACTCATCCCGAACAGTAGAAGGCGTAATGGATCGCAACCAATTGGGCAACTCCATACTAAATAGTGTTACAAATTTTGTGGTACCGATCACGTTTCCCAACACTAGGGCCGTCAGGAATATCCCTGAAAGAAATAAAAACAGTGCATCCCGTTTATGAAGTTGATTGTAAGATCCCGCCATATATCAAATCAATTTTAAAGTCGATGAAAATAACCAATGAAAACTATTTTTCAATTTCTCTCGTAGCAACGAACTGAAAGACTTACGCATTCGTTTTACCAATGAATAAATCAAAGATCATGAATACCGAAGAATTAAATTTAAAAATTGAACTTACGGAAGTTGCGATAAGCTTATATAATAATGACAAATTCACGATTGCGAATCTGACTGATAAAACCGAAAGATCAGCTTCCGAGATCTACTCGGTATTTCCTAACAAGAATGCCATTCTCAGATTCTATTATCCTTCATTGGTAATAAGATATCGGGCGATGATCAGTGAGATACCGGATTTCGATTCCTACTCTATCAGTGAGAAACTTTCTAATTTTGCCTTCACTCTTTTTGACATGATGGAGCAAGACAGAAAGTTTGTAGAGGAAACTTTCGACAAATTTGAATGGAAATGTACCACAAAAAGTGAGTTCCAACATCAGATCAGGTCGTTGTTTAGAGACTTTTTCACTTCGGATGGCAATATCGCAACCAGTGCCGGATTCTTTATTGGTGATTGGTTTTACGCTTCCCTAAAAACACAGTTTCTTTTCCTGATCAAATTTTGGTTGGAAGATGAGAGTAACGGTCAGGAACGAACTTTTGCCCTTACTGATAAGATCACCGGGTTTATTGAAGAGCTGGCCTACTCAAAGATTATTGATAAGGGATTCGATCTCGCTAAGTATTCTTTCAATGCTTTTGGATTCAATAAACAGGTAGAAGACCTCAATGATTGGGTCTCAAGCTGGTTTGAAGAAGATGAGGAATTTGATGTTGAAATAACGGATGAAGACGAAGAAGAGGCCCCAAAGAATGAGTAAAGATTTTCCTTCATCAAAATTTGAGCGCGGCAGTCGAATTGCCAAAACAGGTATCAAGGTTGGAACCAACTACGCCAAGCGATATCTGAAAAAGAAGACCGGTCAGTCGAATGGTGATTCTGATAATGATTTCCATACCGAAAATGCCAAAGAGGTCTTTAAGGAATTCACCAATCTCAGGGGAACCGCTCTGAAGATCGCTCAGGGCATGAGCATGGATCAGGGTTTCTTGCCTGAAGAATTTGCCGAGGTAATGACTCAGGCTCAGTATTCGGTTCCGCCTATAAATAAAGCATTGGTTCGTTCTATTATAAAGAGAGAATTGGGCGGCTATCCGGAGCAGATCTTTAAGCATTTTGAATCAGAGGCGTTTGCAGCCGCATCCATTGGTCAGGTGCATAAAGCAGAGTTGAAGGACGGACGAAAAGTAGCTATCAAAATTCAATATCCCAATGTGCGGGAGACCATCGATTCGGATCTAGCTCTTGCTAAGATCCTGGTTAAACGTATCGTTAAAAGAGGTGCCAGCATTGATCCGTATTTTGATGAAGTTAAAGCTACTTTGTTGGATGAAACCGACTATATAAAGGAAGGAAAGCAAATAGATCTCTTTCGCGAGCGATTTGGAGGATTGAACATCGTGATGCCGGAGTGGATCGAGGAGTTTTCGACAGATAAGGTTTTATGCATGACCTATCTGGAAGGACGGCATTTGGGAGAATTCCTTAAAGAAGACCCGGACCAGGAAAACCGTGATCATTTTGGTCAGTTGCTATGGGATTTCTTCCATCAGCAGATCCAGGATATGGATTATGTGCATGCCGATACACATCCCGGAAATTTTCTATTTACCTTTGATGGCAAATTAGGTGTCATTGACTTTGGATGCGTGAAGAAATTTCCAAGATCCTTTTTCATGGATTACCTGCGGCTGCTTCCCACACATTTGGAAGATGACCAGGATGCCATCCGGGACCTCTATGAGAAACTCAAGGTCATCAACCCTGACTCAGATAGCCCTGAAAATGAAGAACGCTATTTTAAGTTTGCACGCAACTATGGAATGACCTTCGCAGAACCTTATAAATACGAAGTTTTTGATTTTGGAAATGAAGAGTACCGAAACACCATCAAATATTTCACAAAAGATGCGCCGATCGGCAATGAACCTCGCGGTTCTCAGCATTTCTTATACACCACACGCGTGCACCTGGGGCTTTATAACTTACTCATGAAAATGGGGGCCCACATCAACACCACAAAAAGCAAAGATATACTGAGTAAAATGCTGGATGTTGATTTTGAGGAAGTTGTAGAGACATCAGAATAGAACGCGGATGAGGAGGGTTAAGCAGATGGTCACTCATGCAGTATCAACCTACCCTATTTCTTTTACTATGTAGTATACAAGTGACGACGCAGAGCGATCGTCACCAGTATAAGTATTTAGTTGAAACCCTTCAGGATTGCTGGCCTGTTCGTGGTTTAGCTCCGGGTTCCGCAAGCTTCACCCGGAGTTATTCGTGTTTCATCCTTTCAGGATGATCGATAGATGCCTCTGAATGGAATACAGAAGAGGCGAATTGGGCAGATTTTACTGATCTTTAATTCAATCTTTTTCCGTGATTATCCGCAACATTCGCTTTATCCGCGTTCCATTTCATTACCTCTATCTTACCATTCTCAACATAGGGGTAATTCATGAATTACCCCTACTTTGGACCATACTTTCCTACCTATAGTTAATAATTTCTCAAAAAATCTGTAAGGAATTCGGTATTCATAGCTCTTACCTTAGAAAAAGACGATGAATTATTCACAAACTACTATCGATACCATGCCGGATATCCAGCAAGCAGAACACGTACTTCATGAAGTTTTCGGGTTTGAGGCATTCCGGTCACTGCAGAAAGACATTATTCAAAACGTCCTTAATAAAAAGGATACCCTGGCCATCATGCCTACCGGTGGAGGTAAGTCACTTTGTTACCAGATCCCGGCACTGCTTTTTGATGGGTTGACGATCGTGGTCTCTCCTCTTATATCACTCATGAAAGATCAAGTCGATCAGCTTACCGCTTATGGTATTTCGGCTTCTTATTTGAACAGTTCGCTCTCACCGCAGAAATATGAGGCCACCCTCGATCAGATCCGCAGAAATAAACTGGATCTGCTTTACCTGGCACCGGAGACCTTACTTAAAGGTAACGTTCTGAATCTTCTCTCCGGTTTGAATGTGGAATGCATTGCCATTGATGAGGCACACTGCATCTCCGAGTGGGGTCATGATTTTCGTCCTGAGTACCGACAGCTATCAAGTGTCACAGAAAAATTTGATAATGCGGTCGCGCTTGGTTTGACTGCAACTGCTACTCCACGTGTTCAAAAGGATATTGCAAACTCACTGGGACTTTCCAACGCTAACACCTTCGTCGCCAGTTTTAATAGGAAAAACCTATATCTGGATGTCATCAACAAAAGCAATCCGTTGCAGCAAGTCATTAATTTTCTACGACGGCATGAGGAGGAGTCGGGTATCATATATTGTTTTTCCCGTAATCAGGTGGATGAACTTACGCAGGACCTGAACACCAATGGCTTTAACGCATTACCCTATCACGCAGGACTTGGAGAATCCATCCGTACTCAAAACCAGAATATGTTTATACGGGATGAGGTGGATATCATTGTGGCAACTATCGCATTTGGTATGGGCATCGACAAGCCGGATGTGCGATTTGTGGTACATCATGATATGCCAAAAAATGTTGAATCATATTACCAGCAAATTGGTCGCGCCGGTCGGGATGGCTTGCAGTCCGATTGTCTGTTTCTGTTTAGTTATGGGGATGCCGGAAAGATCCGCTATTTCATTAATCAGAAATCTGGAGAAGAACAACGAGTTGCTGAAGAGCACCTACAAAAGCTAATGGATTATGTTGAGGCTCATCAGTGTCGCCGGATCAAATTGCTTGGATACTTTGGGGAGCATTTCAATGAACCAAATTGTGGCATGTGCGACTTCTGCACAGGCGATACTCCGGAGAGGGAAAATATCACCGTCCCCGTTCAAAAATTCCTTTCCACCATGGCACGAACTGATCAAAAATTCGGATATCATCACATCAAGAATATTCTTGTCGGTTCACGCCGAAAAGAAGTACTGAGGTTTGGTCACAATAATCTGTCAACTTATGGAATAGGAAAAGATCTGAGTCGGCCGGAATGGAAGCAGGTCTATCGCGAACTGATGAAACAGGATATCATAGTGCGGGAATTTGACCATAAAAGTTTGAAGCTGACGCCAAAAGCCATGGAGATCCTTAAGGGGGATCAGGAGGTATATGGGGTGATCGAAGAGCCCGGTGAGCAAAAGCGAACCAAAAACTCAAAATCCGATATTGAATCACTGGATTTCAACCGGAATTTGTTCAAATTGCTCAAAAAACAACGAATGGACCTTGCACGCAATCAGGGAGTTGCTCCCTTTGTCATTTTTGGGGACAGTACACTCATCGAGATGGCTTATTATTATCCGCAGAGCGAAGAGAGTTTGCTTAAGATCCACGGGGTGGGCCGGGCCAAATCCAAGAAATATGGGGCTGATTTTTTAGATGTGATCATAGAATATAGTCAGCAGCATGACCTCAAAGAACGTTCCAAATCGGCTCAACCCAAAAATAGACCTGTTAAAAAAACACTGAGCAAAAAAAGTCGCCCATATGAAGTTGGTCAAATGTTTCGAGATGGACGATCTGTTAAAGACATTGCTTCCCATTTTGATGTTAAAGATGGAACCGTGATCAGCAACCTGGTTAAGTTCGTAAAAGCCGGGGAGTCCCTCCCCAATGATCATTTACTGGATATTTCTTCACTTAATAAAGCTGAGATGAAGCAGGTTCGGAAAGCGTTTGATAAACATGGGCATGAATTGCTTCGTCCGGTTTTTGATGAGTTGGATGAGGCCATCCCTTATGATGAGTTGCGGATCGTTCAGTTGTATTTGATGGTGGAAAATGGAGAATAGTCAGTTCGTTCAAATACGGAGCCTATGTAACGAGGTGGTTAGGACCCTGCTTAGATGACTACATTCATCCCCCTTGTCTTTGTAAATCAGACAAACCAAAAAATTCACAATGAGCGGAATTATGGATTATCAAGTCATTCTATCATTCGGCTCAGTTTAAAGGGGATGTTTATGTATAGATTTTTTAGAGAGCCGGGTGAAAGAGGTTGTTGAATCTCATAATCATAGCTCCCATTATTATATCATTCCCAACTTTTTGAACCGGAGGTTCAGGCATGCGTTCGGAACGAGGAGTATGCAGAGCCTATGGAGAGAGGCTTTAAAAATGGAATTCACTCCTTTGGTTTTGAAGGCTTCTTCCATTTCTGCCAGAAGGTCTCAAAAAGGACCATACCGGCAGACCATAAAATGGATACAAAAACAGTTTCAAACCAAGTGAAGCCTGTATCTGAAAAAATGTATAAGCCTATACCATAGATCGGACCAAATACCATAATACCTACAATAAAGCGGGCAAGCATTTCTTTTTTACTCATAAGAGGAAAAATTAGTTTACATAAAAAAAGCACGGGTTATACACCCGTGCTTCAAAATACCATTATGTGGTAAACTTCCTAATCAATGCTATTTAAATAGCGGAAGAAGTCACTGTTTGTGGAAAGTATGATATTCGTTTCTTTATCAATTGTTTTAGTGTAAGCATTCATAGTTCTGATAAACGAATACAATTCTCTTGACTGAGAATTTCGATTATAGGCCGCATTGTAGATCGCAGCCGCTTCGGCATCAGCTTCACCACGAATGATCTCCGCTTCACGGAATGCTTCAGATTGTATACGAGCCAGATCTCTTTCCTTCTCACCATTGATTCGGGAGGCTTCACCCTGACCTTCTGATCTGAACTCATCTGCAATTCGGTTACGCTCAGAAATCATGCGGTCGTAAACGGTTTGGCGTACATCTTCCACATAATTGACTCTTTTAATTCGAAAATCCAGAATGGCTATCCCAAGATCTGCAGCTCTTTGATTAGCCAGTTCTTGAATATCTTCCTGAATTTGCTGGCGCCCGGTATTGATATCTTCCAATGAGTCTTCTACTACTTCCAGCATCAATGCACCTGTAGTATCAGGTTCACGGTTACTTGATCTTACGATCTCAAGCAGGTCATGGGCAGCAATGGCATTTCGGGTTTCACCATCCAGAATATCATCCAGTCGGGATTGAGCTCCTCTCTCGTTACCAAGGCGTTGGTAAAACTGAAGAGGATCCGTTATCTGCCAACGTGCATAGGAATCCACAAAAATGAATTTCTTGTCTCGCGTTGGGATCTGATTTCGGTCGCCGTCCCATTCCAGATATCGTTTATCAAAAAAGTTCGCTTTCTGAATGAACGGTATCTTAAATTTTAAACCCGGCTCTGTTACTGCATCACCTACTGGGTCACCAAATTGAGTTATGATCACTTGTTCGGTTTCATGCACAATATAAACTCCATCAAATGCTGTAAGAGCTATAGCTAAACCAATTACTGCTAAGATTATTCCTTTTGCCTGTCCCATCTTAATTACCTCCGTTATTATTATTCTGAGGTGAAGATGTCTTTGCTCCGTTTATCTGCATTTGTAGCAAAGGCAGAACGTTATTCCCACTTTCATCCGTAATCGTTTTGTTACCCATTTTAGGTATGATGTCTTCCATTGTTTCTAAAAAGATTCGTTGTTTAGTAACCTGAGGGGCTTTAATGTACTCAGCATAAAGATCATTGAATCGAGAAACTTCACCCTGAGCATTGTTGATCCGTTCAGATGCGTAACCTTCAGCTCTTTGAATAGTTTCTTCCGCCTGCCCACGAGCCCTTGGTATAACTCTGTTGTAATCAGCTTTTGCCTGATTAATCAGTGTTTCCCGTTGTTGTTGAGCCTCATTAACAGCATTGAATGAAGGTTTTACCGGATTTGGTGGATTGATATCCTGTAATACAACCTGTTCAATGGTTATTCCAAGTTCGTATTCTTGTACTAATGATTGTATCAGGTTTTGTACTTCAATAGCTACTTCAGCACGACCAACAGTCAATACCTCATTAACTGTCCTGTCTCCAACGATCTGACGCATGGCAGCTTCAGAGATATCAGAGAGAGTGGATTCTGCATTTCTCACTTTAAACAAATAACTATAAGGGTCATTAATTCGGTACTGAACTACCCATTCTACATCAGCCAGGTTCAGATCACCAGTTAACATGAGGGATTCATCTTCATAACCAGCTTTTTGATACTGTGATTGCACACCTGCATTTACGGTTCTATAACCGAATTCCTGTTTGAGTTGCCTTTCAACAGGAACCAATTCTACCTGATCGATGATCGGTAGTTTATAGTTAAGTCCCGGTTCAACTGTTTCTACATATTTTCCTAACCGCACTACCACACCCACTTCTTCCGGATCTACCGTAAAAAATGTTGTGAATCCAAGAAACAAAACGATCAATCCGATTATAATCGTCCGGATATTTTTCGTGACTTTCTCAAACTGTGGCGGAACATTAAATTCGAAATCTTGTTCTTGAGCCATGTTATTTTATTGGTTGGTCTTGTTTAATTATGATTTCCTGCAGCACTGTTTCACAATAACACAGGATAAATGTGCTTGTTGCAAATAAATTACTACGGAATTTTGAAATCTTGATAAATTTCTACCCTATATCTTCAGGCATATGATAGTGGTATCATCAGCCAATTGATAGTTACTGAATTTTTGAACAGTTCTTTTTATCTCCTGTGAGATCTCCTTCGCACTCAGATTATCTGTATCAATAGATTCTATTAACCTGGGTACTTCATCAAAACCAAATCTTTCCCCCTTTTCATTCACGGCTTCGGGTAGTCCATCTGAATATAGAAGGAAAAAATCTCCCTTCTTCACATTTAAAACCTCACGTCCATATTGAACATGCCTTTGCATTCCCAGGGGGTAAGAAGGTTTTGGAGTGTGAATATATTCAGCAATACCATTTCTTTTAAGGATCGGCCTGCAATGACCGGCATTCGCTATGGCCAGTTTTTGAGATTCTATATCAAGACGGGCAAGCACACAAGTTATGAACGTTCTTTTATCTGTTCGATCAAAAAGTGGTTCGGTAATATCAGAAAGTATTTCGTCCGGGCAGTCATGTTTTATGCGAGATAATAATAACCCACTGGTAAATACTGCCGGCATAGCTGCCCGCATCGATTTACCCGACACATCTACAATAGTCATGGTCAAAGATGATGCATTCCCATTTTCATCTTTTGCCATTATATAGTCAAAGTAGTCACCCCCAACTTCAAATGATGGCATAAAAAAACCATATACATCAAAATTATTGGAAATTGGTGGCTGTAGAGGCATCAACTTATATTGACTTTCCCTCGCTATTTCGATCTCCTTCTCAACCCTGAGGTGTTGGGCTATTCGTTCTTCATATTCAGGAATATACTCCTCAACCTGAGTCACCGATGTACCAAACCTATAAATAACAAAGCCATAAACTAAAACACCCGCCATCAATATATACTGGCCCCATGCCACGTAAGATATTTCAATAGAATCTGCCCCCATATAAGGCAGGGTTAAAAAGAAAACAGTGAAGGTCCACCAGGCAGTACTCACACTCAATAATCCATATTCTTTTATCGCATATACAAATAAGATGGCAATACCAGTATAAATTCCAACATCTTGCCAAATTGTGCCATTTGTACCTATCAGCCTTCCTAAAACAGATATACTAATACCAATTAGAATCACCGACAGAACGCTTACCAACCAATCCTTTTTTATCCAGTTTTTTAGTAATGAATAGATAAACCCGATCTGCCCTGTTGTGACTAACCATGTGGTTGTCCATGCACTCATGTTCATAGTCAATACTTTAGGTGTGATCCCGGCCTCAGCAAAACCAAACTGACTGTCAGCCTGAATGAGAACAACACCGAATGCATATGAAAGTACTGACATCATACCGATCACAATTCCACCCAGGGCAACGCCATGAATCAGTGCAGCACCAGTTTCACTTAAAAAGAAATTTCGTTGCCATAGTGCATCAACCAGATTGACTTGCTTTTGAGACTGAGAACGAGCCAAAGCTTCCCAACTGATATAAGCGAGAGAAGCGTATAGCCCTACTACAAGACCAAATAGTAAATTATTGATCGTCCCAATGAACACGCCTGCATTATTCATAAACGGATCATAACTGTACATGAAGAAGATAGCCCGCCACCCATATACACCTAAGAATATCAGGACAAAGATCGCCAGTGCCCGTCGCCATTCGACTTTCCCTTTGAATATATTTCTGGTTCCAACCGCAAAAATAAGGATCACCAATATTAGTAAAACTGAGAAAAGCACGTAGGAAAACATCATATCCTCTGACCCCTCTTCGGATGCATTGGCTACTAATTTTTTCGGCTCATATGCATCTGTTGCTTCAAATGATGAAATACTAAAACCAAACTCTGTTCTGAATCCCGATTCATCATCAATTTCCCGTACTACAGGCGTCAACTCAAGGATCAGATTCTCAGGTGTGTTGATCTCGCCCGGTTTTCTTTCCCATTGTATTCGCAATGATTCTCCGGGTGAATTTGAGGATAGATTCCTGGGAGAATTTTGCCCTTCACCTGCTAATTCTGTTTCGTTATCCAAAACATCCTGCGTTAGCTCGTAGCTTGCAAGGTCATATGATAAAATATTTTGCACCACGTTTGATGCAAGTGATAACAGGGAGTCGCCCTTGATGAAGATCGGGTTAGGTCTTTCCGGGCTGCTATAGATCCTTATTATACGGCCGGTGTTCGATACATTGAACTTGAGTAAACCTGCATCCTCAAATAGCCCATCAATTGAAGCAAAAGCACTGTTGCTCTTATGAGACCTCCCAATAACTGATTCCCAACTCTGAATATGCATCCCGGCTTCATTAAACCTGGCAGGACTAGCCTCAATTGACACTGTATCGGTGAGGGTTTCATAATATTCCAGATGCTGTCTCCTCATTGACATTACTGCAAGTGTGTCAGTAGAAAACCCAAGTTGAGGGGCAAGGTCATTGAGTTTCTGTTCAACCTGATTCTTACTCTCACTGATCGGTCCCGACGCATAGTAATCGATATTCGGGCGTAACATGAAAAACAAAATGATTCCAGCCAAACCGGTAATTAGCAATATGTAAGTACGCCTATCGATCAATTATATATGCCCTTTAATCTATTGAGTAAAAGTTTGGATCATTTTCTCTTGATCCTGAACGAAACTACGATTTTTTAAGAGCTTTGTTACTTAAATTTTTTGAGCGAACTATTACTAACCTATTCTTTCGAACCTAACCTGAAATTTACTGCCTCTGATATTTGAATTATCAACGATCTGGAAGTCAGCCTTCAACTGGCTACTTAAGGTTTTTATCAATGTTGCCCCAAGTGAATCTGAATTATTGAATTCGTTGATATCAACACCATGACCATCATCCTTTAATACCATATTCACTATGTCCCCATCCATCTGAACATCCAATTGGATCTTACCTGTTTTTTCTCCATTGAATGCATGCTTGTAAGCATTAACTATCAATTCGGTTATTAGCAATGAAAAAGGAATTGCCTGGTTGATACTCAAAGCAATCGGTTGCACATTAGTAGTGATTTCGATGCTTTTATCTTCACTCATATGCATGCTACTTATCGCCTGTAAGAGGTCATTGATATATTTATCGTATTTTATATATGCCAATGACTCACTTTCATAGAGCATCTCGTGAACTAAAGCAATAGACTGAATTCTGACCTGACTATCCGTTAAAGCATCCTGTACATCAGTGTTTTTTGCATTGAAACTTTGCAATTGAAGTAACCCGGAAATAACGGCAAGATTGTTTTTTACACGGTGATGGATCTCGGCTAACATTACTTCTTTTTCTTTAAGCGATGCTCTGATCTGGCGTTCAGCATTCTTACGTTCAGTTATATCACTTGCAACTGCTACACTTCCAACTTTGGTACCGTTGTTGTCTAGCAATTCAGCCTCAGAGAATAAAACCGGTATAGTCCGTGAGTTCTTATGGATCAAAGAAAATTCAAACCAATGATCATTCTTTCTTTTTTGATCGTAGACCTCACCCATTTCAGTGAAATTGTAGAAATGCGTCAAAGGTTTGTTCAGCATTTCATCTTTGGTATAACCGGTTAGCTTAGCAGCAGCTGTGTTTGCTCTTACTAAAACTCCATCGGTATCTGCCACAAAAAGTGCTTCCTGGATCGACTCAATGATATTATCCAGATAAGCCTTTGAAACAGTGGACTTTTGGAGCCTTGAAGCCATCGTATTAAATGCTTCAGCAAGATCACCGATCTCATCTTTCGTTTTATAATCTATTCGTTCATCTAAATTACCCTCACCCAGTTTTTTTGCTGTCCGGCTAACCTCTTCTAATGGATTTGAAATTGAACGGTAGATATAGACCGCCAAACCTACAGCAAACATTACAGACAAAATAGTTGCGATGTAATTTATCAGAGCCGCTTCCTCAAGAGACTTGGTCAATGTCTTGTTTCTATTACTCTGTATCTCCAACACAAATGTCCGGGTTTTTGTGATCTCCGGAATTATGTTATTCCTGAAATAAGGCTCAATGGAAGTTATAAACATCAAGTTTGCCTGGGTTGAATTCTCTGCTCCCAAAATCAACCATTCTCTGGCAATGGACCTGTAGACCTTATAACTGTTGAATAGATCGCTAAGATCTTCAGGCAGTTGTTCATTCTCAGAGATCAGCGAATCGAGTTTTGAAAAAGCCTCCTCAAAATTTGAAAGCTCAGCTTCAAACTTATCGCTCAGGTCTGTTACCGAAGGTAGCTCCTGAACAGTAGTATAATTTGATTCGATCTGATAAGCTTCACGAATACCGTTCAAAAAGATCAGACTCTGGTACAGACTCCTTTCAAGTTCACCGGTGTAGATCACTACACTTGAAGCGTTATTGACTGTGTTCAGTTGTGCTTGTCTAATTTCACCGGTAAAGTGATCCGACACAAAACCTACTATAGCTAATAGCAGGCTCACAAATATAAATCCGATTATGATCTTTGTTCTAAGTCTCAAAAAATAAAGATGAAATTATAAAGACGACACAAAGTATTGATTACACTACGTAATCTCTATAATTGATAAATTAAAAAAGACTCATGTAACATGTATTTACGCTTTTTAGAATTTGATCAAATCTTCAATGGAATCTGAGATCTTTTGGACATTGGGAAGAACCGATTCCATTAGGCTAACATTATAAGGAACAGGAATATCAGGCATAGTCACCCTTTCAATAGGAGCGTCTAGAAATTGAAAGGCTTCGCGCACAAGTACCGCCGCGATCTCTGCACCGAAACCGGCTGTACGGTTATCTTCATGAACAATAAGACACCGGTTTGTTCGCTGAATAGATTCCAAAATAGATTCTTTATCCCAAGGCATCAATGTTCTTAGGTCTAATACATCCGCGGAAACTCCGGTTTTATCAACCGCTTCCTCAGTACGCTCACACATAGCTCCCCAGGTGACTATGGTGATGTCCTCACCATCCCGTAATTTTTTAGCTTTTCCAAACGGAACAATAAACTCATCTCCGGGATAAGGTTTTCGTGCGTATTTTGCATCCAGCAGGTTTCTGTGTTCAAAAAAGACCGTTGGATTGTTACTCCTCATAGCCGAACGTAAAAGGCCGACAGCATCCTCAGCATTACTCGGCATCGCGACTTGCCAACCAATTGCATGTGTAAAGAATACTTCATTACTCATGCTGTGCCAAGGGTCACCGCATTTAGCAAACCCACCCGGCATTCGTACCACGATAGGAGCTGCAAAACGGTTGGCCGTTCTCCATCTGGTGGTCCCACAATTGTTCAGTTGTTCAGTTGCCGGATCAGCATATTTTCGAAACTGAATTTCGGCTACCGGCATCAACCCCTGATAGGCAAGGCCTACCGCTCGACCAATGATACCTTCCTCTGAAAGACTCGTATCAAATACTCTTTCCTCCCCAAACTGTGATTGAAGGTCCATCGTGGCAGCATGCACCCCTCCTTTCTTCCCAACATCTTCTCCAAAGACCACTAGTTTAGGGTTGGTTTCAAGTTCATATCTAAGGGTACGGCGAATGGCCTCGACGATATTAATACGCTGTTTTTCAGGTTTGGGTTCTTCGGTACTGTTTGGAAACTCATGTCCTCCAACTGCCAGACCTCCTATATGCTGAACCTCATCCTCAGCAAAGGCAAATTTTTCTGTTTTGGTGGAGTCCGGTTCCGGCCTGGATAAGGCGGCTTTTGAAGCTTCTTCGATCGTTTTTCCTGCCTTTTTTTCCCAGTTTTTCCAGGTACGTTCAGTGATCTTATCAGGTACCATAAATGTTTTTAATTTCTCAAGCGGATCCATGCCCTGCTCTTTTTTGATCAGCTCCTCATCCTTATAAGCCTGATTATCCTGGTAGGAATGACCGTTTAACCGGGGAACTGTAAGCCTTATCATCGCAGGCCCTTTTCTTTCACGCACGTAATTCACCGATTCTTCAAGCAGGGTGGCTGCTTCCTCAGGATCCGTTCCATCCCCATCATAGATCTTCAGGTTGTTAAATGATTGAAGGTTGTTCGTGATCTTTCCTCCCGGTGTTTGATATTCACTGGTAACCGAGATACCGTATCCATTATCTTCAATATAAAACAGGACCGGAAGATTTTGAGTTGTAGCAATAGTCAGTGCAGACCAAAATCCATTTGTTGCAACTGAACCATCTCCTCCCAGAATGACTGAAATAGCTTTTTCATATTCTTTTTCCTGAAGTACGTTACGGCGGTATTCAATACCCTGGGCCCAACCGATAGCCGGAGTATATTGAGATCCTACATCCCCGGCCATAGGAAGAACCTTAGGACCATCAGCATCTGGTTTATTACATACCACGCCAATATCACGTCCATCACTATACCCCCCGGATTTACCCATGGGTGAAGCCATGGCATCTTCCTCTGAAAGTCCCAAAGTTAAAAGCAGGGGCCTCGATCGGTAATATGCACTCGCAGAATCATGTTTATTGGTCAACAAATTACCTAATAGAATCTGCCCCAATTCATGACCGCGTGCTGAAAATTGATAAAGCACCTCTTTATTAGGTACCAACTCATTTTCTTCTTTCTCATCCATTGCCCGTGAAGTGAGCATAAGTTGAGCTACTTTTTTCCAATCAACCTTTGGTGATTTCTTATTCTTAGATGCCGATTTCTTTTTGGCCATAATGCAAATATTGTAAACTAACTTAAAAATTCATCTCTAAGGTTACGGCATAACGGTTAGCCGAATAAACCTTTATACTTAGTTATAAGTGTTAAATGTTATGAGCACTGTAGAAAAGATTGTTCAAAATGTTCCATTTCATCCGGTAAACCTACTGTAATTCTTATACAATTTGGTAAACCGAAGGCATTGATTCTACGAAGGATTACGCCTTTTTCCAGCATTTTCTGAGTAAAGTCAATCGCTTCTTCTTCCGAAGGCAGGATCATCATCACTGAATTAGAAATTGATGGCATGTAATTCACATTTTGATCATCAAAAAATTTATATAATCGGGTTTTACTCTTTTCAACTACAGCAACACTTTTCCTTAAAAACTCATCATCGTGATAGGCAGCTAATGCAGCAGCTTGGCCTAAAGTTGTAGGCTCAAAGGTAAGCTTCGTCTTCATCATGTTTTTGATAAGTTCTTCATGAGCTATTGCATATCCTACCCTGAATCCTGCAAGCCCATATGCTTTAGAGAAGGTGCGTAGCACGATTATGTTATTCCGATCATAATTTAAAGCCTGTGGATAGTCTTTAATATCTTTAGCGTATTCGTAATAAGCCTCATCCACAACCACTAATACATCCTCAGGAACTTTCTCAATAAAGTCATCAAATTCTTCCTTCGTATTGTAAGTGCCGGTTGGGTTATTTGGATTGGCGATATAAACCATCTTAGTATTTTCATCGATGGCATTGGCGATAGCTTTCAAATCATATTTGTAATCAGAAGTTATCGGGATCTTTTTTAAGTGTACGCCTCTTACCCCGATCTGAACAAAGAAACCTACAAATGTTGCCTCAGCTGTTATCGCATTTTCTTTATTCAGGAAAAAAGTCTTACAGAGTATGGATATAATACTTTCAGAGCCGGCTGCTAAAATAACATTTTCCGGTTTTACATTATTTCGGTCTGCAATCGCAGCCTTTAATTTTCTTGCAACAGGATCTGGATAGTCCTGAATTTGTTTGAATGCTTCATCGACCGCTGCTTTTACTTTTGGGCTACACCCGAGACGGTTCTCATTTGAAGCAAGTTTAGCAACCTTTTCAGGCTTATAGAGGTCGACTACTTCAGCGATAGTTTTACCGGCTACGTAAGGCTTAAGAATTTCAATATTTTTAGGAACTAATGGTTTGCCGGTTTTTGAATTCATTAAGTAAGCCTTACTTTAATTTTAAATTTATTGATAAGAAATTTACCATTAAAAAAGCGCTTTTTCCAAGCTATTGGGAACTTAACCCAACAATTTACATTTGCTTTTATAGAATATATTAACCTAGGCATCATTCACTTAACCTTATGAGTAAAACAATTATTGTTACCGGAGCAAGTCGGGGAATAGGATATCATACAGCTCTGAAATTAGCTAATGAGGGGCACACCGTCATAGCCACTGCAAGAACAGAAAGCAACCTTCTTAAACTTGCATCAAAACCTGAAAACGGCAAAATACTACCTGTTGCTGCCGACCTCACTATTCCTGAACAAATTCAAAAAATTGCCGATCATGCCAAAGAACTTGGTAATATTGATGGCCTTATAAATAATGCAGGTCTTGTACATAGAGAGTCATTTGTTGACACCGATATTGAAGTTTTTAAAAATCTAATGGATGTGAATGTATTTGGTATCGTTCGGTTAGTGAAAGCACTAAAACCTTTTATGAATAATGGAAGTCACATATTGAATATATCTAGTATGTCCGGATTCCAGGGTAGTTTGAAATTTCCCGGTCTTTCAGCATATGGAGCAGCTAAAGCCGCAGTAATTGGCCTTTCTGAGGTTTTAAGTGCTGAGTTTGCCGAAGATCATATCAGTGTTAACTGCCTGGCAATTGGTGCCGTACAAACAGAAATGCTATCTGAAGCTTTTCCGGGATTTGAGGCGCCTGTCTCACCCAACCAAATGGGAAGTTATATTGCTGATTTCATCCTGAATGGGCATCAGTTTTATAATGGCAAAGTATTGCCCGTTGCTCTTAATGACCCCGGTTAAGCTTAGCTTTAACTTTCAATATTCACTAAATTAATTTAAAAATATCATTACGGAATGCAGAAAGTCACTACAGCTTTAGTTCTTATTTTAACTTTTTTATTTAGTTCGAACACGGTTAAGTCTCAATCCATTGAATTACTTGCCGGAAATACTCTAAACGGAACCGTTAATGGCACACTCTTGGGAGGAGCTGTTATGGGTTTAACCAATGACTCAGATTTTGCGCCACTAAGAGTTGGTGTTGGTTTAGGCACACTATATGGTATCGGAGTTGGAGCCTATGATATCTCTCAAACAAACGGAAGTTCAATGATCGTTACAGGAACATTTAATGATGGAAATAATTCATCTATCATTGTTCTTCTCGATACATTTTACGGTGCGGCTGCCGGGTCCGTAATTGCGAGTTCAGTAATGCTTATTGCTAATGAACCCATAGTTAAAGGACTTCAGTATGGGGCATCTGCCGGAGCTATAGCCGGTTTTGGTTTTGGCATCATTGACTCATTTATTCTTTCAGATCGAATCATACCGGGTGCTTCTGCTTTTAGTCCTTCTAAAACAGCTGATGGATTGATCGCAGTATCATTCAATAATGGAAAAAGTGTTGGTTTTATTTCCCCGTCATTATTTAACACGTATGATATCAGCAATGATCAGATCCGAGCTAATCTTACCCCAACTGTGAACTTGCTTAATTTCAGGATCAATCTTTAGGTTCAGCCAATTTTTTTATTATGGCTTTCACTGTTTCCATATGTCCTGACAAAGAATGATGCAGACCATCCGGTAAATAATTCCATGCCTGGGGTTCACCTTCTCCCATGCGCCGTGCTGTTGAATCAATAATTGCCCCTTGTTTTCCGGCGATCAATTCCTGAACCTGACTAAGATCTTTCTTTTCGATAGTAAAATCGTACAGTGGGTTTTCATTGAGCATATCAGTAATGACAGGTGCCGGCGTTACCCAGATCACAGGGTTTGAAACTCTTTCATCCAATATGGTCTGAATCGTTTCAATATTCTCCCATGTTTCAGAAAGAGGCATTAAAGTTCGATGAGGTGCAATATTTAAGCGTTGTGCATCAAAAGTCCCTAATGCCACTATAACCCAATCCGGATCATGGATGATCACATCTCTGTCGATCCGTCTCAAAGCTTCACTCGTAGTATTATAAGACACACCTGCATTTATAAAATTAAAATCTGCTTCTTCGGTTGAGATCTCCAATACATGTTTTAGTATTGTGAACCATCCCTGGGCATCCTCAGTAATCGAGTCTCCAAAAGCTACGATCGTCTCTTCTCCATCAATAGGTAGTTTATCCAGACAATCAACTATATCGTCATCTTTTAGTATTTCTAATGCAGCCTCACGGGCATTTTCATTCATATTATCCCGAAAAGTTTTTAGCTCACCTTCCGTAATTCCAAATAAACCGGCTTCTGATTCAATTGATGCCTTTCCGGGAAATAGCGGAATTCGCCTCTCAACATGATAGAATGGTATCATGAACTGTTCTAAAATACCTTTTTCCTCTTCGCTAGCTTTTCGCTCAGCCATTTTTATCTCTTTCTAATTAATTTGTTAACTAATTTTGGTGTACCTGAACCGGCTTTTTCTTTTATATGATGCCATCCATATATATCATGAAACTTTGGTTCAGAAGGGTCTATGATATATTTATCAATACTCTGTTTTGCACAATCGATCAAACCGGCAGCCGGATACACTGCAAGGGAGGTTCCTATAACTATAAGTATATCCGCTTTTGAGGTGATCTCAGCTGCAATGTTCAGGTTAGGAACCAATTCTCCAAACCAAACCACATGTGGTCGCAATTGTGATCCATCTGCTGCTTTATCTCCGATCTGTATAGGTTGATGCCCTATATCAACAATATGATCATTCACTAAACTGCTTTTTGCTTTTGAGACTTGGCCATGAAGATGAAGTACATCCTTTGAACCGGCTTTCTCATGAAGCTCATCAATATTTTGTGTTATGATCTGAACTTCATAATGTTCTTGAAGCTGAACTAAAGCTTTATGGGCTAAATTGGGTTCTGCCTCATATGCTTGTTTGCGCCTTAGATTGTAAAACTCCAAAACCCTTTCGGGGTCTGATCTCCAACCTTCAATTGATGCAACTTCATTTATGTCATAACCTTCCCACAGGCCTCCTGCGTCTCTGAAAGTCGATAGTCCACTTTCAGCACTGATCCCGGCTCCGGTAATGACAACTATCTGTTTATTCTCAGGCATTCACCATAGAAAGTTTAAACCAAGAACTATCATTCTTGTAGTCTAGAACTATATCAGATTTTCCGCCAGTTTTGTAGGTTTGAATGATTGAATTAACCTCATCCTGAAGAACCAGAACTGCATTTTGGATGAGTTCTTTATTAAAACCCTTATCCCCTAAAGTCAGGGTAAACTCAATTGAAATTATTCTTCCAAGAGCTTTTCCAAGGTCAACTAATTTTCTTTGAGGCATTTTAGGATCAACCTCAAAGTCTAACAAGTCTGTGAAATATTCTGAAGATCTTTGAGTCAGATGAAATTCACTTAAAAAATCCTGCAGATTCTGTTTCTTTAGCTTTCTCATCATTTTCAATACAGATTCAGTCATCTGTTGATATAGAATATCATTTGAACCTTCAAATATTTGAAATGGGCGACTATCAACAACAGACCTGCCTGCTATACTATCTAATCTATAGCCCATAGCTCCTTTCAACTGTAATAAAGATTGTGAAGCACGTTGCATGTAATCTGTTACCAGTGATTTGATTGTATTAGCTTCCAGATCCATCCTCGAAGTATTTTTATCCAAAGGAACATGTGTACTGGTAAAGTTACACATTGCAGAACATACCGTAAAATAGGCTTGAATTACAGAAACCCTATGTTTAACCTGATCATAATCTATCAAACTTTGGCCTCCAACCAATCTGTTTTTACAATGATCAATAGCCTCATCCATCATTCTTCTTAAGAATCCCATTCCCATTCCGGGGAATTGCAATCTGCTTCTGTGCAGGAGATCCAGCATCATCGTAACACCAGTACTTTTTGGTTGAAGCTTATGATCTTCACCTACTGTAATATTTACCTTATTCTTACCATAAGGTAGCATATACAGGCCCAGATTATTGTAATACTCTTCAACCTCTATTCCACCGTTACGAGTGTCATGGATAAAGAATGAAATATCCCTTCCGAGGGAGCCATTCTCATTCATTTCTCTTGCTGTAATCAACCAGTAATCAGCCATTCCAGTTAAACCACCCCAGTGTTTGGTGCCTTTGATCCTATATTCATCTTCACCAACTTTTTGGTAAGAAGTCTGCATTTTAAGAGCATCAGAACCAAATTCCGGTTCTGTGATCATCAAACCTCCAAGTTTATTAGAGTTGATAACCCTGTCATATATCTCTTTTTTGACATCTTCAGTCGCGTAATTCGCTACCGGTTGTAGAAATAAAGCACCATTTATCCCCATCATTAGTGACAACGGAAGTGACTCGTATGAACTCGCTTCAAGCATACTTAATGCTTCAGCAGTGTGAGCACCGTAACCGCCGTATTCAGTTGGGATAAAAGAGGCAAGGGGAGAGAGATCCAGGATCTCATTTAAAGTATCATCTTCAATACCTCTTATAAGAGTATTATCTTTTGCATCTTTCCTTTCAGAAAAAATATTGGAGAGCTTTTTCTTATAGTCTTCTAAAAATCTTTGAAAATCCAATGTTGTGTCCTTTGATTACTAAATTACATGGAACGGGTATTTAATATAACCATTCCTGAGGGGCTTTTCTGTAATTCTTGGCAAAAAAAAAGCTCATCCTGAGTGGATGAGCTTATGTAAAAAGGAAGAAGGCGACGACCTACTCTACCGCTTGTGGCAGTACCATCGGCGCTGCAGGGCTTAACGGCCGTGTTCGGGATGGGAACGGGTGGGACCCCTGCGCTAGAGTCACCTTCAATAAAATCAGTATATGGACCC
>NZ_JBSXOA010000007.1:0-64703 GCF_056857935.1 Gracilimonas sp. B-17
GGTTTCGGATTGTTTGATAGCAAAGACCACTTGGGCTTCGGTAAATTTTGTGTTTTTCATGGCAATTATGGTTTGATGTAAATTAGTATAATTGCCCGAAATCTCTACTTTAGATTGGTACAGTTTTTAGGGAGGAGGTCACCCATAACCTTAGAAAAATTAATTATATCAATTTCTGACAGATCTTGATTATGTAAATCACCTTTTGTGCTTTCAAGATATCTAAAATGGAATGAATCAGGATCAATTGATTTTAACTGCTCAATAGTGTTCTCAACTGCTATTAAGTCATCTTTGGGACCATCTGGCCAAACTTCTTTAATAACTTTTTTTGCATGCCCCCAAAGATTATCAACCCAATGGTTTTGAATGTTTGGTAACTCCCAATCTAAAAGCTTGCACCCATCTTTTATTACCTTTTTAAGCATTAGCTCGATGTGATGTCTGTAGTTATAAACAATTGGATAAACCAAAAATGATAACTTAACAGAATCCTTGACCGCCTCTTTAACTAAAGTATCCGCCGCTTGTTTATAACCCTCAACTAAAGCATAGGATGGATTCCAACCTTTATTAATTGATGCAACTGTACTCCAATTATCTCCAATTTCTAATAAGTCATCATCGAGACTAGGCCATGGGAAATCATCAGAATTTAAAAACGAGCTCATTGTACCTCCTCATTAACAAAAGTCTCCTCATAATCTTCGCGGCTTAATACGGTATCATAAAGCCCGACTTCTTCCCCTTCATGTTTATTGATACCCGTGTACTCCAGGCTGGCATCTTCGTAGCGTTTGAATTTGTACACGGCATCGTTCATTAATTTGCCATTGAATACCCCGAGGCTTACCAGCAATTCAAAATCTTTCACGGTAAGTCCGGTTACTTTCTTGAATAGGCCGGGTTCTAATTGTGTAATCACATCCTTCAGACTCCGCTCTCTGTAATCAGTCAAATACATGAATACAGGGATTCGAGTCGCAAACTTGATTAGTTTATCCTGTATTTCTTTTCGAAGACTTCGATACTCTTTTTCTTCTTTAGTAAGCTCTTTCTTTTCCTTCTTGGTCAGCTCTTCTTCGTTGGCTTTTTTCTTGGCCTTCTTTATCGATTCAGATTTATTGATAAGGGTTTCAATTTCCTGATTAAGAGACCGAAAGCCTTCAATACTCATCAGTGCATCCAGTGCCTTTTGGTTATCCATCAGGCGACGTAGTGTCGAATTATCTACGTTTACCAACAGTGCACTTTCCCATTTTCTGGCAAGGAGTGTAGACGTTGTCCCACTCATAGCTATATCAAGGACTCCCGCTGCATCAATCTGTTTCATGGCACTTCCATCGTAGGCAAGGATTGGGAGGAAGTTGATAAACTCCGCTACTTTCTTTTCCGGGTTGGATTCAGAAACATCAAGTTGACAGCTGTAAGAAGCGATCTGACTCAAAGCTCGATTTGGAGCAAAATCGAATACATAACATTCTTTTTTGATAATCTCTTCTTTGTTGGGTGATTTTCCATCGGAATTTCGAATAACCCATGGAGATTGAACTCGAAAAGCAGCTTGAAAATAGGTTTCCGGACTGGAAGAATTTCTTAGCATGAAAATTCCTGTCCATGGTTTTACCGTCACGCCGGTTGTTAGTTTACCACAGGATAGTGTAATGGTTTTTGATTCCAGCGGTTGTGGATCATCCATCGATTCTAACACCGGTGGTAAGGCGTCCAAACCAATTCCTGCTTTTGGACCAGCAGCTACATTAATATTGTAGTCATGGTAAAAAGTGTTTTGCCGCTCCTCTATGAGACTCTTCATAGCATAACATGAAGCTACACTGGGTAAAAACCAGAACGTATGGTTCAATACATTCAGTAATGGAGCATGAGAAAATGGAAGTGGTGGTTTTTTTGCACCCATTTTGAGATCATCCACGCTCGTTTCACTAAATGAGCCTCTAATAAGATCCAACCATTTTTGAACGTATTCTTTATGGACGAACTCAGCCTCTTCACCTTCTCCTTTAGCGGTGAAAAATGCGTTTAAATCAAACTCATCATATTCTCCACCTCGGGCGATTTCTCGTATGGAATCTGGCATTTGATAGGTCATCATCACCATTCGGGGCAGAGAGGCATACGGATTGTCATTCCCTGTCCATTCTTCTTTAGCTTTTTGCTCGTCTGAGTAGGTCCAGTTATAAATTTCTTCTTCAATAAATTCGCCGGAGTTAATGGCTCTGAATGGAGTTCCTGAAAGATACAGATAAGCATCTGTTGTGATGGGCATGATTTCTTCATCAAAATAGTCCATGCCTTCACCTACACCGAATTCCTGCTCTCTTTTATCCTCGGCCTCAAACAGTTCTTTTGCATTTTCTCGCCATGCACCAAAGTGATATTCATCAAATATGACGCCATCCCAGTGAGTGGCATGTACCCATTCATTTTTTGCTTTGATCCCACCGGCTGAATTCTTTCCTAAATAATCCTGAAAAGAACCAAAGCAAACAAAGGGTTTATCGGGATCAATATCTTCATAACTATTACCTGTGCGGGAAATAAACTGCCACCCTTCAAAATCTGTATGCGTCATCAAATCTTCTTCCCAGGCACTTTCTACGGCGGGTTTAAATGTGAGAACAAGTACTCTTTTCCAGCCCATTTTTTTAGCCAATTGATAGCTGGCAAAAGTCTTACCAAAACGCATTTTACAGTTCCAGAGAAAGTGGGGAATCTTGTCGGTTTTCTCCCTGGGATTGTTTTTAAAATAATGCATGGTTTTGTTAACGGCCTCTTCCTGCTCGGGCCGCATTGAAAAAGAATGAATGCGTTCTCTCTCAAATTCTTTATGTGTTCTCACAGCTTCTACAGCAATACGTACTTCTTCTACCGTGCATTTAAACCATTCTCCCTCCGGATTTTCAAATCCTTTTTTGCGAAGATAATTATGAACTTCATGATCGGTAAAGGTACTTCCATCTTTCCGCATAGCCGTCTCTTCCAATACAATCTTGTATGGATCTTCACCCGGACGTTTGGTTGGATACTGCTGGGCTACACGAGTCCTTGCATCTATGTTGGTAAACCCAACTTTTAGTAACCCTTTGTATTGAGGGTTGCTATCCGTGTAAGCATAAATCGTAGGATTGGAATCGGGTCGATCTGGAAAGAAGTCTTTACTCATCACTTATCTCCATTGGTCGAATTTTAGAATTAATGAACTCAACTTCTTCAGGAGATAAGTCAAACTTCTTAAATAGCTTTTCATCATTCCACTCTTCTGAAACATCAACTATTGGTACAAATCTATATCTACTTCTGGTTATGTGCTGTGTATATGAAGCTTGAGCAATTAAAAACCTTGCAAATTTAGTACTTAGAAAATGACGTAGATTGAGGGCTTTACTTTTCGAATCATAAGCACCTAAAACAAGATAAGTTTCTGTACAAATTGTTCCGGGCTCTAATATTTCAAGCTTAGAAAAAACTTTACGTTTGCCATCTTTATCAGGCTGTCCGCCATGGTCATATGAAACGTATGAAGAGATTACCTTCCACTTGTCTATTAATTCTTCACCCTTTTCAATTTTATCGCTCGGGAATGGCCCTCTACCTTTACCATGTACTAAAGTTAAGTCCCCCTTCTTCTTTGGTCTAACCGTTGTTGATAATCCAAATGGCTTACGGCTAGTTACCTGCTGATCCATGGTTTTATCAGTGTCTTCTATTACTTTTCTAATAATTGGCACAGCAGCACTGTATCGTATAAATATTTCGAATTCATCTAATGGCCTTACAGTTTCTTGTATATCTCCTTTATAAATGTTTTTGACTTCACAATCTCCTGAATAATCTCTTTCCCAAAGGAAATAACAAACCCCGCCCGCGATATCGACTCCTGGGAACACCTCAGATGCATCGGGGAAGTCGACTAAGTTTTTCATTCGTTTATCATTCAACATTTCCTCTCTAAAACTTGACAACCCTTTTCCCCCCGCGAACCACCGAGATGGAATAATCATTGTCAAATATCGAGGATTTAGTTTCTTTGCCTGTTCAACAAATAAATCATAGATCGGCCCAGCACTTCGTCCATGTCCACCATCACCTAACTGATATGGTGGGTTTCCTACAATTACGTCAAATCTCATGTCAAATAATTCCTCAGGGTTTTCAGTATGAATAAATTGGTATGCGTGGGTTTCAAGACTCTCATCTCTGTCATACTCACTTTTGCTTGCACCACAATAGATACACTTTTCTTTTTTCCAGGTGTGCTCAATGCGGTCATATAATATATTTCCATCTTCCGTTTCAAATTCCGTGCAAACGGAGTATTTACCATTGGCGTATTTACTGCAATACACACTTCTTCGTGAAAGCAGGGAAGTCAGTTCTGTTATAGCTATTCCAAATAACTGATTTTGAAAAATATGATTAACTCTTTCCTGCCGGTCAGGAAACTCTTCTTTCAATCCTTCGGTCAACCGTTTGGCAATTTCACGCAAAAACACTCCACTTTTGCTTACCGGATCGAGAAATGTGACTGTCTTGTCCTGCCAAAGCTCTTCCGGCAGCAAATCCAGCATATCATTGACCAGCTTGGGTGGAGTAAAGACCTCATCGTTACTGAGATTAGCCAGACAGCTTAAAACGTCAGGATTATAATTTACTTTGAACATGTTCAGCTAAATTGTAGATGCTCTGCAATGGGTATTCAGCACAGGGAGTTGGGATAAAAGCTTCATCCCCTAAATCAGAGAATAAGTTTGGTTCATCCATTGGCTGATTGGCCAATAAATTGGTCATGGTAAAATCTCTGCGTTTTACTTTGTCCCGATAAACCAGACTCCATTCCGAAAAAATAATTGGTTCTTCTGTTAACCCTACCCGTTTTAAAGTCAGTGCATCTCCGTGAATAATATTTCTTTTTAAAATGAATTCGATACTGCTTAAATAATCAGTTCGAGTTTTGTCTTTAAATAACCCTCGATACTCTTCTTCAAAAATCCCGAAAAGCCGTTCTCTGCATTCTTCGGCATTATCCAATAAAATATCGATGCCATACAAACTGCCAATAGCTGAAACTCCGTAAGGTTCATATTCCGTCTGGCTGTTCTTGTACCTGGATCTCAGAACGCTCAATTTTCTGCGCAGCACTTCTACCAAAAAATTACCGGTACCACATGCAGGCTCTAAGAAGCGAGAGTCTATGCGCTCGGTTTCCTGCTTCACCAAATCAAGCATAGCATTTACTTCTCGTTCATTGGTAAAGACTTCCCCGTGATCGGAAACACGCTCTTTGGATTTTACTTGATTATTCTGTTCTGTTTCCGGCATTAATAATGATTTGTCATTAAAAAAGTTCTTGCTTTGATTATCGTAAAAATATCAATGACTTTCAGAAAGAGTTTGAAGGAGAACCACTGCCCCCTGCAATGTCAATGCAACGCTTTAATCAATCAGTAGCTTTAGATTTTTTGATTTTAAAATCCTTCAAGATATTCTTCATATACATCCTTATCCGGTCTAAAATACTCACAATCTGCAGCATAGTTTGATTTACACGATTCTTTTAAAAACTTACAGAATATGTTTTCACTTTCAGTTGAGTAAGGACTGCTATTCCGTGCATGATACCTACATAGAAAGCAGTTTTTAACTTTTACCCCATTTTCATGTGACCTAATAACATTTTGTACAAATGCGAATTCTCGAAAAGAGTAGTTCCCAAAGTCTTCAGCGAAACGAAAATCTGCAACATTACCTTTCTTAATCAATGCATTTAGTGACCTAAACATTTTGTCAGTAAGTATTGCTTTACCAGATTTATATACTATAAATACACTTCTAGATTCTTTACACTCTCCTTTACAGCGATCTATTTTAGTAATTTTCTCTTTAAAGTTGAATCTGTTTATCCTTTCATCGTGTAGTGAAATTCTTTTCTTTTCAATCAATTCTAGATCAGACTCATCGTTAATTAAGAATTCTATTATTTTCTTACCACTTGCCTGTTTTTCATCCTCAACTTCATGAGTTACAGCCATTTCAATATATAGTGACTTTTCTTTCTCAGTATTTATTAACCTGATATCAGGAATAAGGCTGCCATCTCTTTTTTCCATCTTTATATCATCATAATAGGAGACCAAATCAAATTCCTTTGTCTTTCTACCCAAGTTGCACTTAATCCCTAAACTATCTTCAAAATGGTTGCAATAATGTTGATCAGCATACTCAAGTATGAATTTTTCCTGATTCTCTAAACAATCCTTATACAAATCATAGAAAATATTTTTTGCCAGTCGATGTAAATAAGTTTCAGGAGAACAGTTTTGATCAACTTTATGAGCAAAGTGCTTCTGCCTTTTCTCCCCAAGACGGGGTATAAGTTCTGTTTCGCAACCAATACAATGATACTTTCCGAGATGCATATCCCTGTTAAGGGATTTCACATCAATGATTTCATCTTCTTCATTGTATGCGTGGGTGTACTTAATCATTTGAATCAGTTTGACTTTACGACTTATCAAAAAGTTCAGCTAATTCAATCCATTTCCTCTCATCCCAATAGCCATTTGCGGCACCGGAAGTTGAAGGTAAAACTATCACTTGTGCTCCCTTAATTTTTTTATCGGAAATTCCATATTCAACTTTTCCAGTCCTACCTTTTTTTCCTAAAGCCCAGGCTGCTGCTTTCTTTCCGTTAAATGCGACTATCTTAGGTCCATACCTATTTATTTTTTCTTTAAAGCTTTCTACATCAAAAGCTGAGTTGTTAAGTGAATCATCAGATCCTGACTCATTTTTAACTATATCAGTTAATCCTATACTAAATTTTAGCAATTTTGAAAATTCGTTAGGCTTCAACTGGTAGGGAGTCAACCCAACTTTGTGTAGAATGGGGTAAAATTTGTTTCCGGGCCCAGCATAATAAAATCCCCTTTTAGCCGATACAGATCCGGCTGCTGTTCCACAAAAAACTATCTTCAGATTAGGTTTTAGTAAGTCAGGTAACATTTCATTGTCTCCTCTTTATGATTTTCTTGAAATTATACAGGATTATAAGATTACTCGTGCCGGGATTCTAACTCATCATCAAATATAGTAATTACTACCCCTGACAAAATATGTCACCCCAATTCCAGAAAACTCAATCTATTATTTTAAATTTGGCTTAGTTGTATCAAAATCATTCCTGAATATTGCTATTTGCTATTTGCTATTTGCTATTTGCTATCAGGTTTACTTAAAATTTAAGCCTAACCAATTGATATTGGTTATTCTCATCTAGAATCATTTAATTCCCATAATCAAACCTTAATAAACAGAGATTATATGGGTGGCGGCGGCGGCGGTTCTTCTTACAATCCAATTGACAAACCTAAAACTAACTTAAGTAGTAACGATCCTGAGACAGGCAGCCCAGATTGTTCAGAAATTTCTTTCCAAACCAACTTAAGTTCACCAGACCCGGACGTTCTTGAAGAAGTATCAAATGGTGATATTCTTAGTGTAAGTCTATCATCTGAAAGTGGTCCATTAGTTGCTGTACACAAGAAGGGAACTGTTGGCTCAATTAGCCATTATCTCTTTAAGGATATAAAAGATTGTATTGAGGCAGGACATACATTTGAAGCTAAAGTATTAAGCATATCCTCCGGTAACTGTCAAATTTCAGTTTATTTTGTTAGCTAATGTTTTCGATAATTGGGGGTACCTATTATGAGAACTGTAAATTCCCAACTTGGGACGAACTATATGGTTCTGGGTTAAGAGCCTGTTTAGCTCTCGAAAGTTTTGATGTCGATTTACATTATTACACTTGTTTGACTGCAAGTGCCCGAGAACGTGTCAATTCATTATTGGAAAGTAAAAATATTGAGTTAACTGCTTTCACTTCAAACTCAACTGTAGAATTTTATTATTTGCATGGACTTTCAGCTCCTAGAATTATAAATAACACTAACACTCCTATCACAGAAAGGGTTGAGGTAGAAAATGCTCTTGTTTTCGGAATGTTGGATGCGAATATAATAGTAAATGGGAATAGAATAGTATATGACCCACAAGCACCACTTGAGCCCAAGCTCTTTTCTGAAAATGGTTCTAAATGCGAATCACTCGCTTTAGTACTGAATAGCTATGAAGCAAAATCTCTTACTAAAAAAAGCACCATTGATGAAGCTGGTAAGGCATTACTTGAAGAATCAGATGTTGTGATTATTAAGCAAGGTTCAAATGGAGCTTCTGTATATACAGATGGTGAAATTAGCAATGTACCTGCATATAAAACGGGTAATGTATTCAGCATCGGTTCTGGAGATGTATTCTCATCAATATTCTCTTATTTCTGGCTCGAAGAGGGTAAAACGGCCCATGAATCAGCTTCTTTAGCCTCAAAAGCGACAGCACTTTATTGTGACTCCAAAGCATTACCAATTGAAGCAAAAAAGCTTGAGAAGGTTGAAAAATTATATGACCCGTTAGTTAGAGCAAAAGAAGCTTCAAAAAATCAATATGATGTTTATTTGGCTGGTCCATTTTTTACTGTAGCTGAATACTGGCTGGTAAATGACATTAGAACCTGTATGCAAAACATGGGGTTAAATGTATTTTCACCAATTCATGACGTCGGTACTGGTAGAGCAGATATCATTGCACAGAAAGATTTAGATGCATTGAATAAATCTAGCATTATATATGTAGTCGCCGATGGATCTGACATAGGAACATTTTTCGAAGTAGGATATGCACAGTCTAAAGACATTCCAGTAATAATTTTTTCAAGTTTAAATTTGAATCATAGTGAAACTATGCTCACTGGAACTGGCTGTGAAATATTCTATGATTTAACTACCTCTATTTACAAAACAGCATGGAAAGTATTTGAAGGGTAATAATAAACTTTTACTTCTTTCAGGTGGACTTGAATCCTTTGCTTTAGCATATATGATTAGGCCGCTAAATGCACTGACTATAGATTATGGACAACATAGTTCCATTGGAGAAATCAAAGCATCTAAGAAGATTTGTCAAATACTAGGAATCAGACATCATGTATTTAATTGCAATCTAAATGACCTGGGATTTGGTGAATTATTTGGAAATAACACTTCAAAATTATCTGATATAAAAGATTGGACTCCATTTAGAAATCAATTTTTAATTACCATCGGATGCATCTATGCAACAAAATTAAACCTAAATAAGGTAATTATTGGAAGTGTCATCGATGATGATAAATATAAAGACGGTTCAAAAGAATTCATCAGTCTTATAAAAAAAGTAGTTGGATTTCAGGAAGGAAATATAGAGGTTTGCGCCCCTGCAATTTCAGAGCATTCTGTTGATTTGATTAAAAAATCAAAAATCCCCTTTGATACTTTATTGTGGAGTTTCTCTTGCAATAGAAGTAGGTATGCTTGCGGTACATGTAGAAGTTGCTTAAAGCGGAGCACTATAATTGAACAACTAAGAAATGAAAATTATGATGGAAGTTGATAAGTATTTCGAATTAAAAGAGATTATCAAAAATATCGGCTTCGATAAAGAGTTAGAATTTATAGAAAATTGCCTTGCACATCCTTGTAACGATCATAATCAATTTGCAACTGAATATATTTGGGTAGTACTGAATGCCGGGATGAAGTATCAAGTTGCAGTCAGGATCTTCTCAAAAATAATTGAAGGATTACATCATAACATCCCTGTTGAATATATTTTTAACCATAAAAGTAAGGTGAGTGGTATAAATCATGTTTATGAGCGTAGGGAAAGTATTTTTGCTCAGTATGAATCTTCAGATGATAAAATAACTTACTTAGAAAGCCTGCCTTGGATCGGTTCAATTACTAAATATCATCTAGCAAGGAACCTCGGCCTAAATGTTTGTAAACCTGATAGACATCTTGTTCGAATTGCTAATAAATATAAAACTGAGCCTCATATACTTTGTGATGAACTATCTTCTTCAAGTGGCGATTTAGTTGGTGTCGTGGATTTTGTATTGTGGAGTTGTGGAAATCAACGCCTTTTATAAAAGTACTTTCAAACAAGTTTTAAATCTCATTTAACCACCGCCAATGCTGATGAATCATCACCATGGCCAGCGTATCCAGCTCGCAATACTCGTAGAGCGATTGCAGAATGGCTTGTCGAGCGGTTTCTTCTAAATCGTTAAATTGTAGACGACTCCAAGCCATCATCGCTGAGCCCCCTTCCGATATAGATTCCTGCTCTATGACTTTATCCCCTTCCTCATAATCTGGAATTCCATAACCTACCGGATTGAGTAGCTTATAAGGACTAATAGCCAACCCAGTCTCAGGATCTTCCTTATAAAACACTTTGTCTTTCAGATATAATCCACTGTATGGTTGGCTGTAGATTTCCTGTAACTTTGGGCTTTCAGTAAGCACTGCAGGCAACACTTTCTTGATGCTGTTGGAGCCTTCCATAATGGGTGAGTAATAATACTTTTTGATCATTTCATACTGATCGACCATTTCCCGTTCTCCGCCTTTCACCAACGTATCAATGAAATCAATCAATTCCTTTTCATCCTCGGGCTCCCGGACTTGAATCAACTCCTTCATCTTATTTAGCACTGTATTCTCAAAATTGTGATACCGAAATACAGTGCCCTCATCTCCTTCAAGACATTCTTTCAGTTTTCGAATAAAAGGAATAGATGGCAATTTTCCCGGATTTTCCTCAATCCAATCGGTCCGGTGAACTACAGAACCATCTTCATACATCGTGTGACAGGAAAATTGAAACGGGATAAAGTCGTATGGTTTAAGTCCTTTGTGAAAAGGAATTGCCGCCAGCACGGCTTCAAAATCAATAAAATGCAGCGGGTATTTCCACTGGTCCATTTCGTGAAAAAGTCCGGCTAACACCCCTTCTTCTTGTCCGTGATGTCCCGTTTGTTTCATGATCTGCACAGTCTTGCGTTGATCGTTATCCCATTCGGTCTGCGTGTACAGATGATTGGGATCTGCAGGCAGCATTCCGGGAATTAACTCCTCCATATGGTAAACTTCTTTATCCAGGAATTTCTTTTGCATGCTTCGTTCGTTCCAGATGTCAAACACATGAGGCTTCTCAAAATCCTTCTCTTTCCACTGCTTCGCTTCACTCCAACATTCCTGAAAACCACTTTTCTCATCTTGACCTAATGATTTAGGATCAACCCTGTATTCACAATTCTTGCACTTCTCCCCGACTCTTACCCGATACTTCTTATTGTCCTGAAGATGATTAGCAAAACCATTCACCCATTGATCAAATCCTTTTCCCTCCAACTCACTTTGAGGATCGCGGCCTTTTCCATCTAATATCAACAGCACTTCCTCGGCCACGTGTACCGGTTTAAGAATTTGCTCTCCCAAATCACCGGCTGCGGTTCCCTGCTTTAATTTTACTTTGAACCGCCCGTGATCATTCACCACTTTAACATGCTGATGAAGTCCATCAATGGTAGCCTCCTGAGATTTATCTATAAGCATTAGATAAGGCTCAATTCGATATTCGGGAAATGCCTTTTTCATCACCCAGTACTGAAATGCCACATCGTACAGATACTTTTGCCATTTGCTCAGAATAGTGGGATTTCGTTTGGTAAAAAATTCAGTATCCGGCGACCAAGACTTTGATTTCACCTCGATCAAGTTCAGACGATTACCCACTTTTTCCAGTACATCAACTCGTATAAAACAGTTCTGATATCGAATAGCTGCTTCGTAGATGACCGTGTTCTCTTTAGCCAGCTCTTCATTGGTCTGTTCAATAGACAAATCATAATCCAGCGTCTCAATATCACGTCCACCGGGATAATAGAGCTTGGCAAGTTCCCCCACCTGAATTCCACCTTTGGCCAAAGACTGAAGAAAATCGTTGTCATCCATTGTGCTCGGATAACCATCATTGGTAGCATAATACAATTTTGTAGGGCAATCGAGGCAGTGAGTGAATTTAGACTTAGTAAGAAAAACCGACATGATACCCCGCATTTATTAACTTTAAACTCAGTCCTTATAACTAGCTATCCATTGGATAAATAGCAACTAGTAGAGCTTCTACAAGAATAATGATTAGATCATTTTAGACCCCACTATCTACAAACCTTTTTAAGATGTTGCCAAAATGAAATAATCAATCCAGGATTGATTTCTTTGCCTTTAATATTTTCAAATTCATCAATTAGTTGCAGCTCTCTTTTATTGGGGCTTCTTCCACCACCGTTACCTTGTGGACATTGTCCCAGTGGTAGTCTGATGTCTATTCCTGAGCATTTAACTTCGAAAATGACACAAATTGAAGCCCCGTCTTTTCTTCTATTTTGTATCTGTTCTGATATCCACTGAGGCTTAATTCCCAAATTACTCTCACTTGCCTGGTTTATTCTTATGGTAATCATATCTCTGACTTTTGTTAAAAGTTACCATAACGTAATGGTTTGTAGTGTCAGATCATGTCACCCTTTTTTTCAAAGATTTTCAGGAAACTCAATTTGTTCCTGTAAATTCCAAGTAATTCAGCTTTACTGGTATAATGTGATAAGCCGGTAAATTTATACCCGATCAGGTATAAAAACATGTATTTCGTGCGATTTATACCAGTACGGGTATAAATAACGATGAAAAACTACTATCAAAACTCAATGTTTCTAAAATGCCTTTGTACTTCTCTCTCAACTTGTTGGAACTCAGGTAACTCCTGTATTTGGTCACTTATAGAACCGGCCCAACGAGCTTGGTACTGAGGGAGCCTTCGCTGTAAGGCATCTTCAAAATCCGATGATAGAAGCTCTTTATGTTCACATTTTGTAGAGAATTCGGGAAGCAAGAATTCTAGATCAATCTGCTCAATCTCTAATAAATACCAGATATCATAGAAATCTCGGGGCTGCATTCGTTGCATCACCGATCTCATTTTTTCGACCAAGACTTCATCCAGTGAATAACACTGAAGTTCAAAATCATCCTGATCACTGTATAGTCCAATTGCTGGACGTGTTTCGGAATCAAAACATAGGAGCTCACTTCTCGAAATATCGACTTTAACACTTTTTTGATTACCTCTTCCCCCCAACGGACCAATGTAGCTTATATAAAAATTGATTCCACCATCTTCATGTTCATTATCGTCGATTAGCTCTAATGGAATGTTAGCCTCTTCCTGCACATACTCAAATACTTCCTGAAACCATTCAAATATTTGTTCATTGGTGAGCTCTGAGTCATTCAATGTAAAATCCAGATCTTCAGAAAAGCGATAATCTTCAAAGTAAACCTTTTTCAAAACCGTACCGCCTTTAAATACCAAAGCTTCACTTAAGTGGTCATGGTTTGAAACTCCCTGAAGAATCCATGAAAGAATGTAATCCTTCTCCATTTGAGTGTCGCGAACTCCGGCATCTCTGGCTTTTTGTTGAATCTCTGCCGGTAAAATCATGTATATATAGCGGATTTAATTGTTTTCGTATCCAAATTTTGACGAATGCTCCAGCGACTATGCATTTTTCCTTTTTTGGGAAGTTCAGTATCTAAAACTGTATAGGAGGATGTTTTAAGCGACTGCAATTTCGGAATAATGTCTGTCTCAATTTCAAGCATTTCCAGTATAAAGCCCAAGCGTTTAATCACAACCTGAGTATCAAATTTAGTAACATACTCTAATAGCTTATCATAAGATATATCGTCTTTTGCCTTATAAAGCCCACGAGCTACTTCAACTATTCCCCCGGCATAATCCGGTTTATACAGACAATCGACCAACGTCTTTTCCAGATCAGAGCACCAAACTTTATCGTATGAGTTTATCCATTTCTTTTTGTATCCAAAGAAATGCTTTTCATTATGATAGATGAATTGAAACGTCACATCTTTGATCTTTTGGATGCTTGGCTTCACCTGCTTTGATACCACTACCTGTTCTTTTAGAGAAGGCTGTGTGATCAGATTATGAATTTCCATAGCTGAATAATATCCGATATAGTATTCTCCATCAGATATTAAATGTTCCGGGAGCATGTGCCATTCGGGCATGTAATTACCTGGGTCTTCTTCATATGGTATTACACAATACACTCCGTGTTTTAACCTCATTAAGAGCCCCCTTGTTACCATATCAGAAAGCAACTTAAGCACCGTATTTTCTGAGGATTCCGGAAGTGCTTCTTTTGCATCAGCTACCTCAAAACAACGTTTCTTCTGCTTTGCCAGATATGTCAGCAGCACGCTAGATTCTGTTGATATGTTTTTATGTAGCATTTCCATAGGAAAGACAGTGAATTATGTTTTATATCCTAAAAATGAGTTTTAAGCTCATTATCAAGATACAAAACATAACAATCATCTTCTATAATTATGTTTCATATCCGGTTAATGAGTTCTGAGCTCATTTTTGGGATATGAAACATAACTGCTGAGATATTCCACAAAACTCAATTTATTCCAAGCAATTTCGAAAAATGCCATATAAATCGGGAAAATCATGTACTAATAGTATCCCAACCACTTTTGGATATCACCATAGCTCAAGTCTATAATCCAACCAGTTAATTAAATTTTCCAGGCGATTTATAGCATGTATGGAATATCGGAAGCATGGGAGGGATAAGCATATATCACTTTCTTCAATTCCACCGCCCTGATATTATGATTGATGGCCATCGCAAAAAGATTTATGATTTCTTCAGATTTATCACCCAGTACATGAGCGCCTAAAATCTGTCCGTTTTCTTTATTGATGATGGTTTTACAAGCTGTATGTGATTCATTGGTTCGTTTATATGTGTACCAATTATCTGTTTTGCGGAATTTAACTTTGGTATCAAATCCTTGTTCTAGTGCTTGCTTCTCGGTAAGTCCAACCATAGCCAATGGTGGAATGGTAAATACAACCACAGGTTGAGCAGGGTAATCCGCTTTTTTGTGATTTCCCTCCAACAGATTGGAAGCGACAATATGCGATTCAAATCCGGCTACGGGGGTTAGTGGAAGTCCATCGGTGGCTGCAACATCTCCGGTAGCATATATTTTTGGATTGCTAACACTTTGAAGGTATTCGTTGACAACAATACCCTGTTTGGTCGAATCCACTTTAGCTTTGTCAAGGTCCAGAGATTCAATGTTTGGAACACGTCCGGCGCCATGCACCACCAAATCGCCTTCAATGTTAGTTGTAGAACCATTTTGGCTTGCACTTACAATAAAGCCGGTTTGCGATTCAGTGACGGATTTCACTTCGGCATTAAGATGAATGTTAATGCCAATTTCATCTGCTTTTTTGATTACTATATCTACAAGGTCTTCGTCAAAGTTTTCCAAAGGATGTTCACCCCGGTGGATAATATGAACGGTACTACCGGCTCGTGCAGCAATAGAGGCAAATTCAAACGAAACAAATCCCCCGCCAACAAATACAATCGTTTCAGGCAGGGCATCCAACTCCAGAAACTCCGTGCTCGTAGTTAAATGCTCACCGCCTTTGATGGGTAGTGGAGCAGGCTTGGCCCCCGTTGCAATCAAGAAGTGCTTGGCTTGATAGGTGTCACCGTTCACAACGATGGTATCTTTACCAGTAAAAGAAGCTTCACCATGAATTGGGGTAATTCCAATTTTTTCCATTGCCTTTTCACGGAGTTCTGGTACGGGCTCAGTAAAAGAGCGTTTGAATTCCATGAGTTTTGCCCAATCTATGGACGATTGGGTATCAATGCCGTGACCACTCATCCGGTTATTCCAGTCGATTAATTCAGCTGCTCCGACCAATACTTTTTTGGGATCACACCCACGCAGGGCGCATGTTCCGCCAAAAGGTCGTGAATCAATTTGAGCTACCTTCCACCCAGCTTTTGCGCATTTTCCGGCGGTCACTGAGCCGCCTGATCCGGTTCCGATTACAATGAGGTCAAATTCTTCTTTGGGCATAGGTCTATGTCTTCGTTTTTTGTGTTCCTGTTAAATCGGTTCCATCCGTATCCCCCAGTAACCAATAACGACCCTAACAGCAGCCTTTTTCCTGCTGTATAGGAGGACAGGGATTATCACCATAGGAGCAAAACACACAACAATCTCCTTGGTTTGGTTTGAGCACTTCCTCACAATCGGGGCATTGCCAAAAATACTGGCAGGAATCGGTTGGCATGGTTTCGGTGGATTCATGTCCGCAACTGGGACAGGTTATGGTTGATTCTAAGACTACGGCACTCATTATTCTTGTTGATTAGATTGGGTTTTAACGGTAAAGCCTGTTTTATTTATGGCGGCTATGACTTCATCCTTTGTAGCTTTGCTTCGGTCGTATTTAATCGTTGCTTTTCCGGTGTCGTACGAAGCATCAGCCTCCAAAACCCCTTCCACACCACTGGCTGCATTTTCAACAGATGCCTCGCACCCAGCGCAGGTCATACCTTCAATATCCATGGTAATAGTTTCAACCTGACTTTCCTGAACATAGACGATGGTACTTTCCTCTTGATTGGGAAAAAACGCACCTGAGTAGTAGGGAAAGGCCAATAATACTGCGGTGAATACTGTTACGATCCCTAAAAAAGTTTTTGATTGCCAGAAAGAAGGGTTCGTGTTGCAGGCGCATTCAGGATCCCATTGGGGTTTGAGTTTTTGGTACCAGGCAAACCCGAGCATGAGCGCCGTAATACCGATCAACCAAGGGCGAAAAGGCTCAACCCAGGCAAAGGTGGAACCTACCCCACCAATTCCAGCCAGAAAAGCAGCTACCGGAGTGATACAACATAAAGAAGCGACAAAAGCGGCTAACAAGCCCGCTCCCATCCATTTCGTATCAGAGTTATTTGGTTTTTGATTTTTCATGCGGCTAATACTTTTAAAAGATGATTGTTTTTGATCTGATTAAAGCTGGGCAGGAGTATACTTTCGAATTGAGAGTTCAGAGAATAATAAATTACTTGCCCGTCTCGCTCGGTATTCACAAGCCCGCCATCCTTTAACTTCCGTAAATGCTGGGAAACAGCCGGAATGCTCATATCAAGAATATCACCTATGTCACATGGGCAAAGATGTTCTTCCTTGCTGAGCAGGTAAAGTATTTTTAGGCGCACATCATTAGCGGCTAGTTTAAGGATACTAGTAAGCCGGTCAATGGATCCTTCTACCTCGTTCAGAGATTCAATACACCGATTTATTTGATTAAGGTCGGCCACCTCACGGATACATTCTTGCTTGCTCATAATTGATAGCTATTGGAAGTTATATTTTATTGACTGATAGTATAATGATTATATTATTTAATTAAATGCTTAAATAATATTGTTACCTCTTCAATTCTCACTAAAGAGAGCAGTTATCTTAGTTTTTTACCTTTCTTCGTTTCTCCTTCAAGGGCACCTAGAATCGGGCAATCCCCTTTTGGCCCTTCACCTGAACACGAATCGATTAGATCTATCAACGTCTCCTTGATTCGCTGTAGGTCTTCTATTTTTTTAACGACATCCTGATACTTTTCCTGGGCTTCATCCCTGATTTCTGAACAAGTTGTATTTGAATCAAGACGCAATTCTAACAATTCTTTAATTTCACTTAGGGTAAAACCTAATTCCTGCGCCCGTTTGATAAACTTGATCTGATCAATATGGCGCTGGGTGAAGATGCGGTATCCCGAACGCCTACGATCTGGTTCTGGGATTAAATTCCGCTTTTCATAATAGCGTACGGTTTCTTTATTGACCTGTGCCCTTGAAGAAACCTCCCCAATTTTGAAGGTTGTGATGTCCTCGTATTTTTCTTCAATACCTGTTCTCATAGATGCCTCAATTATTACAATGCCATCACCTATGTGATGGCATTGCTTTGAGATTTATTTCTTCACCATGGTTTTACCACAGCAACAAGTTGGGTTTTGGGTTCCACCGCAAGATGGAGGAGCTCCCTTGGTTACGGTAACTTCACATCCACAGTTCTCGTCCGGACATTTATAAACTTCTCCTTTCTTAAATGGCATAATGATCTCCTCTATTTGATTAAAAGTTCTGTCTGCTTTTAATATAAGGCCTGTACCATAGTACAGAGTCAAATAATTATTTTAAGCATAAAATAAATAGTCATCATTATGATGAAAGTGAAAATTTTATCAGATTATAAGGCAAGTCCTAGTATTAAGTAAGCCTAAGATCGGGGCTTAAAATCGAAATTTATAGAAGTAGTTCTCGGCCTATTGATACAAAAAAGGGGCTTAACCCAAGTCGCCCCTTTTTAGTCAACTGGTTTTGATTTACTGCCCGATCATATTGGCTACGTCCCGATAATTTAGGGCATCGGTGTGGTCGTAGAAGCTGGCGGTTACCTGTACACTGGAATGCGCCATGAGTTTACTCACCGAATAAATATCAGCGCCATTCTCCAAAAGATGTGTAGCAAACGAATGCCGGAGGCTGTGAAACTTGATCGTTTTGGGGATTCCAACCTTCTTCTTTGCCCTGTTGAACATCGTCTGCATGCCTCTTACGGTGTACCTGCCTCCCGTTTTCTCTTTTTGCACGACATAGCATTCCTTTAGTGGCAAATCCTCATACTGGTCGGGATTATACTTTCGGTCTTTCTTTGCCAGCGAGTACCAAACCTGCACAATGTTGAAAGCCTGATCATTAAGAGGCATGGTAAAGGGTTTATTGCTTTTCATAATGCTGGCGGGGAAGTTGATGTAGCGCTCCTCAAAGTTGACCATCTTCCATTTCATATTGGAGATCATCCCAATTCGGGCTCCGGTGTTGTAGCCAAACCGGATAACAAGACCGATCATGGTGCCCTCGGTTTTCTTAAGGAGTTTCTTTATCTGCTCCTTGGATAACTCTTCTCTGCGGTCATCCACTTCAAACATAAAATCGAGTCCTCTGAATGGGTGCTTTTGCAGGTACTCATTTTTTAGCCCCCAGTTAAAACCTGCCTTAATGCTTCGAAGCTCAATATTGATGGTCGTTTTCTTAACGCCATCAATATTGAGCCGGTGCATTTTATAATTCTGAATATCAGAGCGTTTGTAGTCATTGATGTTCCGGTTGCCACAAATGTCCAAAAACCGGTTGAGCGCATTCACATAAATTCGCTCTGAATTCTCAGACATGTTATTCTTCACGTGTACAAAATACTTGTATTCCAAAAAGTTGGAGAGCTTTTCACTGCTTCGCTTTTTCTGCTGCCCTTTCGCTTTTTGGTCAAGCAGCATTTGCAGTCCCACTTTTTCAGCCTTCCTTTTGGCTTCGACCTGCTGTTTTTTCGAAGCTTTGAGGGGATAACTGATTCCGGTAGAGAGATTGCGCTTTCTTCCGTTGGGCTCTTTGTACCGAAGGTAAAGCTTGTAACTATTTCCGCGTTTGTAAGGGTAGATTTTGTAATCCATGGTATCTGCTTTTTTTGGTTGAAGGAGCAGATAGAAACTCGCTAGCATGGAGGATTTTTATCCCGCTGGAGGGAATAATTCACTAGCGGAAAAAGGGTAAAAGTAGTACGAAAAGTTGTGCGAAATTGGTAACTACTTGGTAACTGTTGCTGAAAAACGCTGTCCCAGCGCTCTGAAGGGCGATTTAAAACGATTATGAGTCGTGCGCTCTAACCATCTGAGCTACCACGGCATGTCTTTTCGTAAAGAGCATCAAATATACGGGTTTATATAACAAAGGGTAAAATGTTTTTTCTTCAACATTGAGCTTAGGTAAGGTCCAATCCGAAAACACGCGGAAAGAAGTAATCAACATCACTATTAGTCGGTAAACTATCATATTTTAAGGACCCAAAAAACTTGATATCTTCGTGTTTTCTTGATTTTTTGGTTCGTTTTGTATCAAGACAAAATGAACAAGAAACAAGAAAAAATGAACAAGAAAGTCGATAAGGGCTTGTATGTAATATTTCCCTTCCTTCACCTTATTCTCTTAGCTAAGTTTCTTAACTTCCATGGATCAAAAAAATCAAACTAAAACAGGTTCATGGCTAAAAACATAACAACGCAGGAAAAAGATTATTCACAATGGTATCTGGATGTGATCCGGGAAGCCAAACTCGCTGAGCACTCCCCCGTGCGAGGCAGTATGGTCATCCGGCCGAACGGGATGGCACTTTGGGAAAATATGCGTAATGCCCTTGATCAAATGTTCAAGGATACCGGCCATGAGAATGCCTACTTCCCCCTGTTTATTCCAAAGTCATTCCTTTCAAAAGAAGCCCAACATGTTGAAGGCTTTGCCAAGGAGTGTGCCGTGGTTACACACAGCCGGCTTAAAAGTGTAGATGGTGGGGTTGAAGTAGATCCTGAATCCAAATTGGAAGAAGAGCTCATAGTCCGACCGACTTCAGAGACCATCATTTGGGATACTTACCGAAACTGGATTCAGTCGTACCGCGACCTGCCTATTCTGGTGAACCAATGGGCTAATGTGGTTCGCTGGGAAATGCGCACCCGTCTGTTTCTCAGAACCATGGAATTTTTATGGCAGGAAGGCCATACGGCGCATGCCACTGAAGAAGAAGCCCTGGATGAAACACGACAAATGCTGGACGTGTATGCCACCTTCGCTGAAGAATGGATGGCTATGCCGGTTCTAAAAGGTGTAAAAACAGAAAGTGAACGATTTGCCGGTGCCGTAGACACTTATTGCATCGAAGCGCTGATGCAGGATGGAAAAGCTCTTCAGGCAGGAACCTCTCACTTCCTGGGTCAAAATTTTGCCAAAGCTTTTGATGTGAAATTCCAGGATAAGGATGGCGAACATAAACTAGTCTGGGCTACAAGCTGGGGGGTTTCAACCCGTCTGATCGGTGGACTGATCATGACACATTCTGATGATCAGGGATTGGTACTGCCGCCAAAGCTGGCTCCAACACAGGCTGTTGTGGTTCCAATTTACCGCAGTGATGAGCAGCAGAAAGCCGTACTTGAATATGCCGATAGTATTTATGATGAATTGAAAGAACTTGGTATCAGGATAAAAGTGGATGACCGTGATAATTATAATCCCGGTTATAAATTTGCCGAACATGAAGCGGCCGGCATTCCTTTGAGAATTGCAGTTGGCCCTCGTGATCTTGAAAATAATAATGTGGAGCTGGCACGCCGTGACCTGAGATCCAAAAATATTGAAAGTCGTGAGGGACTTGGCAAACGTGTGAAGAAATTATTAGCTGACATTCAGGATGAACTCTTTGATAAAGCTAAAAAACGACGTGATGATATGACCACAGAAGTGGATTCGTATGACGAGTTCCAAAAAGTGATCGATGACAAAGGTGGATTCGTCTGGGCTCATTGGGATGGTACATCAGAAACCGAAGATAAGATCAAAGAAGAAACTAAAGCCACAATTCGCCTGATTCCATTAGAGGAAGGTGAAGAAGGGAAGTGTATGGTGACCGGTAAACTTTCTAAGCAGAAAGTACTGTTCGCTCGTTCGTATTAATTATTTTTCAACTTAGATTTTCAATATTCTGTTGTCATCCTGAGCACACATTAGATAGATCAGGATTCAAATGTCTTCCGCGAAGGATCTCAAAATATATTACATGCTGTTTTTTGATTTGAGATCCCTCGTGTTATACACCACATCCCCGTTCGTTTAATTAACCACTCGGGATGACAACATTGGAGACCATGAATCATTACATATGCTAAAGATCCCACATCCATATTATTTATGCTCCGCTGAACAATCCCGGTTCATGGATGGGAAGACCATCTCAGAGTTTGGCATCGATGGTTTTACCCTAATGGAAATTGCAGGTACACGGGCAGCTGATCATATCATGTCTGAGATGCCGGCCGGTTCTCACGGCATATTCTTTTGTGGAAAGGGAAATAATGGCGGTGATGCCCTGGTGGTTGCCCGGTTGCTATCGCAACAGGATCATAAGATCACAATATGCTTTTTATCAGGAACGGAGAACTTAAGTCCTGATGCCAATAAAAATTTCAGGCTCATACAGAAGTTGAATACTGATGTTGAGATCATTGATTGGGCAGATCTCACTACCGGATCATATGATTATGTCGTTGATGGTATGTTGGGAACCGGATTGGATTCGGATGTTCGGGCACCATACGCTGATGCCATTGATTGGATCAACCGGCAAGATGCCCCGGTATTTGCACTGGATGTCCCAACAGGATTGAATGCAGATACCGGTCAGGTTATGGGTTCGACAGTTCAGGCCGACCATACTTTAACATTTGGTGCCTTGAAGATCGGGTTCTATCTGAATGAAGGTTTTGACACAACCGGAGAGGTTATATTGTGTGAACTCTCCTTCCCAAATAAATATATAAAAGCCTCAGCCTACCTGATTGATCAGCAATGGGTCGATCGTAATACCTCTATTCAAGAAGCCAGAGAACATAAATATGATGGTGGGGTACTTTATGTTGTAGCAGGATCAGAAGGATTGACAGGTGCAGGCATACTTGCCGCCAGAAGTGCCTGGTCTGCCGGGCTGGGAGCGGTAGTGCTTATTACTCCAAAGGGTTTATTGGAAATTTATGAAAAACAGCTTGAACAGATCATTAAGAAGCCGGTTGGCAGCATAGATGATGTTCATTTCAAGGAATCTCACCTCGGTGATGTGAACAAGATCCTGAATGATAAGCCGGGAAAGCTACTCATTGGCCCCGGGCTTGGGCGTGATCCGGAAACGATCAGGTTTACCCAAAAATTACTCTCCGGTTATGCCGGAGATGCCATCATTGACGCTGACGCCTTGTTTGCTTTATCGGAACTTGATGACTTCACAAAACCGAAGTCTGCAAACTGGATCTTAACCCCTCACCCAGGTGAATTGAGATCGCTGGTCAAAACAGACCTGAAACTCGACCATATGAGATTGAATGCGGTCAAAGAAATAGCTTCAGAAAAAAATATTACTATATTATCAAAGGGGATGCCGGGAATTGTTGGAACAGAAACCGCTGAGGCATATATAACAGGGTACGATACCCGGGGGTTTACCCGCGCCGGATTTGGAGATGTTCTGGCAGGCAAAGTTTCTGCCTTTTGGTTGATCTCTCAAGATCCTGAGATCGCATGTTTTAGGGCATTAATGGACGGCAAAGTCAAGGCTCAAAACTATTATTCATCACATTCCGGGGTGTTGGAACCAATTGATATCATTTAATGACCAAACCTGTTAATCTACTTACGCGCTCTGTCAAACTATATCTTATCCTGTTGATCATATCAACAGTAGGAATTCTGTATGGCACCCTATTTCCTGCAGATTATAGTGTCCCACGGTCTTTTTACGGCCTTGATAAGCTCGTGCATTTTGTAATGTTTGGAGCCTGGACCTTCTTTTTTGGGATCGTGAGATTCCTCAAAGGTAATTTTAAACTTATGGTCATTTTTGCGGGGGGAACTCTTTTTGGAATTGCTATAGAGGTTCTTCAACATTTACTCCCTACCGGCAGAAGTCCGGAATTATTAGACCTGGTGGCCGATATTGCAGGAACAGTGGCTGCGGTCATATTGCTTTATATCCTTTCGAAGACCGTGCCCCAGTTTTCTCCGACCCCACATGAAAATGCTATTTAATCTTTAAATGAGATTAGTTTGATTGAATACAGATGCTTAATGCAAACAGGAACTTAATTAGTCCTGAGTATTTAGTTAAATTAACAACTGATTACTTGCACAGTATCAATAAAATTCCGTTCTTTTTAGCGGATTAAAACTGACTAACTCTGTACCTGAATTATGATAAACGAAAGAAAATCACCTAAAGCCGATCTCAAAAGGTCATATACTGTCTATTTAGAGGCAGGTCTGATCCTTGCTCTGCTTGTAATGATTACTGCTGTAAACGTGACGCTTGAGACCGAACCACCTCAGGTAGTAGAACTCGATGAGCAGGAAGTTGTTGAAATGGAAGAGATCGTTCAAACGAAACAAATTGAAACCCCTCCACCTCCACCCAGACCACCGGTGCCTGTTGAAGTTCCAAACGACGAGATCATTGAAGATGAAATGATCGACCTTGATGCAGAACTAGACTTTGATGCACCTATGGAACTGCCTCCTCCCCCTGAAGAAGAGGAAGAAGAAGAAGATTTCTTCGTGGTAGTGGAAGAAATGCCTAAACTTATTGGCGGTATGGCCAAACTTCAGGGTAGTGTAAAATATCCTGAAATGGCACGACGTGCCGGAATCGAAGGCCGTGTTACCGTACAGTTCATTGTAAATGAGCAAGGTAAAGTTGAAAATGCCCGTGTAGTACGTGGTATCGGCGGTGGCTGTGACGAAGAAGCTCTTAAGGCTGTTCAACAAGCTGAGTTTGAGCCGGGTATGCAGCGCGGACGTCCGGTTCGTGTACAGTATGCACTGTCAATTAACTTCCGCTTAGAGAACTAGATCTCTTCGGATCATTAAAGAATGTAGGGTGTGATCAAATGGTCACACCCTTTTTTCATGCCCTGAAGTTTTTTAAAATTTCCTTCAGGTTATCATAGCCGGCTGCTTTAACCGCTTTATTGAAAGGCATCCATTCCACCCTTTCGATCCCCTCTTCATACTGAGGGACTAATTCCTCAGTTTGGGTAAAGATCATGGAATACCAATGGGTTGTTTTACCCATCCGCTTACCTTCTTCAATGTATTCGTGGTACGTCTCACCCAACTTTTTGATAAGGGACGGGATCTTACTTCCAACTTCTTCGGATACTTCCCGGGCAGCACACATTTCAACAGACTCTCCCGGTTCATGTTTCCCTTTTGGAAGATCCCAGACCCCATTTCTGAATATCATCAGGATCTCGGGATTTTCATCTTGATCTAATCGGAATACAATTCCACCCGCAGCTGTAATGGGCTCAACCAGTGCCTCATTCACTGTTTCCTTCTTTCTTATCTTCGTTTCCCTCTGCCTTTTCTTTTTTCTTTTCATCGGCATAATTTAGGCGCAGCGTTGTCAGTGTTTGCTCCAGATATCCCGAAGCCTCGTCTGTCAGGTTTCCATTGGTATATTTCTTTAGCATGGCTAATGTGTCTATAGCATACTTTGCGGATGAAAGGTCTTTTTCCATTTGCTGTGTTGCAGGATTTTGGAGTTTACCCAGACCCATCATGGCTATTTGTTGGTGTTGTTGGATCAGCATCATAAAAAGCAGCTGTTCTTGCTGTTCTTCGTTCAAATTTTTGTTGTTTGTATCCATTTTAGTCTTTTTTATTTACACAATTTGGTTGTGATAAATTTAATAAAGTTCATTTTTATGTACCTTCAGGAATTCTAAGGATAACCAAATTTACACACATTATATGGCCATTTTAAAGCCTTTTAAAGCATGGAGACCCAAACCTGAATTTGCAAAAGAAGTAGCTTGTGTTCCCTACGATGTGATCAACACTTCGGAAGCAAGGGAAATGGCCCTCGGTAATGCCAAAAGTTTCTTGCATGTGATCAGACCTGAGATCGATCACCCAGCAGGAACTTCTGTTTATGGCGAGAAAGTTTACCAAAGTGGAAAACAGAATTTATACAGTCTCTTGAATTCAGATACCTTTATTCAGGAAGACAAGGAATCCCTCTATGTTTACAGGTTAACCATGAATGGCCGCTCACAGACGGGGATATTTGGTTGTGTTAGTGTAGAAGATTATAATAATGAGGTCATCCTAAAGCATGAAAAGACCCGTCCTGATAAAGAGAACGATCGTACCAAGCATATTGTGACTCAGCAAGCTCATGCTGAACCGGTTATGCTGACATTTCGAGATTCTGAAAGCATCTCTCAATTCATGAGCGACCATATCCGTGACCACTCCCCTATTTACGATATTGAGACAGCAGATGGTATCTCACACACCCTATGGAAAGTTGAAGAATTTTCCCCATTGACGGATGCATTTCAAAATATTCCCAAGATCTATGTTGCTGATGGACATCACCGCTGTGCGAGTGCTGCCCGGGCTGCAAAAGAATGTGCTTCCAATAACCCTGATCATGTCGGCACCGAGGAGTACAATTATTTTCCCGCAGTTCTCTTTCCAACCGATCAGCTTGAAATTTTAGCCTACAATCGGATCGTATTATCTATTCCAGATGATTTTTTAAAACAAATGTCTGCTCGTTTTAAATTAAAAAAGAATGCGCAGCCTGTCCCCCATAAAAAGGGAACGATAGCTTTCTACCTGAATGATAACTGGTTTAGTATTGAACTCAGTGCCAGCGAGAACTCCGACCCTGCTTCATCTTTGGATATCTCTTTGCTTCAAAAACAAGTTTTGAGACCTATTCTTGGTATCAAAGATCAGAGAACCGACCCAAATATTGATTTTGTAGGAGGCATACGAGGAACAGACGAACTTGAAAAACTGGTCGATACCGGAGAAGCTGCTTTGGGGATCAGCCTTTATCCGACAAGTATTGAGGAATTACTTGAGGTATCGGATGCCGGATTACTGATGCCTCCAAAATCAACCTGGTTCGAACCGAAACTAAGGTCCGGCCTCCTTGTTCATACCTTTGAATGATCTTATTAGAATCAAACTTTTACTTTAGTCAATATGCATAGAGCCCATAATTTTAGTGCCGGCCCCGCAGCTTTACCTGATGAAGTTCTAGAAATTGCCAAGGATGAACTCATGGATTACCATGGGCAGGGTACATCCATTATGGAGCAGAGCCATAGAGGCGATGCTTACACTAAGGTGGACCATGAAGCCAAAGAAAGACTCGATCGACTTCTGGAACTGGATCATCAGTTTCACATCATGTTCTTACAGGGAGGTGCCAGTACTCAATTCATGCAAATTCCATTCAATTTTTTGAATAAGCATGAAACAGCGGATTATATCAATACCGGTGTGTGGTCAAAGAAAGCGATCAAAGAAGCAAAACTTTTTGGCAAGGTTCACGAAGCTTACTCCGGAGAAAATGAAGGTTTCAGCCGTGTTCCTCAGGATTCAGAATTGAATATTGGGGATCAAAGTCGATATGTACATTATACCAGCAATAATACCATCTACGGAACACAATTTCCCGGAGAACCTGACACGGGTGGGATTCCCCTGATCTGTGATGCATCTTCTGATTTCATATCAAGACCCATTGATTCCGCCAAATATGGTTTGATCTACGCCGGTGCCCAAAAGAATCTGGGACCTTCCGGAGTCACTGTTGTATTGGTGCGAAAGGAATTTCTTCAGACGATATCAAAGACAGATATCCCTACCATTCTGGATTACAGAACACACGCTGACAGGATATTCAACACCCCTCCGACCTTTGCTGTTTACATGGTAAATCTGGTTTTAAAGTGGGTTGAGGAACAAGGTGGAATTACTCATTTCCAAAAATTGAATGCAAAAAAAGCTGAGGCCCTTTACCGGGAAATTGATAAAGATTCTTTTTATAAGGGAATGGCTCACAAGGATTCCAGATCAAAAATGAATGTCACATTCCGGCTCCCGGATGAAAGCCTTGAAGAGCGTTTTGTTAAAGAAGCGGCTGAAAATGAATTGGTTGCCCTGAAGGGGCACCGAAGTGCCGGAGGAATCAGAGCCAGTATCTACAACGCCTGCTCGCTTGGTTCGGTGGAGGCTTTGGTCAGTTTCATGGGCAGTTTCCGAAATAAATACGGCTAACCAAACTCAGATCAATCCAAAGATCGTTAGAAAATGGTCGATCGTATTTGGTACAAAGGCTATCAGGTAAACCAATCCCCATAATGCTCCGGCAATATGCGCAAGGTGATTGATCCTACCCTCCTTACGGCTTGCGTATACGCTGTAAGCCAGAAACAGAACTCCAAAAATAATAGCCGGTATCCCTATAGGAATGAACATGATGTAGATGGGTTCTAAAGGAAATAATAGGATGAAGGCAAAAAGAACCCCTTCTACCGCACCGGAAGCACCAACCGTGGCGAATTCCGGGTTTTCCTTTTCTTTATATAATGAGGGTAAGCTAGAAACGATCAAACCACTAAAATAAAGGGCCAGAAAATGTCCCTGACCAATGGTTCTTTCCAAAACCAACCCAAAGAAAAACAAGACGAACATGTTCAGAAAAAGGTGTCCGAGCCCGGCATGCACAAATCCTGAACTAACAAGTTCATACCAGGTCTTCTCACGAACCGTACGATATGGCATCAGCATGAATTTGTTAAATAATTGAGGTGCGGCATAAAGTGTCACAACAGACACCAGTACATTTAAAGCGATCAGCGAAACGGTTACTGACATGTATTTTTTCTTTTTAAGTTAAGATGAAAACGGGTCTGTTGCAGAAGAACCATAAAGTGTTGTAAATTTAATATAATGACTAGCCGAAGTAGCTCAGGGGTAGAGCAATTCTCTCGTAAAGAATAGGTCGTCGGTTCAAATCCGATCTTCGGCTCATTTACAGATATCTCATAATAATACTTCTGCAACAACCGAATATCCTGCTTTAGCATTTCTGGAAAAAGCGGAATATATTTTCGTATTCATAACCTATTATCATCTACATGAGATCATTACAAGTAACATTAATTATTGTGTTGGGGATCTTTGTGCTAACCGGTTGCGGGATGTCCAAAGAAACCCTGAATGCAGACTACTCATCCGCTGAAAATGCACGCGCTATAGAGAATGGCATATCAAGTTGGTACGGCCCCAACTTTCATGGCAAACTAACGGCCAATGGTGAGATCTATGATATGAACGGCATCACAGCTGCTCACCGTACGCTCCCGTTTGGTACCATTTTACTTGTGGAGAATCTTGATAATGGTAAAACCGTGCAGGTCAGGGTCAATGATCGCGGACCGTATGCCAAGAACAGGATCATTGATCTTTCCAAAGGGGCTGCAGAACGCATTGAGATGATAGGCCCCGGAACTGCAAGGGTCCGGCTTTACCTGCTTGAAGGAGATCTCGAGAATTCACGTATCACTGACCTTAAAGTCCCAACCTATACGGTACAATTAGGTTCATATAAGGACATCCAGCAGGCTGAATTACAGGTACAAAAGATAGAGGGAACCCGTATTGAGACCATTGAAACAAATGACAGTACCTTCTACAGGGTCTACTTTGGGACCTACACTGACCCTGATGAGGCCCGGCAACAAATGCAGCGGCTTAATAATATGGGCCATGCAGGCTTTGTGAAGCAGATCGAAAATTAATTCGTATTTCCGGGATTGATTATTCCCTTTTTTCCGTTTTCCGCACAAACAACAAAACAACATTTATTATGAAGAAGAATATCATTGTTATTGGAAGCGGATTTGGCGGACTGGGTGCTGCATCCCGATTGCTTTCTGCCGGCCACGATGTCACCATCCTGGAAAAAAGAGACAAATTGGGGGGACGTGCGTATGTCTACGAGAAGAACGGTTTTAAATTTGATGGCGGACCAACTGTGATCACCGCTCCATTTATGTTCGATGATATTTTTGAAGCAGCCGGTAAAAAAAGGGAAGATTATTTTGAATTAGTGCCCTGTGATCCCTTTTATCGAATATTCGATCACGAAGGCAAAGGGTTTGATTACAACAGTGATCATGATTTCATTCTTTCTGAAATTGAGAAGCGTAGTCCGGGTGATATTAAAGGTTATGAGGAGTTCATAAAAACAACCAAGCCTATTTTTGAGAAAGGATTTATTGAACTGGCCGACAAGCCGTTTCTTAAGTTTACTGACATGCTGAAGGTAGCGCCTGATCTCATCAAGCTTAAATCGCACCAATCGGTCTATAAATATGTTTCTCAGTTCATTGAGGATGATTTCCTGAGAAGAGCGTTTTCATTTCATCCACTATTGGTTGGCGGTAATCCATTCGATACCACTTCCATTTATTCCATGATCCACTACCTGGAACGTGAATGGGGAGTTCATTATGCGATGGGTGGTACCGGTGCTATTGTCAACGCTCTGGAAAAACTGATCAGAGAACAAGGTGGAAAAATTCATACTGAAACCGAAGTCGAAGAGATCCTGGTCAAAAACGGTAAGGCTGTGGGCGTTCGCCTGAAGAACGGTGAAAAACTGGAAGCTGATGAAATAGTATCCAATGCTGACGTTGCTTTCACTTACAAGAATCTAATCAATCCAAAACATCGCAAGAAGTATACCGACCGAAAGATCGAGAAGACCAAATATAGTATGTCTCTCTTTGTGATCTATTTCGGAACCAAGAAACGGTATAACGATACAAACCTTGCTCACCACAACATAATACTTGGAGAAAGGTACAAAGGACTATTGTCCGACATCTTCCATGATAAAAAGCTATCAGATGATTTTTCGCTGTACCTGCACATGCCTACCAAGACCGATCCGTCAATGGCTCCCAAAGGACATGAGGCGTTTTACGTACTCTCTCCGGTTCCCCATTTAGACAGTGAAACTGATTGGAATGAAATGGCCCCGATCTATCGTGATAAGATCATGAACTTTTTGGAAGAAAATTATCTACCGGATCTTCAGGAAAACCTGGTTGCTGAACATTACATCGACCCCCTGCACTTTCAGAATGAATTGAACAGTTACAAAGGATCCGCATTTTCTGTGGAACCGATCTTGACACAATCAGCCTGGTTCCGTCCTCATAACAGATCAGAAGATGTTGACAGCCTGTATTTTGTGGGAGCCGGAACGCATCCGGGTGCCGGGTTACCGGGAGTTCTATCCTCATCGATCATTGCTCAAGACCTGATCGGGAAGGCTTAGTATCCAAAACCGGTCATCAAAAAAACTGTTTGAATCGCGAAGCCTTCACAAAATCTTAATCAGTATTACTTAGGTTTTCTTTTACAGATCAATGGAGGAAACAGGGATGAAAACAGTCTTTATCATATTCATGGTTATGCACGGCCTGATACACCTACTTGGCTTTATAAAAGCTTTTGAGCTAGCCGAGGTAAAGGAACTGAAGATGCCCATTACAAGATCTTCCGGTATCATATGGCTGATCACCTTCATTCTATTCATGGTAACAGCAGCTCTTTACCTTTCCGGATCCGGCTTATATATTGGTTTCGGTGTTACCGGGATAACCCTTTCACAAGCTTTGATCTGGCGTGATTGGGAAGACGCCAAATATGGCAGTCTCCCAAACCTTATCTTCGGTGTGGCCCTTTTTCTGTCTATCTGACTTTCTGATCTTGTAAAATCTTAACAGAAATATGTAAGTACCCTATCTCCATTGTATATTATTTGCCTAACCGTGTAACAAATCCATATGCAATGAGAAAATTACTGTTTTTAAGCATCCTGCCACTCATATTTTTGGCCTGTCAAACACAATCTAAGTTTGATGAACTCGATCTTGAAGAAATTACCATAACTGAACTAAGAGAAGGTTATGAAAATGGCTCATTCACCATTGAAGATGTAACATCCGCCTACCTGGAGCGCATCTCTGAAAAAGACCAAAATGGTCCGACACTAAATTCTATGCTGTTCATAAACCCAAATGCATTGGAGTTAGCCAAAGAGCTGGATGCTGAACTACAGGAAGGAACATCGAGGGGCCCGCTTCACGGTATTCCGGTTGTATTAAAAGACAACATTGATACAGAAGATATGCCAACTACCGCCGGCGCTAATATTCTTGAGGGTTCCATTCCGGATCAGGATGCTTTTATCACCATGAAGCTGCGTGAGGCCGGGGCCATCATTCTTGGTAAAGCTAATTTAAGTGAATGGGCCAATTTTCACAGCAGTTTTTCCTCCAGTGGATGGAGTGCTTTGGGTGGTCAGGTTCATAACCCCTATGACCTAACCAGAAACCCTTGTGGATCAAGTGCAGGATCTGGAGCAGCAGCATCAGCAAATATGGCTGTTTTTGCTATCGGCACAGAGACGAACGGATCCATTACATGTCCCTCTTCGGCCAATGGTCTTGTTGGCATCAAACCCACAGTCGGCCTGCTTAGCCGTTCCGGAATCATTCCCATTTCTCATACACAGGATACCCCGGGCCCAATGGCAAGAAATGTCACAGATGCTGCTATTGCCCTCGGCACCATGGTGGGCGTTGACCCTGCTGATGATAAAACACCTGCGAGCGAAAGTAACTTTCATACGGATTACACTCAATTTCTTAATGAAGATGGACTTTCAGGAAAACGTATTGGCCTTTGGACAGGGTCTTTGGGAGGCCATTTCAGAGTAGATACCCTCATGCACGAGACCGTTCGTTTACTGAAAGAAAAGGGAGCTGAGATCATTGAGATAGAACAGATCTCAGAAGAAAATGCCGGAGGTGATTCTTATCAGATCATGCTCTTTGAGTTTAAGAATGGGCTGAACAAATACTTTGAATCTTTGGGTGAGGATGCTCCTGTCAATAACATGGACGAACTTGTTGAAGCAACCATGAACGATCCCGAAGAAATGAGATATTTCGATCATGATATTCTTATTCAGGCCAGTGAAAAAGAAAGCCTTGAATCTGATGAATATCAGGAAGCCCTGGAGCGTATGCTCAGAATTACTCGTGAGGAAGGCATTGACAGGGTTATGGATGAACATGATCTTGATGCCATAATCGGACCAACCGGTGGACCGGCATGGAAAACGGATCTCACAAACGGGGATAACTTTGCAGTTTCTTCGAGTTCTCCGGCTGCACGTGCGGGCTATCCTAATATCACAGTTCCGATGGGATTCATTGACGGCTTACCTGTTGGTATCTCATTTTTCGGAAGAGCATGGAGTGAACCGGTACTTCTTGAAATTGCCTTTGGTTTTGAACAGGCAACCAATGTTAGAAAAGCTCCGGAACTTTGATGGCTTCAGAAAAAATCTGATGCAAAAAAAGGGCACCTCTCGGTGCCCTTTTTATTTTTATAAAATCGAAGACGATTTATTTCAGGCTCTCCTGAAGATCTTCCCAATCTTTAAGGAATCTTTCCAGGCCACTGTCAGTCAGTGGATGCTTGAGCAAGCTTTTGATCACGTTCAAAGGCATAGTGGCCACATCGGCTCCCTCTTTCGCACACTCAAGCAAATGCATTGGGTGACGAATACTGGCTGCAAGAACTTCGGTCTCATATCCATAATTGTCATAAATGGTCACGATATCGCGGATCAGCTGCATACCGTCCGAAGAAATATCATCGAGTCTGCCCAAAAATGGTGATATGTAAGTAGCCCCTGCTTTTGCAGCGATCAACGCCTGTGTTGGCGAGAAACAAAGGGTACAATTTGTTTTGATCCCCTCTTCAGAGAATGTCTTGATGGCTTTGATCCCATCTTTGATCAAGGGAATTTTAACAACTACATTGTCAGCAATAGCGGCGATCTGCCGTCCTTCTTCCACCATTTCTTCATAAGTTGTGGAAACAACCTCAGCTGAAACATCGCCTTCAACAATATCACATATCTTGGCAATGTGGGCCTCAAAGTCTTTGACACCAATTTTTGCACAAAGGCTTGGGTTTGTAGTTACACCATCAAGAACACCGAGATCGTTGGCTTCTTTAATTTCATCTAGATCAGCGGTATCAATAAAAAATTTCATCAGCAGGAGAAAGTTTAGTTAAGAATTAGCATCAAATACAAAGATAAGTATTTCAATCCTCCCATTCATTGTAAATCAAAGAGTTCATCAAGACTGTAAGCTTTCTTTTTTACAAAATAACACGTTATAAAACCAAACTATCTTAAGAACTTTGGTGTATAACATAAGATACTTGTAACCTTTAAAAACAGACACAGATCAAGTGAAAAAACAATTTCTATTATATGCCTTACTGAGCACTACCCTTATTAGTTGTGGGGGTGATAACTCAGAAGGTAACGGAGCATCAGGTTTTTCGGGCTTTGGTGGACCGGGACAACGTACAACAAGTGTAGAAACCAGTGAGATACAGATAGGAACCATTGCAGAACAGGTTCGTTCCTATGGAAATGTGAAAGCACAGAATGTTGTTTCTGTTTTGCCACAGGTAAGTAATCGCATCACAAAACTATATGTGGATCTGGGTGATACAGTACGGCAGGGTCAATCCCTCGCTAAAATATATGATGTTACTTTCAGGGATCAGCTCGCACAGGCTCGCTCTCAACTCGAGCAAAGCAGGATCGCCGTAAAAAGAGACAGCGCAGAATATGAAAGGCAACAGACCCTGATGGATCGCGACCTGACAAGCGAATCCGAACTTGAAATTGCGGAAGCAGCATATCAAAGTTCACTTTCACAATTTGAAGCTGCCCGTGCCTCTGTAACGCAGGCTCAGGAGAATTTCAATAATACTGAAGTAAAGTCTCCGGTAAATGGGGTTGTGATCTCAAGAGCACTGGAAGAAGGTGATCTTGCCAATACAGGTACTGAATTATTTCAGATTGCAAGTACAAATGGGTACGAATCCCGGATCTATCTTCCCGTTCAGGACTGGCGAACCGTTGAGATCGGACAGGAAGTAAATCTCAGAGTTTCGAACGAAAGTGGTACGAGTGCACGTGGTGTGGTATCCAGAAAAAGTCCACAATTAGACCCTACAACGGGCCTTGGGGAAGTAGTCATCACACTCACTTCTACCGGGAACTCCATTTACCCGGGGGTGTTGGTCGAAAATGTGATCAACATAACGACCAGGGATCAGGTCATGATCGTACCAAGAAGTGCCCTGGTTGAACAAGTTGAGACCGTTATTAACCCTGAAACCAACACCATAGACCTGGAAAGAACCTATTCCGTATTTGTCTCCAGGGGTGATACCGTAGCTGAACGACGTCCACTTGAATTAGGAATTGAACAAGGTGACAGAATTGAAGTCCTCGCCGGCCTGCTTCCAACTGATCAGATCATCATAACCGGCCAAAGTGGCCTTGAAGATGGATCAAGGATCTCAGTTGCCACAGGAGAACGGTTTCAGTCACCGGAAGAACGGCAGATCAGTACTGATGGGAATGATGACAACGGACGAAACAGACCTATGGGAGGCCAAAATCCGTTGGCAAACATGAGTGATGAAGAACGTGCCGAAGCCAGAGAAAAAATGCAGGGTATGTCTCGTGAAGAACGAACAGCCTACCTTCGCGAGCTTCGTCAAAATCAGGCAGCTAATTCCGATTCAACCTCAAATTAAAAGGAAAAAATGGGATCTTTATCCAAACTGGCGGTAGACCGTCCGATAACTTTTTTAATGGGGACCTTGATCCTGCTTGGGTTCGGTTTATTTGGGCTGCAAAACCTGAGGCTGAACCTTTATCCTGATGTATCTTTTCCTACCATTACGGTATATACAAGTTACGAAGGGGTAGCCCCTGAAGACATTGAGACCCTCGTGACCCGACCAATTGAGGAATCTGTTGGCAGTATCAGTGGCATCAGAAGAGTTCGCTCGCTTTCAAGTCAGGGTGCATCGGTAGTTAAACTTAATTTCGAATGGGGAACCGACCTCTATGAGGCTGAAAACGATGTCCGTAAGGAACTTGGATTTGTTGAACGCTCCATTCCGGATGATGCAGAAACTCCCCTTGTCTTCTCCTACGACCCTAATCAGGAGCCTATAGTTGTTCTAACCCTTACGTCTAATGCACGAAGTGCCAGGGAGCTTCGAACCTACTCTAAACAGGTTCTGGAACAGCGTATAGAAAGGGTCAATGGTATAGCCTCAGCTGAGACATCCGGTGGTCTGGAACGGCAGATCAATGTCCGTATCGACAATGAAAAGATGCGACTTTACAATATCACCATTTCTGAAATTGCTCAAAAACTTCAACAGGAAAATATTCAGGTACCGGCCGGACAGCTAACGGAAGGTAATACCAATTACTCCCTCAGAACCCTGGGTGAGTTTAAGAATGTGGATCAGATCAGAAATACGATCATCACGGTAAGGGATGGCCAACCACTTTTACTTAAGGATATTGCTGATGTGATCGACGGGATCGAGCAACCTATAGGTAATGTTCGGGTGAATGGCGAAAACGGGATCGTACTGAATGTATATCGGCAAAGTGATGCCAATGTGGTGACTGCTGCTAATTCTGTGGTTGAAGGCCTTGACCAGATACGTACAACTTTGCCGGCAGATATTGAGGTCAGTGTACTCACCAACAAAGCTGATTTTATTGAACAATCGATCAGCAACCTCCTTTGGACCGGTGTTCAAGCTATATTTCTGGTTGTATTGATCCTTCTGGTCTTCCTTAGAAGTGGCCGATCAGCTACCATCATTGCCATATCCATACCGGTTTCTATCATTACCACCTTTATGGTAATGGACCTGGCCGATCTGAGCTTGAATATCATATCGCTTTCCGGGTTAACACTGGCTGTCGGTCTTGTGGTTGATAATGCCGTAGTGGTACTTGAAAATATATTCCGTTTTCGTGAGCAAGGAGCCAATCGTGACGAAGCCTCGGTAAGCGGTGCCAAGGAAGTGGCCGTACCGATCATAGTCTCAACACTGACTACCCTCGTAGTATTCCTGCCGATCCTTTTTGTGCCTGGCATTGCGGGATTTCTATTTCGTGATCTCGCTCTTACCATCTCGTTTTCTCTGATCGTATCAACTTTGGTTGCCTTGACATTAATCCCTCTGATGGCATCACAGTTCTACAAAGAAGCAGCACAGAATATCAGTGCCAACAATAAGATCGCTAACTATTTTGGCGACCTGCTTCAAAAACTTGAGAATACCTATAATGATCAGCTTCAAAAAGTGATCGGCAGAAGCGGCCTGGTTGTAATTGCTGCATTTATCCTTTTTGTAGCAAGTGTCCCGCTGTTTTATGTGATCGGCGGTGAATTCTTTCCCCGGGTAGATGAAAACGCATTTGTTCTTGAGGTACAGCGTGAACCGGGTGTGAATTTATTCGAACTAGAAAGGTCTATGGGGCAGGTTGAGTCCATTGTTCGCCAGGAAGTTCCTGAAGCCAGACTCATTGTATCTGATTACGGTGATAAAGAAGGTATTGAAGGAGCTGATGACCCCGGTGGATTTACCGGTACTGTACGTGTTGAACTGGTTCCCCAGAATGAACGCAACCGTACTCAGGCTGAGATAAGCAGTAATTTAATGAGACAGTTGCAAGTTGTGCCGGGCGTAGAAATTCAGGAGGTCATCATTGACCCGTTGAGTCCCGATGGTGAAAATGGTTTGATCGTACAGATCTTCGGATATGATGCGGGCACGAAAAAGGAACTGGCTGAAGGTGTCAAAGAAAGACTACTTGACATCGATGGTATCAACAATGTATTTAGTTCAGCTGATCAGGGACGACCTGAGTTAAGGCTGATCATGGATCGCGAGAGGATCTCGCGGGTAGGCATGACCACCAATCAGGTTGCAAGTGCTGTCAGCAATGCTGTTAAAGGAAACATAGCAACTTCATTTGTTGATCAAGGTATTGAGTTTGAAGTAGTAGTAGAGCTTGATCCCAAGGATAAATCACAGTCAATCGACCTGGCCAACATTCAGATTCAGACACCCACAGGCGAATGGATGCCATTAAAGAATCTCGCAAGAGTGGAAAGATTTACCGGCCCCACAAACGTTCTAAGAATTGATCAGGAGCGAGTGGCTGAAGTAACGGCCGAGCTAGCCGGCATTGACCTTGCTACCGCTTCAGAAAGGGCCCGATCTACCCTGGACCAGGTTAACTGGCCTGATGAATACCGCTATGAGATCTCCGGAACCGCAGAAGAACAGGCTGAATCATTCGGATATCTGATGTTCGCTTTCATGATCGCCGGTATCTTGACCTACATGGTCATGGCCTCACAATTCGAAAGTCTGATCGAACCTTTTATTATCATTTTAACAATTCCCCTTGCCCTTACCGGAGTTCTTGTAATGCTTTGGATCACCGGTACATCGATCAGTGTCACCTCTATGGTCGGGCTGATCTTACTAACCGGTATTGTGGTGAACAATGGTATCGTCATGATCGACTATATCAAGATCCTGCAGGCACGGGGATTGAAACGAGAAAAGGCCATAGTTGATGGCGCTACCCGTCGTTTACGCCCAATTCTAATGACTGCATTCACAACTATATTGTCTATGGTGCCCCTGGCTCTAGAGCTCGGTTCCGGATCCGAAACCTGGAGTCCGATGGCAAGAACTGTGATCGGAGGATTGACCATGAGTACCCTTTTGATGTTATTTGTTGTTCCATGTTTTTACAATATCATAAACGGCTTGGTTGAACGCCTTGGTTTTGATGCGGTTCACAAACAAGATCCACTTGCTAAACCCAAAGAGGCACTCGCATGAAAAAGTTCTCAGTAGCAGGCAGTATTTTAAAACGACCTATCACCGTCATTATGATGACCCTGATAGTGATAGGGTTTGGAGTTTTTTCACTATCCAACCTTAAGGTCACTCTTTATCCTTCATTTAACATCCCCGTACTTGCGGTTTCTGCCGGATATAATAATGTGGCCCCGGAAGATATCAACCGTATCATAGTTAACCCTATTGAGGGGGCTTTGTCTGCCATAGAAGGTATTGAGACCCTGGAAGCCCGGGTATCGCGTGGCAGTGCCTTCATTATTCTTCGTTTACGTGATGGTTCAGATATCAGAAAAACGGAGCTTAAAGTTCGAAAAGCCATAGATCAGATCCGTGGTGACCTGCCCCAACAAGCCCGTGAACCCGTTATCTTTCAGTTCGATCCGGAGAACCGGCCTATCATGCGTCTAAGTATTGATGCAGAGAACAGAGGCCTTGATGAGCTTAGAAATATCGGGTTGGAACTGGTTGAAACAAGACTGGAACGTATCGAAGGGCTTGCCTCAGCTGAAACTCAGGGTGGATTGGAGCGCAGGATATATGTAGATGTCTCACCAATGTCTCTGGCTCAATACAACATGGTTCCACAGGATATTGAAGGAGCTCTAAGGTCCAATAACGTACAGCTCCCGATCGGGAATGTTGTATCAGATAAGATCAATTACAGTATCCGGGCTGAATCAACTTATGAATCGGTTGATCAGATCAGAAATACCATCATCAGGATGTCTGAAAATGGCATTCCCATACGTGTGAGTGATGTAGCGGACGTATCAGATGGATTCACAGATATCACATCATTGGTCAAGGTAAATGGTAAAAACAGTGTATCAGTTGAGGTTCAAAAAAACTCAGATGCCAACACTCTCGATGTTGTTAACGAAGTTAAAGCAATGGTTCCTGAGATCAATGAGATTCTCCCTCCCGGTGTGACGTTACGTGTTCTTTCCGATGAAGGAAAAACCATTGAAGACTCAATTAATAATCTGTCACAATCGGCCCTGGCTGCACTTGTTGTTGTCATTCTTGTCATTCTGGTATTCATGGGGGGCTGGCGAATTTCACTCGTGGTCGCTTCCACCATACCGGTATCAATAGCTGCCACATTTGCTGCTATGTATGCCGCCGATCTGACCCTCAATATACTGACCATCTCAGCACTGGCTCTGGCCATTGGTTTGCTGGTTGATAATTCGATAGTTGTGACTGAAAGTATCGCCCGTAAATTGGAGGAAGGACTGTCGCGTTTTGAAGCTGCACTGCAAGGCACCAATGAAGTTATTGGTGCCCTCCTTGGCTCAACCCTGACAACACTGGGTGTGTTTGTTCCAATTATTCTTATTTCAGGTACTCAGGGAGCTTTTTTCAGGGAATTCGCATATGCCATTTGTTTTGCGATCGGTTTCTCCTTCCTTTCGTCCATTATTCTTGTCCCGGTTATCTCTCTTCTTACCCTTGATGCCAAACAATTCAATACAAGAAACATTGCCTTCAGGGGCATCGCCAAGCTTGAAAAACTTTATACCGTAGCTCTGGGATGGTTATTTCAGCATAAATGGATCCCACTAACTGCTATGGTTTTGATTGCAGCCGGTACCTTCATGTTATACACAAACATTCAAAAATCCGGGTTCCCGGAAGCTGATTCAGGGCAGATAGATGTAAACGTAAGTTTACCGGAAGGTAGTCAGCTGATTCGAACAGCTGATGTATTGGATGAATTCAGCCGCCGTGTGGATGAAATGCCGGAAGTTGAGACCATCATTTCCAATATTGGCCGGAGCCGCTGGAGTGCCAATAGTAACCGTGGTGAGATCAGCCTTACACTGGTTCCTGAGACCGAACGGGAAATCAGTAGTACAGATTTTGCAGCTAAATTGCGCCAGGACCTTACTTCCCCTGGTGTTGACGTTCGGGTACGGGTCGAAGGTGGAGGATTACGATTTGGGCGCGGCTGGGATTCAGGCGGTAATTCCATTCGTTTGAGCCTGATCGGTCCTGAGATCGATGAACTTTTATCTATCTCACGAAAAATTGAAGCCAACCTGATGGACGACCCCAAAGTCATAGACGTAGATAATGGACGAACCGATCCAACTCCGGAACTTCATTTTATTGCAGATCGTGAGCGGTTGGCCCGGCTTGGGACCAACCTGAATACAATTGCCAGTGCCTTACGCACCCAAACCCTGGGAAATCAAGCAGGATACTTTATCAATGAAGGACGAGAGATCCCAATAGAAGTTCGTACACAAAAAGAAGAACTCACAAGTCGAGAAGAATTGTTTGACCTGGAGGTGTTCCAGTTTGAGGATCAACGGATCCCCGTTTCAGCTGTCGGTGAATTTGTCCCGGTCCGTGGTGTCGACTCTTTCCAGAGGAGAGATCGTGAAACGGTCCTGGATGTAAACATTCAGGTTCAGGGTAATGCACTGGAATACGAGAGTGTGATCCGAAATTTCATTGAATCTGAGATCATCCTTCCCGATGGATACAGATACGAGTTTACAGGGGGAACTGCAGAAACACAGCAGGGACAAGCCGAATTTGGTTTTGCTCTTTTGGCTGCCTTGATATTGATGTTCATGATCATGGCCTCATTATTTGAAAATTTCAGAGATCCCTTTGTGATCTGGCTTTGTATTCCTCTTGCAATGTTTGGCGCCCTTGCCTACCTCTATATTATCGGTGATGCCCTGAGTACCACAGCTAATATTGGTATGTTCATGCTGGTAGGTATTATTGTTAACAATGGTATTGTTCTAGTTGATTATATGCATCTGTATACCAAAGGCATGGATTATGACATGCTGAACCGCAGATCTGTGAGCTGGAAAAATATATTTATCCCGGTATTTTTCTGGAAGGAAAAACCAACCGTTAAAGACTCCAAGCTCCTGAAAGAGATCCTGGAAGCTTGCCGACGCAGAATGCGGCCGATCTTGCTGACAGCCATTACCACGATCTGTTCCATGATCCCACTTTCTTTGGAGATTGGCTCTGGTGCAGAGACCTGGTCACCATTGGCCAAGGCTGTTATTGGCGGGTTGATGTTCGGTTCACTCCTGACACTATTTATCACTCCGGTTCTTTCTGTTTCATTGAGCATGACTATCGAATGGTTCAAGGAATTATTCCGAGGCAGAAAAACGGAGGCCATAAAAGTATGATTGGCATTGGGTAAAAAGCCCGTAAATACCTATCGTACATATGGAAATTGGAACTTGTTCTCCCTATACTTGTTTAAATAATAAAAAGGAGAAATATTATGAGTAGATCATCAGATTTTATTTCAGGAATCATATCAGGAGCACTTGTTGGAGCTGCTTTTGCACTGCTCTATGCCCCTGACTCGGGAAAAAATACACGGGATCGTCTATCCTATAAATTAAGTGAATATTACGATGAGTTGAATGACTTGATCGATCAGCTTAAAGAGGAAAAAGAGATACTTGTGTCAGAAGCCAAAGAAAAAGGTGATAAAGTAGTGCTTGATGCCAAAGAAAAAGCTGAAGGACTTATTGCTGAAGCTGAGCACCTTTTGGAATCAATTGAAGCGGCCAAGGAAAAATCAGCCGGAAAGAAAGGCTGATCAGTTTTTGCAGATCTTGAATACTTCAAGTCCCTTACATTAAATTGTATGGGACTTTTTTTTTGTAGCATGTACTGAACCTTTGAAGCCTATGTATTCTTCATTGCTCACCTTCTGAATGAGGTTTATCAGGATCACTCATCCTATTAAGCAATGCTTTACAGTTCATTTATTTTACACCTTGCATTTTTCCCCTTCATTGGCTAATTCCCGATACCAGTCAATCAACATATCGGGAATATGGAATCACGAAAACAATTTTTAAAAAAACTTGGCACCGGTGCTGCAGCTATAGGAGCCGGTGCTTTTTTTAATCCTCTTAAAGCCAGGGATATCACTGAAGACCTTAAGGATTTTACAGGCAATGCTTTGGAAGTTGCCAGAAATGAGGATTACTGGGCCCGGGTACAGCAAGCTTTTACGGTAGACCGCAGCCTCATCAACCTGAATAACGGAGGTGTCAGTCCTTCTCCTGATTTTGTACAGGCCGCCATGAAAAAACATCTGGATTTTTCTAATCAAGCCCCGGTCTATAATATGTGGCGGATCCTGGAACCCCGCCGAGAAGGTGTCCGCCAGCGCATCGCCCGAAATTTCGGGGTAGATACGGAAGAGATCGCCCTTACAAGAAATGCTTCTGAAAGCCTTCAGATCTGTCAGTTTGGGTTTGATCTGAATACCGGTGATGAGGTGCTGACCACCGACCAGGATTATCCCCGAATGATCAATACCTTTAAGCAGCGTGAACGAAGAGAAGGCATTAAATTGAAGCAGATCAGTATTCCTGTTCCAGCTGAAAATGATGAAGAGATCGTATGGCGATTCGAGCAAGCCATCACCCCAAAAACCAAACTGATCCTGATGTGTCACATCATCAACCTGACCGGTCAGATATTACCCGTCAAAAAAGTGGTTCAGATGGCTCGTCAAAAAGGCATTCCAGTTATTGTTGATGGTGCCCATGCCTATGCCCATTTTGATTTCAAGCACGAAGACCTCGATTGTGATTACTACACCAGCAGTCTTCACAAATGGCTGTTTGCCCCCCATGGCACAGGCCTTTTGTACGTAAGAAAGAATAAGATCAAAGACCTGTGGCCATTGATGGCAGCCGCAGAATCTCAGGATAATGATATCCGGAAATATGAAGAGATCGGAACGCACCCTGCTGCAAACTACCTGGCGATAGGAGAGGCTCTTACATTTCACGAAGGGATTGGTTCAAAACGAAAGGAAGCGCGTCTCAAATACCTGAATGATCTATGGATCGATGAGATCGTGGATGGCGATAAGGTAGTACTTCATACCAGTCGTGATCCTAAATATGCCTGTGGTATTGCAACAGTTGAGATCAAAGGGATGAAACCGGGTGATCTTAATAGCACTCTATGGAATGATTATAGAATAATTACCACACCTATTGTTCATGATCAATTTCGTGGCATCAGGGTTACTCCAAACGTTTATACAACCCTTGAAGAAATATCCAGGTTTACGAGCGCCATGAAACAACAGATCAATAAAGTTTGATCTTTCAAAGGGTTTGAACCGGGATTATATAGGATTTAGAGAATTTTCAGGACTATGAAATATGAGAACTTAACGCATAAGGTTATCGGGCTGGCAATGAAGGTGCATTCTTCAATTGGAATGGGGTTTCAGGAAGTTATCTATCAACGTTGCCTTAATATTGAATTTGAAAAAGAAGGTGTACCCTATGTTCGGGAATTTGAAATGCCTGTCATGTATGAAGGTACACAAGTAGGAACCCGAAGAGTTGATTTTCTGATTGATCAAAAAATTATGGTTGAAATAAAAGCAACTTCAGAATTAGTGGATGTCCACTTAACTCAAGCCAAGAACTATTTAGAAGCTTATGATCTGGATGTAGGACTATTAATAAACTTTGGAACGCCAAGCCTGGAGTTCAAGAGATTATTTGGTAGAAATAATAAAAATCTGAATTTGGATAAATGATGTTTTGCAGGATCTTCAGGAAGCATCCTGTGAATCTAGAAAAATCCTGCTAAAATCCTGGTTCAAACCGCAATTAATACAATTTAAAGCATGAAAAAATCATTAACACTCATATTAATAAGTACGTCCTTAGTACTTTCCTGCACACAAATTGAAAAGTCTCCCGATAATAAAACGGTTATTCAAACCGATAAAGCACCGGCATCTATCGGTGTATACTCACAGGCTATTCAGTCCGGAAATACTCTCTATCTTTCCGGGCAGATCGGGTTGTTGCCTGAAACCAGGGAACTGGCCGGTGATGATCTGGCATCACAAACCCATCAGACACTTAAGAATATCAAAGCCGTACTTGAAGCTGCCGGTTATACTATGTCTGATGTGGTAAAAGCACAGGTATATCTGGATAATATGGATGACTACGGGGCATTCAACGATATCTATACTACCTATTTCACTGAAGATCCCCCTGCTCGTGCTGTGGTTGAGGTAAGCCGAATACCACTGGACGCAAAAGTTGAGATCATGGTTACTGCAAGCAAATAAATAATATGTCAGATCTGAAAGATTTTATAAACCTTCGCCATACACTGCACCGTTACCCTGAGTTGTGTAAACAGGAATTTGAGACTTCACGCAGGATCTCTGAGTTCATGCAACAGTTTGAACCGGATGAAGAGATCGATGTAGCCGGTACAGGTAAAATGTTCATCTTTAAGGGAGATGAGCCCGGCGAAACCATCTTATTCCGATGCGAATTGGATGCCCTTCCCATTCAGGAGCAGGCCCCTAACCTGGCTTATCGTTCGGCCCACGAAGGCAAAGCTCATCTTTGTGGTCACGATGGCCATATGACCATCATCGCGTATCTTGGCAAACTCATATCGGAGAACCGACCCAAAAAAGGCAAAGTGATCCTTCTCTTTCAACCCGCTGAAGAAACTGATCAGGGAGCCAAAGATGTTGTTGAGTCGCCCGAATTCCATCGGCTCAAACCGGATTACCTATTTGCACTGCATAATATTCCTGGGGTAAAGAAAAATACCGTCCTTGCAAAAGATGGTAGTTTTACTGCAGCCTCTTGTGGAATTACGATCAAAATGAAAGGCCGAACCTCACATGCAGCTGAACCTGATAAAGGCAATAATCCATATTTTGCCGCGCAAAAGATCATTGAGGATGTACAGACTTTGAGCCGGTCTAATAAAGGTTTTTCTGATCAGGTTGTCTCCACTCTTATTTATATACGATTGGGTGAGATCTCATTCGGGGTATCTCCTTCTGATCTTGAAATGGGTATCACATTACGGGCCTATGAAAATAATGACCTGGACCTACTTTGCCGGAAAACGGAATCCATCATAAAAGAACATGCACAAAACCAACATCTGGAAGTATCTTTCAGCTACGGAGAGATCTACCCTGCTACTATCAATAATCCTGATTGCGTGAATATGGTAAAAGACGCTACCAATACTCTTGGGTATGAATTTGTGGATATGGATAAACCTAATAACTGGTCTGAAGATTTTGCTTATTTCACAGCCACCAATAAAGGAGTACAGTTTGGATTTGGTGCCGGTGAGGATCAGCCAAACTTGCATGATCCTGCTTATAATTTCCCGGATGACCTGATAGAACCTGCCGCTAAACTCTTCTTTCAGATATATAAAAAGCGATTGCTATGATAACTGAGTTCATTAAAAAATTAAACGTAAAATTACTTACTCGGTTAATTCAATTATGACATATAAAGGTATATTCCCGCAACACTTTTAATTAATGAAAACTTATATGAAACGACTTTTACTATTTTTCTTTGCTTTCGTTCTTACAGCTTCTGCTACAGTGGCTCAGAATACAGATGACATGGTGGACGCTATCGTCAAAGAAGCCAATGAAAATTCACAGCTAGAATATCTCGCGCATCAACTTACCGATGTCATTGGTCCGCGTTTGGTAGGAACTCCGCAACAGCAAAAGGCTCATGATTGGGCTGTTGAGCAATTCAACGAATGGGGTATAGAAGCTGAAAATCAAAAATTTGGGATGTGGCGAGGATGGGAGCGTGGCATTACCCACATTGACCTTCTCTCGCCCCGTGTAGTATCCCTGGAGGGACAACAGCTCGCATGGAGCCCATCTACCCCGGATGGTGGAGTTACGGCTTCTCTGGCGATCCTCCCGACAGTTGAGGACCAAGCTGAGTTTGATGAATGGCTTAAAACTGTGTCCGGTAAGATCGTTCTGATCTCACAGCCTCAGATCACCGGACGTCCTGATTATAACTGGGAAGAATTCGCGACTGAAGAATCTTTTGAAAAGATGCGTGAAACCCGTCAGCTATTAAATGAGGAATGGAGAGAGAACCTAAGGCGCATTGGCTATGGTCGTGACCTGAACAGCAAACTGGAAGAAGCCGGTGCGGTTGCGCTGTTTCAATCCCGATGGTCAAATGGATTTGGAGTTAACAAGATATTCAGTGCCAACACAGAATCGATTCCTGTGATCGACTTATCTCTTGAGGACTACGGTATGCTTCACCGTATGGTTGAATATGGAAATGAGCCGGAAGTTCACGTAAACGCACAATCCAAAGACCTTGGTGATGTACCTATGTTCAACACCATTGCAACTATTCCGGGTACTGAAAAGCCTGATGAATACATTATCCTGTCTGCCCATTACGATTCATGGGATGGGGGAACCGGAGCCACCGATAATGCGACCGGATCCATTACCATGATGGAAACCGCTCGTATTCTAAAAAAACTATATCCTAACCCCAAGAGAACCATTATCGTAGGACTTTGGGGCAGTGAAGAACAGGGGTTGAATGGTTCGGGAGCTTTTGTAGAAGACAACCCTGAGATCGTTGATAACCTTCAGGCTCTCTTCAATCAGGATAATGGTACCGGACGAGTGGTTCGGGTTTCAGGTCAGGGATTCCTTCATTCCTATGAATTTATTCAACGCTGGATGGCACCCGTTCCACGAGATATCACCCGCCATATTGAGACTACCTTCCCTGGAACACCCGGTGGTGGCGGATCCGACTATGCTTCTTTTGTGACGGCCGGAGCTCCCGGATTTTCACTGAGTTCCCTGAGTTGGAGCTACTGGAATTATACCTGGCACACCAACCGCGATACTTACGATAAGATCGTGTTTGATGATGTGAGAAATAACGTGATCCTGACAGCTATCATGACCTATATGGCCAGTGAGGATCCGGAGACCTTCCCACGTGAACGGGCAGTATTACCTATGAATCCTCGTACCGGTGAACAAATGACATGGCCTTCACCAAGAACCCCTAACCGGGACGGAACCAAGGATTAAGGTCAATAACTTACTTCTTTTAATTGAAGCCACCCTGAAAGTTCGGGGTGGCTTTTTTTATTTAATTGGGTTGGCGGGAAATCCTACCGGTCTTACTTCATGTGAACCGGGTGATCCAATTTTGCATTCCGGACCGGGTGGTTCGGAACGAAGATAAACTGTCATTTATATGTTTAAACATATTTATGCTTATACAGCTACAGATCGGTATACATTAATTCCTCAATATCTTTGGCTTTCGCCCAACTTATTGAATTTTCTTTGAAAATTGTCTCATATAAAATAGATTGGGATTACACTTAAACTTTTATTGGAGGTTTTATGAATAATAAAAACTTAGCATTATTGCTTCTTCGTATCGGTGTAGGGCTTATCTTTATTTTAGCCGGATGGGGAAAACTGACAGGTATTGAGAATGTACAGGGCTTTTTTGGTAATGTTGGTATCCCAATGGCTGGCATTATGGCCTGGGTTGTTGCCATTGTAGAATTCGTTGGAGGCATTATGGTTCTTATTGGTTATAAGATCAAATTACCTTCTCTGCTCTTAGCCTTTATAATGGTGGTCGCCATATTGACTGTAAAACTTGGAGGCGATGGCGGCTTCAGTGGCATGCGAATAGATCTAATGCTTTTGGTTACCAGCTTAGCTCTGGCAATACTCGGATCCGGCGGATACTCAGTAGAAGGTATGATTGGTAAATCAACGGAAAACTAAAAGCAATTATCTTAAACGTCTTGACATCGAGAAATAAAGATTAAAATTCTATTCAAACCGATTTAATATATAAGGCCATCCTGAGCGATCGGGATGGCTTTTTAAATGCGATCAACGAGATTGATCAGGCATAATGGTTGAATGTCTTAAAGGTGCTTTTTGTTTTAATGAATGAATTATCGTGTGAATTAAATTTCATACTTATGACTGAGTTAGCAACATTACAAAGTGTAGACGCAGAAACATTACATAGAAAAATGACAGGAGAACACGCTCCTATTATAATCAATGCGTTAGATCCTGAAGCATTTATTGCTAAGCATATTCCCGGTTCTATCAATATTCCGACTGATAATGCCGAATTAGCAAAGCAAGTTATTCCTTTTAAGGATGCTGAAATCATTGTCTATTGCGCCAATGCAGACTGTACAGCATCACCAAACCTAGCGGAAAAACTGGAAGATATGGGCTATACCAACGTAAGCGATTTTGAGGAAGGTTTAGCCGGTTGGAGACAAGCCGGATATGAACTTATAGGTAATGACGCTTAATTTATATCAATAATAGACACATTCTAAAACCGCCTCATTTGGGGCGGTTTCTTTATTTTGATGCTATTTATCATGGATCCTGGCAAATAATATGGACCGAAAGGTTCACTTTGGTATACCGAGCAGGGTTGTTCGAAAGGAAGGTGTACGTTCTTCATGAAAGTAGCCTATTATAATTGCCCTACTCTGATCTCATAGCCGTCATCTGTTTCGTTCAGCGTATAGATCTTTTCATCATTATTCACAACAAACTCAGTGGGTTTATGATCTAGTTTAAACCCTTTCAGAAAATTTAAATCCCAATCAAATTTTTGTATCAATTCAGTATCAAATGGATTCAAGGAATCATCGGAACGAGGTTTCCCTGAATAACTTGCATAGATATGGTGACCATTACTAATTACATCAGTATAACCTACTATACCATTGTTATCTACCGGCCAATTGTCTTCAAGGATCATACTTGGGACAGGATATTCATCACCTTGTACTCTTTTAATTAATTCACCACTTAAATTATACATTTCCATGAACTCAGCATTTTCTGCAAATAAGTAGATATGATTCTGAACCGGGTCCATAGTTCCGTGTGATAACCACGCTATACCATTATCTCTTGCAGTAAATTTGTCATCAAAGACTATATACTCCCCGTGACTAGTCTTACTCGTACTAGTTTTATCAAAAATCTGAAATCTTTCATTTAGGAATACACCAGAAGCAACTACACTTCCATTATTCAACATAAACATAGAATTTGGAAGACCACGTGTTGTAAGTTTTCTTCTTTTTTGATCCAGCAAATCACCTTTTATAGTGTAAGCTGTTAAAGAGAATTGATTCCCATCATACACATAGAAAAGTGAATCAGCATCAATAATTTCCATTAATCGTTCATATTCACCCGGTCCCCTTCCTGCCCGACCTATTCCTTTTAAGTATTCTACCCCACCACCATCTTTGATTTCAAACATATGAATAGATGGGCTACCGCCAACTTCTCCTATGACAAGCTTGTTATCAATAATCTCAACTACTCTTGGGTTTCTTACCATCGTAACTTCAACAATACTGCTTGTTCTTACCGCATTGTAATCAATTGTACGCTGAAAATGATTTTGTGCTTCAGAGGAGTTTTTGCAACTAGTTATTCCAATAATTATTACTACACAACTTAATACCAACCATAGAGTTTTTGATGCGTTTTTCATTTTACCCCGTATAGATTATTGTGTAGTTAATTTACTGGTATAACATCAGCATAAGAGAAATAAATAAAAATTCATACCAACAAAAATCCCCGCTCATCTGAATGAACGAGGTTTATATGTTATTCCCCCTCTCTGGTAATTACTTCAAGAGCTTTTATTAATGATTCATCCCTATTATTCCTTAATGCCTCAATTGATCTCTCAACAACAATGTCAGGCTCGTATCCAATCAAATGAAGCTGCGAACCATCATGTTTGAGGACTTTCATTCCTGTCCACATGATTCTGCAATTCCCCGTGAGGTTAATAAAATTTGTATTACCGTTTGTACCTGCAGTTGGGGATCCTATTAAAGTTGCAAGGTCATAGTGATCGATAATACCCATCGTTGTTTCACCACTTGATACGATTCCAGGAGCATTTAATATGACTTTTTTCCCTTTTATGAACGGACTTTTCGGGGCTAAAGTCCACGTTGAGTGTTCAAGTTGCATATTCTTCTGGTCTGGATATATTACTTCAGGAGTGTACCAGTTTGGAGACTGAACCTCATTTTTTATTAAATATGGAACAATATCAAACATGCTAAAGGAAGAATTGCTACCGTTTCGATAATCAAAAATGATTCCCTTCGCTTTTGAAAGATTTTGCAGATTCTCTTCAAATACACTTTGAGTTATTTTTCTCAGGTTGATCAGAAAAATATCCTCTTCAATCATCTCAATAGCTGGGTAATTAAACTCTCTAACGGCAGTATATAGATTTGCTGAACTTGTTCGTGAAACTTCTGTTAATATTGTTTCACCTGAAACTTTTTCAAGTTCAAATAAAGCCTTATTCTCTCTATTACCGGCTCCAAACATATTCAAAGCCCGGTATTTACGCAATTGATCTGATCCTGAAATCAAATCAATTCTTTTATTCAGCTCCTCAAAAGCCGGTATGCCATCCACACTTTTTATGATATCACCTATCATAATTTCACCAATCTGACTTTCAGTTACCACCATTTCTCCCTCCAATTCATCGACTTTTATAGGTGCTTTATATAACTGTATGGTATTTGGGCATGTTGTTACACCATGGCCGTCTTTTAATTGTGAAACCATCCATTGTAATGTCTTTAGGAAGTCATCTCCAGTTTTATCTTGTAAAGCTTTTCGAAGGGATGATGTTAAAACTTGATCCCAATTAACATTCACTTCATTAAAATAGGGATAGAAGTGCTGAAAGATGTTCCATGCAATAATAATATCGGCAATACGCATGTTTTCATTTTCTGAAAATATTTTACCGAGTTCTATTTGATCAATTTCTTTTTTGTAAATATTAAATAACTGCTTCTGAACTGCAGATGCATTGGATTGAGGTAAGGTATATTCTGCCGTGCCATATAAAGCCAATGGAATTTCAATCCACAATTGTTCACTGATCTGATGCACATACGTTTCACCAACATTTGGGGTTTGATCATAAAGTTTAGGCTTTGATGTAATTCTGAGTGTTTTATTGCCGAAATTAGACTCGTCAGATGTTACTTCAAACTCAAACAAACCTGTACTGTTGATTTCCCAATCCTTCAGACCAACTGCTTTTTTCTGGATGAAATCCATGTTTTTCAATGGATAAGTTTTCCAATCTGATGAATCGGGCCTATATTCGATTTTAAATTCATCAATTTCCATATCAATACTACCCTGAATTTGAATACCAACTAGGAGTGTTCCGGTATTTTCTTCAACAAGAGACTGAAGTTCATAATTATCCCATTCACTGCTAATTTCTTTTAATTCAATCTTTTTGTTGACAACTTTCTGATTTTCGGTAACTATAATTAACTCTGCATTACTTTCCTGATTTGCGATTTTAGAGCGAACCAAGCTACTGAGCCTGATCTCTTTACCACTTAACAAATCAGAATCTAAATACTGAAACAGGGCGATTGATCTCGTTAGATTGAAATCATTCCTATAAGTTCGAGAACTTCGATAAGGCTGAAAATCTGTACCAAGGTATACACCTTTATGCTGCCATGCGATCGTTTTTAGTCCAGTTGTGTCTGTACTGATTTTATTCAGGTAATCAAAAATAAACTGATTTTTATCAGGTTCTGAATCATGAATGGAAATTGTTGGAGCAATGGGAGTAAATATAGACTCTAATACTTCTCTTAACTCCTGCTCATTCTTCACGTTTTTTATTTTGTTTACACCATACACTGCAAGCTTATCCCAATCAATCTCTCTTGCCTCATCACTGGGGTGAAAATATTTTATGTATCCGAAAACCTTTGTGAAAGCAGTTAAGTGATCAATTTGTTGATCAACAGTTTCAAAATTTTGATGTTTTTTGCAGGTAACAAAAAGCAAAGTCAACGATAGTAAAATTAACGATTTCGTTAAACGACCCATTTTTTTAACCTATTAATCAGTACTGGTTAATGTCTATATTACAATATATAATCTCATAAGAAATGCGCCTAATAAAAAAGCCCCGTTCAACTTAATGAACGAGGCTTCAATTTGTTAGTTAGAAAGCTAACGGGAGGTTAGTCTTCGGCTTCAGCAGTTTCGCTTTCGCCGTTTTCACTGCCACCAAGTTCTTCAAATACCTTGGCGATCTCCTCGTCTCCTTCTTCCATATCTTTCTTCGAACCAACCACGATATCTTCGTAGTCGCGAAGTCCGGTACCGGCAGGTACTTTATGTCCAACCACCACATTCTCTTTGAGTCCGCGGAGGAAGTCTTTCTTAGCTTCAATAGAAGCCTGAGTCAGTACCTTGGTTGTTTCCTGGAATGAAGCTGCAGATAGCCAGCTATCAGTAGACAATGCTGCTCTTGTAATACCCAACAGAATTGGCTTTGAAATAGCCGGCTCTGCTTCACGGGTTTCGAGCTCTTCTTTACCGTCTTTGATCAACTGATTATTGTGATCACGTACCTGACGACGATCAAGGATCGTTCCTTTCTTAAGATCAGAACCCCCTTCGTTTGTTACCACAAACTTACCGATCAGTTCGTCATTACGGTCGTTAACTTCAAAACGATCCACTTTATCACCTTCGAGGAACATCGTGTCGCCCGGATCGGTGATCTCTACCTTCTGCATCATGGTGCGAACAATGGTCTCAATGTGCTTGTCATTGATCTTCACACCCTGTAGTCGGTAAACCTCCTGAATTTCATTCACGAGATACGACTGAACCGCATAAGGACCGAGGATATTCAGAATATCCTGAGCCGGGATCGTACCGTCAGAAAGTGGCTGACCTGCTTTCACAAAATCGTTGGACTGAACCAGGATATGCTTACTTAGCGAAATCAGATACTTCTTCTCATCCGTACCGTCCTTAGACTTAACGAATACTTCCTGGGAACCACGTTTACGTCCACCCATTTCAACAATACCGTCAATTTCAGAAACAACGGCAGGTTCACTTGGGGAGCGAGCTTCAAACAGCTCAGTAATACGTGGAAGACCAGCGGTAATATCCTTAGACTTGGAAGCCACACGAGGTATCTTGGCGATAACCTGACCGGCTTCTACTTTCTCACCGTCATCAACCACAATATGAGTATCTACAGGAAGGGTGGTCTCGCGAATGCGATCCTTGCTTCCCTTGATCATAATGGTTGGAACCAGTGAACGGTCTTTGGAATCAGTAATTACTTTTTCACGGTGACCGGTCTGAGCATCGGTATCTTCTGATGAAGTTACTCCATCGATGATATCCTTGTACTCAATGGTACCGTCAATTTCTGAGAAGATCAGGGCATTATATGGATCCCACTTACAGAGCACTGCTCCTTTGGGTACCATATCGCCTTCTTCAACCAACATCTCAGAACCGTAAGGTACGTTATACGTGATGAGGGTCGTTCCTTCATCATTGATGATCTTGATCTCACCCGCACGGGAAAGAACCACATTGTGATCCTCTTCACCATCATTGTATACAACAACGCGTACGTTTTCGAATTCAACCTTACCTTCAAATTTGGTTTTATGTTGTGATTCAGCCTCTAAACGGGAAGCTGTACCACCAACGTGGAAGGTTCTAAGTGTAAGCTGTGTACCCGGCTCACCAATAGACTGAGCAGCGATAACACCTACAGCTTCACCTTTTTCAACCATAGTTCCACGGGCAAGGTCACGACCGTAGCACTTAGCACACACTCCACGAGGAGTTTCGCATGTAAGTACTGAACGGATCTCAACATCTTCGATAGATGTCTCTGCGATCTTACCGGCAACTGTTTCATCGATCACCTGATTGGACTCACAAATGAGTTCATCAGAGATCGGATCATAAATGTCATGTAGTGATACACGTCCAAGTATGCGGTCTTCCAGGCTTTCAATGACATCTTCATTGTCTTTGAGAGCGGTCATCTTAATACCACGGAGGGTACCACAATCTGTTTCGTTAATGATAACGTCCTGAGACACATCAACGAGACGTCGTGTCAGATAACCGGCATCAGCCGTTTTAAGAGCTGTATCAGCCAGACCTTTACGAGCACCGTGAGTAGAGATAAAGTATTCAAGAACGGTCAATCCCTCTTTGAAAGAAGAAAGGATCGGGTTCTCAATAACCTCATTACCCTGCTGCATGGAACTCTTCTGAGGCTTAGCCATCAGCCCACGCATACCACCAAGCTGTCGGATCTGCTCTTTAGAACCACGAGCACCGGAGTCAGCCATCATAAACACCGGATTAAAACCATTCCTATCGTTGGCCAAAGCCTGGAACAGGGTTTCAGAAACACGGTTTGTAGTGGATGTCCACTTATCAATTACCTGGTTATAACGTTCATTATCGGTAATGAAACCCATTTCATATCGGCCCTGAACGTCTGTTACCTCGTCCTTGGCTTTAGTAATGAGTTCTTCCTTGGCATCCGGGATAATGATATCGTCAAGGCTGAAGGAAAGTCCACCAATAGTGGCTTCTTCATAACCCAGCTTCTTCATGTCATCCAGGAAGGTAGATGTCTTAGCAGTACCTACCTTATCATGGATCTCACCGATCAGATTTCTCAGTTCTTTTTTACCGAGAGTCTTATTAATGAACGGGATCTCATCCGGCACGATCTCATTAAAGATCACGCGACCGGTTGAGGTCTTAATTACTTCATAAGTTTGTTCTCCTTCCTCATTTACAACAGGAATTCGAACATTGATCTTAGCATGTGCATCAAGCTTACCCTGATCAAATGCTACCAGTACCTCTGCAGGTGATGCAAAAGTCTTGCCTTCGCCTAAACAACCATCATCCGGCTTGGTCAGATAATACAGACCCAGGATCATATCCTGAGACGGTACGGCAATAGGACCACCGTTGGCAGGGGCTAAAATATTGTGTGAACCTAACATCAGCACTGATGCTTCAAGAACCGCATCATGACTTAATGGAAGGTGAACAGCCATCTGATCACCATCAAAGTCAGCGTTAAACGCTGTACATGCTAGTGGGTGAAGTCGGATAGCTTTTTCCTCGATCAGTACCGGCTGGAATGCCTGAATACCCAACCTGTGCAATGTTGGAGCACGGTTAAGGAGTACTGGGTGTCCGTCAATAACATTCTCAAGGACTTCCCAAACAACGGCATCACGTCGGTCAACAACTTTCTTGGCGCTCTTAACCGTTTTCACATATCCACGCTCAATAAGCCGGCGAATAATGAATGGTTTGTAAAGCTCAACCGCCATTTCTTTAGGCAGACCACATTCGTGCATTTTCAGCTCGGGTCCTACCACAATTACAGAACGACCGGAATAGTCAACACGCTTACCGAGAAGGTTCTGACGGAAACGACCACTCTTACCTTTCAGCATATCTGAAAGTGATTTAAGCGGACGGTTATTATTCCGTACAGCGTTTGATTTTCTTGAGTTGTCGTATAGTGAATCAACCGCTTCCTGAAGCATGCGTTTCTCGTTACGGAGAATCACATCAGGTGCTTTGATATCTATCAATCGTTTCAGACGATTGTTACGGATGATCACACGACGGTAAAGGTCGTTAAGGTCAGAAGTTGCAAATCTACCACCTTCCAGGGGTACCAATGGACGCAGTTCCGGTGGAATTACCGGGATCACGCTTTGTACCATCCATTCAGGTCGGTTTTCAGTGTGCTTATTAGCCGCACGGAAAGATTCGATAACCTGCAGACGCTTCAGTTTCTTCTTCTTACGCATTTGTGAGGTTTCATTTTTCACCTCATAGCGCAATTGATAAGCGAGTTCATCAAGATCAAGATCACCAAGAAGGGCTTCTAGTGCATCAGCTCCTTCCTTCACGATGAATTTGTCATCATCGTCGTCATCAAGTTCCTGATTATCCTCAGGAAGCTGCTCCAGAATATCCCATTTTTCTTCCTCAGAGATCATATCACCCTGTGCGTAACCGAGGTCACGCGCAACACCGGGATTGATGATCACAAATGTCTCATAATAGACGATCTTATCCAGGTTCTTGGAAGACATTCCAAGCAGATAAGCGATCTTATTAGGAAGTGATTTGAAATACCAGATATGTACAACCGGAACGGTCAGGGTAATATGCCCCATTCGCTCACGACGTACTGCTTTTCGGGTAACTTCTACACCGCAACGGTCGCAGATGATACCTTTGTAGCGAATACGCTTGTACTTACCGCAATGGCATTCGTAATCTTTCACCGGGCCGAAGATCTTTTCGCAGAAAAGACCATCCATTTCCGGTTTGAATGTTCTGTAGTTTATTGTCTCAGGAGTCAAGACTTCACCGTGAGAACGAGATAATATCGTCTCAGCGGAAGCAAGGGATACCCCAATGCTGTCAAAGTCTTTCGTGACTGTTAATGTCTTAGTTACTGGCAAGGATGTTCCTCCAAATTATTAACAGTGAAATTATTCAATGTGCATTTCAAGGCCGAGACCCATAAGCTCTCGTAACAATACCTTGAATGATTCGGGCACGTCACCATCAGGCAGGTTCTCACCTTTAACGATGGCTTCATATACTTTAGAGCGCCCTTTAACGTCATCACTTTTTACAGTGAGCATTTCTTTCAGGATGCTGGATGCACCGTATGCATACAGAGCCCAAACTTCCATCTCACCAAGTCGCTGCCCACCGAACTGAGCTTTACCGCCCAATGGTTGCTGCGTGATCAATGAGTATGGTCCAATAGAACGGGCATGCATCTTGTCCTGGATCAAGTGATTCAGTTTCAGCATGTAGATGTATCCTACTGTGGTCTTCTGTGCAAATGGCTCACCTGTGCGACCGTCATACAACTTAACACGGCCATCTTCAGGCAATCCTGCATCTCTTAGTTTCTCACGTACTTCATCCATGGAAGCACCGTCGAAGATAGGTGATGCAAAAGTAACACCCATTTTCTTGGCAGCCCATCCGAGAATGGTCTCATAGATCTGACCAAGGTTCATACGGGATGGTACACCAAGTGGGTTAAGACAGATGTCAACAGGCGTTCCATCTTCCATGAACGGCATGTCTTCCTGCGGTACGATCTTGGCAACAACACCTTTGTTACCGTGACGACCCGCCATCTTATCACCTACTTTCAGCTTACGTTTTTTCGCAACATAAACTTTGGCTTTCTGAATGATTCCCGGTGGTAACTCGTCTCCAACCTGAATGGCAAACTTACGACGCTTGGCTTCAGTGTCGATCTCACGACGAAGCTCACGGTAGTTGGCAAACAGTTTCTTAACGAGCTTAACCAATTCACCATCAGTAGCCCAATCAATATTTTCATTGATATTAACCGGATCCAGCTCTTCAAATACAGATTTCTTGTACTTCTCGCCTTTCGGGATAAGTTCAACGTGACTGTAATTGTATACGCCCGGAGATGTCTTATCTCGTAACAGGGAGTACATCTTGTCGGCCCATTGCTGATTCAATTCAGCAACTTTCTGCGCATGACGTTCTTCTTCCTGTTCAACGCGTTTCTTCTCTTCCTTACGGGAGATCAATTCATCGCGCTTACGGCTAAAGAGCTTGGTATCAATTACGGTACCTTCAACACTTGGAGGCACTTTCAGGGATGCATCTTTAACGTCACCGGCTTTGTCACCGAAGATCGCTCTCAACAGTTTTTCTTCCGGAGTAGGATCTGTTTCTCCTTTCGGAGTGATCTTACCTACCAGAATATCACCATGTTCGATCTTGGCACCGATGCGAATAATACCACGCTCATCAAGATTAGCAGTGGCTTCTTCACTCACATTTGGAATTTCACGAGTCAGCTCTTCTTCACCACGTTTGGTATCTCGAACCTGCTGCTCAAATTCTGTTACGTGAATGGATGTATAGATGTCATCCTGTACAATTCTTTCACTTACAACGATGGCATCCTCAAAGTTGTAACCTCTCCACGGCATGAACGCCACAAGCAGGTTACGGCCAAGAGCCAACTCACCTTTGTCAGTTGAACAACCATCAGCAAGAGCCTGTCCGGCTTTTACCTTGTCTCCGATCTTCACAACTGGTCGCTGATTGATCGTAGTATCCTGGTTGGTTCTTACAAATTTTGTCAGATCATAAGTTTTCACACCACCGTCGAAGTAGCAATTTTGCTCATCTTCAGTACGGTCATACTTGACTCTGATCTCTGTTGCACTCACGTACACCACTTCACCATCAGCATCTGCTGTGATGATTGCACGGGAGTCACGAGCTGCACGTTGCTCAAGTCCGGTTCCAACCACAGGGGCTTCAGGTCGTAATAGTGGTACGGCCTGGCGCTGCATGTTAGAACCCATCAGGGCACGGTTAGCATCATCGTGTTCTATAAATGGGATCAACGCTGCTGCCAGAGATGTTATCTGGTTGGTAGCAACGTCCATATATTCAATTTCATCCGGCTTAACACGGAGGTAGTTACCTTCTCGTGTTCTGGAGAAGATGGCATCTGTTTCAAACATGCCCTTGTCATCGATCTCGGCATTAGCCTGTGCGATAACAGTCTCGTCTTCCTGTTCAGCCGCAAGATATTCCACATCTTTTGTGACCTTACCTTCTTTCACTTTACGGTAAGGTGTTTCAATAAATCCAAAGTCATTTACCTTGGCATGAACACACAATGAGGAGATCAAACCAATGTTTGGACCCTCAGGGGTTTCAATCGGGCAAAGACGACCATAGTGAGTGTAGTGAACATCACGAACCTCAAAACCGGCTCTCTCACGTGTCAAACCACCAGGCCCTAATGCAGACATACGTCGCTTGTGAGTCAACTCAGCAATAGGATTTGTTTGATCCATGAACTGAGATAACTGATTCGTTCCGAAGAACGTATTGATCACACTAGAGATGGTACGGGCGTTAACAAGATCCTGTGGTGTTAATTGCTCAGCGTCACGAGAATTCATTCTTTCACGGATAGTACGTGCCATTCGGGCAAGTCCAATCGCAAATTGCTGACCCAGCTGCTCACCTACAGTACGAACACGTCTATTACTTAAGTGATCGATATCATCAACCTGAGATTTCATATTCTTCAGGCGGATCACTTCTTTCACAATTGCAACGATATCTTCTTTCGTCAGATATTGTAGCGTGTTTTCCTGATCCAGTTTCAGACGTTTGTTCAATCTGTAACGACCAACCTCACCAAGATCATATTTCTTATCACTGAAGAAAAGTCTTTCAAGGATCGATCGGGCAGTTTCAGGATCCGGCATCTCACCTGATCTGATCTGCTGATAGATCTCGCCAAGAGCAGAAGACTCATCATAAGTAGGATCCTTGCGGAGCGTATTCATCATTACTGAACGCTCAGATTCCTCAGCTGTGATCTTTTGAACCAGAACTTTTTCTACTTCAGCATCCTTCAGTGAACCGTAATCATCTTCTGTCAATTCATGGTCACGTTCAAAGATGATCTGACGGTTGAGGGCTTCAGTAACCTCTCCGGTTTCATCATCAACCACTTCTTCCATGCTTTCCACAACAATATTCTCAGCCAGCCTCTTGCCAACCAGTTTTTTGTTGTAGTCTGCTTTAGAACCAAATTTGATATCTTCTGATAACTCAAAAAGACTTAAGAGTTCAATATCAGATGAATAACCAAGGGCTCTCAATAGGGTAGTTGCAGGAACCTTTTTCTTACGATCTATATAGGCCCACAATACATCACGAATATCGGTTGTGAACTCGATCCATGATCCTTTGAAAGGAATCACACGTGCTGAATAAAGTTGGGTTCCGTTCGGGTGAACATTCTGTCCAAAGAAAACACCCGGTGATCTGTGCAGCTGACTTACAATAACGCGCTCAGCACCATTCACGATGAATGTACCGCGATTGGTCATCCATGGCAGGTCGCCCAGGAATACTTCCTGTTCAATGGTTTCACTGGCTTCGTCACTGTCATCAACTGATGAAAGTCTTAATTTTGCTTTTAACGGAACCGAATAGGTCAGGCCACGATCCTGACACTCAGACTCAGTATAGCGTGGAACATCTACATTATAGTATAGAAATTCGAGAATATGTGTTTCACGACTATCCTGAATAGGAAAATTTTCATTGAAGATCCGTTGCAACCCCTGATCAGCTCTTTCATTAGGAGCGATATCAAGTTGTACGAATTTTTCAAAGGACTCTAACTGGATATCCAGAAAATCAGGATAATCCAGCACGTGTTTGGTTTTTCCAAACGATAGGCGTTCCGTGTTGGGAATAGTTTGCATCTTCTTGCTCAAAAGGAACCTCTCCTCTTAGATTGAAGGTAATTTATACGGGCAAACCCCAAGTATATTGGGGTCGGTTAATTTAGACGCCAATAGCCAATACCGATTTAACGGCATTGGCTAATAACGAATTTTTAAGTAAGAGTTACTTAAGCTCTACTTCGGCACCAGCTTCTTCAAGCTTGGATTTGATATCTTCTGCTTCGTCTTTGGAAACAGCTTCTTTAACAGTGCCAGGAGCTCCGTCAACAAGTTCTTTAGCTTCTTTCAAGCCAAGTCCGGTGATACCGCGTACTTCTTTAATTACGGCGATCTTTTTCGCACCGGCACTCTTAAGAACTACATCAAACTCAGTTTGCTCTTCTCCGCCACCGGCTTCTCCGCCACCAGCAGGTCCAGCTACTGCAACAGCAGCTTGAGCAGGTTTGATATCATATTCTTCTTCAAGAATAGTTGCAAGTTCGTTTGCTTCTTTGATTGTTAGGTTGACAAGCTGTTCAGCTAAATCTTTAACGTCAGCCATTTTATTTCTCCAGTTGTTTTAAATAAAAAAATTCTAGTTGATAAATAAGGGTTATTCTTCGCCTTTTTCAGCGATGGTGTTAATAGCACCAACAAGGTTAGATCCTTGTGAGTTAAGGGCACCAACTACGTTAGATAGAGGTGACATTAACAGACCAAGGATGTCTCCAATAATTTCGTTCTTGGACTTCATAGCTGCCAGAACGTCCAGTTTATCTTCGCCGTAGAAATCACCATCTACCATTGCGGCTTTAAACTGGGGCTTATTGTGCTCCTTGATATAATCTTTCAATACCTTGGCAGGTGCAGATAATTCTTCTTCTACAAAAGCAAAAGCATTTTGCTCAACCAAAGAAGGTATGATCTCATCATATCCACCAACCTTCTCCATTGCGAGCTTCATAAGTTTGTTTTTGTATACTTTGAAGCGAATATCTCCCTTACGAAATGCACCACGCAGTTCATTAACTTCAGGTACCGACATTCCGGAATAGTTAGTGATATAAAGAGCACTAGCACTTTCCAGTTTCTCGGCAATTTCGTCTAAGACTGCTTGCTTTTCTGCAGTAGGCATAATTCAATTCCTCCTTTTATAGGGATGTTACTGCGGTTCTGCTTAACGGGATGCTTGGTCCCATCGTACTGCTCATGAAAACACTTTTCACGTACAGTCCTTTAGCGGAAGCAGGTTTCAAGTTCATAACGGTTCTGAAGAATGCTTCTGCATTATCTTTCAGGTCGCTAGCATCGAAACTCACTTTACCAACAGATGTATGTAGAATTCCGGTCTTATCAACACGGAAATCAATTTGTCCGGCTTTAACTGTTTTAACAGCATCAGCCACATCCATTGTCACGGTTCCACTTTTTGGGTTAGGCATCAGTCCGCGGGGCCCTAAAAAGCGCCCAAGCTTACCGAGTTTTCCCATTACGTCAGGTGTGGCGATAATAACGTCTATATCGGTCCACCCTTCTTCAATTTTTTCGATGTAATCATCAAGACCAACATGGTCGGCACCAGCTTCTCTGGCTTCATCTTGTTTGGCTTCATTAACGAGAGCCAACACGCGAACTTCTTTACCCGTACCGTGAGGCAAGCTCACTGTACCGCGGACCATTTGGTCTGCATGTCGCGGGTCAACACCTAAACGGATATCTATATCCACTGAGGCATCGAAGTTTGCGGTAGATGTTTTTTTAACCAGATCGCACGCTTCTTCCAAAGTATATTCTACTTCGGGGTTCACGAGTGCCACGGCCTGTTGATATTTCTTTCCTCTTTTTGCCATGATCACAATTTCCTTACTTTTCGCGATTTACTCTAAGACCCATACTGCGAGCCGTTCCTGCAATCATTTCCGCACCAGCTTCGACGTCAAACGCATTTAAGTCTTCCATCTTTTCTTGTGCAATTTCTTTGCATTGGCTCCAGGTAACCGTACCTACTTTATTTCGGTTAGGTTCGCCTGATCCGGACTTGATTTTCGCTGCTTTTTTAAGAAGCACAGGTGCTGGTGGAGTCTTTGTTTTAAATGTAAAAGACTTATCAGCATAAACCGTGATCTCAACAGGAACAACAGTTCCGGCCTTGTCCTGAGTCTTAGCGTTAAAGGCTTTACAAAACTCCATAATATTGATTCCTGCCTGACCGAGTGCCGGTCCAACAGGTGGTGCAGGGTTTGCCTGCCCCCCAACAATCTGGAGCTTCAGGATGTTCTCAACTTTTTTAGCCATGGATTCTCAGGATCCTATAATTAATAACTTCTGTTTATTTGTGCGTAATAGCTAGTGTGCATCAACTAGGTTCTTTATGTAGCAGATTCAACTTGGTTAACATCCACTTCCACCGGAGTTTTACGGCCAAATATACTGACCATTACCCGCAGCTTAAGTTTTTCAGGATTCACTTCCTGAACGGTTCCGTCAAAATCTTTGAACGGACCGGATATGACCTTAACCAGGTCTCCTTCGCTATACGGAATCTCAATATTCCGCATATCTTCGCCACTGTCTTTCACTCTGCCAATGATGCGTTTGACTTCGTGCTCTTTAAGTGGCTTAGGCACCGTTTCATTCTTACCTACCTTCAAAAAACCAAGACAGGAGGGTGCCGATTGTATTAAATTGTTTACTTCTTCATCATAATGAGTATTCAAAAGGATGTAACCCGGGAAGAAATTCTTCTCTCGAGTGCGCTTCTTTCCAGACCTGATCTCTACAACTGTTTCAGTAGGAATAAGGACTTCCTTGATCTTATCTTCAAGCCCCTGTTCTTCGATCTCCCTTTCAAGAAACTCTTTTACCTTTTTTTCATGGCTTGAAAAGCAGCGTACTACGTACCAGCCATGTTCTTGTTCTTTACTCATTAGTTATAAATAGCTTCTAATATGGTGCTGTACAACTGATCTACACCAAAAATGAAAACTGATATAATTATTGAAAAGACAACAACAATGATCGTATTGTCTATCAACTCTTTTTGCGTTGGCCAAGATACTTTCTTGAACTCCTGAACAACACCATCAAAAAAATTATTAATCTTACTCATATGATCTTACTTGTTTGCACGGGTGGAGAGGCTCGAACTCCCGACACCTGGTTTTGGAGACCAGTGCTCTGCCAACTGAGCTACACCCGTGTAAAGTGCACAAGAGCGGCTACCGAAGTAACCACTCTTTGCACTGGCCTAAGTTCAGGTCGACTTTCTTAGTCTAAGATTTTAGTTACCACTCCGGCACCCACAGTACGGCCACCTTCGCGTATCGCAAATCGCAGCCCTTCTTCCATAGCCACCGGCTGGATCAGGGTTACGTTTAATTTCACATTGTCGCCCGGCATCACCATCTCCACGCCGTCCGGCAACTCACATGAGCCGGTCACGTCGGTGGTTCTGAAGTAAAACTGCGGACGGTAGCCCTTGAAGAACGGCGTGTGACGCCCTCCCTCATCCTTGCTCAATACATACACCTCACACTCAAACTTCTTATGCGGGGTGATCGAGCCCGGCTTACACAGCACCATACCGCGCTGCAGCTGCTCCTTGTTAATACCACGCAGCAGAATACCGGCGTTGTCTCCGGCCTGACCCTGGTCAAGCATACGACGGAACATCTCAATACCGGTTACTACGGTCTTCATTGGCTCTTCCACGATACCAACGATCTCAATCTCATCATTCAGCTTCAGCACGCCACGCTCAATACGTCCGGTCGCTACCGTTCCACGTCCGGTGATAGAGAATACATCCTCTACCGGCATCAGGAATGGCTTGTCTACGTCACGCTCCGGCGTTGGGATCGTCTCGTCAACGGCCTTCATCAGCTCCACGATCTTCTCTTCCCACTCGGCTTCGCCGTTCAGCGCTCCAAGGGCAGATCCCTGGATCACAGGGATGTTATCCCCGTCAAATTCGTAAGACGACAACAGCTCGCGTACTTCCAACTCAACCAGCTCCAGCAGCTCTTCATCGTCTACCAGATCCACCTTGTTCATAAATACCACGATCTGTGGTACCCCAACCTGGCGGGCAAGCAGAATGTGCTCGCGGGTCTGTGGCATCGGACCATCAGTCGCCGCCACCACCAAAATAGCTCCATCCATCTGCGCCGCACCCGTCACCATGTTCTTCACATAGTCGGCGTGACCCGGGCAGTCAACGTGCGCATAGTGACGCTCGTCGGTCTCGTACTCAACGTGAGCAGTCGCAATCGTGATACCGCGCTCTCGCTCTTCCGGCGCATTGTCAATATCCGCAAATTGCTTCGCTACGCCACCGTACGTCTTCGCCATTACTGTCGTAATCGCTGCCGTCAATGTCGTTTTTCCGTGATCTACGTGGCCAATCGTGCCTACGTTTACGTGGGGCTTATTCCGT
>NZ_JBSXOA010000008.1:0-249655 GCF_056857935.1 Gracilimonas sp. B-17
TTGCTTTGACTTGCTCATATTCCCCTATCAGAAACTGATATTTCTGAAGGTAGTTACGAGTCAGGGTGGTGTCGTTGGTTGTTCTTCGCATAACAAAATATACTCGATAAATTTTGTCAACGAATTACATAACATCTACAAGGATGACAACGTTGAATGGGAATCGTGTTAGTACCCTAAAAACTATTTCCAAAAGTCACTTTCAGCGTTCAATGCCACTTCAGCCTCAGAAGGCGGATATTTGATCTGACTGATCACCATATCCCGGGCCTTTCTGGCATCCGGAAAATTGAAGAACATCCAATCATGGAACATCCCGTTAAATTCGTTGTAGTCGAACACTACCGGTTCAGATTCAGCTTTTAGCCTTAACTTTCGCGAATCGGCCAGCATGATATCGTGGGTTCCCACAAACAAAGCGGTTGGGGCAATTCTGCGAATATTACCGTAAATGGGACTCACCCTGTAATCTGTCAGATCCAGATCAGATGCATATTGTTCTCCTAATGTTCTGAGGACTTTTGGATCCATAAGTGGGTCGTCTTCTTCGATATCCTCAATAAGAGGGTTTGAAAGACTTAGGTCCAGCCAGGGAGATAAAAGTATCAATTGGGAAGGCTGAGGAACCTTGGTATTGACAAAGAACTGGCAAAGGGAATGCGCGATGCCTCCTCCATTCGAATCCCCAACAATGGTCAGGTTTTCGGCACCGTATTTTTCGAGTAGGTCCGAATAAAGGTCTGTTAAAAAATAGATAACCTCAGAGGCTGAACTTTCAGGCAGTAATGGATAATCAGGAGCTATGATATCCTGATCCAGTTTTTCACAAAGATCCCTGATCATATTCCAGTGAAACTTCATGAAGCTTTTTGTAAAACCTCCACCATGTATGAACAGGATCGCTTTATTCGACCTTTCTTCTGATGAGGAAATATTCCAGATCTTCCAAACGTCTTTTGTTTTATGACTGACCTCATACTCGTTTCTCAGGTCAGTCGGTGGCTCACTTTGAGAGGAAGGAGCCTTCCACCAATCAGAATTTAATTTTTCCTTGTAGGAAGAAATTCTCAGGGTGAAGTTGATGGTCTTTGATATCAGATCGGGTTTTCTCATCAGAGGAGTTATTAAGTTCGACTCTAAAACGGAATTACCCACCGCAACATTCAAAAATAAGTAACTCCATCTTCAGAGAGCAAATATTGAATATTGGTACTCAATCCAGATCTTTGATAACTGCCTAAAACTTCGAAGCAGCGGGGCTCAACGTAAGCACTGTCTGCCTAGTTAAACTTTGAGATTCTTCGCGGCAAGCCTCCCAACCCTACTTCAAACACCACTTCGCTCAGAATGACGAAGAGAGGAGTGAATGGTGTGAAATTAAGTTGTCATCCCGAGTGCGCGCTGACTTGTAAGGGGTTAAGATGTTGAACACGAGGGATCTCAAAGTGAGTACTACCTGCCAGATCTAAGTTTGATATCCTTCGCGGCAAGCCTCCCAACCCTGCAATTAACCCCGCTTCGCTCAGAATGACAACATGGAATGGGAGTGAAACCCTAAAAAATGCCACAAAAATAATTCGGCCTTAGAAAAATGAGCGTAAAGAGTATGGCGCAATGTAGCGTTAAGAAAGAAATCATACCGCATGGTACTAGATATATGGGCAAGCCAGGAAAAGGAGCATTGATTTCTTTTAGCGAAATGGAGTCAGACTCAGCTCGGTTTTCGTAGCCGGGAGCTTTTGTTTCTTTTGGCGGTCCAAAAGAAAGGGAGAGCTAGATGAGGTTTAGTTATAAATTGTGATAGCAAATAATGATCACAATATTTAAATACACCACTTCTTCAATCAAAATTGAATGTTCCTTGTTCGATATTCTTAAGCCTCGTATCTTTAAAGCTCACAACCAAGGTTGGGGGTGCTTGCATAGCGGGCTGAGATTACACCCTGATACCTGAACCGGATAATACCGGCGTAGGGAAACCTGTTTACCGCACAGTTACGCAAGTTAACCTCCTCCATTAATTTTAAGTTTTTATGGAGGAATTCAATGTTCAATTCTATTACTGTAAGGTCGTTGTTTACGGCTTTGCTACTCACCGTACCACTACTCTTTTTAACCCATCAATCAACGCTGGCACAAACCATTTCCGGAACCGTGCTGGATGCTCAATCCAAGGAACCACTGGCAGGCGCGGCCGTACGGCAGGCAGGGACCTCCCGAGGGGTTGTTACCGAAGATGACGGCTCTTTCGAGATCAGGCTTTCTGAAAATGGAAAAAGGGCTTTACTTATTACTTACCTGGGATATAAAGACCGGGAAGTTGATCTATCTGTACCAAATAAAACAGGCGAGATCTTCATGTTTCCTGAGACCTATATCGGGGATGATGTTTTTGTGAGTGCCACCAGGGCCGATGAATCCTCACCGATCACCTATACCAATGTGGAAAGTGAAGAGATCGACCGGCGCAACCTGGGGCAGGATGTTCCCTATTTACTGCAAAGCACCCCGTCGGTCACTACAACCTCTGATGCCGGTGCCGGTATCGGATATACGGGCATCCGCATTCGTGGAGTCGACCCGGCACGTATCAATGTGACCATCAACGGGATCCCGGTCAATGATGCAGAATCTCATGCCGTGTTTTGGGTGAACCTGCCTGATCTGAGTTCTTCAACTCAGAACATTCAGATACAGCGTGGCGTGGGGACCTCGACCAATGGGGCCGGCGCTTTTGGCGGTACGATCAACCTTCAGACCAGTTCCTCCAGGGTGGCACCATTTGGAGAGATCAATACCGGTGTGGGATCTTTTAACACTCAGAAGTACAATGTGAAGCTGGGATCCGGACTCATGGAAAACGGATGGCAGTTTGAAGGCCGTCTCTCAAAAATTGATTCAGATGGATTTATCGATCGCGCCAGTTCCGATCTGGATTCCTATTTCCTATCAGCTGCCCACCACGGTGATCGCAGTTTACTGAGAGCGGATGTGTTTTCCGGTAAGGAACGCACCTATCAGGCCTGGTATGGCATCGAGGAAAGTGTACTTGAGAATGACCGTACCTTTAATGAAGCAGGAACTGAAAAAGCCGGTGAACCGTATGAGGATCAGGTTGATGACTATCAGCAGAATTATTACCAGTTGCACTATTCGTATATGCTGACCGATACCTGGAATGCCAATATCTCGGCATTTTATACCAAAGGGTTTGGGTTTTATGAGGAGTACAAAGCAGGTGAAGACCTTGAAGACTATGGCATTGAGCCGGTCCTCCCCTCTACACCAACCGAATCTGACCTCGTACGGCGCCGCTGGCTGGATAATGATTTTTATGGGACCATATTTTCAACGAAATATACCCCTAATGATACCTGGAATGTAACCTTTGGTGGTGGCTACAGCTACTATGATGGAGCCCATTTCGGGGAAGTCATATGGGCCCGTTATGCCGGAGACAGTGAAACTGAAGACCGATACTATGATAATGACGGTATCAAAAAGGATTTCAATCTTTACGGAAAACTGCAATATGGGCTCACCGATAACCTGAATACCTATGTTGACCTTCAGATTCGTAATGTTAACTACGACTTTCTTGGGAATGGATTCGTTCAAAGTTCAACCGGGGGTAACGTTCGTGACAGCCTAGTGGCTATTCAGCAGAGTGATGAACTGACCTTCTTTAATCCAAAGTTCGGATTCGTTTATAACCTGCCTGAACGTCAGCGAGTCTATGCATCCTTTGCCATAGGTGGTAAAGAGCCAACGCGTGATGAATATGTAGACTCAACCCCACAAAGCCGTCCAGATCCGGAGCGACTCTATAACGTTGAACTGGGCTATCGGGGTGATTTCAGCCGTCACTACGTGGGGGCCAATGTCTACGGAATGTTTTATCGGGATCAGCTGGTGCCCACCGGGGCGATCAATGACGTTGGTGAGATCGTCAGGGAAAATGTGCCTGAGAGTTATCGGATAGGGCTTGAACTACAGGGTGGTGTGAGTTTATCAGAGCATTTGAGCCTGTCAGCCAATGCGACCTTCAGTAGAAATAAGATCGTGGAATACACGCAGTTTACCGATCAGTATGATGCGAACTTCAACTATCTGGGTCAGCAGGCCACGACCTACGAAGATACGGATATTGCCTTTTCACCCTCTGTGATCACCAATGGTATCATCGGGTATCAATCCGGAGGACTGAATGCGGAACTGATCAGCAAGTATGTGTCCCGCCAGTATCTGGATAACACCCAAACTGATAGCCGGTCCATCGATCCCTATTTTGTAAACGATCTGAGACTAAGTTATGCTCTCGATAAAATATCTCTGCTGGAAGGTATCACGGCCACCCTGCAGGTTAACAATATTTTCAACCATGAGTATGAAACCAACGGATATACCTTTGGCTGGCTGCAGGCCGGTGAACCGGTGAACTTTAACTACTATTATCCTCAAGCCGGAACAAACTTTCTGTTTCAGGTAACCTGGAAGTTTTGATCATTCGGCAAGTAACAGACTTTAAAGGCCAGAAAGCATTCAAAAAGCCCCGCTCGTGAGATCGGGGCTTTTTCATTATTGAATATTAGCGTGGTCTAAAGTCGGCCGTAAATATGTTTGAACTCAGTTCATAGTATGAGGCGGAGCCTCAATAGGGCATTGCGCAGCAGAACTACGCAACGAGCACTGTCGGTCAACCGTCCCCGGTCTTCCGTCTAAAGTCACTCAAAACTAAACACTAAAAACTCAAAACTCTGCCCTATTCCTTGCTTCGCCGAGAATCCATTCCCCACATCAGTTTGTTGCGAAGAGTCTCGAAGTAATCCTGACCGGGGAGGTGAATAAGGTCGAAGGTCAGGTCCGATTTCAGGATCTCGATCTCAAAGGGAAAATGTTCGATCTCATGGACTTGTCCGTCATATGAAAAGAGTACCTCACTTTGCTGTTTTTCGATCCTGATCTTGAGAGGTTTGGTCGAATTCAGTACCAATGGGCGGGTAGTCAGGGTGTGCGGGTTGATGGGAGTTACCACAAAGACCTCGGTTCCGGGAGCTACGATAGGCCCCCCGGAGGCCAGGTTATAGGCTGTAGAACCGGTGGGGGAAGCTACAAGCAGACCATCTGCCCAATAGGTGTTAATGAGGCTGCCATCATATTCAGCCGATACATTCACCATGGAAATAGAATCTTTTCTGGTGAATAAGAACTCATTCAGGGCGTGAAATTCATCCCCGCGGGAAGTGGTGGCTTTCAGGAAAGAGCGTTTGTCTAAGGTGAAATCATTTTCAAGAAGCCGGTCAAGGGCCGGTTCCAGGTCTTCGATCTGAGTGTTGGCCATAAATCCAAGCCGGCCACTATTGATTCCGAGGATCGGTTTGTGAAGGTCTTTGGATATACGGGCCGTGTATAGGATGGTGCCGTCACCACCCATCACCAGAATGATATCACTTGCCCGGATGGAGTCCAGATCACTTTCGGTTTTTTGTATAACGGCATTACCGTTTAATCCCGTTTCATCACAGATCTCTTTATTGATATAGAGTGAGATGTTATTTTTTTTGGCCCAATCAACGGCCTTAAAGAGAACCTCCCTAACCTCATATTTACCTGGATTGGCGACGATCGCAAGTTTCATCAGTTAGCTCCGTTCATGCTGAAAGAAGAAAGATCGATATTCCATGGGTGTTGCGTCACCGTAATGCCTTGCACGTTATTGTGGGATAACAGGTAGATCGGGGCATTCCAGGTTAAAACCTTTTCAGTGCCGGGGTAGGGTTTTGTGGTAAAAGTGACCTGATCGTTGAAAGCATAAGATGCATTCATCGAAAAACTATATCCGGATCCGTTAATTTGTGGTGCCACATTATTCAGCAAAAATCGATAAAAGGGGTGCGCAGTATGCGTGATACTCATATTGGTATTTTCACCCTGCATCGCCTCAGAAGTATCTGTGTAAGACACTGTAAGCGTGCCGAGGGCATCACTGATCAGGACGGAATTTTGATCCAGGTTGTTCATTACCTGGTTTACCTTATCAGCTTGACCTGACCCAATATTGAAATACATTGGGTACTCAGAGCCGACCGTGGCCTTATGCAATTCATAATTGTTGTAGAAACTGCTGAGTAGTGCACCCGTAGAATCTGCAACTGTTAATAAAGTGGCCGGTCCTAATTCCATAAGAAGATCGATCTTCTCTCCGGCAAATTCCTGGTATAGATTCCGTTCATTGATACCGGATATGATATCAAGCCTGTTGATATCGGGCAGATTGGATGAATGATCGTCATTTATGGTCAGTAAATGCGTGTTATTCTCTTTTTGAATGAATCGGAATCTTCCGGTACCCGCGGCCTGCTGAATAGGACCTGAATCAGGTACACTTTCTTTGGCATAAATGGAGGCCGTGGGGTGCGCTAGCAGTCTCAAAAAATCAGAAGAGGGTTGGTTCAACACAAAAGTAACTGTAGAATCATTTTGAACACGTATTCCATCAATTTCGGAAATGACCCGTTTTGAAGGGTCTTTAACGTATTTCAGCTCGTTTTGAAGGGCTTTGAAACCTCTTATATGTCTGAACTGATCTCCGGTGAATTCAGGGACGTTATTTCTTGCCATGCGTTCAAAAACAAACTTGACGTCACTTGCAATAAACTGTCTTCCGGTTCCGCTTTCAAAAGCCGGCGAGTCATGAAATTTCAGGCTTGTTTTAAGGTGAAAGGTAAATTGTGTTGAATCGTCATTTACGGTCCATCGATTGGCCATCAGAGGGTAAAGGTTGCCATTGTCTCCAATTCCTACCAACCTGTCGTAGATCAGGCTGATGACCCTTAATTCACTATTGGAGGTTGCAAAAAGAGGATCCAGTGACTCAATAGCCGCAATTTCTCCGATCCTGACCTGAACGAAATCATCTCCTTCGGTTGTATCAGGTTCTGGTTGCCGGGCAGTGGTGTCGGTGGCAGCGAAGAGGTCAGAACTGCCCGTTCGAACGGTAACGGTCTCAGGCCCTTTCCCACAAGAGGAAATGAAAAAGACGGGAAGAAGTAACAGGATCAGTTTTTTCATGATAGAATTATGTTGTCCGTGGTTATTTAATTGAAGATATGAACGAGCCAAATCATTCCATATAGGGTAATTCCTGTATTATTTGGTGCCTTTCAGTCCCTTAAGTCCTTTCATGGCTTTTTCGCTGAGTAAATTGGTGTCATAGCTGCGAACCCGTCCGTTCTTCTCACGATGTCGTTCAATTGCGATTCGGATCAACTCTTCCATCAATTGGGTAAAATCAAGATCCGTTTTGTCCCAAAGGTAAAAAGAGAATGACCCGGGTATGGTATTGATCTCATTGAAATACACTTCGTCTGTATTGGAATTAACGAGAAAATCGAGCCGGGCCAGGCCTGAGGCCCCAAGCACAGAAAAGGTTTTAACGGACAGATCCTGAATTTTTTTCGTCAGGGTTTCAGAAATATTGGCAGGGATCTCACGGTCGGCTGATGCCATCCCTTTTTCGGCCCCTTCTCCACTTTGGTATTTATCCTCAAAACTCAAGGTTTCAGTTTTACCAAGTGGCCGCTCACAAACACTGGGCTTACAATCTTCCGGAGTACCGATAACCGAACAATTGATCTCCATTAAGGGATTGACGGCCTCTTCGATCAGCAGATGGGCATCGTACCTAAAAGCAGTTTCAACAGCCTCAGTGAGTTCATTACGGCTATTGGCGATGGCGACGCCTATACTGCTGCCCAAAGACACAGGTTTGACGATCAGCGGATACCCAAAATCTTCAGCTACGGTGATGATATCATCCTGTTCTTCAACCCAGTCACTTTCATAGAAGTTGACGGCTTTGGTTACAGGAATGCCTTTGGCCCCGGCAACCAGCTTAGCTTTTACCTTATCCATTCCCAGTGATGAGCCTAAAACACCACTTCCGGTATAGGGGATATTCATCATTTCACACACTCCCTGAAAGGCACCGTTTTCACCTTCACTACCATGGAAGGCGCATAAAACAGCATAGACCGGTAAACTCTTTGGTTTTGAGAATAAACCGGTGACGTTCTGCTCCCTGAGGAAAGTTTTTCCATTCTCGTCCTTCACAAAAGCACAATCCTGTGTCTGTTTTTCCAGGGTAGGAAGATCCTTGTAGTTACTCAGGTCAAGAAGGTGGTCTCCGGTCAGCCAGCGCCCGGATTTGGTCACATATAAAGGAATGATGTGATAGGAGCTGTTTTCAAGAGCTGAGATCGCCTGGATGGCGGTGAGTACAGAAACTTCATGTTCTGGTGAAACGCCTCCAAAGGCTACAATGAGATTTTTTTGGGACATAGGTTATGTATATGATTTTCAGCGAAAATAGGATTGTTTAGGGATAATTGTAAGCGGATCAGGAGAATTTAGTTGTTAGGTTTTAGGTGTTAGTTTTAGGATACTTGGCACCTAACACCTAAAACCTAACAACTACTTTACTTTCTACTTGTTCCGCATTGTGATATTTTCAATATTTGCCGTCCTCTTCCAACCCAAAATGTAATGGTATTATGAGTAAGGTCATCACATCTGTTGAACAGCTTGATTTTAAATTATCAGACTTGCAGGATATGCCTGCCCCCGGAAAAGTTCTGATGGTGAAGCCTACCTATTTTTCGGTAGAATATGTGATCAATCCGCATATGGAAGGAAATATCGGGGATGTGGATAAACTTGCAGCTCAAAATGAATGGGAGCACCTTCGTTCTGCCTATGAGGAACTTGGATTTTATGTTCACGTGGAAGACGGTGTGCGCGGGTATCCTGATATGGTTTTCTGTGCCAATCAAAGTTTGCCAAATATCACAGATAGTGGGAAGAAAGAAGTGATCATGAGTGTGATGAATTCAGATCAGCGCAAAGGGGAAGTTCCATATATTCAGAAGGTTTACGAAGATAGCAGCTACGATATCGTTCGCCTGGATGAATCAAGATTCTCGGATTTCGAGGGTATGGGAGATGCCTTGTGGCATTTTAAGAAGCGGTTGATCTGGGGTGGTTACGGATACCGTTCTTCCAAAGAAGTGTATGATGTGATATCTGAAACCTTTGAGACCCCGGTCATAGCCCTTGAACTGGTTGACGATCGGTTCTATCATTTGGATACCTGCCTCTGTATCCTGGATAATGAAACAGCGTTGATCTATCCAAAGGCATTTACAGATGAGGGACTTGAACTGATCAGGTCAGTGTTTTCCAATGTCATCGAAGCCTCAAAATATGAGGCAGAAAAGTTATTTGCCTGCAATGCTACCTGTCCGGACGGTAAGAACGTACTTATACAGCAGGGTTGTGTGGATGTGAACCAAAAATTAAAGGACCTGGGTTTTAAAGTTCATGAGTTCAGCACCTACGAATTCCTGAAAAGCGGCGGTTCCGTATTCTGCATGAAAATGATGCTTTGGTAAATATAGTGTTATCGTGCGATGGTGTTACTATATTAGTTTTTATTAAAATGTTTGATCAATGATAGAGTCATTTTTTGACACCTTAAAGCATCCTCTCTAAGTAATTCTGCTTTTGCTTTGGTGATGTATTCTAAGTCTTCAGCAACGTATAATAAGCTCTGAACTTCGGCCGCGGAGCTTTGTGCAAAATCAAAAAATCGAACTGAATCTTTTCTGTGAAACCGTGAAAACCCTTCAGCAATGTTAGTCATAATAGAAACGGTTGCTCTTCTGATTTGATCGCTAAGCCCAAAATCATTTTTAAAAGCCCCTTGACTACTAATTTTGTAATTTTTCGTTACAAGTAACCTGGCTTCTTTCCAACAATTTAAATCTTGAAATCTTGTGATCTTAGTCATGGTACATTTATTAATTATGATTTATATACTAAGAGCGATCTAAAACGAATTACTTACAAAATTTTCAAAAATCATTTTAATAACCACTATAAGATTAGAAACCGTAACACCATCGCACGGTAACACCATATAGCTTTAAACATATGCAAATCGTCAAAACCTCCATCTCTCTCCTTGTTCTTCTCGCCCTGATCATAGTATTGAATACCAAGATCGGTTCGGTGCCTCCGTTAGGAAAGTTCTTTGATCCGGATGCGGGATTCTGGGCGAATGCTGAAAACGGTGAATTTGATTCCCTCGAACTGGATCTTCCGGGTCTTAAAGATAAGGTTAAGGTTTATTTTGATGAACGACAGGTTCCCCATGTCTTTGCTCAAAATGAACATGATCTGTTTATGGCGCAGGGTTATATCGTAGCTCGCGACCGACTTTTTCAAATGGAGATGCAGACCTATGATGCGGCCGGCCGGCTTGCAGAGGTCATTGGACCTCAGCTGTTGGAAAGAGACATCAATACACGCCGGCTTGGCATGACCTATGGAGCCGAAAAAGCAATTGAAACCATTGAGAAAGACCCACAGATCAAAGAAGTAGTTCATGCATATTCCAAAGGCGTTAATGCCTACATTGCCCAGCTTTCTGTAAAAGACTATCCTGTTGAGTACAAAATTTTGGATACAGAACCTGAAAAATGGGAACCGGTTAAAACAGCCTATCTGCTGAAGAACATGACACGTACTTTGGCCGGTCGAAATAATGACGTGCGAAGCAGCAATACCAGGCAATATTTTGGGGACGATTTTATCGAAACCTACTTTACTCAAAAACCCGATCTGAACGACCCGATAATTCCTCCAACCCGTGAATGGGATTTTGTAGCTGATATTCCTGAAGAACCGGACTCCATTTTTGTGCCTGCTGTTTCAAAAGTGATAGACCCTTTTCCTGTACCTGAAGGTATTGGCAGTAATAACTGGGCTGTAAGTGGTGATAAAACCGCCTCCGGTTATCCTATACTGGCTAACGACCCTCACCTGAGCCTGACACTCCCTTCTATCTGGTATGAGATGCAGCTAACAGCACCGGGTTATAATAGCTATGGAGTAACCCTTCAGGGCTCCCCTGCCATCATTATCGGTTTTAATGAACAGACAGCCTGGGGGACCACTAATGTGGGATCGGATGTGATGGATTGGTATGAGGTAACATTCAGGGATGATACCAGGCAGGAGTATTGGCACGATGGAGAATGGAAAGCAACCAGGCGTCGTATCGAGGAGATCAAAGTGAGAGGCGGAGAAACCGTTATGGACACCGTGATCTACACCCACCACGGACCGGTGATGGAAGTTGAAACACCTGAAGAAGGCGTATCGGTGTATCATGCTCTGCGATGGATTGCTCATGAGCCATCCAATGACCTCAAGACCTTTTACGGGTTCAATAAGATGAAGAATTACGAAGATTATCGTGAGGCAGTAGGGAATTATGTGGCCCCGGCTCAAAATTTTGTATTTGCTGATCAGGCCGGTGATATTGCCTTGTGGGTATCAGGTAAATTACCAAAGAAATGGGAATTCCAGGGGCGAACCGTGAGTGATGGGAGTGATCCTGTTTACGAATGGAAAGGTTGGATACCTACAGATCAGAATCCACATATAAAAAACCCGGAACGGGGATTTGTAAGTTCAGCCAATCAGGAGTCCGCAGCACAGGATTATCCATATTACCTGGATGATGATTTTGCTCCTTTTGAAAGAGGTCGGCGAATCAACGACCGATTGTCTGAGATGAATGATATCACTCCTCAGAATATGCAGGAACTGCAAATGGATAACTTTGCCTATACGGCATCCATCATCATACCACAAATGATAGAGTGGACAGACCAAAATGGATTATCAGAACTGGAACAGGATGTGTTAGAAGACATGAAAAACTGGAATTTCATGATGGACGCAGAGCTTATTCATCCAACCGTTTATCTGGTATGGAGGAACCGGTTCTACCGTGCGGTTTTCGGGGATGAGTATGGAGGTACAGAAGCCGGGTTACGATATCCATCACGGGATATATTTGTGGAGGTGATCAAAAAAGATCCTGAAATGCGCTTTGTAGATAACATCAACACACCTGTTGAGGAGACTGTAGAACAAATAGTCACAAAAACATACAGGGAAACGATCGCGAATTTGCTGGATTTCTACGGTGAGGATACTGAAAACTGGAAATGGGGCTACGATATTGATAATGATATCGATCATATAGCACAGATCCCCGGCTTCGGTCGTCAGGACTTGTTTAGCAGCGGGTCTGCTGAATCGGTAAATGCAACACGCGGTGGTAATGGCCCATCATGGCGGATGGTGGTTGAACTCGGACCGGAAGTAAAAGGTTGGGGAGTGTACCCTGGCGGACAATCAGGTAATCCCGGTTCTCCATACTATGATGATATGGTTGATCCCTGGAGAACAGGACAGCTTTTTGAGCTGAATTTTTTGCAGGATGAACCGTTAGATTATAAGTATCAGATAACAATGAATCCTTCTGAATGATGAATAAGACTGAGATCGACCCTGTTGTAAAAAATCTGATCCGTTTCAGCCTGTTGCTGATGATATTACCCGCCTTGTATCTGGGATTGTGGATCTGGATATCCGGAAGTGAGGGGCTGACGTACTCTGAACAAGTACAACTGTTGATGAGCTATATACCGGAATCAGTTCGGAATCCATACCTGGTGACGATCTCCCTCTTCGGGATGAGTATCACCTCAGCAGTCTTTGGGCTGTACGGATATATCAAGAGTGAAGCAGACTACCCAAGAAAGACCAGCTTATTCATTATGACCCTGGCCACTATCATGAGCATCTGGTTTGGCCGCAGTTTGTTTTAATATCAACGTCTCGCCCCGGATGTAATCCTGAATTTCAAAATTGAATGTTCATTGACTGCCTGCCGGTGACTTCGGTTTCAGTCATATTCTGACGAAGGTCACGACTTAGTTGCTTTGTCTGTTTTTGGTATGGGCTTATGAATGTTAATGAAAGCTTTAAATCAGGTCAGGCTTGGTTGCTTTAATCCCGCCCTCACCCAACTCTTTCTTCTCAAGGAGAGGGCTTTTTAAGTTCAAAAATGGATTCATGGTTATAATATCTATCACAAGCGGGACACTTGCGATAGTTTTAGGAGCGAGTTCTGAGTCCCCCACATCGAAATTGAATGTTCAATGTTCAATGTTGGAAACGCCTTCCGCTTCCCGTTTCATCCCAAAAAACTTATCTAGAACCAGAAGAGTGGGGGATGCAATAAAAATGATGACCAGTGTAGCGGCATGTGCAATAGTTGCATAGGCCAGACCGGTAGCTTCAGGAACTGCGTAAAAGATGAACAGACTCTTGGTTATAAAAAGATGGTATGAGCCGATACCACCGGGTGTTGGGATGGAGAGGCCTACAGCACTTACGACTGTAAGAACAACAGCCTCAGTAAAACCAAGTCCATATTCAGCCTGCATATCAAACATCCAGAAACCGGCATAGGTCATAAAAATATAAAGGGCCCATATCAATGCTGAATGAAAGATGAACAGGGGCCAGTTCCTCAGGTCGCGAACAGCAAGTAATCCATCCACGAAGGTCCTGATGACCTTTTGAATTTTGACCACAATTTCAAAGATCTTCCCTTCTGTTCTTTCACTGGCTATCTTGAATAACCAGTAAAATAAACCCAGGCTTATCAATGCTATTCCACCGTATTTGAGTAATGTAAACACCAGCTCCATTTGCGTGCCGGGGTCAGTGATATCAATTCCGAATAAACGGGACAGTACCTGAGGGTCAGCGATCAGAAAAATAACCACGAAGGCCATCAACAACAGCATACCGAGAAGATCCACTACACGTTCAAGTACGATAGTGCCAATGATCTTGCTGTTACTTTCGCCTACCTGCTGTGCTACATAGACCGGCCGGGCTACTTCACCCACCCGGGGTAAGGGAATGTTAACGAGGTAACCGAACATCACACCGGTATAAAGGGTAAGTTTGGATGGGGTCTTTTGCCTATCAGTGAAAAGCATCTTCCAGCGCAGGGCTCTTATATAATGGGCAAAGAGGGTGGCGATAGTAAAGGGTAAGATCCACCAAAATCGCATTCCTCTGGCAGAATCCAGAACTTCAGAAAACTCAACCTCACGAAATGCCAGCCACATGAAAAGTATTCCCAGAAGTATACTTCCTGCGATCTTTAATAGTTTTTTCCCGGTCATCAGTTAATGGTCATTATTTAAAAAGCGTTGGCATTTTATCATAGATGAATAGCAGATAGCACTTAACCCATTAATATCTCATGTCTACAACTTCAGCATCATCAGGGTATTCAAGCTGAAACAGGTTTGATTCGGGAGCATAGAAACGGCCATTACTGAAGTTGGTCACGATCTCATTCTCTGAGATATCGATTGCAATGATACGAAGAGGGCGCAGATCCGCATCCAGAAGTATTTCGACCTCAGCAAAAACAGAAAAGTCATCTGTTGAAGTAAGGGTGACCAAAGTGCGTGCCCCCTGTTTACGTTCCGAAACGGTGTAGGTGGAGTCAATTCCACTCAGCATACGGGATGGGGCGAAATCATCTTCATCAGGATAGTATGTATCGATAATGACTCGGTTTCGGTCGGCATCATAAACACGGGAGGTTTCACCGTCCACTACAATGGTCTGACCATCGGCCATGAGTTTATAGCGTACCTGATCGATCCAGATCTGTCCGGCGCTTGAAGTGGACTCTCCGGTATAGGAATCGGTGTAGGTATGATCAAAATCGGCAGCAAATACTTCCCCGGTCTCAAACCGTTGCTTCAGCAGGTCAAAATTTGGTGTTTGGGCAAGCAAGTTCGAACCGGTAAGCAGGAAAAGAGCAATGAGCAGGACTACAACTTTAAGGGAACCGGAGGTTCCTGCAGGCATTCCTAACCGGAGGTTCGGAACGAGGTGGTCGAGTTGAACAGGATATGATGGAGAAACTGATAACTGCTTACTGTTCACTGCCAACTGTCTATCCTTCATATTCATCCAGGTTATCCAGAAGTTCCTGAAGTTCATCTTCATCCTGTACAAGGACGTCCCGTGCTGTACTGCCTTGATATGGTCCAACAATGCCTGCATTGAATAATTGATCTATGATTCTGCCGGCGCGATTATAGCCGATCTTTAGTTTACGCTGTAACAATGAAACCGAACCTTGCTGATGCAATACCACCAGCTTGGCAGCCGCTTCAAAGTATTCGTCTATATCATCTAACGGATCAGGAATGTCTGCAGTATCATCTTTTATAATTGGGAGGTGAAATGGTTGCTTATATCCTGCCTGTTGACCTATAAAGCCATTTATGCGTTCAACTTCTTCAGTCGAAACAAAAGCGTTTTGGATCCTGATCATCCCGGTTCCATTATTGAAGAGCATATCTCCCATTCCGATGAGCTGATCGGCTCCTCCCTGATCCAGGATAGTTCGGGAGTCAACTTTGGAAGCCACCTGATAGGCAATTCGTGCCGGGAAGTTGGCTTTGATGGTACCCGTAATAACATTCACAGATGGTCGCTGAGTAGCTACCACCAGGTGAATACCAATGGCACGGGCCAGCTGTGCGAGTCGCGCTATGGGTTCTTCGATCTGTTTTCCGGCGGTCATCATAAGGTCAGCCAGCTCATCAATGATCACAACAATATACGGCAGGTGGCGGTGACCGAGCTCCTCATCAAGTTCCCCGGTCTTGTACTTTTCATTATAGGATTTGATATCGCGAACCATGGCCATCTTGAGCAGATCATAGCGCTCATCCATTTCCTTGCACAGACTTTCGAGGGTTTCCTGGGCCTTAGTGGTATCGGTGATGATCGGTTCATCAGAATCAGGCAGCATAGCCAGGAAATGATTCTGAATATTGCGGTATAGTGAAAGCTCGATCTTTTTAGGGTCGACCATCACAAATTTCAGATCATCGGGATGACACTTATATAGCAGGCAGGTTATGATAGTATTGATACCAACAGATTTACCTGAACCCGTGGCACCGGCAATAAGCAAGTGAGGCATCTTGGTCAGGTCGATCATGAAAACTTCATTCTCGATAGTCTTTCCAAAGGCGACCGGAAGGGTGTAGTCGGTTTCTACAAATTTCTTGGTATTCAGCACCTGCTTGATGTACACCGTCTCACGGGTACTGTTCGGGACTTCAATTCCAACTGCAGATTTTCCGGGTATTGGTGAAAGCATACGCAATCCCTTGGAGGCTGTAGCCATTTTCAGGTCATTCGAGTAACTCTCGATCTTGGATATTTTGACATCAGGAGCCGGTTCCAGCTCATAGAGTGTAACAGTAGGCCCTACAATGGCATTGATCCCGACGATCTCGATCTTATGTCGTTTGAGTTTATCAAGGATGATACGCTTGTTTTCCTTGATCTCCTCTAGGTCTACTTCATTACCTTCATCCGGTGGGGAATCCAGAAGGTCTACTTTAGGAAATTTGTACTTAATGACCGGTACTTCCTTGGCTTTCTTTCGGTTGAGTTTATCCAGGTCTTTCTCATCAGCCTGTTCATCACCCTTACCTACATAAACGGAAACCTCGATGTCATCCTCATCACTGTCAATTTCTTCTTCTTTTTCTAAAGAAGCGCGTTGACGTGTATCAAGAGTTTTGATCTCACTTTGTTCCTGTTCCCGCTTTTTCTGGTCTTCTTCTTCAGATTTTTCGACAAGTTCATCTATGGAAGGGGCCGGCTTAACGGGTTCTTTTTCATTTTTCGTCTCTGAAATGGGTTGTTTTTTGAGCTCTTCTTCATCCTCAGGATCATCACTCTCAGATCTTTTAGCTGCTTTGGCAGCTCGTTTTTCAGCCAGCCGTTCTTCCCGTTCCCTGGCTTTTTCTTCTTTACGAAGCTGGCGGGCCGCACGACGTTCTTCCATCTTCTCCTGAATATTTTCTATCCAGAGTTTCACATTGTCAATGGTTTTTTGGAGATCACGGTCAATGAACATCAAAAGTGTGATCAGAACCAGCACTGACAATATTATGATGGAACCAATGCTTGTGATGTTGTAAAGCACCTGTGCGATGGCAATGCCGGCCGTGCCACTCCAGATGGAATCATCCGGAAAATCAGCATTGGTGGTCAGCCACCCTATAAAAGTGGATAGCAAGACCATGCTCCAGATACTGAGAACGGTCAGCCAGCCCAGCTCTTTGAAATCGCGGCGCCTAAAGGTATGCCAGCCGTGATAACCGGTTATCAGTGCCAGTATGATGCTGGTGTAACCGAATAAACTATGCACGAGGTAGTGAGAGATATAGGCTCCCACAGGTCCAAGCCAGTTTTTGACAAGGCGTGAATTGGCATCCGGATTGAACAGGTCAATAAATGAAATGCTTCGGGCGTACTGATAGTCTGCCGGATTATAGGAAAAGATGCTTAAGCCGAGCAGAACAGCGATCGACATAATTATGATGCCGATGATCTCCTTCTTGCGGTTAGAATCGAGTCCGGGGGTGCTTGTAGATGTATTTAGTTTGCTTTTAGCCATTTAGATCTTTGAGAATTCCGTCCCTCATTCCGGGGAGCACATCAAATTCATTAACTTTACAGCAGAATGAAATATCACCATTTGGAACAAGTTCAGCTAATCGTTTTGCGTGATCACTTTTACTTATGGCTCCCTCTAAATCATGCCCATATTTTTCGAAAAGACCAAATGCTACTTTTGCACCGTCTTTGGCAGAATCGGGCAGGTGCCCACCGCTGATGGTATGTAAGAGGGATCCGGCAAAGAGTGTGTCTTCAATTGAAAGTCGTCCCTGCCAGCCTGAACAAATCAATACAATTTCGTCATCATGCTCTTTCAGGGCATTCAGGATACTCTGTTGATTCAGGAAGGTTCCCACATAGACCTCACTTGCCAGCGAGGCCTTTTTGATAGCCTTGGTTCCGTTAGTGGTATTGAAGATAAGGGTCTTGTCTTTTACGGCCTCACGGGTATATTCGGCAGGAGAATTCCCTAAGTGATAGCCTTCGATCTTGGAACCATTCTTTTCACCGCAAAGTAGGTAGTCTTTTTGATCCATGGTGGTGGCGATCTTCATGGCATCACTCATATCAGCCACCGGGATCACTTTTTTAGCCCCATTGTGTATGGCTGTGGTGATGGATGATGAAGCACGAAGTACATCAATGATGACCGCACTTTTACCGCGAAGCTCTTCTTCCTGAAAAGCCTGAACCGAAAAAAATACGTCGATATAATTGATATCCGGCATGAATTCTTACTCTCTAACTATCTGTTATTTTGAATTTATTTTTTGATAAAAGGAGGACGTGTAACAGTGGCGTTAGCTGTCTTGTTTCTAATAACGATCTGAATTTCTGTTCCCTCAGCCGCATACTCTTTTGCCACATAGCCCATTCCAATACCTGTACCTAAAGTAATGGACATTGTTCCGCTTGTAACCTCTCCAATGGACTCACCATCAGCATTTTGGATCTCGTAACCCTGTCGCGGGATGTTACGCTTGCCTTCAACCGTAAACCCAACCATCTGTCGCTTAAGGCCTTCTTCTTTCTTTTGTTGAAGCACTTCCTTGGCAATAAAATCACCTTTGTCGAATTTGGTGATCCAGCCCAGTCGTGCTTCCAGTGGATGGGTGTCTTTGGAAATATCATTGCCATAAAGGGCATACCCCATTTCAAGCCTAAGGGTATCACGGGCTCCCAGTCCACATGGTTCAATACCAAATTCCTCTCCGGCTTCCATAATGGCATTCCATGCTTTCTCAGGTTCTACATGATTCTTATCAAAATACAGCTCAAAGCCCTTTTCTCCGGTATAGCCCGTAGCAGAAAAAACCACGTTATCCATACCGGCCAGGCTACCCATTTTGAAAGAATAGAAGCCGATCTCACTCAGGTCAAGATCTGTCAGTTTTTGTAAGGTCTCAATAGATTTTGGGCCTTGCACAGCAAGCAGGCAGGTGTCATCCGATTGATCCCTGACTTCTGCATCAAAGGAGTTGTTATCCAGGATCCAGTTCAGGTCTTTTTCAATATTGGAAGCATTGACTACGGCTATATACCCGGCGTCATCAAAGAGCTTATAGACGATAAGATCGTCCACAATACCGCCATCGTCATAACACATGCAGGTGTACTGCGCTTTCCCTTCCGTAAGTTTGGATGCATCATTGACCGTAACTTTCTGGATAAGGTCCAGCGCTTCCGGGCCACTGATGAAAAACTCTCCCATGTGCGACACATCAAACATACCTACCCGTTCACGCACGGCGGCATGTTCGGATTTTATTCCGGCATATTGAACCGGCATCTCAAATCCGGCAAAATCCACCAGTTTGGCACCGGCTTTTTGGTGAAGGTCGTAAAATGGAGTTTGCTTTGGCATAACTGAAATCAGGCTGTATGGTTTAATAGGTTGTTAATAATAAATATATCTGTGTGCCCCTGAAAATTCACTGACCCCAAAGGTACGGGTTTGTAAACCAAAAATCGGCATAACATAGCTATTTCTTGGGAATGTTTGTTTAATGGGATATTGACAGGCCGATCCATCCATATGTGTCCCCACATCGATCTATCGGTCCATCGCCGATCGGTGAATCGGTCATTCAGGTCATCCACCACCTCGTAGAACACGTTCCCAACATCCGTGTTGGGAACGCATGTACGGACCTCCCGGTCCGCGTGAATGGATAGTGCCCCGATAGTTTTCATGATCGATTGTACAGCCCAATCTCCGAAGGCCCTCCCAAGCCATACCACCCATCAGGCGGAGGTTCTTTGTTTTTCATTCTAACCCCGGGATAAATCCCGTGGCTAATGATGTCATCCCTTCAGGATGAATGCGCAAAACAATACGGTTCCCGGCTCACCGACTTCGGTCAGTCAAAAATCGGTCGTTCGGTCCATCGCCGATCGGTGAATCGGTCATTCAACCCATCGGTACTAACCCACAACCATCCGCAGGATCCGTGTCATCCGCGTTCCATTCCCTTAGTTAAAAAGACTATCCAGGGTGGATCATTTTGCTTTTACTTAGCCATACTCGGCTGGAAGCAGGAGCCTGTCTCGCCGGCATAGGCAGGCTTATGGAATGGCATTATGCAGCAGAGCTACGTAATGAGTAAAAACCTGTAGGGGCCATTCATGAATGGCCCCTACAGGTTTTATGTTCTCCGAAAAGAAATTCTCCCTTTGAAGGGAGGTCGTTTGATCAGCTGTTCCTGATCGAACGTGTGGGATGTGTAGAAGTGGAATAAGGCGAAAGAAGTAAATAATGTACCACAGCTCGTAACTCCCGCTCCGACGCAGAGCGTACGGAGCGAGGGGCTGACCACTTGGTTTTGGATTATTCGATGTTGGCTACTGAAAATCCCTCCCCTTTTCATATCCCATGCGAATAATTCTTATCTTTAGCGCCTGAAAATTAAATTAAGACCGTTCATCAGATACAGGTTAAAGCAGTAGTTTATGTCTATAAATAAAGAACAGGTAAAATCTGCCCTTAGTCAGGTTCTGCATCCATCCGAACAGCGTGATCTCATTTCGCTCGATATGGTTCAGGATGTGATCGTTCAGGATAAATACATTTCTTTCACCCTTGAATTTCCGGAGAAGGATGAGGCGCTCGAAACACAGTTGAAAGAGAAGGCCGAAGAGGCCATTCAGAAATTCATTGATAAGGAAGCGATCGTGGATATTCAGGCCGCCGTGAATTTATCGCTGAAGCGAAAGATGGAAGACTCTGATCCACAGAAACAGCAACAATCTCAGCAGCCTCAGATCCTGCCCAATGTCAAGAATATCATTGCCGTGGCTTCCGGAAAAGGCGGGGTGGGTAAATCTACCGTGGCGGTGAATATTGCAGCCGCACTCGCCAAAAAAGGCCATAAAGTTGGGCTGATGGATACCGATATCTACGGACCCAGTATCCCAACCATGTTCAATATCCATGACCGGCCGAATATCACAACCCAGAAGAAACTGGTACCGCATGAGAAATATGGCATTCGTCTGGTTTCTATGGGATTTTTAGTAGATGTGGATCAGGCCATGGTGTGGCGCGGACCGATGGTGACCAGTGCCGTAAAACAGTTTATGACCGATGTGGAATGGGGTGCCCTCGATTACCTCATTCTGGATCTGCCTCCCGGAACCGGTGATATTCAGCTGACCATCGTGCAGACGGTTCCCCTGACAGGAGCGGTGATCGTATCTACCCCACAAACGGTGGCCCTGGATGATGCCCGCAAAGGCGTAGCCATGTTCAACAAGGTGAATGTTCCGGTATTGGGGATGGTCGAGAATATGGCTTATTTCACACCGCCGGATATGCCGGATAAAAAATATTACATCTTTGGAAAGAGTGGCGCTTCCCATCTGGCACAGGAAATGAATGTGCCTGTTTTGGGTGAAGTGCCGATACAACAAACCGTTCGTGAAGGTGGCGACTCCGGTAAACCGATCGTACTGGAAGATACGGAGTCACCGGCCGCAACAGCCCTGATGGAAGTGACCGGCAATATGCAGCAACAGCTGGCTATCCGGGAGAAGGAGCAGGACTCCGGTAAGAAGCTGGATATCAAGTTTAAGTCTTGATATAGATCACATAGTTTGTTGGTTCTGACGCAGAGCGTCTGAACCAGCGATTAAATTATAAACAGGGCTGTAATCCCGAGTATATATTGGATTACCAAGGGTGAGTTGTATAACATGAGCCTGCCTGCCGGCGAGGCAGAGGATCTCAAAATTTGATCTATTTTCTTAAGCACACTTTGATATCCTTCGTAAACTTCTAGTTGGTTTCGACGCAGAGCGTCTGAACCAGTACAAACCATGATCTTGGTTTGTTGCTCCCGACCTGTCTGCCGATAGTTACAGAGCATCCGAACTAGTAAGTAATGCAATTACTCCTAGATCAAGCCTGGTTCCGTACGCTCTGCGTCGGAACCAATAACCTATTCAAGATCTGATACAAATAACTCATGGACATTATTTACCTGCTTGACCTCATAGGTACTTTTGTGTTCGCCATCAGTGGGATACGCCTGGCGGCACGGACCGACATGGATGTATTTGGGGGAGCCGTGATCGGCTTCGTTACGGCCATTGGCGGAGGCACGGTGCGTGACCTGTTGCTGAACAGTCACCCCATCACCTGGATGGCGGATATGACCTACCCGATGGTGATCTTAGCTGCTGTACCGTTTACTTTTCTTATGGGTAAAAAGCTGAACAATTTCAGTAAGACCTTCTTCATTTTTGATACCATTGGTATTGCCATGTTTACCATTATTGGCATGGAAAAGGCTCTTTCCTTTGGCTTGAATCCATTCATGGCGGGAACCATGGGAATGATATCAGCGGTGGTTGGAGGGGTTATCCGGGACGTGCTTTGCCGGGAAGTGCCTCTCATCTTCAGAAAAGAGATCTATGCCACGGCCTGTTTGTTAGGTGCGGTCGTTTTTTATCTGGGACTTCAGGTCAACTTGCCTGATAACCTGAACTACCTGCTCACAACGGCCGTGATCATTACTATTCGCACTATTTCAGTTAAAAAAGGACTTTCATTGCCTAAGATGAAGGAAAGAGTTTGAGGCAGGTATTGTAGATGTCAGGTAATTCGAGGACAGACTATTAAACATGTTCTTGTACGACCCTGAAGGGGGTACATATGAATAGCCTCGGCCAATGAAATGCGGTAGCATTGAAGCAGGCCGGGGTTAGAAATATGAATCAACAAAGCTTCGCCCAAAAGATGAGTTAGTCTATACCGTTTAACGAAGCTTGGGCAACCAACTTTTTAGGGGCTTTGGTACCCGCTTGCCCCAACCCTGCGATAGCCCTGTGATATTTTGGCACCTTTCGTTGCTTGGGTTTTTGCTAGTACGGGGATATATCCCAGGGTTGCACCCGCTTACGCGGTTTTACCCCGGGCTATTCATATGTGACCCCTTCAGGGCCTTCATCTTAACCAACATTGTCCTTGAATTATCTGACATCTACTGGTACGACAACGTGCGCTTCAATTACCAAATCAGAATAGGTCATGCTGAGGGTATTCCCGAAGCACCTTCAAGGCTCTGATAATTTATCAGCCAACAACTATGTCGGTACAAAAGAAAGGGGCAATTGAATACAAGTACTCGATCCAGACCTATAATAATAGCCTAAAACTTCGAAGCAAAGATGACAACTTAATATTGGATAGCTTGATCACTAATCGACATTCACAAACCAAGCATCATTCCCGAACCATCTCCTCAAAGTGCTCTTCGATCTTATCCGGGGTCTGGGTGAGCTTACTGACCAACCAGGTGGCAAACAGGCCAAGGAAGAATCCGGGGATGAGTTCATACATGTTGTCTTTTAGAACAGGCACAAAATACCAGATGATGGTCACAATTGTTCCGGTCAAAAGACCGGCTATGATGCCGGATTTGGTGGTCTTTTTCCAGTAAAGAGCCATGATAGATGTTGGGCCAATGGAAGCACCCAGTCCTGCCCAGGCAAACAGTACGAGCCAAAAGACAATGTTTTCTGCAACCAATCCAAATATCATTGATATGATCACTAATACTACAACCACAATACGGCTATAAAGCACGAGTTTCTTCTGAGGCAGTTCTTCGTCTCTTTTGATGAGCTTATCATATATATCACGGACCACACTTGATGCGGCTACCAATAACTGGGAATCGGCGGTGGACATAATAGCGGCAAAAATGGAAGCGATCACCACGCCAAACAAAATGGGATGAAGCTGTGTCTGTGCCAGCAGTGGGTAGAGGTTTTCCGTATCGCTGCCCGGCAACATGGAAACTTCAGGGAAATAAGCCCGGCCCACCAGGCCGATCATCACGGCACCGGCGGCCATCATTACATTCCAGAAGGTGCCAACGTAAGCAGCATATTTAAGCTGCTTGGCATCATCTATCGACATATACCGTGAAAGAATATGTGGATTTCCGGGTGAACCGAGTCCAATGCCTATAAATCCAATGAATGCTCCAAATCCCAGGGCGAAGGGATCCAAAAATCCGATCTCGTGAAGAGTCAGTTGTTCGGCCATCACGCTCCAGCCTCCCAGGTTCCAGATGGCAATGATGGGTAAAAACACCAGGGCAATGATCATGAAAAAAGCCTGTATGGTATCGGTCAGGCTCACCGCCATAAAGCCACCTAATACGGTATATAGGAGAATAATAATCGCTGAGAGAACCACCCCGGTCGTTTGGGTGATCCCAAAACTGGAAGCAAAGGCTTTTCCACCGGCCACAAACTGTGAGGATACGTAACCTACCATAAAGATCAGGAAGATGATGACAAGGATAGCACGGAGGCTCCCGTTCTTGTCATCAAAGCGTTCGGCAAAGAAATCGGGAACTGTGATGCAATCGTACCGCTCAGAAAATTTCCGGAGTCGTTTGGCATAGTACATAAACAAAAACCATTCAACCACGATATAACCAACTGCTGCCCATAGCGCCGAGGCACCCTGTGCATAGGCCATGCCGGTCACACCAAGCAACAGCCAGGCACTTCGTCCTGAGACTACAGCCGAGAGTGCAACCACCAGTCGGTTCATCTTTCGACCGCCAATAAAAAATTCGGATATCCCCTCAGATGAAAATCGTGCAGAGTAGATGCCGATTCCGAACAGGATCACCAAATATCCGATAAATGCGGCCAAAACATAGCCGCTTCCTTCGATGTTGATGGTATTTAATTCATCCATAATTTAAAAAAGTAGGGGCGTATCGCGATACGCCCCTACGGAATTTAATAATTATTGGGAAACAAGAATATCACGGGAAAATACCCATCTGCTCGTACATGGTGCCGATCTTATTGATGGCACTGATGTAGGCGGCCGTTCTCAGGTCATCCAGCTTATGTTCGTTTCTGACTTCGGTGATCTGCTGATAGGAGGTGATCATGGTCTCTTCCAATCCGGAATCAACAAGGTCATACTCATCGGCTCCATGAGCCAGTGACTCGAGTTCAGCCTCGGTGAATTTGCGGTCAGAGATATTCTCGATCACTCCTAGGATCTTCTTATAACTTGTTTCATCAAAGCGCTTACTCATACGACCATAACGGACGTGCTGAATATTCTTCAGCCATTCGAAATAAGAAACAACCACACCACCGGCATTCAGGTAGGTATCCGGTATGATGAGCGCTCCCCGATTCTTCATGATGTCGTGTCCGTCAGCAGTGGTAGGGCCGTTAGCTGCTTCTGCAATGATCTTGGCTTTGATCCTGTCAGCATTATCGCCGGTAAGCTGACTTTCGAGAGCAGCCGGGATCAGGATATCGCACTCTATGTAAAAGGCGTCATCACGGTTATCAAGTTCTTTAGTGCCATCAAACCCGATGATGGTTCCCTTATCCTTGCGATACTCCATGAGTTTTTCAAGATCCATCCCTTTCTCATCATAGATGGAACCTTCGATCTCAGCCACGCCAACCAGCTTGGCTCCGGCTTCGGTCATATACTTTGCTGCATGATAACCTACGTTACCAAGTCCCTGTACCACAAAGGTCTTACCTTCAACACCGGTATCAAGGCCAATATTTTTCATGTCTTTCTTATTATTACAGGCTTCACGAATGCCAAAGTACACACCCCGACCGGTTGCTTCGGTACGGCCGCGAACACCACCCTGTTGGATAGGTTTACCGGTCACACAGGCTTCAGCGTTCAGGTCATCTTTCATTTGGCGATAGGTGTCAAGGATCCAACCCATCTCTCTTGCACCGGTTCCATAATCAGGAGCCGGAACATCAATACCAGGTCCGATAAATCCTTTTTTGATCAACTCATAAGTGTATCGGCGGGTAATTCTTTCAAGTTCAGATTCTGAATAATCACGAGTACTGATCTTGACACCTCCTTTGGCTCCTCCGAATGGAACATCTACGATGGCGCATTTGTAGGACATCAGTGCCGCAAGGGCCATGGTCTCATCTTCATCTACTTTGTGGCTGTAGCGAATTCCCCCTTTGGTTGGTGTCTTGTGATGGCTGTGCTCGACCCGCCACCCTTCAACAACCTCTATGTTCCCGTTATCCCGGCGTATGGGAAAGGCCACATGGTAGACCGTATTGCACATTTTGATCTGTGCAAGGATCCCCTTGTCAAATCGGGTATACTGGGCTGCTTTGTCAAAATTTAAATTTACCTGTTCATAAAATTTATAGGTAGACATATTCCAAATTCTCCTTACTTGTTTTAGGCGTGCTTGATGGTCGCAATTATCTAACACAGAAACAAGCTAAAAGCCTTTGGACTTAATAGGATAATGGCAATGAAATATGCAGGTGATCGGCCGTGCCGGTATGGCGCAGGGTGTTAAACCCCAACGCATAAAATGTAAATTGCAGAAGTCTGTTCCTAAACTCATTCTTGCCAATGGTTCTGATATCGATCGCATAGACGTAGCTGTCGTCTTGCGGATAGTGCATGGAATTTTGAAGGGGCGTGAGGCCCATATCGAGGTAGTCCTCAGGACTTCGTTTGATATCGGTGATCAAAAAGTCACGGTCAGCTAATGATACAGTGGCTACACTCACCCTGAGGATGGGATGCAGGTTTCTGTAATAACTTCTGACCGTTTCGGTTTTACTATTCACGGAGGAAAGATAGATCAATCCATAAATGCAGAATGAGGTGACTATGGCCGAAATTCCGATCGTGCCAAATTTTAGGATCACTGCCTTATTGGGTATTCTTTTAAATGCATATAGTAAATAGATAAGCAGTAGAAGGATGGTAACCAAAATTCCGGCTACCAATGCGATCCAGCCATTTACCTGGTATGAAACATTCAGGAATACAGAAGTTCGGATCAAGATAAAGAAGGGTAAAAGTATCAGGCATAAGCCTAATATTGACATCCAAAGGATCTGTTTCCATAAGGGTCTGGCTGACTTATCAGAAACTGAGGTACCCGACTTGTCAAGGTTTAGCAGCCAGTCGATATCTTTTTGGGTGACTTTCTCCATAATTCATTTAACGGAAAAAGCAGCGTCAGGTTACGCCCCTCTGTAAGATCTCCGGAGAAGGAACGGAAAGCTTTGCATAAGAACCAATAGAATAAAAATAATCGGAATGATGTGGAAAGAATTTTCCTGAATAGCAGCTGATAGGTTAAACAGATTCAGGGCGAACAGGAGGCCTGAGGTAAACAGAGAAACACCATATGACCAAACGGCTCTGGACCACAGTGCAATGCCTGAAAAAATGCTGAGTATCATGGCCAAAATATAGATCACCAGTGTTATTATAGGAAGCTGAGCATTTTGTGGGATAAAAAGGTCAGTGACAAAATCAGGTTGCATGATCATCTGTATGACGTGCAGTCCTTCATAAAGTCCTGTGATCAAAAAGAAAAGTTGAAGAAACAGGTGGATTCTTCGGTGTTTAAGGGTCATAGACGAACAAATATTAGGTTTGGGATGCGTATAATACTTATCCCTCTATCCAATATTTGTTCCTGTCAAATACTGAAAATTTTGAACTATAAAGTTTCTGTTTCTGTAAATATAGGGTCATCCTGCCTGAAACTGTTCACCGTAAAGAGAAGGGCAAAAGCACCGACAGCTGCATAGATCGCGGCTCCAGCAAGATCAAATGTGTACACTATGGCAGTACCGGCAAGGGCACCGACCACCCCAAAGACAAGGCTTGGGATCATTGTGACGCCCCGGTCTTTGGCTATGACACGACTTAGCCATCCAATGATCAATCCTATTGTGATGTATGCTAAAACGTTCATCAAAGTCATGATGGGTCCAAGTTTTGTTAATATGTATTAAAATAATGGGCTATAAGGCGTTTGCGTTCCGATAGGTCCCACAACTTTCCAAATTTTAGCATAGATTCATGGCCTGTAATCAATTAACCCGAATACGTTTATTATGAAACAATTGTTGACCATGTTGCTGATAGGTGGTGTGCTGGCCACGGGCTGTTCACCTTCAGATAGTGAAAAAGAGATCTTTGATAAAGCCATGGATATCCATGAGCGAGTGATAACGCTGGATACCCACGTCGATATCAACGTGAATAATTTCACAGAAGAAACAAATTACACGCAACGACTTGATACGCAGGTCGATCTGGTGAAAATGAACGAAGGTGGCCTGGACGTAGCGTGGCTGATCGTTTATACCGGTCAGGATACACTGACAGAAGAAGGCTATGCGGCTGCCTATGAAAACGCAGATTCTAAATTCAAAGCGATCCATCGTCTGGTTGAGGAGATCGCTCCGGATCAGATCGAACTGGCCACTACATCAGAAGATGTTCGCCGTATAGTAGGTGAAGGAAAGAAGGTAGCCATGATCGGTGTAGAAAATGCCTATCCGGTTGGAACCGATCTTTCCCGAATTGAAGAGTTCTATAACCGTGGAGCCCGGTATATGTCACTGTCTCATAACGGACACAGTCAGTTCGTGGATTCAAACACCGGTGAACGGGATGGCGAGTGGATGCATGATGGCGTGAGTGAATTAGGAAAAGAAGCCATCGCCGAGATGAATAGAGTGGGGATCATGATCGACCTGTCTCACCCATCCAAGAAGGCAAATATGGAAACTATGGAGCTGACCAAGGCTCCGGTCATCGCCTCACATTCTTCGGCCCGTGCTGTATACGACCATAGCCGAAACCTGAGTGATGAGGAATTGCTGAAGCTCAAGGAAGTTAGCGGAGTGGTTCAAACCGTAGCTTTTCGCGGCTATGTGGACGGCGACAAACATGCTGCCTGGCAGGAAGCTTCGCGCGCAATACTGGAAGAAGAAGCTGAAAAACTCGGATTTGAATTGGTTAGCTGGGGCGATATTCGTGAAATGACAGAGGAAGAACGCGATGAATACATGGAAATGTATCGCACTGCTCAGGATAATGCCGAGCCAAGAATCGAATCAGAAGTAAGTGTGAATACGCCTCCTGTGGATGTTGCCGATTTTGTGGACCACATTGATTACATGGTTGAATTGATCGGTATCGAGCATGTTGGGATCAGTTCTGACTTTGATGGCGGTGGCGGAGTTTACAACTGGATGGATGCGTCTGAGACCTTCAATGTAACGCATGAGCTCGTTAAGCGCGGATATACCGAGGAAGAGATCGGAATGCTTTGGAGCGGAAACCTGCTTCGGGTTCTGGATGAAGTTCAGGCTGTAGCGGGTAGTATGTGATCTGTTTGTTACGACGCAAAGCGGTCGTAACAAGTAAGTGCCAACTATTCCGATGAGTAAATACTACTTGTGCCGACGCTCAGCGTCGGCACTTTTTTTGTGTTTACCATATTCAATTGGGCGCCAATATGTAATTATATCTGATTACGCAAAATCGCGATCGCCCTTAGGTACTCGTGCAGAGGCTCTGCGTTGGCATGATTATTAAGTCTTGGAACAAAATAATTTAGCTGATGTTAAGATAATGCTAAGAAAAGTTAGAATACGGTTATAAACTTTAAGCCCTCGCCTAACTTTCTTAACTTTAGTATCTAATTACATCAAGACTAATTTAAATCAAGAAAGAGTGATTGCAGAAGCAGACGTCGCAACCGATGTCAAAATTATAAAAGCTGACTTAAATAATACTAAACACGCTTCAGATATTGTCAAGATCGTCGACCTCTTTGCGAGAGACCCAATGGGGCAGGATCAACCACTGGACGAGGAAGTCCGGGTGGATATGATCGCGGAGATGAAAAAAGTACCAACTACCATGACCTACATGGCATATGCCGGTGATAAGGCACTTGGAATTGTAACCTGCTTTGTAGGTTTTTCCACGTTCACAGCCAGCAAGGTATTCAAGATCCACGATGTAGCGGTTCATCCCGATGCGCGCGGTATGGGTATCGGAACTATGATGCTGGAAACCATTGAAGAAGAAGCTCGTGAAATGGGCTGCTCCAAGATCACCCTGGAAGTGAGGGAAGACAACCCGGCGCGTCGCTTGTATGAGAAACAGGACTTCGATTACGGAGATCCCAAATGGTATTTCATGACCAAAGATCTGGCGTGAAAGAATAACGAATATTGAACATTCAACACTGAATGTTGAAGTGAAAGCCTCTTCTTAGCTGAAGAGGCTTTTTTTATATTTGTGTGTTTTTGATTTGTACTAACTCAGCAAGAGTAACCTTGAAGCGTCCGCAGGTCCTTCAAGGTTACGGGTTCTTATCACTGAATTTTAAAACAGTCCGCACAATTACTTGATCGTCTCAACCAATTCCCCATTCTCATACCGTTCCTGCTGTATGATCTTGCCATTTTCATCATACAGAGTCATCAGGCCCTCATATTGTAAATTACTCTCAAAATAGGCTTCATACTTTAATTGCCCATTTTCATGCCACCTTTTGTGATATCCCAAATTATCTGAAGTAATATCCTGCCATTCTTCGACAACCCTTCCATTCGGCTTTATGTGCTTGACCATCTTGAATTGGTTTCCAATGAATCCATATTCAAATCGATCCAACGCTTTGCCATTCTCATTATATCCAACAGAGCTTTTCATGATCCCTTTTTCATAAACAGTTTCACTAAATAACCTGTCATTGTTTACATACCTGAATTCCTGTGTTCCTGTGAATGGATTTCCCTCAGAATCATACCTGATGCCCATTCCCCGTTTCTCGATCTTCAGTTCCTCAGATCTTGGCGGGTTAACGAATAGCTTAACAGTAGAATAAAGCTCGTCATTGTTTCCGGTAATATCTAAAGGATAATCCGGTTGTTGTGTACAGAACATGAGCGTAGAGATCAAAAGGACAGGTAAGAGAAATAGGGCTTTTGATCCTGATCTGACTGCTGAAAACTCTTTCAACATTATTTTGAATCGCTTTTTAGTCAGTGAAAAATCAATATGACTGGTAAACTGTTTCATGATGTGTTATTTGATCGTTTCGATGAGTTCTCCATTCTCATAGCGTTCCTGCATGGTAATATTTCCGTCTTCGTCATATTCGGTCAGTAATCCCTGGCGCATCTTATCTCCAATATTATCGCCAGAGTGGTAAACCTCTAATGCGAGCTGGCCGTTATCATGCCACATACGCGTGTACCATAATCTGTCATTGCTATCAGAAGGTGGAATATCTTTATAGATTAGGTTTCCATTTCTATACATTTCCATTAGATGTGGATCGTCATTGTAAACCCCGTGTACCTGACGAATGACATCTCCATTCCTCGTCATGCGTGAGCCGGTATTGATCCCATCTTTATAAAACATCTCCATATATAGACTGTCATTTTCGATATAATATATCTTTTGAGTTCCGGTAAACGGTTCGCCAGAAGAAGTAAAGTGAGCACCAACTGACGAGGGAATGCCAAGCTCCTCTGAGCGATTAGAATCTAAATGAAGCTCCGGAACAAAATATATAGTATTAGAATTTTGCACCGGGTTATCTGTTTTTGAGGAGAAAACTATGATCAAGGCAACAGACAGTGGAAGGAGAAAAAGCCAAACAGCTCCAACTTTTAACTTGGAGATCTTTTTACCCATCATTTTGAGACGTTTTCTGGTTAGGGAGTAATTTATACTGCTGGTGGTCTTTAAGGAATTATTCCCGGAACTGACCCGGATGAGCAATTCCTGATAATCGCTTATGGATGACCCGCTGCGGACCACTGCTTCATCCGCCAGAAATTCATGGTTCAGCTGGATCGCATGTTTGTACAGATACATCAGTGGGTTGAACCAGAATATGACTTTCAGGAATTCGATCAATAACACATCAAATGAATGGAACTGGCGAACGTGCGTGAATTCGTGATCCAGGATCTCAGGTTCAATTTTACCTGACTCAAACGGTTGCTTTTCGATGAATATGTAATCCAGAAATGATTGAGGGGTGATCGGTTCTTCAAGTAATACCAGGGTGGCATCTTCTAACTTTTTACGGGTTCCGGCTCTGACCTTATTGCGAATTTGATTCAGGCCAGCCGCAAACCGGATCAAAAGAAAGAGAGTGATGGCTCCATATAGGGCAAGTATTACATCCAGGGTACCAATTGACCAGTTTGATTCATTAACGGAATTTGGAGTGCTCTCAGAACCGGGCGAAAGCCCTTGTTCCGGGGTGAACAGGGGTTGAACCGATCGATTTACCGCCTCGGCCGGTGCATTCACCACCCGTTCCACTTGTTGCATCTGTATACCGGCGATGGATTGCTCAGGCTGAATTTCAAAAGAAATGAGTGGAGCTGTTAACCCGAAAACCAGGGCAAACAGTAAAAAGAAACGGTTGAAGCGATGCATCTTCTCATTTTCGAGCAACAGCTTATAAAGCCCAAAAAGTAGCCCAAGCAGTAAAGTGGATTTAACTAAGTAGATGATCATTGGTGCTTCCTCTCTATCTCTTTTTCAACTATGCTTTTTAGTTCCTTGAGTTCTGCCTCCGATAAGTCCGTCTCGGAAGTAAAAAAAGAGGCAAACTGTGAAGCGGAATCATTAAAGAATTTCTTGATCAGTCCATTTACATGCTTCGAGAAATAATCGGATTTTTTGACCAACGGGTAATACTGTCGGGAGCGCCCCATTTGCTCATAATCCACAAAGCCTTTTTCGGTCATGCGTTTTAAAAGGGTGGCTACAGTAGTGGGAGCCGGTTTGGGCTCCGGGTATTCATCCAGCAGGTCTTTCATGAAAGCCTTTTCCAGCTTCCACAGGTACTGCATCAGCTCTTCTTCAGATTGTGATAGATCCATGTTATTCTACAATGTTAGAATTGTTTCTACAAATGTAGAATAAAAAATCAAACTTCCAAAATTTTCTTATAATCTGTCGAGATCTAACCTAATTCGCCTCCAAGCTATTGAAAAACCTGTTTTTCATACTTCCATTGCTATTTCTGATGCTATCCTGTAATGAGCAAGCCCCTGGTCCTCCATTTGAACTCAAGCTTTCACTACAGGAGAATACCGGGCAGGTTCCACCCATACTGGCGCTGACCATGGGCGGTAATTATGTGTTTGAACCTCAGTATCCGGGTGAACCAACCGAGCTGCCGGAAGCATTGAAAGAGGGCGAGGTTATTCATGGGATCCTGGATCTCGAGCAGTATGTGGTGCAGGGTTTTGCAGAAGGATTCATTGATTCCTCTGTATATCAACGAAATATGATGTTGGTCGGAGAAGAAACAGTTACTGAGCAGTGGGTGGACGTGATCTTTACGGTGGCTGTTGGAGAAAATGAAAACGGAGATATGATGGTAATTGTGGAGGGTGAAAACGGTGAATTTGATGAAGAAAATCCCGTTTACTTTGAATCGTCTACCGTGGTGTTTCAGGACAATGTTTTTGAAGTTATGGAAGCCGGAGTCACGGCCCGAATGGAATATTATAACGGCAGAGAAATTGTAGAATTTGAAGGATCTGCGAGCTTGCTCTATTTATCTGACACCCAACCCTCGGAAAGTTTGCAACTCTATTTCGTTCATCTTCGAATGGGCGCATGGACCGTCAATGATCAAACCTTTGATGTGGCTCTTATCAAAGAAAGTGCTCCGCCATATCGCATCGAGCCGTATACCTATTTCTATATCGATCTTGATGAGAACGGCCAATTCGATATCATGGAAGATGGTATTGAGGCCTATCCGGTCACGGAGCCGTTCAATATCGCGGGGGAAAGCTGGGAGATCTCAGAAATATCAGCAGATGGAAGTTCCATTATCATCGTGGAGTCGGAGGAAGATGTAGATCCAAAAGTTGGGTTACGACCCGGAACAAAAGCCCCGGATTTTACCGCGGAAACATTGAGCGGGGATAAATTAAGTCTTTCAGACCTGCGAGGAAAATATGTGCTGATAGATTTTTGGGGCACCTGGTGTGGACCCTGTATTGAGGCCTTGCCCGTGATCAAGGAAGCGTATGAGACCTATGGAGGTGAGGATTTTGAGATCGTCGGGATCGCTAAAGAACTCAGCATTGAACGTTTTGAGCGTTTTGTGAACCGCGAAAACATACTGTGGCCTCAGATACCTGAGATCTATGAGGAAAACAGCGAAATTCAGGAGTTGTATTTCGTGAATTCCTATCCAACCTATTACTTAGTGGATCCTGAAGGTGAGATCGTGGAATATGGAATGGCGTTATCAGCCGATAATTTAATGAATACCCTGTCGGACTATTTGGAGTGAATGACTATTAACGAACTCACTTCGTCTCATCCACCACCTCAACGACCTCATTGGCCAGAGACAGCACGGCCTGTGTGTATAAGTCACTTGGATTATAGCGGTAGATAGCCCCCTCAACAGTACCGGTGATCTCTTTAAAATGAGCCAGATACTTAGCCACAGAGTTGATGTTGTTCGGCATATGATAGAGGTCCTTGCCCACCCACCAGCGGTTGAGGGAGTAAGGGATGAATTGGGCATACGACATGGCCCCGGCATAGCTGGATCTCAGCTCAAACACGTCCAGTTCGTTATTTTTTACAAAAATAAGCAGCTCTTCCAATTGAGCCTTTGCAAATTCGGCACGGTGGTCCTCTGCATACATAGATACATATACATTGAACGGATTATAGGTGCCGCTATATTTCCCAAATTCTGATTCAACACCCAGGATACCGGCGATCACATTCTTTGGAATACCATATTCTTTTTCAGCTGACTCCAGGTCCGAGGCATATTGTTTCATGAAGTCATTGATAAGGGTTTTCTTGTGATCATAATTCAATACCCTTTGATACTCACTGAAGTCCTCGATCACCCGTTCTGCAGCCCGGGTAAACTTAAGAGTGATATTTTCAACCGGTTCATACCTCGGATCATCCAGCATCTCATTGAAGGCATACCCTTTTCCTTCAAAGTATTTTGCCAGTTCTTCAATATTCTTCTTCATGACAGCAGGATCCGGGTCGGTTGCCTGAGCATTACCGGATAGAACAAAGGTGAAAAAAAGAAGCAGGATGGTAGTGATTTTAGCCATGGGATCAAGATGAAATGGTTCTCTCTAAGTGTTCTTTCATTATAACAAAACTGAACCGATTTGAGAATTAAAGATTGTGAATTTTTGAGGTTACTCAATTAAAAAACGTAATTAATTATCTACAGTTCATGCCTGTGTTCCAACGCAGAGCATAGGAACGAGTAAAAAGTATTGATCCTTAAAATATAGCATCCCTGAGAACTCGCTCCGCACGCTCTGCGTCGGAGCGAACTGTTCAAGTCAGGAAAAACTTCAATATTCATTATTCCTAGTTCAATATTCGAAGTTCAACTTAAAAACCCTTACCTTTTAGGGCTTTTAAAAGTACGCTGTGGCGAATTAGGTTTTGCACAGCGATGAACTTCAAAACTATTATCAAAAAGTACCATGGCAAAAGAATTTGATGTATGTGTTATCGGGTCAGGCCCCGGCGGATATGTAGCCGCCATTCGCGCTTCTCAGCTTGGCTTTAAAACCGCAATTGTAGAAAAAAGGCACCTTGGTGGTGTTTGTTTGAATATCGGTTGTATCCCAACCAAAGCCTTGCTGCGTTCGGCAGAAGTCTATGAATCGATCGAACACGCTTCAGATTATGGGATAAACGTAAAGGATTATTCAGCTGATTTTGGAGGCATCGTGAAGCGAAGCCGTGGTGTTGCCAACAAGATGAGCAAAGGTGTTCAATTCCTCATGAAAGCGAATAAGATCGATGTATTCATGGGAACCGGTGTTTTCAAATCTAAGTCTGAGCTGGCTGTCAATGATGACAAAGGCAAAGAGCAGGAAAGCATCAAGGCCAAGCATTTTATTGTGGCAACTGGTGCCCGTCCGCGTGAGCTGCCAAGCCTGAAGATCGATGGAGAAATGATCATCGATTCCGAAAAGGCCATGCAGCTTGAAAAGCAGCCTGAGAAAATGGTGATCGTAGGTGCCGGTGCTATCGGAGTAGAGTTTGCATATTTCTACAATACCATCGGAACTGAAGTAACATTGGTTGAGCTTCAGGACAATCTTGTGCCTGTAGAAGACAAAGATGTTGGAAAAGAACTTGGTAAGATCTACAAGAAAAAAGGTATTAACGTGATGACCGGAAGTACGGTCGAGAACGTGAAGAAGAAAGGCAAAGGTGTTGAAGTCACCGTAAAGACCAAGAAAGGCGAAGAGAAGATCGAAGCCGATGTGGTTCTTTCTGCAGTAGGTGTGACCGGAAATATTGAAGGCCTTGGGCTCGACAAAGCCGGCGTGAAAACTGAGAAAGGTGCTATTGTGGTTGATAAGAAAACCTACAAGACCAATGTTGACGGCATCTATGCCATCGGTGATATCATCGGAGCCCCCTGGTTGGCACATAAAGCGTCTCATGAAGCGGTGGTTCTGGCAGAGCAGTTAGCCGGGCAAAACCCACACCCGATCAATTACAACAACATCCCGGGCTGTACCTATTGTGAACCACAGATCGCCTCAGTTGGTTACACAGAACAGCAAGCCAAAGATGAAGGTTATAACGTGAAAGTCGGTAAATTTCCACTTTCAGCTTCAGGTAAAGCAACAGCTCTTGGGCATGAAGAAGGCTTTATCAAGGTTGTATTTGATGACAAATACGGTGAATGGCTTGGATGCCATATGATCGGATTCGGTGTGACAGAAATGATCGCTGAAGCCGTTGTGGCTCGTGACCTCGAAACCACCGGACATGAAATTATCAGTGCGGTTCACCCCCATCCAACCCTTTCTGAGGCCGTGATGGAAGCTGTAGCTGAGGCTTACAACGAAGGCGTTCACTTAGGAACTCCCGTTAAGAAGAAATAGGTCACAGATTACGCTGATTGTATGATCAGCACAGATTTGTGATAAGAAATTTGGCTCCTTCGGGAGCCATTTTTGTCTTAGTTGCTTATTGCCTCTCGGTCTGACGGCTTTAAGCCCGTCTGACCGATGGTTGTTTTGAATAACGATACCATTAGTCTGGTTCAAGCGTCTCGCTTGGACCAGACGTAGTTCGTACAAGCGGGACGCTTGCACAAGTTTCGAAGAATAGATACTTATAATATCGATCGGACCGGTTATGGGTAAGATCGAGTATGATAAGATAAAGAGTCCTCCCTTGAGGGAGGTGCCTTGGTTTTGACTCGTCAAAACCGGCGGAGGGTGTAAGCCAAGGGCAAAGAAGTTACTGTTAAGCTTGCCGAAACCCGGCAAAAACCATTAACCTGGTTCAAGCGTCACGCTTGTACCAACCGTTGTTCGCACAAGCGAATCCGTGAAAAGGCGATATGCTTATATGAGTATCTGATCGTTTAATGTCTGGTACACGTAACCCCCGCCGTAGGGGCAATTCATGAATTGCCCCTACGGCGGGATAATGAACTAACATGTCACATAAGATCATCGAACTTTACGATCTGGGTCATGCCTCATACCAACCGGTATGGGACCTGCAAAAGTCTGTCCAGCAGCGACTGATCGATGAAAAGCGGGCTGAGCAGAAAGGTGAGTTCAGTGGAACCCGTTTGAATGATCTCATGCTGTTTGTGGAACACCCCCATATTTACACGCTTGGTAAAAGCGGCAGTGAAGAACATATGCTTCGGTCCATGATGGAGCTTCAACAGCTTGAGGCTGAGTTTCTGAAGATAGACCGCGGCGGCGATATCACCTATCACGGGCCGGGACAGATCGTTGGCTATCCCATTCTGGATCTTGACCGGCATTTCACGGATGTGCACCGATATCTTCGATATCTTGAAGAAGTTATGATCAAGGTGTGTGGTGATTATGGCATTGACGCCCATCGAATCGAGGGGCAGACCGGTGTATGGGTTGAAAATGAAAAGATCTGCGCAATGGGAATAAGATGTTCACGCTGGGTGACCATGCATGGTTTTGCGCTCAATGTGAACACTGATTTGAGATATTTTAACAATATAGTGCCATGTGGTATTGATGATAAAGCAGTTACCAGTTTACAGAAGATTTTGGGTAAAGAAATTGATGCCGAAGAGGTTAAGAAAAGATTAACAAGGCACTTTGAGGACGTATTTGAAGTTTCGATCTTAAACAAAGGCTCACTTCAAGAAGTGGAGCAGATTATTTCGTAACTTTAATATCATATTAATACCTAAAAAGTTGTCACTCTGAGCGCTTAGATGGTCTAAAAGAATTTGAGTTTATTGCGAAGAGTCTCAAAGCAGAACCCAGGAACAATTTTACACTTTGAGATCCTTCGCGAAATACATGGAATACCTAATAAAAATTCAATGCGCTCAGGATGACAACCGTCTTGCCGGTCTTAGACGATTGGCACTAAATCACTAAAGAAGCACCATGATCAAAGAACTTCAGGTAGTAGACAAACAATCAGAGAAAAACCGTCGGCCAGACTGGCTGAGGGTAAAACTCCCATCGGGAGAGAAATTCAAAGAGGTCTCGCAAACCATTCGAGACAATAACCTGAATACAGTATGTTCTGAAGCCCGCTGCCCGAATATGGGAGAATGCTGGGGTGCCGGAACCGCAACTTTTATGATCCTGGGAGATGTTTGCACCCGATCATGTGCTTTCTGTGCCATTAAGACGGGAAGGCCACCGGCCGACCTGGATTGGGATGAGCCAAAGCGTGTGGCAGAAGCTGCAGCCAAAATGAAATTAAAGCATGTGGTACTTACTTCAGTAAACCGTGACGAGCGTAAAGATGGAGGGGCTCCAATATTTGCCGCCTGCCACGAAGAGATCCGCAAAGCCATTCCGGGTGTGACAATAGAGTCTCTCATTCCTGATTTCCGGGGTGAGTGGGACGCAGCCCTTCAGATCGTTTTTGATACGCCACCGGATGTTTTGAGTCACAACCTTGAAACGGTGCCAAGTAAATATCGAAGAGTTCGCCCTCAGGCGCGATATGAGCGTTCCCTCGAACTCCTGCAGCGAACCAAGAATGCAGGGATCAGAACCAAGACCGGTATCATGGTTGGTTTGGGAGAAGAAAGAGAGGAAGTGATAGAGCTGATGCAGGATTGTGTGGATCATGGTGTGGATGTATTGACGATCGGTCAGTACATGCAGCCAACGAAGATGCACCACCCGGTACTTGACTGGGTACATCCCGATCAGTTTGCTGAATACAAAGAGATCGGTGAAAAGCTTGGCATAGAGCATGTGGAAAGTGGTCCACTGGTGCGTTCATCTTACCATGCTGAGCGACATGTTTAGAGATTTGCAGGGAGCACGTAGCGTCTGAAAGACCTGCGAGCGTTGCGCTCCAAACGCTGCAAGGTCTAAGGACGCTCGCAGGTTTTCCTTTAGTGATTAACTACTAACTAATGCTCCAATATCTTAACTTCCAAAAAATACGAGGCACATGATTGCACTATTTACCGTATTAGCTATCAGTTACGTTTTGGGGTCCATACCATCCTCACTGTGGGTTGGTCAGATCTTCCACAAAATGGATATTCGGAAATTTGGGAGCGGTAACCTGGGTACAACCAATGCCTTTCGTAATTTAGGGTGGAAGTCAGGTGTCAGTGTTTTGGTGCTGGATTTCATGAAGGGGTTTGTAGCTTCCTATTGGGTGGCCATGTATGCATTTGAGATCAGTAATGGACCTATTGCACCCCCGGGATGGGAAGCTGATGCTTTTCTTAAGATCACTTGCGGACTTTTTGCCGTGACAGGGCATATGTTCCCTATCTTCGCCAACTTTAAAGGAGGAAAGGGAGCTGCCACAGCGTGCGGAATGCTATACGGTATCGAACCTATCTCGATCGGGATCTCATCGGTGATCTTTATAGTCATTGTACTTACAACCCGTTATGTCTCACTGGCTTCCATGACGGCGAGTTTCATTTATCCGATCAGTTTACTGATCATGCGATTTGGAATGGGAATAAATGTGGATGGAAGTATCATCTTATTTGCGATCATTATTGCAGCAGGGATCATTTATAAGCATAAGTCAAACATCCGAAGGCTATTGGATGGCAATGAGAATCGGGTGAATATTTACGGAAATAAGGAAAAGAAGGAAGAGGAATCTCAGGAAAGACATCTTGAGAAAGCAGAAGTATGAGTAACAATAATGTGACAGTTATAGGAGCGGGAAGTTTTGGAACCGCTTTGGCTATGGTTCTCGAACAGGCCGGAAATAAGGTTCAGATCTGGGCGCGTGAGGAAGAGATCGCGACACGGATCAATGAGGATCACATCAATCCGTCATACCTGAATGATATTGTACTTCCGGATACCATTGTTGCCTATAATAACATTGAACAGTGTTTACAGTCACAGGATATGGTTGTATTTGCCACTCCTTCTCATGCTCTAAGAGAGGTGGCTAAAAAAATTAAGCCTTGTTTGGACGGGCATGAGATATTGGTTACAGTAGCCAAGGGTATAGAAAATGATACCTTCAATACCATGTCGCAGGTACTGATAGAGGTCATGGAGGGAACAACCTATGAGGATAATATTGGGGTGTTATATGGACCAAGTCATGCCGAGGAAGTGGGCAAACTCAAGCCAACCACGGTTGTAGCTGCCGCCTATTCCACCCGTACGGCCAAGATCATTCAGGAGACTTTTCTCACCCCAATGTTCAGGGTATATGTCAATAATGATGTGATCGGCGTTGAAATTGGCGGGTCTGTAAAGAATATCATGGCTATTGCTGCCGGTATCGTAGATGGTGCTGAATTGGGTGATAATGCCAAAGCTGCTCTTATTACGCGTGGGCTTCACGAAATGAAACGGATGGGACAAATGTTAGGAGCTCACTCAGACACCTTTTCCGGCCTGACCGGGATGGGTGACCTGATCGTAACCTGTACAAGTTCACATAGTAGGAACAGGTCGGTAGGTTTCAGGATCGGACAGGGTGAAAAACTCGATGAGATCATCAACAGTATGAATATGGTGGCTGAAGGTGTAAAAACCACAAAATCGGTACGTGACTGGGCTGAAAAGAACAATGTGGAGATGCCAATAACCCAGGCCGTGTACAGCGTTCTGTTTGAAAATATGGACCCGAGAGATGCGTTATACAAATTGATGACACGTGACCCTAAGGATGAAATTGTGATGTAATTGGGTTTCGTGTTACGTGTTACAGGTTTTGCGAAAACTGAGCCTGTAACACGTAATGCGTAACTCGAAACCCTATTTACGATGGAAGACGAATTTGAATTTTATATGCAGTACTCCAACTCTGTGGAGGTGTCGAGGCTTACGCGAAACGACCTCAAGAACCTGGTTCAGACCGGGGAAAGCAGCTTTCTGGAATTTAAGCATAGCGTGGCTTCCCCGGAAAAGATAGCAAGAGAGATCGCTGCATTGGCTAACACCAAGGGAGGGACCATTCTGATAGGAGTTGAGGATAATGGAGAGATCATTGGGGTAGAAAGCTACCATGAAGAGGAGTTTTGGCTCAATCAGGCTGCTAAGGAAGAGTGTATTCCTGAAGTGGATATCAGGATAGAGTTGGTAAATATTGGGGAGCGGGACGTGCTGTTGGTAAAAGTACCGGAAGCTGATAAGAAACCGATCTACGTAAAAGGAAAGAAATACAGGCAGGTGTTTGTAAGGGTAGATCATGAAAGCGTTGTTGCCAGCGATGAGTATGTGGAAGTGCTCAAACAAAATGCTTCAACAGAAGGTGTTACATTCGAATATGGTGAAAATGAACAACAATTGTTTCGTTTTTTGAATGAATATGGAGACATCACCGTTAAAAGGTTCTCACTTCTAATTAGTGTAACCACATACCGGGCTGCCAAGATATTGGTAAACCTGGTGAGTGCCGGTGTACTCGATCTGTTTGAAAAGGATGGGGTGACGCATTACACTTTTTCCCATAAAACTTCGTAATTTTGACTCATTCCAAATAGTGAAGACCCTATGAGTGTACAAGAAGACAATTTAGATGATGTGATCGCTTCCCTTATAGATGTTGATGAGGAAGAAGAGGCCGGTGGTGCATCTGCCGGGAATGATCCTTTTCAAAAGGATGAGCTTACAGGAGCCCCTGTTGTTTTGACTGAAAGAGCTGCACGGCAGATCGAAAAGATAAAACAAGAGGAAGGTCTGGAATCCAATTTATACCTAAGGGTTGCAGTAGATGGTGGAGGTTGTTCCGGATTAAGTTATAAACTGGGGCTGGATCACCGTACAGATGAAGATAAGGTCTTTGAGAGTCATGGAGTTGAGATCATTGTGGCCCCAAAACATCTGATGTACCTGGAAGGAATGCAGATCGACTATCCGGACGGTCTTGACGCCCGCGGGTTTACCTTCGACAACCCGAATGCCACAGAGAATTGTGGGTGTGGGACTTCCTTTGCTATCTAATATTTTACATTGTTATTTAATTTGCAATGATGTAAAACAGCTCGTAGGCTCAAATTCACTAAATTAAAGGATCGAAAAGATCTAATTACTATCCGGCGAAGAACTCATCCCCAGTTGCTCTTTAACGCGCTTCATGCCTTCAACCGCTTTGAGCTTCCAATCTTCTGTTACGTAGCGTCGTACCATAAGAACGGAACATGGAGCTCTGTCAGCAATGATATCAGGAATAGTACCAAATAGGACATTACGGATACCCCATTCATGGGAAGCACCAATGATCAGAAGGTCATCCTGATGTTCTTCCAACTCAGAAAGGATGCCACCGCTCACATCTTCTGATTCTTTTACAACGATCTCCACCTTGTCAAAGTCTTCGGTCAGTGGTTTGATTCGCTCCCGCAGCTCCTGCTCTTCATCACTGATATCTATGCCGGGTTTCACCAGTCGCAATACCCTTAATTTAGCATCCATAGTTCTGGCTACCCTGATACCTATCTCCATACCTAAGCGAGCGTGGAGTCCCCCGCCCCATGGTACTACAACAGACCTGATATCATCCAGATTACGGTCTTTGAGTACAGCGAGGTCAGCCTTCAGGTTTTTGATGATCCTTTGAACCGGTGTGTTATAGATCCTACCCAGGCTGAAGCCTCCCTGCCAACCCATGACCATCATATCTGCTTTTCGGTTCTCAGTTTCCGCGATCAATCCTTTGAAAATATCGTGAGAAGCAGCTGCGGCAGATTCAATCACGGTTGAAGATAATACGCTTTGGCTGGTCTTATCCAGGGCTTCTGACCTTGACCTCTTACTGATCTCCTCAATACTTTCTCTGACCGGTTTATGTTCTTCCAACATTTTTTCGATCGTTGAGACCGGTGTTTGGAATGGAACCTGAAGCATGTTCAAACCGGTAACTTTACCCCCTTCGTCTTTTCCGGTAGCTATCAGCTGAGAGATCTTTAACAAGGCTTTTTCATGAGCAGGATTTGCCAAAGCAGCCACGATATTGCGACCTTCCCTTGTATTCAGGGAACGAATGGCAGGTGCCCATTCCTCAAATTCAGACTGATGCAGTACTACCGGTTCTGTAAAAATACCGAACCCAAGCTTTTCCCAATTCTGTTTGAGTTCGGGAAGGGCGTGGTCGATCTCAACACGAGAACGGCCCCAAAAAAGGTACCATGCGATGCTACCAATGATCAAGACAACAACGGCTATTTGGGCAAAAGGACCGGAGGAAACGATAATGGAAAGGCACCCAACAGCAGCCAGGATCTGAAGCCAGGGGGTGCCCGGCGTTCTGTAGGTAGGTTTATACCAGTCAGGATGTGAGACTCTAAGAACCACACAACCAATATTAAGGGCAGCATAACTGTAAAGCTGAAGTACACTCGCTATTTTTGCCAGATCTTCAAGACTTTCAAGTAATAAAAAAAATAGAGCCAGTACACCGGTCAAAATAATGGCACGGTATGGTGTGAGTAATTTCGGATGGATGGAGCTCAGCCAGTTGGGAACCATACGGTCGCGTGCCATAGCCAGGTTGATACGGGATGACGCCATGATGCTGGCGTTGGCAGAAGAAAGGGTAGCTAACAAACCGGCAATAATAATAGCAACGGCACCGGGACTTCCAAGTATTGTTCGGGCAGCTGTTGTCAAAGGGTCTCTGACATCAGCAATGGTTGATTGTTTGAACATGCCACCTATGACGAGTACAATGACCACATATAAAACGGTTACAAGGGCTACAGATCCAATGAGGGCGCGGGGTAGGTTTTTGGATGGATCTTTGATCTCTTCAGCAACGGCCGCGATCTTTACAAACCCAAGAAAAGATACAAATACAAGGGCCGTGGTGGCAGAGATAGAATCAAATCCAAAAGGCATAAAGGGATCATAGTTCGAACTATCAATATGAAAGACGCCCATTATGCTGAAGGTGCCCAGTATGGCAAACAGAATAAGTACTACAACAACCTGGGTACGCCCGGATTCTTTAGCGCCTATCACATTCAAAATGGTCAATAGTACCCCACCGATGACGGCACCCCAAAATGCAGTGATAGGTAAAAATTGAGACATATACTCGCCCAATCCAAATAGGTAAAAAGCGATGGCAAAGGTCAAACTAAGCCAGATACCCACACCGGAAATGGCACCCATGGCCGGACCAAGTGATCGCGATACAAAAAAGTAATCCCCTCCTGATGTTGGCATTCCGGTAGCCAGTTCTGCAGCGCTTGATGCGGTTATCATACAAACCACACCGGCTATGAGGTAAGCGAAAATAGCGGCGGGACCCGACATTTCAAGGGCTACACCTGCCAGTAAAAAAATTCCTGCTCCGATCATGGTACCTGCCCCAATGGTCAGGGCATCCCAAAAACCGAGTTCACGCTTTAAATCAGCCATAAAATGAGTTTATGTGGTTTGAAACACGAAGAATCTAAGACCTATTTGACACAAGAAAAATTATTGTGCCTTCTTTTTTCAGGAATCTTCATCCTTCTTGGCAATGAGCCTTACACCGCGCTTGAAAGTAATGTAGTGCCAAACCCACTCAGCGAACACCCTGAAGCGGTTTCGGAAACCGATCAGGAAGAAGATATGAATGAGTCCCCATAGCAACCAGGCAAAGAACCCACTGAATTTGAATCCCCTGATATCGGCAACAGCTTTGGCACGCCCGATGGTTGCCATGGTTCCCTTATCGATGTATTCAAAATCTGTGCGGGATCTTCCCTTAAGTTCGTTTCGGATAAGATCACCCAAATACCTACCCTGTTGAAGGGCAACCGGGGCCAGACCGGGGAGGGGGTCACCATTCTTATCTTTTGCATGTGCTGCATCACCGGCTACAAAAATATTTGGATGGCCTTCAATGGAAAGGTCCGGCTTTACGATCGCACGCCCAATGCGGTCGGTATCAACTTCAAGTTGTTTGATCAATGGAGAAGCGTTTACACCGGCTCCCCAAACGATATTTGGAGTTTCTATAAAACGGCCTTCCACCTGTACGCCATCTTTCCTGATATCTTTGACCGGTGTATTCAGCAGAACTTCAACTCCCATATCTTCAAGGGTCTTTTGTCCCTTTTTTGACAGTGGTTCATCAAAGGCATTGAGGATACCGTCCATGGCCTCAATGAGGTAGATCTTGGTTTCATCCGGTTTTATGTTCCTGAAATCCTGCATCATACTGCGTTTAGCGATCTCAGCGATGGAACCGGCCATTTCAACTCCTGTGGGTCCGCCCCCGATGATCACATAGGTGAGATAAGGCTTTCGCTCTTCAGGGTCAGAGAGTTGTTCAGCCTGTTCCAGGGAGAGAAGGATGCGTTCTCTAATGTCTAAAGCATCAGACAGGGATTTTAAACCCGGCGCATGTTTCTTCCAGTCCTCATTGCCAAAGTAATTGTATTGGGCTCCCGGTGCCAGGACCAGATAGTCGAAGGGCAAAAGTGAACCATTCTTCAGGTGTACATTGTTGTCCTCCTTATCGATTCCGGTGACTTCCCCCAGGATAACCTCAACATTCTTTTGCTTGCTGAAAATAGCCCGGATCGGCATGGCGATATCACCGGGAGATAATGCAGCGGTAGCCACCTGGTAAAGCAATGGCTGAAACAGGTGATGGTTGGTCTTATCGACAATGGTGATGTGAACATCAGAGGATGCAAGCTTCTGAGCAACTGATATTCCCGCGAATCCTCCTCCTACAATTATTACGTTCTTACTCATTCCGTTTTTATTAGTTATGCAAGAGACAACAAGGACTCAGGGATTTAATTTACGAATACCGGATCAATTCATTTTAGCTTGTGCTTCCATTACGATCTGTTCTACTTCTTCCTTGCTGATCGTTTCCTTTTTATTACAATATTGACAAACCACTTCCTGTCCCTCACCTTCCATATCCTTGAGGTCGTCGAGACTGAGCATAGAAAGCGCACTTTTGAAACGCTTACGGGTGCAGCGACAGAAGAAATCGACAGGCTGACGGTTAAGCTCTTTTACTTTAAGAGGGGATACGGCTTTTGCCATGATCTCATCGATATATTGCCCGTCAGATAAGAGCTCATCAATAGCAGGAAAAGAACCAAGGCGTTCCTGCAACAGGTCGATCTGCCCATCAGGAGCTCCCGGCATGCGCTGGATCATGAGTCCGCCGGCATGGGTTACATTACCTTCTTCATCGATGCCTACATCCAGAAGTAAAGCCGATGGGATCTGCTCTGATTGCGCCAGGTAATGGGCTATATCACTGGTGATGTCGCCGTTTACGATCTGTATACTGCTAGTCCGTGGCTCGGCCTCGTTATATAGGACTTTGGAAAAAGTGAGGATCCCAAGACCGATCCCATCACCGATGTGAACCTCAGGATCTGAATAATCAAGTTCAGCAACAGGATTCTTAACGTAACCCCTGATCTCGCCCACCTGATTGGCTTCTGCTACCAGAAAACCAATAGGGCCGTCGCCATCCATGCGCAGCTGAATACGTTCCTCACCTTTCAGTTCAGAAGCCAATAGCATGGTAGCTGTAAGAGCCTTTCCAAGCACTACCGTATTGAGCAGTGACAGGGTGTGATTATCTTTCGCAGTTTTTACAACCTCAGTGGTTTTTACAACAGAAATTTTAAAATGCCCGTCGGTGGTGATTCCCTTGATAAGACGGTCTTTGAAATTAAATTCTTCAATATTCATAGGAGGACTAACAGGATCTCTTATTTAAGTAGTTATTATGGATCAAAGATACGCAGAAAATTAATTTTTATTGGAAAGCGTCTTATAGATATATCTGATATAAGTGTTAATACCTTACCTTAAGGCTCTGTATGTGGCTCAATTCCCTTCAGGCCGATATAAGCGAGGATCACCCCAAAAACCACGGTTGATGCGGCCATCATCAGGATGCTTTCTATAGCTATGTTGTTATCCAGCATCCATCCCATTAAAAAAGGGCTCAAAGCGGTACTGAATACCATGATGGATGCAAAGAGTGAACGGACAGTTCCGATGATCCTTTCCCCATAAAGCTCAGCGTACAAGGCAGACTTGGTGCTATTCCCAAAACCAAGGGTCATTCCAACCAATGCCATATACAAAAAGGCGGACCAAATACCGGGATGATAATAAGCCACCATCACACCTGCTCCGAGAGGAATGATATAAAAGGGAAAGATCTTGATGGCACTCAGTTTGTCTATGACCGGTCCTATACCAAGGGAACTGATGATCCGTGCTACTGCAAAAAAGATAAATGCAGATGCAATAATGGCTGCGGTCCACCCAAGTTGTTCGGCGATGGAAACCTGATACAGAAAAAGGGCCGTGGCCCAGAAAGGCGGAATTAAGATCGCCGGCAGGATCAGCCAGAATGTTCGGTTGTTGATGATCTGTAAGTATGAACCGGATTCAGAACTGTCATCTTTGGCTTTTTTAACTTTTTGATTGGATTGCTCGATCTCAGTTCTCTTCAACACATAAAAGATGAAAGGGATGAAAACCAGAGCGATAAGTGTAGCGATGATACCCCAGGTGGTTCGCCAGCTGGTCACAGCCAGCATAGCAGCGATGGCTACAGGAAGAATTCCTTCTCCGATTGGATAACCCAGGCTGGATATACTCAAAGCCTTTCCGCGTTGAAGAGTAAAATATCGGGCCATGGCTGTTTCGGCAGTGTGCCCGCTAAGACCCTGACCGGAGAGTCGAAGCATTAGAATGCCGGCAAATAAAAACCCGATATGCCAGGAAAAAGCCATTGTGAGAGCGGCTATCAATAGTCCGCTTGCCACATATAAACTGTATTTGCCAATGGGTAATACATCTATCCATTTACCCAGGTATGGAAGGATAGTGGCGCTGGCAAGTGTGGCTGCAGAATAGATGGAACCAAAAGCCGCGTTGGACAGGTCAAAATCACTTAAAAAGTAAGGTACGAACAGAGAGATCAGAAAGGTCTGGCCAAAGCTTGAAAAAAAAGTAAATGACAGCCCAAAACTCAGAACTTTTCGCTCTTTTAGTACAAAAGTAAGGTAGCTCAAGGAATATCGATCTTCAGATTCATTCTATCGTTGATGAATGCTAAAAATACTGCTAATTAGGCCGAATCAACATTATAAAGTGAATGTATTATTCTATCTCAGATATAAGGAGGGTCTATTTCTGTTGCATGTTTATTTCAATGGTGTCGACAAAATGGATCAGTCATTGAAAAAGCAGAAAGCGATAGGATTACTCCCAACGTGAGTTCGATATAAGAATTGAGCTGAAAAGATGACCAAGTAGCGAATGTGGTCATTCCCGCGAAATGACTCTTCAACGTATATAAACGGCACTCTTTATATCGAACGGGTGTTCCCATGTAAATAAGAATCAAATAAGTGGTTTATGACCACACATAAACCCGAACCCAATAAAAAAAGGCACTTCACTCTCATGAAGTGCCTTTAGAAACGTTAAAATGATCTGTCAGGTGATCTTGATCAGTCAATAAAGCGTTTATACATGCTTCCTAATCGGCCTGAGATATCGGCATTGGATGAATACTTATTCTTGATCTTACCAACGGTCTCGATGCGTTTTTCAGCCAGGGCATTTGAAGCTTTATGGGCTGGAATACCATGCTCTTCTGAATAATTCAGAATGTCTGTGATGGTATTGTAGATATTTCCTGCATTATTCAGTGCCCGGTCTTCGTTGTAACCCTCAAGTTCACTGGCAATGTTAATGATCCCTCCAGCATTGATCACATAGTCAGGAGCGTAAATAATACCTTTATCAAGCAGCATCTGTCCGTGCTTATCCTCTTCGTCAAGTACGTTATTGGCCCCACCGGCAATGATATCGCATTTGAATTGCTTCATCGTCTCATCATTGATCACCCCGCCTAAAGCACAGGGAGTAAAGATGTCCACATCCAGGCCGTAAATATCATCAGGGTCAACGAGCTCCCCACCAACCTCTTCAGCCAGTTCTTTGGCTTTGTCATCATAGATATCACTGATGTACAACTTGGCACCTTCCTTGGATGCATGACGGGCAAAGAAGGAAGCTACATTCCCGGCTCCCTGCAGGGCGATCTTCTTGCCTTCAAGGGAGTCACTGCCATAGGCCTTCTTGGCACAAGCTTTGGCCCCCATATACACTCCATAGGCTGTAACCGGAGATGGATTACCGCTTCCACCCAAAGCCTTAGGTATCCCGGTCACATATTTGGTTTCGGAGTAGATCCATTCCATTTCCTTTTCAGTCATACCGACATCTTCTGCGGTAATGTAACGGCCGCCAAGACCGTCTACAAAGCGACCAAAGGCACGAAACAGGGCTTCAGTTTTATCAGTGCGCGCATCTCCGATGATGATGGCTTTCCCTCCGCCTAAATTCAGTCCTGAAATAGCTGATTTGTAGGTCATACCGCGGGAAAGTCTAAGCACATCTCGCAGAGCAGCTTCCTCCGTCTCGTAGTTCCACATTCGGGTTCCGCCAAGAGCAGGCCCCAGGGTGGTATTGTGAATGGCGATAATGGCTCTTAGGCCGGTGTCAGGATCTGAACAGATGACAACCTGTTCGTGTTCATTATTGGAGAGTTCATCAAAGATCGGAAATTTGGAGCTGGAGTAATTCAAGGTCTTTAGGTCTGTTGTTAAACTGAAATCATTTAGCGTATATCCCAATCGGAAACGCTTCCAAAGGTCAGCATTTATTTAATGATTCTCAATCTGAACCGAGTCATTTCATACTAAAAGATGTAAGTGACTGTTGTTGTAACAGGGAGCGGGCCTGTGAGAGTACTTTTAAAAATAAAGCTGATTATGATGCTGATTTTCTCTCTGTAAATAGTATTTTATATATCCAATGAAAACGCGACAAGCGTTGGCGTACCGGCCTGACCGCCGATCTGCCTCTATGAATAAAAATAAAGCAAAAAATAATCATGTCATTCCGCTGGACGTTCGCGCAGCCGGAAGAAGAAGAGACTGCCTCCAAATTAGGGGAACAGCTTGGAATTCCGGCCAAAATAGCCCGATTACTGGCTATCCGCGGCATAAAAACTTACGATGATGCAGAATACTTTTTCAGGCCAAAGATAGAAAACCTTCACGATCCTTTTTTAATGAAGGATATGGAAGCCGGTGCAGAACGGCTGGCTTTGGCCATTCGCCAAAGTGAGAAAGTACTCGTTTACGGAGATTATGACGTAGACGGAACCACGGCTACGTCATGTGTCTATACTTTCCTGAAGGAATTTGGTGTGGAAGCCGATTACTATATTCCCCATCGCTTCAAGGAAGGATATGGCATCAATCCTGATGGGATCAGATATGCCGAGGAGGTCAATGCCTCACTGATCGTATCCGTCGATTGTGGTATCACAGCCATTGAGGAAGCCCGGGAAGCTAAAGAAAAAGGCATCGACCTTATCATTTGTGATCACCATACGGTTGGTGATGGAATTCCCGATGCCGTAGCGGTATTGGATCCCAAACGACCCGATTGTGAGTATCCTTTTGATGGATTATCCGGAGCGGGAGTCGGATTCAAGCTCATACAGGCAACCATTAAGAAACTGGGCTTGCCCAAGTCGGTCTCTTATCAATTCCTGGACCTGGTAGCTATTTCCATTGCATCTGATATTGTTCCTATCATAGATGAGAACCGGGTGCTAATGAAAGCCGGATTGAATATGATCCGGAAGAGCCCGCGTGTGGGTGTTCAGGCTTTGCTGGATCTCATAAAAGTGAAGAAAGAAGAAGTGAACACCTCAAAGATCGTGTTTTCGATCGGCCCCCGCATCAATGCGGCCGGACGAATGGGTGATGCCAGTACAGCCGTCAAGCTGATGATCTCAGAGACCATGGCTGAAGCAAAGGCACATGCCCATGAATTGGAATCCATCAACCTGAGAAGGCGTGACACGGATTCTAAGACCATGAAGGAGGCCATGAAGCAGATCGATCAGGATTTTGACATGGAGGAGACCTCTACCATTGTGCTGTATGCTGAAGACTGGCACCTGGGTGTGATCGGTATTGTAGCTTCAAGACTTGTTGACCTGTATCACCGCCCGGCTATCATGCTCAGTAATGTGGACGGCAAGATCAAGGGATCCGCACGAAGCATCAAAGGCTTCAATATTTATAACGCCATCAAGAAATGTGATGACCTTCTGGAGCAGTTCGGTGGTCATGAGTTTGCAGCCGGGTTGACCCTTGCCGAGGATAACCTGACCGAATTCAGGCGCCGCATGAACGAGTTGGCTTTCAGTGACCTTTCCGACAATTCCTTTGAACCGGAGCTGACCATAGATGCCGATCTTGATCTCACTGAGGTTGACATGAAATTCTGGAAACTGTTGAGTCAGTTCGAGCCCTTTGGTCCCGGTAACATTCGCCCCATATTTGTAAGTAAAGGCGTAACCGTAGTTGGTGAGCCCACTATTGTAGGAAATGGTCATCTGAAAATGAAGATCAAACAGGGGCAGTCGGGTTCCTTTGATACCATCGGTTTCAATATGCATGAATATCTGCCATCGGTGCGAACCGGTGAACCGTTTGACATTGCCTATGTGCTGGAAGAAAACAACTGGAATGGCCGGCGCACCCTGCAAATGCGACTCAAGGATATCCATATACCTTAAAAGTAAAAGAGGTGTTAGGTGTTAGAAAAAAACTAACACCTAACACCTCGCACCTAAAACCTATTTATCCTTTTTCCACAATTTAATATTGTATGTAGATAATAAACCCTTTATCTTTGCCGTCCTTGATTAAAGGGACTGTAGCTCAGTAGGTAGAGCAACGGACTGAAAATCCGTGTGTCGGCGGTTCAAATCCGCCCGGTCCCACACTCAAGTAAAGCCTTGACTCGCATTAACTTATAGCGGCTCAAGGCTTTTTTTGTTATTACTACTTTTTGCCTCGTTGCTAAGCTCCGGCTTAGCAACGCAGTCCCGGAAGCTCTAGCTTCCCGTGAGGTATAAGAAGTTGATTCTTTTGAAACCTGGCTCCCGTTTTGGCTATGCCCCACTAACGCGAAAACAGCTATTCTCTCACCCTTATGTTTCTCATCCCACTGCTCTACTCCGCAATGCCTTCTGTATAGTCTGTCATACCACCAACTCCCACAGCCCTTCACCAACCTAAGACGAACTACTAGCGCACTCTTTTTAAAATCCATCACCACACCCCAAAATTTTTGTGTCTAATGCATTACATTGCAGGCCATTACTGAAACATAACACCAACAAATCTTTTAGATATGAAACGAATTGGGCTCCTATTGATTCTTTCCGTAATTATGGCAGGTCAGGCTTTTGCACAAAATTATACCCCGTTAAATACTCCGGAATGGCCGGAATCGGATACGACTATGTATACGGTTGGTGGTGAGCGGCACGGGATCAGCTTTTTTGAACAGCATCGTTTTCCGGAAGTTGAGTATACCGCCGGCGAGGAACTGACCTTTGATACCTATCATACCGTAAATGTGATGTATGAATGGTATGAGCGATGGGCTGAGCAGTATCCTGATATTGTGGACCTGTATGAAGTGGCTAAAAGTTTTGAGGGAAGACCCATTCTGCAAATGACCATCACCAACAAGGAGACGGGAAAGCACACCGACAAGCCTGCGGCCTATTTCGAAGGTGGCCGGCATAGTGGTGAGATCACCAGCAGTGAGTCTATTTTATGGCTGACCAAGCATCTGCTAGAAAATTATGGGAAAGATCCTGAGATCACTGAATTGATAGACACCAAAGCCATCTATCTTCGCCCACAGAATAACCCGGATGGGTCGAATCTTTATCTTCATACAGCTCAGGCAAACCGAAGTTCTGTGCGTCCGCACGACAATGACAGGGATGGCCTTCTGGATGAGGATGCTCCCGAAGATCTTGATGGAGACGGTATCATATATTCAATGCGTAAAAAAGCCGGTCCCGATGAAATGGACGAAGCCAATTACATCATCGATCCCCGGGACCCGGAAGGCCGTTTGATGAAACGGGTGCTGCCGGGAAAAGGTGACTGGCTTGTGTACTCTGAAGGTATCGATAACGACGGGGACGGAGATTATAATGAGGATGGTATTGGCGGACTGGATCTTCACCGGAATTATGCCGAAAACTGGCGGCCTGATGTGGGACGTGAACTCACCGGACGGGGATATACTCAGTATGGAGCCGGAGATTATCCTTTAAGTGAGCCTGAATCACGATCGGTAGTGATGTGGATGCTTACTCATCCGAATATCTCGGTCGTAAATTCCATGGATACACGCGTACCCATGCACCTGCGTCCACCATCCACGTCTAAAAGTGAAGAGCGTATGTACCCTGAGGATCTCGAGCTCTATGAAAAGTATGATCGTTTGGGGCTTGAGATCACCGAATATCCATGGGCAGGTGATGTCTATGAGACCTACATGACCCGCTATCCCACTAATCGTGTGACCGGAGACCCTTCACGTCCAAGTCCCTTGTTTGGGCACGGACCTGATTTTGGTTATTTCTATTTTGGCTCCATCTGGTATGGCGATGAACTGTGGAATAACGGAGCGATGGAAGATTATAATAACGATGGGATCTATGATGATTACGATGCCATGCAATGGGACCTCAGGGAAAATGAAGGCCGGGGCTTTAAGTCATGGACCACCTTCGAACATCCCGAGCTTGGAGAAGTTGAGATCGGTGGTTCTCATCCCAAATTCTTCAGTCAAAACGGCCCGCCATGGCAGCTTGAACGCTGGGCTGAAAAACAAGCCTTATTCAATTTGATGATGGCGAAAGAGCTTCCGCAGATCACATTGGATGAGATCGATGTTGAGCAAACCGGGGATAATACTTATAGAATTTCTGTTAGCTGGACAAATACAGGGAACTTGCCGGTGGCCTTGAAGCAGGCACAGTTGGTCAAGATCGTCCGTGAGGATCGGGTTGAACTCGATTTTGATTCGGAGCTGACCAAGGGACATGAAGATGCCAAGCTGAAGATCATCACGCCTGAATTATATGATAAAACCATTCGTGCCGGTTATACGGGAGCCGGAGAATCACAAGAAGTGTATTTCGAGGTTGAGCTGAATGGCATTGATGGAGCCGAGGGCAAGGTGAAGATCCTCTCTACCCGGGGTGGATATATTGAGAAGGAGATCGAAGTGGGTGATCCTCCTGAAGAAGAATGATCTGAATTTCGATCAGATAATTTAAAAAGCCCCGACCATCTTTGTGATGACCGGGGCTTTTTTGTTAAATACTTTTTGGGTCGAGGCGTAGTCTAAATCGTTCCGACGCAGAGCGTTCTGAACGAGTAAGTAGATCAGGGTATTATAGTACACGTTGCTAAGCCGGAGCTTCGTGACGAGCCATAAGTTGATCAGGCTAAATGCTCCATCATTCGGTTCAGTCAAAAAAGGATTATGACAGTTGAATCGTCGAGAACCGGGTGATGGTGTTGATCATAGGCTTGAAAGCCTTTGAGTAGATCCTCCGTGATTTCCTGCACAGAGGATCCCATATCAAATGCCTGACAAACCAGGGCAACTCAGTACCCGGCAGCCTGACCGTCTACCCTGGATTCTGAAGCACCGTAATAGACCCCTTTTTCATGATCACGCATGATACCCTGGTAGCGGCCGAAGAAACTGTCTCCGATCTGAACCTCGTGGCCCATAGCTCTGAGGGCTTTGACCACAGAAAAAGGTACACCGGATTCGATACTGACCTGACCGGTGTCCGTCAGCTTATCATCAAGATCATCAGTAGGCTGGGTAGAGCCGGAATGTTCCCAGCGGAAGGCATCACCGGCCTCCTGAATATTCATGCCAAAGTCGATGATGTTGGTTAAGATACTGACATGGCCGATCGGCTGATAACCGCCTCCCATATTGCCAAAGCTCATCAGTGGTTTTCCGTCCTTCATCACAAAGCCGGGAATAATGGTATGGAAAGGCCGCTTGCCGGGGGCATATACATTGGGGTGATTTGGGTCCAGTGAAAATAACTCACCACGATTCTGAAAGCTGAATCCGGTTCCGGGTACCACAAAACCGGTCCCCATACCACGGAAATTGCTCTGAATGAGGGAAACCATATTGCCTTCTTCATCGGCGGTAGTGAGGTAGATGGTATCACCGTCTTCCAGAACATCCACACCGGTGGTGAGGTCACGGCGGGCCCGGTCACCGATCAGTTTGCGGCGTTCGGCCGCATATTCCTTGGAAAGGAGGGTTTCGTACGGGATGTCGTAATGATCTGAGTCCGTGTAATGTTTAGCTCTGTCTTCAAAAGCCAGTTTTTTGGCTTCAATAAGCAGATGAAGGGTTTCAGCCGTGCCAAAACCGGTTTCAGAAAGATCAAATCCTTCCAGAATATTCAGTATCTGAAGGACAGCGGTTCCCTGCACATTCCCACCCACCTGATATACATCGTAGCCACGATAATTTACGGTTTGGGGCTCCACCCATTCAGAATGATGTTTGTCAAAATCTTCAAAGCGCAGGTACCCGTTATTCTCCTTCATCCAGGTATCGATTTTTCTGGCGATCTCACCACGGTAAAAGGCATCACGACCTTGTTCCGCTAACAGGCGAAAAGTGTTACCAAGGTCGGGATTTCGAAATACCTCTCCTTTTTCTGGTCCACGCCCATCAATAGTGAAGGTTTCTTCAAAGGCTCCGGGTTGATTTTTCAGGAACCGGGCACTTCGTGTCCACGCCTCTGAAATGGCCTGACTAACAGGAAATCCATTTTCAGCATAATGGATAGGTTCGGCAAGTATTTCACTCATCTCTGTTGTACCAAAACGCTCATGCATCTCAAACCAGCCATCAACGGCTCCCGGTACGGAAACGGAAAGCAGGTCGTAGGGAGGGATGCCATCCTCGTCTTTCTCTTCCAGTATTTCCATCAGGCGGTCATAGGATAAACCCCGCGGCGAACGCCCACTGGCATTCAGGGCATACAGCTGCCCGCTTTCTTCGTGCCAGATAATGGCAAACAGGTCGCCTCCGATCCCGTTTCCGGTAGGCTCCATGAGCCCCATGGCGGCATTGGCACCAATAGCGGCATCAATGGCATTGCCTCCGTTTCGCAGGATATTCAGCCCAACTTGAGTAGCGAGGGGCTGACTGGTGGCCACCATGCCACGCTGAGCGATCACCTCAGAACGGGTCAAAAACGGTTCCCCAGCCTCACGGTCGATCTGAGCCAGCAGAGACTGGGTGGGCAGTATTAAAAGGAAGAGGATAATAGTAGAAGTAAGAAAATAAAAGCGTTTCATCGGGTGGTGATTTGAGTTAATAATGCACTGTATTATACAATCGGAAAAGGCATTGTCAAAATGAGGCGTTCCAAATGCAGGCGAAATTTCCAATTTATTACAACCGAAACGCAGTGAATAGGCAGTCGATTTAAATTAAATCAAATAAACTCACTCATATCACATCCATGAATACAAGTCTAAAATCCAAGGACCATCAATTTAAAAACCCTTCATCCAGAGTTCTAAAAGGTGAGTACATGGATCTGAAAGGCTGAGTATTATGTGTTCCTGCCAAAGATCAGCAGTCCGGTCATCAAACCCGGCGGTTAACACAGATATGCTATATCAGTAGGGAAAGTTAGCACGCATTTTAGTTCTAACCATGAACTAAAATGCGTGCTATGCTGAATAGAATTATTCTGTTATTGATACCTGTCTTTGTGATCTCCTGCACTCAGGATGATAAAAGATCCATCAGGCTTGGGGTTGATCAAACGATTGAAATACCCGTTGAGTATGTATCCGTGAGGGCTGCACTCCAGCTGGACGGTTCAGAAGCGGCCAAAGTTGAACAAGAGGGATATGAGACACTGGCAGAAGCGGTAACTTTGTTAAATGATCTGGGCTATGAAGGTGACCTGCTTGAGATCAATTCAGGAGAGGTCAACAACCGAAGTTACCGGGACAGGGTATCCTTCGAGTACAACGCGTCCATTCTGTTTGATATCCACGACCTGGATAAGATCGACACCTTCAGACGGGCACTGGTGGAAAAAGGTGTCAATGCATTTAGGATCATGGATTATAAAAACTCGAAAGAGGATTCCCTGTATGATAAAGCGTATCGGCAGGCCATTCAGCGTGCGAGGGAGAAAGCACAAAAGCTCATCGAAAATGAATCCGTTGTGATCGGTGACATATTGAATCTTAGCGAAAACATATCGGAAACTGTCTTCTTCGAGGAATATGAACTTGATGAAGTGGTCCAAACCAGACAAGCGGCTGAAATGCCTCCTCCAGTCAACCCACTTTTCAACAAACCTACATATAAACGGCAGATCGAATTTACGATAGAGTTTGCCTTAAAGTAATCAGTAAAGGCCTTTATATAGTCAGGTTGTTCTGTTTTCTAAGTGTTATTAAGTCATTGGCGTTAAGTTCATTAAAAGGAAATTAAAAATATTCTATTACGAAACATATCGGTATATCCTTAGTTTTAAATAAAACAATCAGCACCCTGTAAATTATTTTATGAGTCGGGATATATTAGCAGTCACAAATAGTGAGGCAGATTATGAATCTTACTGCCAGATTCTTAGAGATTCAGAAATTCCATTTAATGAAATCAGGAGAGGAAAGTTAAACCGTTCATCTAAGAAAAGACTTCAAGCAAAAACCAAGGATCTGGTCATTTTAGATCTGGGGGAAATGGGGTTATCTGAGCATGAGATAATTAATAGAGTAAAAGAGTTTGACCCTAAAGTGCCCCTGATATTGGTCAACGATGAATTTAGCTTAGACTGTGCTGTCAGACTTATTAAGGCAGGGGCAACCGATCTAATAAAGAAAGCAGAATTGCATTCCAGATTGGAGGATTCCGTTGAGGAGATCTTTTCCAAGAAGCTTGATCTTGAGAAGCAACTTAAGATATCTGACCTGAATCGAGACCTGGAAGAAGTGCTCAACAATTATATCATAAACTGTCTTCCGGGTATTTTCTTTGTAATAGATAGATCAGGGCAGATCATGAGCGTGAACAATCGATTCCGGGAAAAATTCAGGTATGAACCGGGGGGCGATAATCACTATACAAATTTCGTATCTGAAGAAGACTTTCAGGCTGCAGTTGAAAGTTTTGACACTACCCTGGAGTATTCTGAAAATGAAGTTGAATTGTATCTGAAGACCAAGGATGAAGGAGAGGTACCCTACCTGTTATCCGGCATTACTACTACTGTGAATAATGAAATGATCCTTGTGGGTACCGGGATCAATATCAAAGATCGCAAAGAGGCTGAGAGAAAATTAAAGCATGAGCAGTCATTTACGGATAAGGCACTGGATTCCCTGCCCGGGTTGTTTTACGTGTTGGATGAGGATATGAATTACATTCGGGTCAACCAGTCTTTTATTGATCTGTTGGGATATTCATGGGATGAGATACAAAATATGCGTCCCCTTGATTTCTATTTTGAAGATGACCACGAACGGATAGCCAACGCGATCAAGGAGGCTTTTGAGGAAGGTTCAGCTAGTATATCTGCAAGAGTAAAAACTAAAAGTGGGGAACATCCCTATTTTTATCTGACCGGTTCCTACTTTAGTCAGGATGGAAGAAACTACATTTTGGGAACGGGTGTAGATATCACTAAACAGGTAAATCTAGAGGATCTCCTGAAACAGGCTCAGCGAATGGCCAAGATAGGAGCCTGGGAGTATGACCTGGTAAATGAATCAATGAATTGGACGGAGGTTACCCGAAATATACTTGAAGTGGATGAAGAATTTGATCCTGATCTTGAGACCGGCATTGATTTTTATGTGGGTGAAAGTAAAGAAAAGATAGCAAAGGCAGTTCAGCATGCTATTGACTGCGGTGAGTCATATGACCTGGAATTGAAGATCAAAACCGGGAAAGGGAATATCAAGTGGGTACGTACTATAGGAGAGCCTTCATTTAAGGGTAGTGAATGTGTTAGGTTGCATGGCAGTTTCCAGGATATTACGGACAAGAAGGTGTCTGAGGAGAAGATCAGGAAATCACTGAAAGAAAAAGAAATTCTGTTGATGGAGGTCCACCACAGGGTGAAGAATAACCTGGCCCTGGTTTCCGGTTTGATGCAGCTTCAGGCCTATCAGGCTGATGAAGAATCGGTGTATAAATATCTGAATGATAATCAGAGCCGCATAAAATCTATTGCTTTGATCCATGATCAGCTATATCAGAATCATGATTTCACATACATCCGTCTGGATAAACAAACATCCAGGCTCATGAAACATATATCGGATTCAATAAATGATGGAAAAGAGATAGAGGTCAATTTAGATCTTGAGGAAATTGAAGTGAATATCAACCAAGCTGTACCCTATAGTTTAATAGTGAATGAGATCATTACAAATGCCTATGAGCATGCATTTAAAGAAAGAGATACCGGGCATATAACTGTATCACTCTTTAGGGAGAATGATCTGATAAACTTAATTTTCGAGGATGATGGAGTTGGCTTGCCCCGGGATCTGGACCTGGATGATCCAAAATCTTTAGGTATGACCCTCATGAAAACATTATCTGATCAGATAAAGGGAACTGTCAGCTTTGAGGGAACTGGTAATGGGACCAGGATCGGTTTACAGTTTGAAAAAGATGACCGGCTCAGAGGGTCATCCAGTACACTGATATAAAAAAATGCCGGACTGAAATATCCGGCATTCAATACTGGGTTATTATATATTCAATTTAGGGAGTGATGATCAGCTTCCCCCTGGTATGTAGTTTTTCAATTTCCTGTAGTGCTTGTCCGGTTTCTTCCAATGAATAAGTTTTGGATATCGGTACCTTGATCTTACCATTATCGGCCAGTGCAGCAATATGTTCGAGCTGTTCCGAATTCGGTTCTACAAATACGTACTTAAATTCAATATCATCACTGATATCGGGATTGCTATTGGTGATGGATGCAATTTTTCCGCCATCTTTTAACACACCGGTTTCCATAACTTGTGCAAAGGAGTCTCCACGGGAACAATGAAAGATAAGGTCAACTCCTTCAGGCTGAACTTTTTGAACCGCCTCACCCACATGATCATTCTTGTAATCGATGGTGATATCAGCCCCGAGTTCTTTCATATAATCATGGTTGGCTTCGCTTGCAACCCCAATGACGTTTGCTCCAATAGATTTTGCCAGTTGAATAGCTAAAGTCCCGACTCCTCCCGAAGCACCTAATATCAATAGTGTTTGATCCTTTTTAAGCTCTCCAAAATCAAAAATAGATTGGTAGGCGGTTAATCCCACTAACGGAATTCCACCTGCTTCTTCCACGGAGATATTTGAAGGACGTTCAGCAAGGTAAGCTTCCGGGAGAGCAATATACTCAGCAAAAGTTCCGTGCTGAATTGTTGGTCGCCGGGCATATGCATAGACTTCGTCACCGGCTTGAAATCGACGGGCAGCATGACCGGTATCTTCGACAACTCCGGCTACGTCCCACCCCGGAATCAGCGGAAATTCACCGGGAATAGCATCTTTGAGCATGCCTTTGGCTACTGCGGCATCAACAGGGTTCACCCCCGCAGCTTTAACACGAATCAGGACCTCCCCCTCGCCTGCTTCCGGTTTAGGCAATTTCCCTGTTTTGATATTGTTCAGATCACCATATTCGTCAATATAAGCGGCTTCCATTTGGTTACTCATAAATCACTTGTTTTGTATTGTTACTTGTTATTTAACCCGAAAAACAAGCGATGGGAAGAATGAGTTCGCAGAGTGAGTTTGATTCACCCTATAAAGTCGATGTATAATATTGAAGGAACCCTGTATGTTCTAAAGGTCTTCGATCGTTTTTATATCCGCGGCTATATACCATTCCCGTTTCATAAAAAAGACGGACGAGATCACGAATAGGCCGGCGGCAACCGCTGCTGCATAAAAGGTGGCATTTAGACTGATCCCGGCATATACCAAACCAAGAAGATATGGTCCCAAAGCCTGACCGGTACGCATCACCACCCAGTTGACGGAAAGAAAAGCCGCCCGATATTCCTTGTCGGCATAACCGGTCAACAGATTTAGAATGCTGGGAATATTGATACCCTGAGCTGCACCAAAGATGACGACCGGAATAATGAACCACCAGATGTTGGTGATCTGTGGGATGATCAGGAATATGGCCAGATATAATATTGCCGCTGTCCGGATCAGGTTCACCTCAGAAAATCGTTCGGTAAGCTTGCCGAGTTGTGAAGAAGCGTATGCGGTCATAAATGAGGAACCGGAGAGAATGATACCGATCCAGAAAGAATTCTGATCGAAGCGCTCATCCAGAAGGATCGTGAAAAAGGTTATATATCCGCCATACAGCATGATGAAGGTGAGGAAGATGCCAACAAATAGAGGGATCACTTTTTTGGAGACCAGTGAGGAAGCCACATTCGAAAAGATCTCTGACATATTGAGGCTATTGGATGAACCGGTCTTTTCAAGCTTGAGCAATACAAATATTCCGACAGGTATGGCAAGAAGGCTCAGATAAAAAGGATAGTACCAGCCCAGGATCGCCAGGGCGCCACCCACAGCCGGGTAAAATGCCGTTCCGATACTAAGGACGCTTCCATTATAACCCATGGCGGTTGCGCGCTGATTTCCGGAATAGAGGTCTCCGATCAAAGTCAGGTTCAGTGCTCCAAGTGAGGCACTACCCATACCCTGAAGTGCCCTGAATAAAAGCATCTGATCGAATGAGGTAGCATAGGCACAAGCAGTTCCTGCGGCTCCAAATAGAAAGAGAGATGGAACCAAAACGATCTTACGCCCAAAGCGGTCGGCCAGCAGCCCCAGTACCGGAGTGATGATAATGCCGGGAATAGTAAAAAAGGTGATCAGAAGTCCAATGCGTTCGGTTGATACATCAAGGGAATCGGCTATAGAGGGAAAGGCCGGGGCTATGGACGAAACTCCCATGACGGCGGTCAGGGTGATCCCGAATATGATGTATAGATTGACATCGCGCAGGAGGGGTTTTGATTCGGGTTCAGATAGTGAAGACAAAGCCTGTGGTTTCGGGAGTTAAAATTTATCATGAAAATAATGAGGTCAAAGGTACAGATAATTCGAAGACCTGACCACAAAACCACCACTTAGATATTTATTGAATTGAAGTCGGGATTTCGTGATATTTTCGGAGTTGGATTTACAGGGCTATGCAGTATTACATTGTGATTAAGCAAATCATTCGTTTCCTATCGATCCGTCTAATGTGGAATGTTTTAAATCCACCGAATTGTTGGCTAAGTATTGAAAAATTGATAAACAAAAAATAAAGCACAAAGTTGAAAGCTAAAGATAAGATCCTTCCTGATATTTCAAACCACCGGTATACGGTGAGTATCGCGTCTACAGATTCAGAAATTGAACAAGCCTTAAAGCTCAGGTATGAGGTTTTTTATAAGGAGCTTGAAAGGGAGTTTGACTCGTCAAAAACCATCGATGAGGATAAATATGACGATCAGTGCCATCATCTTATAGTCAAAGAAAATAAAACTGAGAGGGTAGTTGGAACGTACCGCCTTCAAACTTATGCTCAGGCGGCAGGCGGAGAAGGCTTCTATTCTGAAACGCTGTTCAATCTTAAGGAGCTACCTGAAGAGGTTCTGACCAGGAGTTTTGAGGTTGGTCGGGCGTGTATCGAGGAAGAGCACCGAAGCGGACGGGTTTTATTCCTGCTTTGGAAAGGGTTTGCCGGATATTTGCAGGCCCTGGATCAGCGGTATTTGCTGGGCAGTTTGGGTATTCCTGCAAAATCGGCTGAAGAAGGCATCGCGATCTACAAAGAACTCAAGCACCGAGGGGTCATCCATCCAAACTATCAGGTAAGCGGGGCGGCTCCGTATGGATTGAATGAAGAGGATTTTGATGTTGAACGAAAAGAGGATTTTGAAACCCCGGGGCTGTTGGCAAACTATCTGAGTGTGGGGTGTGATATCATCAGTAAGCCGGCTTATAAGGAAGATCTCGAGCTGTTTTACGTGATGGTTTTTCTTGATATCGAAAATATTTCTGACCGAACCCGAAAGATGTTTTTCGGATAATCAAATTTGTGATCACCATGAGAAAGATCCGCGGCTATTCCAGGCTTTTCACTCTGCTGATCTTTACCCTTTCTACTTTTGGAGTGTATTGGATCGGCCTGGTTGTTCCAAAACTATTGCGTTTACGATATGAGCCGTGGCGGAACCTGTTTATGAGAACCTGGGCTGAAGGGGTGGCCTTTATATTTAATATGGAGGTCGAAATAGATGGTAAGCCTCCAAAGGCCCCGTTCTTTCTGGTGTCCAATCATCTTAGCTACATGGACATCATTCCACTATACCTGAGTTTGCGGTGTACCTTTGTAGCCAAAAAAGCAGTCAGAAGCTGGCCGGTTTTAGGGTATATGGTACATGCGGTTGGTGTCATCTTTGTAGACCGGAATAAAAGAACGGACGTAAAACGGGTGAATGAAGAACTTTCAAGATCTATGAACCAATACCAGGGCTTGATCTTTTTTCCGGAAGCTACCTCTTCTGGAGGGGAAGAGATACTCCCATTCCATGCTTCCCTGCTTCAATTTCCGGCCGATGAAGAACTGCCGGTACACACTGCCTCTATCTCTTATGCAACTTCGAAGCAGGATATACCGGCGCGAGACAGCGTATGCTTCTTTGGTGCCCGCCACGGCTTTTTGGAGCATTTGTTGATACTCTCACAAACAAAAAAGATCTATTGTAAGATCAAATTCGGAAATAAAACCGAACGCTCATCCGACCGTAAGGAACTGGCATCGAAGTTACGCAAGAATATACAGGCATATTTTGAGCCTTCAGGTTCAGCTGAGGTGACTTGATCTGAACTAACCGTTGCCCAGGGAGTACTCACTGAAGACCTCCCAGATCTCACCATTGTGTTTAAGCAGGTAAACTTGGTCGGCCATAAAAGTCTCTTCCATATCGCGGTCTTTGAATTCATCCCAGGCTTTGTAGAAATTCTCTTTTGAAAGATCCTTAAAGGCAAGTGTGACATGTGGGTGAAAAGGCCGCTCTTTATAGTTGTACCCAAAAGCATTGTCTGCGCGGATCATATTTTCAAGTTTTTGCTGAAATTGCTGAAGGGTTTCAGATATCTTAACATCGACGAAGATCACTCGTGGAGGGAAGGTGGCAAAATCTTTCAGCTGTACCTGAAAAGGTTGATGACCTTGTGCATACACTTCCAGGATCGAATGCAACCCTGATAATTGCTCATTGCTTACCCGAAAGGGACTGATCAGGGTGATATGGGGCGGTGCGTTGAGCGAATGTGAACTTTTAAATTTTTCAGCCACTTCAAGCTTCAGGTGTTGTATCTGCTCCCTGAGCGGTTCAGGTGGCATGAGGGCAATGAAATAGAGTTCCTGATTCATTAATAATACTATTATTCTATAAATGATCCGTACAAATAATCAATTCTCGGGAATCCTTCAAATAATAAGCAAAAATCGCACTTTCCTGTTATACTTGACGTTGATATGACTGTTATGAAATACTTGATAGGTTTACTTTTTGGAGTTCTGTGTCTGGGAGGCGGTTCACTCATGGCTCAGATTCAGACTGATGATGAGATCGCCGGGAAATCCATGTATATACAGGGGCTGGAAGCCTTTGAAAACGAAGAATTTGAAAGAGCTGAACAACTTTTATTGGAATCTAAAGAATACCTGAGCGGCTCAACCGGGGTGGATTATGCGTTGGCAGATGTGTATTTCAGTATGGATAACCTGCCAAGCGCGGCCCTTTACGGGAAACTGGCTGTGGATGGTGAGCCACAAAACAAATGGTACAGGCTGAAACTGGCTCAGATCTATCGCAGAGCCGGACAGAATGATGCGACTCTCAGAGAATTAAATACCCTGTTGGATTTACATCCCGATGATTTTGATGCCCTGTTCATGCTGGCAGATACCTACAAGGATTATGGAGAATTTGTTCGATCGAATCAGATACTGGATGATATCTTGAAATTAAGAGGCGGTGATATCTCGGTCTTGCTCATGAAATTCAGAAACTATGAAGCCCTTTCGGCCCCCGATTCTGCCATTGCTCAGCTAGAAGAGATTCGTGAACTCGATCCTGATAACCTTGAGATGCTAAACCTGTTGGGTGAATATTATGCCAATTACGGTAACGAAAATGAGGCAAAGGAAATATTAAACAATGCCCTGGAGCGGAATGCCCGTGACCCACAATCATTGATAAACCTGGCAAGCTTATATCTGGATGAACAAAAGTGGGACAGTGCCGGTACCCTGCTTTCAAATTTTGTATCGGATCCATTAATACAGCCTGAGCAGAAAATGAATATCGCCCGGTTCCTGTATTCCAGGACTCAACAAGATCCGCAGAATGTTCAGCTCCGAATTGAGACAGAAGGGGTCCTGGATGCCTTCACGGAAACCGATCAGGATTATGGCCCTGCCTTCAGCCTTTCCGGTGAATTTTACGCTCAGATGGAGCAGCCCGAACGAGCCCTCGAACTACTTGAAAAAGCAAATGAGCTGTTACCTGAAGATGAGATCGCCTGGCGGCAAAGATTGCAGTTATTGCTGAGCCGGCAGGAGTATGAAAGGGTGATCGAAGTCGGGAAACAGGCGCATGAGTCGGTTCCGGAAGATGCCTTCATACAATTCTTTGTGGGAAGTGCATACATGCTATCCGATCAAAATGAAGCAGCAGAGGAGTGGCTGGAAAATGCCACCCGGGCTCCGGCACGCCGACCTTTTAAGTCGATCATCTATAGTACACTCGGTGATGTCAGGGGAAACCTTGGAAACCATGAGCAATCAGATGAAGCCTATGAACTGGCGCTCAGGTATGATGCCGAGAATGACAACGCGATGAACAACTACGCTTACAACTTGTCGGTTAGGGGCGAGAAACTGGAAAGGGCTAAAGAGCTGGCACTGAAAGCGATCGAAGTTGCCCCTGAGAATGCGGCTTATCTGGATACGGTGGGTTGGGTATATTTCAAACTGGAAGATTATGAACGGGCCCGACGCTATATAAAAGCCTCCATAGATACGGGCGGGGCAAGTGCTGAGGTTTATGAACACCTCGGGGATGTGTATGAGAAGCTGGGTAATATGGATGAGGCAAGAAAGTGGTGGGAACAGGCGTTAGAGAACGACCCGGAAAGAATTCATTTAAAAGAAAAGATCAACGGATAGATTTGAGATCTCCCTTACAACAGACGTACTTTTTATTATTGGGCATATTACTTCTGTTCAGTGCCTGCAGCAGCACTTCAGAACTAGCGATGGAAGGTGATTTTCGCCCCAGTAAAGATTCCATTGAAGAGGTGGTGGCTATGGTACCAAATTATGCCGGCGAGCTTGAGACCATGACAGGAAAGGGTCGTGCGTTGGTGAGTGAACCGGGAAACAGTGACCGTGTTACCATCGACTTTGCCACAAATGAAACCCGCAGCCTGCTGACCATACAAAACCGCATCGGTATAGAAGGCGGGCAAATGCTGGTAGAGCAGGATTCCATCCTCATCTACAACCGGCTCGATAAAGAAGCTCAAAAGATATCGATCTATGATGGGAGATTGACGAGCCTGAATGAGCTGACGTCCATCAATATGCTGGATCTGATCAACTTCAAGGTGGATGCCGCAAATGTTGATCGGCTGCAGGAAAACAGCTCGACCTATAGGCTTTTACTCAGGAATGGGTTGCGGGTGGTTGTTGACAGGGAGAATGGCCGGGTTCAAACAGTAGAACAAACCATACCACAAAATTCACCCTATTCACGCATTTTCTATGAAAGTTATGGGGAGTTGAACGGATTCGTTTTGCCAAGAAAAATCACGATATTCAGTGCGGATGAGCGGTCAAGGGTCGTATTTTTAGTTCGTTCACTGGAAACAAATCCTGACCGGATCAACTTAGAAATCGATATCCCGGACAACATTAAGATCCAAAGACTATGAGATCATACCGTACCATGAAATTTGTGTGTTTTATTCTTGTTTTGATGGTTTCTGCCGGCGACCTGTTTGCTCAAACCTATCAGGAAAGACGGGAAGAGCTTCTGAAACGTCAGGAAAATACCCGGGCTGAGATCAATGTTCTGGAAGCAAGGATCAAAAATTATCAGGAGCGGGTCAATCAGGCAGAGGAAAAATTTGATCGGTCCTATCAGCAATTTCAGTCCCTCAATAACCTCATTGCCCTTCAGGACGACAAGATCCAAAGCCTGCAGAATGAACAGTCTCAGATAGAGGCGGAGATCGAGCTGACAGAAAATGAATTAGATGTTCGGGAGGCTGAACTGGAACAACTCATGGATAATTACAGGAAGATCATTCTGTACGCCTATAAAAAAGGCAGGGCGGGAAATCTTGAACTCCTGTTGACCTCCGAATCCATCAATCAAATGGTGGTGCGCTCTAATTATCTTCGCAGATTTGATGAACAAAAGACCAAACAAGCTGAGGTGATCCGTGAAGCCAAAGAAGACCTTGATCAGGTAAAAGCTGATCTTCAGGATAGTTACGAACGTAACAGTGATGTGATCGAAGAGATCAGGGAGGAAAAAGATGAATTGGCCGTTCAGCGCCGACAGCAGGAACAAACGGTCGAGGAGATCAAACAGGAACGCAGTGACTGGCTGGCAGAGCTCAGAAAGACCCGGGAGCAAAAAGAAAATCTTGAGAATACCTTTACCAGCCTGATCGAAGATGAAGAGGAGCTGAGGAGGCAGGAAAATGAACGCTTGCGCAGATTGGAACAAGCCCGAAATATTGCCGATGCTGATCGAAGGGCAGAAGAGGTCGAGAAATACTCCACATCGGTTTTACGTGAAAATTTTGTGAGTGATGATATTCTGCTTACCTACGAAAACGAGTTTGTGCAATCCAAAGGGGTATTGCCCTGGCCGGTAAACAGTAAAACGGTCTCAAAGAAATTCGGCAGGGTACGCAACCCGCTTTATGGTACCAGTACCGAACATCCCGGTATCGATATTGTGACCGAATCCGGTGCATCAGTTACAGCCGTTTCTCCGGGATATGTATTTGAGATATTACCTCTTCGCGGGTATGGAGACGTCGTGTTTGTAAAGCACGGCTCATATTATACCGCTTATGGGAATCTTTCCCGGATCAATGTACAAGTTGGTTCAGTACTTGACCGTGGAGATAAGATCGGAAATTCCGGTACCTCAGATTCAGAACTTGGAGAAGTTGTTTTCTTTGCGGTCAGAGATGGCAATCAATTCGTTAATCCCCAAAACTGGTTATCCCGGTAACGGACGGATACTATTGCACCTTTTAACCATCTCACATACAAATAATGTTGTATTTTTAGCTCACAACTGAATGTGAGAACTATAATTTCTAAATCCTAATCACACTATAGTTTTGGATAACATCCCACGGTTCGCTTTTTATGCTTCCGGTGTATTTATGACATCGGCAGTTTTTACCCTGCTATCTTCTGAATTCCTGGTCAAAATAACGGATCCATCCTATGTAGGAACCCTATTCTTGTTTGGTTTTGGCCTGGTATATATGAATATCGTATTCGTGACCGGGCGCCGATTCATGCGAAGGCTACAGGGAGCCAGTCCGGTGCCCTATATCTTCGGATTACTGATCGCCATTCCGCCTTTGGTCTGGGTTCAGATCTATGATGCCGGGCTTGGAGATGCCAGGCTGACCTTCATGTTTGTGGTTATAGTGGCATGTGGTCTGGGGGCATTATTTGGTCACAGAGCCGGATTAAAAGCTCAGATTCAGTTTCAAAAAGACCTTCAGGAGTACCTGAAGCAGGAACGAAATCTACATAATAATTCTAAGAATGAATGATCCTATGAAAGTATTTAAAGTAACAGGTTTGACCATAGCTACCGTTTTATTTGCCATTGGAGGTGCCATGGCACAGACCCTGCAGACTGAAGTGTTGAGGGACATCGGTGCGGCACCATCAGCAGAACGAATAGAGGCTGATATAACCAAACTTGTTGGTTTTGGAACCCGCCATACCTTGTCTGATACCACCTCCGAAACAGAGGGAATTGGAGCCGCCCGCCGCTGGTTGAAGGCTGAATTTGAACGTATTTCAGAAAATTGTGGGGGATGCCTTGAGGTATTTTATGTACGTGATTATGTAGGAGGAGAAGAAGGCAGCCGTATTCCTGAACCGGTTGAAGTGGTCAATGTGGTAGCTATTCAACGTGGAACCGCTGATCCGAATCGTTTTGTGGTCATGAGCGGTGATATTGATTCCCGCGTCAGTGATGTGATGGATTCCGAATCTGTTTCTCCCGGAGCCAATGATAATGCTTCCGGAGTAGCGGGAGTACTGGAAGCCGCTCGCGTATTGAGTCAGTATGAGTTTGAGGGATCCATCATGTATGCTCAGCTTTCCGGTGAAGAGCAGGGATTATTTGGAGGACAGATCCTGGCTGAATATGCCAAAGAGCAGGGCTGGGATATCAAAGGAGTCTTGAATAATGATATGATCGGTAACATTCAGGGCATAAACGGTGTGATCGATAATACTACCGCCCGTGTATTCTCTGAAGGAACCCGTGCCGTTGAAACAGAGCGGGAAGCTCGTATCCGGCGCTTTACAGGCGGTGAAGTGGATTCCCCTTCCCGTAACCTGGCGCGTTATGTAGATAAGATGGCGGATCTGTATATCAGGAATTTAGACGTGATGATGATCTATCGCCTGGATCGATTTGGTCGTGGAGGACACCATCGCCCATTCAATGATGCCGGATTCCCGGGTGTGCGGATCATGGAAACCAATGAAGATTATGTTCGCCAGCATCAGGATATCAGAACCGAAGACGGAGTGGAATACGGGGATGTCCTTAGTGAAGTTGAATTTGATTACGCAGCAAAACTGACCGGATTGAATGCAGTTGTGATGGCAGGTATGTCATGGGCCCCAAGTCCGCCGGCTGAGGTCCGAATTTCCGGAGCGGTTCGACCAAGTGCCACGCTTAGCTGGAAAGCCCTGGACTCTGATGAAAACCCACAGCTTGCAGGCTATAAGATCTATTGGCGCCTGACCGATTCCAACCAATGGGAAAAAAGCGTATTCGTACCCGCGGATGTGACTGAGCACACCCTGGAGAATGTGGTTATCGACAACTATTACTTCGGTGTAGCCAGTGTCTCCAAAGACGGCTTCGAAAGCCCGGTCGTATTTCCTGGTCCCGCCGGCTCTTTTGGTGATTAATTTAGTATAGGTACAGCGGATCCCTGAGCCGCTGACTCCTTATCTTACTCTGATACTGCCTGCTCCGACGCAGAGCGTCTGAGCAAGGTGAGGGTGGTGGCCTGTGGTGGTTAGATCTCGTTGAGTAGCTCCGCTGCTCAATGCCCACAGGAGGCTCCGCCTCCCAAAATCACCGTACGACCCCTTGATCTCGCTCCGCACGCTCTGCGTCGGAGCGTTATTTATATGGTAGGAAATTAACTACAATTGAGCCCTGGCAACCCCCACCCTCACCTTTGTTTCCTCTCCCGGGAGAGGAAGACGCTTTGGATGTTTTTAGAGTTGCTATGAAGTTCTCACCAATGGCTACAATCTATTATTTCGAACAAAACCATACCAAAGAGCCTCCCCGCTCGGGCGGGGATTGAGGGGTGGGTAAGAGGTCACCAAGGATTCAAAAACCGATTGATCGATATCCAAATACCCCACAACTTAACTATGCGACTCTATCCATTTCTCAATTTCCAAAACCACAGCTCCGGTATTCCGTTTAGCATCAGATTCGCTGAACCTTAAAAAGCTCACACCAAACTGTTCAATTATGAATTGTCTCTCTTTATCCGCTTCAATTTTAAAGTCATGAGATCTGCCATCTATCTCGATGGCCAACTTGAGTTTACGGCAATAGAAATCGACAATGAAACGATGAATAGGATGCTGCCTTCTAAACTTATACCCCAGTATCTGTCGATGTCTTATAGCATTCCAAAGTCGAATTTCACCCGGTGTTGATTGCTTTCGAAGCCATCGGGCTTTTTCAATGAGATCCTGACGATATGGTAGTATAGGTAGTTTCTTTGCCATGGCACCCCTTTGTTTATTGAGATAAAATGGCAAATTAATTGAAAAGGTCAAGCAGTCAGGCCCTGGCAACCCCCACCCTCACCTTTGTTTCCTCTCCCGGGAGAGGAAGACGCTATGGATGTTTTTAGAGTTGCTATGAAGTTCTCACCAATGGCTACAATCTAATATTCAGCATAAAAACCATACCAAAGAGCCTCCCCGCTCGGGCGGGGATTGAGGGGTGGGTAAAAAGTCACCAAGGATCCAAAAAACTGATTGATCGACCACCACATGACCTATCAGCCTATCCCGGCCTCAATAATCCGCTCAATCTTAAGCTTCTTACCCGTCATCTCCTTAAATAGATCAGACTTCCGTTCGGCTCCCCAGATCTCAAGATAAGGCTCGCCCTCCGTTCGGATATTGATCTTGATCTCCTTTTCACCGGAGTAAACCTGCAGGTCCTTCACATTCTGATAATGACTGCGATCCAGTCCATCTGCAATACGCAAGATACCGGACAGTTTTTTGATGCGCTTTCGAATGGCCGGCTTCAGTTTCCAGTACTCACCATGTCGTTTCTTTGGAGTAGAACGCCTGTGATAACGGGCCACATTGGCTATGATCTCGATCTCCTCTTCTTTAAATCCCTTTAGATCTGCATGACGGATTATATACAGGGCGTGTTTATGATGTTTGGAATGAGAGATGTAATACCCGATATCATGTAAATAAGCCGCGTATTCAAGCAGCTCACGATCTGTTTCTTTAAGCTCTAATTCATCCTCCAGGGCATCAAAGATGGTCAGGGCCATGTTGGCCACGTGGCGGGAGTGATTTTCGTGCCAGTCCGTTTTGCGGAGCAGTTCAAAGACGCTTCGTCGGCGGGGATCCGACATCTCTCCGGTCCACGGCAACCCGATCATTTCCTTTTTCAGGTATCGGATCACGATCCCCTCCCGAAGTGCTTGAGAGGAAATGCGGATCTTTCGGATCCCAAATTTTCGTATCAGATAATCAACCAGCACCACCCCGGTATTGATGAACCCAACCCGCTTGGTTTCCAGTCCGGTGACCTTTTTTCGCTCCTTACGGTTCAGCTTGATGAAATAGTCATAGAACTCCTTGAATTCTTCAGCTGAAAATTCAAGTTCATTTAAGGTAACATCCGTTGGGATGTTCTTTCGGGCGGCTATCATCTGGGCGATGTTCTCCATGGTTCCGGACGAACCGATGATGGTATCCGTTCTGTGTTGGGCAAAGGCCTGAGCCACATCCCTGAGTTCTTCCTCATAATGTGCCTGAAGCTTTTGGATGTCATCTTCAGTGATAGGATCGGAGGGTTTAAAGATCTCCGTCATGCGGGAAACCCCGATCTTTTTACTGGCCAGGTAAAAGAAGTCACTGTCATTACCGATGATGAATTCAACACTGCCCCCGCCAACATCCGCTACAAGGGCAGGTTTTTCGGTAAGCTTCATTCCGTGTCGGACAGCAAGTCCTATAAGCTCCGCTTCCACACGACCGGGAATAGCCAGCATTTTAATACCAACCTCATCTATACTTTTCTGGATGAACTCACCACCGTTCTCTGCTTCCCGGATAGCACTGGTGGCATAGGCCAGGATCTTTTCACATTCATAACTGTCTGCCAGCCGTTTGATATTCTTAAGAGCTGACAGGCCCCGTTTGAAAGCGCCTTCTGATAGTCGCTTTCCCATACCACCCTTGGCCATTTCAACCATTTCCTTGAGCTTATCGAGTGTACGAAAGCTGCCGTCTGAATAAACATCGACAATGATAGCATGAAAGGAATTGGTGCCGATGTCGATGGCGGCAATGCGTTTGATGGGGGCGATCTGGTTGGCGCTGTTACTGCTGATGATCAAAGTAAAAACGGGTTGATTGAGGTCTGCCCCAAGCATAACCAAAAGTACGGAGTATTTACAGGACTAAAGTGTAATGATAAGAACCCATTGTGCTCGTTGAGTAGTGGAGCTATATAAAGAGGATGGTAAAATTCACATTTTTTACCACTACGCAAACAGGCTTACTCAACTTAATTAATCAATACAGTCAGTAAGGGCGTATCGCATACGCCCGGGATTGAAATTCAGCTTCCTATGTACTTCTCGTAGAGCAGCATAGCTACTCGACGAGGATTAGATAGTGCTCGAATTCGACTGACTCACATCCCTCTGGTTTAGAGCTAAAGCTCTCAACCGATCTTCCTTCCAAGGGAGAATTCTTCATCTACTATCTCACTTCACTTCTCGTAGAGTAGCTCCGCTGCTCTACGCCTTACAGAGGCTCTGCCTCAAAAAAGTTTGTAAGGACTCCTTTCATGCTGATTGCTACTAAATTTGTAGTTTGCAGATACAATTTTATCTTATTCGAAATCAGAACTACATAATTATCTATGGGTTTAAGTAATAAGGGTACTGTTTTCGGGTTATTTATTCTGCTTACAATGTTTGGTTGCGAAACAGAGGAGGACATTGAATATAGCTTTGGAGAGCTTGAAGGCGTGAAGGTATTCTCTGAGGATGTAACTCCTGATTCAGTATTACTTACAAATGCTACAGAATTTGGGGGTAATGAAGAAGTTTTCTTTGCCTCGATGGGAGATTTCACAGTCGATGATTCTGGTCGGGTCTACATAGCCGATGCGGGTTGGGGATCTCGTTCCCTTCATGTTTTTAATGCAGAGGGTTCTCATCTGAAAAAAATTGCGGGAGAGGGAAAAGGCCCAGGAGAGTTTTTGAACTTGTCCAACTTACTGTATCGTTCCGGTAATCTGTTGTTTTATGACAGTCAAATGCAGCGGATTATGTTATATTCTACGGATTCGCTGCAATTTGAGAAAACAGTCTTAACGGATGCTCAAAAATGGCAAAGTAATTCAGATCTTGAAATGAAACGTCCCCATGAATTCTACTTAGATGAAGGGAATAATGTCATTGCGGCATTTCAAGAACCGCCTCAAGCCAATAAGTCTGGGATAAGAAGAAAATCTTTCTATAGGCTGAATTCAGAATTAGAGCTTATTTCTGAACAACTGGTTGAACTTAAAGCGAAAAAATTTGCCCATTCAGCATCCCCACAAAAAGTTGGTGATACTCAGGTTCGTTTGATGAAACATTTCCCATTTTTTGAACGACATTTCTTTATTCCAACTCAAGCAGATCATTTCTTTATCGTAGATAGTCGGGAATTTCTGATCAAGAAGTTTGACAGTCAGGGCAGGTATCAAAACGCGTTTTATTATCCTTATATAGCTCCGGAGGTTACCCGGGAAGATGCTTTGCAGTCCGTAAATGAAATGGTCAAAGGTATTGCAAGGGATATAGATCTACCTGATAAATGGCCGTCCATAAATAGTATCTTTATGGATGATGAAAACAGATTCTGGGTCTCAACGATCACTAAAAGTCACAAGTATTTCAGGTGGTGGGTGCTGGAGGAATCCGGTGAGCTATTGGCCCGATTTACAATGCCGGGAGATAAATACCAAGATCCGGCCAGCAAACAAAACAAAGTGATAGTAAAGGATGGATATTTATATCTACAGGAAAAAGATGAGGAAACTAATCAATGGTTAGTTGTTCGCTTTGAAATAGAATTTTTAGCTCGATAACATAATAAACTCCCAGTTTTTCTCGTCGAGTAGCTCCGCTGCTCTACGCCTTACAGAGGCTCCGCCTCAAAAAAGTTTGTAAGGAATTCTTTTGAAGCTGCTCTAACTAATTAAAAAAGTTATGGGCAAATCAAGATACAAATTCAAAGAAGATTACTATCCCTATTTTATTACGTGTAGCACTGTAAAACGGATCTCATTATTTGCTTATCAAGACATTAGTGAGCTAATAATTGAATCCATCAAACATCTTCAAAACCGAGAGAAGGTTAAAGTCCATGCGTATGTGATCATGCACAACCACATCCACATGATCTTTGAGTCAGAATGTCCTGCTGATAAAATGAGGAAGTTCAAATCATATACCGCAAGATGTATCATTGATCATTTGAAAGAGCAAAAGAGAAGATATTTTCTTTCCGAATTAAAAGCCTTTAAACACTCGAAACATAAGGATAGCGAGTACCAGGTCTGGCAAGCAGGAGTGCATCCTAAACAAATTTCCAATGCCAGAATGATGAAGCAGAAAATTGAGTATGTACACTATAACCCGGTGAAAGCGGGGTTTGTAGAAATTTCTGAGCATTCGAAGTATTCGTCAGCGCGAAACTATTTGGGTGATGAAAAGGCGGTGCTTCATGTGACGTTATTTTCGGGGTGATGTGTTTGGAGGCGGAGCCTCGGTAGGGCGTAGAGCAGCGGAGCTACTCGACGAGGTTAAGATGGTGCTCGAATTCGACTGAATTACATCCCTCTGGTTTCGAGCTAAAGCTCTTAACCGGTCTCCCTTCAAAGGGAGAATTCTTCAATAGTCCATTTTAAATAATGAAATGCTAAGAGACTGAGATAGATCTCGTATCAAAGAAAAATCCCTCTTTGAAGAGGGACCGAAAATGAACTTGTTCATTTACAGGGAGATGTAATCAGGCATTAGGAAGCTCAGGACTTTTATTCTTCTTGAAATTACCCCTTGCCCAATCCTTGTGTATTGGCTACCATAGGCTAACTCTTAATTCAACCCTATGTGTATGCGATCCTTGCTGTTATTTCTATTGATGCCTGTAATGTTTTTGGTGGCCTGCCAACCCAAAGAAACTCCAATTCCGCCATCACCGGAAGCAGTGGATGCTGTCCTCGATGACTGGCATACTGCAGCAGCCGAAGGTGATTTTGAACGCTACTTTGATCACTTTGAAAACGATTCTTCCATCTTTATGGGAACGGATGCCACTGAACGGTGGACCGTGGCAGAATTCAAGCCCTGGTCCAAACCCTATTTTGAGGATGATGGCGTGGCTTGGACCTTCACCCCAACCTTCAGAAAGATCTATTTTTCAGACAATGGAAAGGTGGCCTGGTTTGATGAAGAACTGGATACACCCAACCTGGGACCGAGCCGCGGATCCGGGGTTTTGGTAAAAAATGAAAATGGGTGGAAAATTGCCCATTACAACCTTACTATCCCTATCCCCAATTCCATTGTTGATGATGTGGTTGAACAAATCGAATCTGAATTAAATAAATCGGCAGAATAATGAAACGTAGTATATTACTGACTTTACTCTTAGGCTTATTCCTGAACCTTCCGGGATGGGCTCAAATCCAGTCCCCGGCTGAATATCTGGAATATGAGCTTGGCGATCAGTGGACTCCTCACTATAAGGTCCTGGGATATTTTCAGCATGTGGCTGATGAATCTCCTTTAGTGACCTTGACACAATATGGAAAGACCAACGAGGGACGTGAGCTGGTTTATGTGGTGGTAACCTCCCAAGAAAATCAGAATAACATTGAAGAGATCCGGCAAAATAACCTGAAGCTGACCGGATTGGTAGACGGTGAGCCGACAGCCAATCAAAAGGCCATTGTCTGGTTGAGTTATAATGTGCACGGCAATGAAACTTCGTCCAGTGAAGCCGCTATGAAATCCATTCATGAGCTGGTCACGGATAAAACAGCGTGGCTCAACAATACCGTGGTGATCATGGATCCTATGATCAATCCTGACGGACGCGATCGCTATGTGAACTGGTACAGAACCGTGGTTGGAGAGGAATTCAATCCGGACCACGATGCTCGTGAGCACCATGAACCATGGCCGGGTGGGCGTACCAACCACTATCATTTTGACCTGAACCGTGACTGGGCCTGGCAGACACAAGTTGAAAGTAAGCAGCGTATCGTAGCGTATCAGGAGTGGATGCCACACGTACATGTTGATTTCCACGAGCAAAGCTATAGGTCCCCATATTATTTTGCACCGGCCGCCAAACCGTTTCATAACGCTATCACTGACTGGCAGCGAGAGTATCAGACCATGATCGGTAAGAATCACACCAAGTATTTTGACAAAGAGGGTTGGTTATATTTTACAAAGGAATCATTCGACCTATTCTACCCAAGCTACGGAGATACATGGCCTACCTTCAACGGAGCGATCGGTATGACCTACGAGCAGGCCGGTGGCGGTTTTGCCGGATTGGGTGTGTATAAGCCGGAAGGTGATACACTGACTTTGAAAGACCGGTTGTTGCACCATCACACCAGTGGAATTTCTACCGTGGAGATCACTTCTCAGAATCATGAGCGCGTGATCAATGAATTTAAGACCTATTTCGATAACACGATCGAGAATGGTTCAGGCCAATACAAAACTTTTGTAGTCAAGAAAAGCAGTAACCCTGATAAAGTATCCATGCTGCTTCAGTATCTGGTGAAACAAAAGATCGAATTCGGAATGGCTTCACGCTCATCCAACGCCAATGGATATGATTTCTCAACCGGAGAGACCGGAAGAGTGTCTGTTGAAGAAGGCGATTACGTGATCAGTACCTATCAGCCAAAAGGAACCCTGGTTCGGGCACTGTTTGAACCGAACCCGGAACTGGTCGATTCACTGACCTATGATATCACGGCCTGGGAAACTCATTATGCTTATGGTCTTGATGGATATGCTGTGACGGGCAGGATCGATACTGAGCCTGTTCAGTCTACGGTTGAAGAGGAACTGACGCCAAGCATCGAGAAACCTTACGCTTATCTTGCCAAATGGAATTCTTTTGATGACCTGAAGTACCTTTCTCAGCTACTTAAAAAAGGCGTGACTGTACGTTATGCTGAAGAAGCTTTCACTCTGAATGGAAACAGTTACAACCCTGGGACCCTCATTATTACAAGAAATGGGAATGAGAACCTGGGCGATCGTTTTGATCAGATCGTTAAAGACGAGGCAGCATTATTGAACCGAATTGTGACCCCGGCAGCCACCGGGTTTGTGGATTCCGGTAAGGATTTCGGTTCCTCTTCAGTACGCCTGATCGAAGCCCCTAAAGTGGCACTTATCTCAGGAGAAGGAACGAGTTCCAATATGGTAGGCCATATCTGGAATTTCTTTGATCAGCAGATCGACTATCCGGTGACTATGATCAATACCGACGATATTGGTTCTGTTGACTGGAGTGATTATCACGTGATCGTGATGCCAACCATGTATGGCAGTGTAACAAATGATGCCAACCTCTCTATGTTACAGGAATGGGTGAGAAACGGTGGGACATTGATAGCACTGGACGGTGCCAACAGTGTATTGGCCGGAAAGGAAGGCTTTGCCCTGAAAAGTAAATCTATGGATAATGAAGGGGAAGCAGAAACGGAACCGGGCGACAAACTCAGGGTATACGGAAATGCAGAACGTGAACGAGCCAGCGGTTCTAATCCGGGAAGTGTTTATGAGATAACAATGGATACCACACACCCACTCGCATTCGGTTATGATGACACGTACATGTCTCTGAAGCTTGGATCTGATGCCTACGAGTACCTGGATTATGGATGGAATGTGGGTGCAGCTGAACCCGGAGCCCATCGTAGCGGATTTACCGGAGTTGACGCCCAAAAAGAGCTGGAACATACCCTGACCTTTGGTGTTCAGAATATGGGTTCAGGTGAGGTGGTCTATATGGTTGACAATCCCCTATTCCGTGGATTCTGGCATAACGGGAAACTTCTCTTTGGTAACGCCTTGTTCTTTGTAGGGAATTAATGGTGTTGTAGTGCGGAAGTGTTTAGGTGTTACGGTGTTAAAGTTGGGATCAACTGATAACACCGTAACTCTATTAACTCATGAATATAAAATTGAAGTTGTCTTGTAATGCATTAAAATGATGGATTAACATAATAGCTCAGAGCAAAATTAAAACGCATTGGGGTTGGTTTCCCTGAGCAAATGCCTGGTTCCACGTTTAAATATTTTACAGCATTTTGTGTGACTTCTGTCAATCGATAATGAGGAGAACGTACTTCATCCATACTTTCGATTGAACCTGTTTCACTAACCAGTATATCTAAAACCACCCTGCCTTCTATCCCTCTACTTCTTAGATCCGCCGGATATTCATGGTGATTATCCATCATTTCTCTCATGTTTGTGACTTTAGGTGGGTTTCTTGGTTCTTCACAACCTTCAGGAAATTCAAAAGAAGATTTGGATGCTGTTGATTCACTGCTTGCACAGGAAGATAATACTAATGCAAGAGCCATGACCGATAACAGATAGTTCATTTCAGGAGTTAATAGTGTTATTGGGAATTAATAGTGTTTAGGTGTTACGGAGTTATAGTTGGAATCAACTGATAACACCGTAACACCATCGCACTGTAATATTTATTCTTAATTAGCCAGTTCAGCTTCACTGGCAATAAAGCCAAATGCGGCCCAATTGCCTGAATCATAGACCTGCTGCCAGATCTCAGTAGCTCTTTCATGTCGGCCATTGATATCATGCCAGAAGCCGAGGCCATAGCCAAGCGTTGAATTGTCAAGTTCCGAATTATTCTTGTCTAAGATCTGATTTTCAGAAAATACACCTTTGAAAACCATCAGAAGTTCATGATAACTCGTGTTTTCGATCATGACCATATCTTCTGAGACCTGCTCCAGAACCTTACCCGCCTCTACATCATGACCGGCCTTTCGCAATGCCATATAGTGCCAGTAAAGAAAGGCGACTTTCATATCATCGTTGGTGGAAGCGACAAGTCCCTTCTCATAAGCCTCGTTTGCGAGGTCATATTCTCCCTTCAAATAATGAGCCAGGCCAAGATGGTACCAGGTATTGGTATGAAGTGAGCTCAATGGGATATTCCTTGCATTAGGAAGGCCGTCCTGCTCGGTGACATCATCCTGTCCCTCAAATAAAGCGGCTGCCTTTTGGAAATCCTGAATGGCCAGGTCAAATTCACGAAGTGTGATATACCGATGTCCACGGTGGCGATATAGTCGGGGCTCGTCGGGGAACTCAATGATAGCGGAAGAGAGCTGAACAATGGCTGTTCGGTAATCACCCCTGTAGGCTGTTTTCCGAGCTTCCCAGATATAACTGTCCACAAGCCGGTCCTGCTCCAATGCCAAAGCACTTAAAGAATCTATTCTATTCGCCAGGGCCTCCGGCAGGGAATCAACACTGGTATAAAGCGTATCACCGGTCAATGAGATCGTTTGGGCTTCTTGCGGGAGGTCCTGAAATCGGGTTTCCGGAGACCCGGAATTACAGGCAGAAAAGATCAGGATCAGCGGTAAGAATATTGCGGACAGGTTCTTCATTATGTGCATTCAGTTAAGTTATTTGTGTAGCCAAAGATAAAACGGTCTGGCTGAACTTCAACAACGAAATACATTATTCTGAAAAGCGACTGATTGATCAGGAAGAATGAATGGTAAAACGTGAGAGAAAGGCATAAAAATAGCCCGCCGGTTATTTCCGTGGGCTTGTTTTTTGAATAACTGCTCCCAATATACGGCGGGATCGGTGCCTCAACCAAATCTAATTTTTAATGTATAACTAATAGTAAGTAAAGGTGATTTTAAATACACTTATAGTAATTAAAGTATTATTAAAATGGATGTAATTAATTGTCCAAAAAGAATAGGTGGCAAGCTTTTTAGAAGATAAACCGGTTGGAATTGAGCAGTTTTGAAGCTAATGCAGAGACCGCTACGGCGCAGAGCGTGCGTAGCGAGGGTTGGACACGTGTTTTTTCTAGGGCGAGTGAAAGAATCTGTCTGCCGAAAGGCAGGCGCTGAGCGTATGTTGTAAGGATCGGATATGAGACTTCTTCAAAGGTGTTAATAAGAGGATAGGCAAAGACCTAATTCACTTCAAAATTGGATATTCCTTGTTCGATATTCAATATACTAAAGAACGTCTTCCACTTCATCCAGCTTCACACCCACCAGGCGGGAAATACCGGTTTCAGGCATAGTTACTCCATACATCATCTCAGCTTTACTCATGGTCTGTTTGTTGTGAGTAATGATGATGAACTGAGTGTCTTCACTGAAGTTCTTGATCATCTTGGCAAATCGCTCAATGTTGGCATCATCAAGCGGGGCATCTACCTCATCCAATACACAGAAAGGGGATGGCTTTACGAGATAGATGGCAAAAAGCAGGGCAATGGCCGTCAGTGTTTTCTCACCACCTGAAAGTTGTGAGATACCGGAGGGGCGCTTTCCTCGTGGCTGGGCCTTGATCTCGATCCGTGCTTCCAACGGATCCTCAACATCTTGTTCGATCAGAAGGTCACAGTAATCATCCGCTTCAAACAGGGTCTTGAAGACCTTTTGGAAGTTGATACGGATCTTCTCAAAGGTGGTGTTGAATCGTTCGGTGGCTGTTTCGTTGATCTCATCAATGGTTTCCAGGAGCTGTTCTTCAGCTTCTTCAAGATCAAGGATCTGTTCCTCATAAAAATCGAGGCGCTCTTTTTCTTCTTTATACTCTTCAATAGCCAGGGGGTTAACCTCCCCGATGCTGTTTAGCTTTTGTTTCAGCCAGCTGATGCGCTCCTTGGCTTCTTCAGGCGACTTACTTTCCGGCAGAGTTTCATCTACCTGCTTCATCAGAATGCCGTAGGTCTCCCAGATGTGGTCGGACAGGGTCTGAGACTGCATCTCCATTTTTTCCCGGGCCATATCAAGGTGGTGGACGAGCTCCATATTTACCTCTTTGCGACGACGGACTTCCTTCAGCTCTTTTTCGATCTCATTGATCTTACCACGCTGTTTGGCAGCGGCTTCCTCTGCTTTTTCCAATGCGGCATCGGCCTCTTTTTTGGACTCACTGTTGGTGGTAATGGTTTCCTGAAGCTCCTTGGTACGGCCCGTGAGGGTCTCGATGCGTTCTTTACTTTCTTCAGTAAGCTGAGTTCGGTTTTCTATGCGTTTCTTGACGTTCTGAATACCGGTCTCAGCTCTCTGAACATCACGCTCCAGGTTGTCCACTTTATTCTTGAGATCCTGATGCTTTAACTGGGTATCATTATACCGGCTTTGGGCGATCGAGCGCTCGTCTTCGAGGGTTTCAAGGAGGTCTTTTTTCTCTTGCTGTTTTTCATCCAGCTCAAGCATTTTCTGCTGTAATTCCTTCTGTTTGGGCTGAATGGAATTAAGCTCTTCCTGAGCAGAGCCTTCGCTGCTTTTTAGATGATCCTTACGGTTTACCAGTTCACCGATATTCTTTTGATAGACGGACACTTTAGAGCTCAGGCTTTGCTGCTGCTGTTCAAGTCGGCGAACCTCCTGCTCTTTTTCCTTGAGCATTTGACTGAGCTTGGCAATATCAAGCTTCTCATATTTCTCTACGATCTGCTGAAGATATTCTTCAAGTTTGACGATCTCTTTGGCTGTCTTGGCTTCTTCTTTCTCCAGCTTCTCGATCTTGTCTTTCAGCCCGACCCGGATCCCGGCATTCTTCTTTTTACTCCCACTTTGAAAGAATTTGTGACCTGTAACCACTTCACCGTCAAAGGTCACCCCGATAAGATCTTTTTCAGAACGGGTTGCTTTGTAGGCATCTTCAACAGAATTGAATACCATCACATTACCAAGCAATAATTGCTTTAAAGCAGAATATTCCCGCTTGGATTTCACCTCATCGAACAGGCTGCCGTCTTTAACCGGATAGGTTGCTGCCAGTTGGTCAAGGGGAATGAAAGTGGCACGGCCTTTTTTATTTTCTTTGAGGATCCTGGCAGCACGTTGCGCTTCATCAAGGGTCTTTACGACCACAAAATTGAGAACATCACCCAATACAGCTTCTAAAGCCACGGCATGTTCCTGATCGGTGTCAAAGACTTCAGAAACCGTGGTCATGTCCTTGAAGTCGAACCGATGATTTTCGATCAGATATTTTACGCTGCCTGGGAATGCTTCATTGGAACTGGCAAGATCATTCATCAGGTTGATCTCAGATTCCAGGGATTCCTTCTTACTCTGAAGGGTTCTCAGTTCATCCTTGATCTCATTCTGTTTATCAGCAAACTGTTCACGTTTATCGCGAGCCGTTTCCAGTTCCTCTTCAAGTTCATCTCGCTCCACGACCAGTTTGTCCAGCTTCTTCTCGATGAGTCCTTGCTCACCGGTCATATTTTCGATCTCGTCATTCAGATCTGTGATCTCATCATCGATCCGTTCGAGGTCACCTTCAGTATTTTCGAGTCTACTCTCGATCTTGATCCGCTTGGTCTGAAGCTGATTCAATTCATTATTGGTGGCACTCAGCTGAACTTCGATCTCGTATAAGTCACTTCGCTCGCGGTTATACTGCTGCTGGATCTGGCCATACTTCTTTTTGGAATCTTCAAGAGCCTTGCTCGATTTATCCATTTCGTCATCAAAACTTTCCAGCTTGTTGCGGCTCGATTCCAACAGATCATTCAGTTCTTCAAGGTCGTTCTGGCCACTTTCAATATCCTTGGCATACTCGGTGATCACCTTCTTCTCATTCTCGATCTTCTCACGGGTGATCCGAAGGTTAGTATCAGCCTCTCTCAGGGCATTATGTAACTGACTTACTCTGCGTTGGGCTTCTGCCTGTTGTTTTTCTTTTTCAATAAGTTCTGACCTGGCCTTTTCATCATTGGCCTCAAGCTCTTCAATGGCCTTGGCTATCTCGCGTTTTTCCTTATCGGCATTCGCAATACGCTCTTTCAGCGGTTCAAGCTCTTCCTTGATCTTATTGAAATCATGAAGGGTCAGAGCTTTGTCAAGCTGCTCAAGTTCATCTCTGTAAATTTTGGCTTTTTCAGCTTTTTCAGCCTGAATTTCGAGGGAACGGGCTTTCTTTCTCAGCTCCACCAACAGGTCATCAACTCTTTGAAGGTCCTTGCGGGTTGACTCCAGCTTACGGATTGTCTTTTTTCGCTGATCCTTGTATTTGGTTACCCCGGCAGCTTCCTCAAATAACCTGCGGCGATCATTATTCTTGTCGTTCAGGATCTCTTCAACCATTTTGAGCTCGATCACAGAATACGCATCAGAGCCCATTCCGGTATCCATGAAAAGCTCCATAATATCCTTAAGACGGCAGCTGGTTCCATTGATCAGGTATTCACTGTCGCCCGACCGGTACAGTCGTCTTGAGATCGTAACTTCACTGTACTCGATAGGAAGAATTCCCTTATCGTTCACAAACGTAAGAGACACCTCGGCCATACCCAGAGCCTTCTTTTTTGCGGTCCCGTTGAAGATCACATTAGCCATGGCTGATGAGCGTAGAAGAGAAGGTCTTTGTTCACCCAGTACCCAGCGCAAGGCATCCACAATATTTGATTTACCACACCCATTCGGCCCAACGATGGATGTTATTCCACTGTCGAACTTTACCTTGGTTTTATGGGCAAAACTTTTGAAGCCTTGTAACTCTAATTCAGATATATACATGCAGTAGGGTTACGTGGTGCGGATTTTGGGTTACGGGTTAATTTGTTTTCCAGCTTGTCTCAACATAGTTGACAAAGCTATTAATTTTGCGACCTAATATATCATATCTGTTTAATAAATCAGTAAGAGGTTTTTCTTTAAAATAAATGTCACTTATCATATTTAGTTGTGAGATAGTTTCGTCGCATGAAGAATGGGCAAAAATTAGGAATCGAATAAATTCATCTTTATAACGCCTCCTTCCAAATCCTTCAGCAATATTATCTTTAATACTTTTTGAAGACCTTCGAATCTGGCTCCCTTGTTCGTACATTTCATATTTGGGAAGTGTCATTGTTAGGTCGTGAACCTCAAGCGCCAAATGATATGCCATCTGATAAATCTCTAAATCCCGATAACTTTTCATATAAATTAAACTGGCAACTATTGTTTGTAGACTCGAACAACACGCAACCTGAATCATGAAACCCGATACCCATTAAACAGTCATAATTTCTTTTTCTTTTTTCTCGAGCATCTCTTCCACTTTGGCGGTATAGCTATCGGTCAGTTTTTGGATCTCGTCTTCGGCCTCATATTTTGAGTCTTCTGAAAGGGATTCGCTTTCAACGGTCTTCTTGACAGAGTCATTAGCATTACGCCGGGAGTTTCGAATACTGATACGGGCTTGCTCTGCAATATCCTTTGAATGTTTTACCAGTTCCTTACGACGTTCTTCAGTTAGAACCGGCAGTGGAATGAGAATTCTTTCACCATCATTATTCGGGTTCAGCCCTAAACCGGCAGACATGATCGCTTTTTCAATATCTTCCATTGCAGAACGATCGTACGGTTGTACCACTAACAATCGGGGTTCAGGCGCACTGACATTGGCCAGCTGCTGGAGGGGCGTTTTGGAGCCGTAGTAGTCAACCTTTATGCCTTCAAGTAAAGCGGGGTTTGCCTTACCGGCCCGGACGTGAGAAAGTTCTTTTTTGAAGAAGGCAGTAGCTTCTTCCATATGCATTTCAGCTTCGTCAATAATTGCTTGTAGTTCTTCCGATATCATAATGCCATGGCTGTTTTAAATAGTGTTTGACTAAAACACGAAGTTAATAAAATCAGAAGTGAGGACAAACTCCCAAGAATGCAGAATTTGGACTAAGTTAACATAGTTTGGAATGCAAGTAAAAGGTCTCTGCCGTCCTGCTTCCCTGATTTTGAGTTAAAAAAGGCAAAAGGTTGAAAAAAGCGCTTTTCCTTCTTTTTAAAGTACGATACTAATTTTGAACTAATTGGAATAATCCTGAACTTTAGGGTCCGTTTAAAAACCCCCAAACCGCCTCACAGGCAGCAAAACAAAACAATTTTATGGCGAAGGTAGAAGTGGTAATGCCCCAAATGGGCGAATCAGTAATGGAAGGCACCGTAATTGAGTGGACCAAACAGGTCGGCGACACTGTAGAAGTGGATGAGACGCTGCTGGAGGTTGCGACTGATAAGGTGGATACAGAAGTGCCATCACCGGAGGCGGGTGTACTTGTGGAGATCCTTGCTGAGGAAGGTGACGTTATTGAAGTTGGAAAAGCCATTGCCATTATCGAAACGGATGCGGATGCTGCCGGTGATGTTTCATCCGGTGGTGCTTCCGATGATACTGCTGCAGAAGATCCCGAAGCAGAACAGGAAGAAACTGAGAATGATAGTGAGCCTGCAGAACAAGGATCAGCTCCTGCTGCCACAGGTGGTGATGAAGGTGAGCGAATTGAAGTTCAAATGCCACAAATGGGTGAGTCTGTAGTTGAGGCTACGGTCATTGGGTGGAATAAGCAGGTTGGAGATGAAGTAGAAGAGGATGAAACACTTCTTGAGATCTCGACCGATAAAGTAGACAGTGAAGTGCCATCCCCTGCCTCAGGTACTTTAGTTGAGATCCTTGCCGAGGAAAATGACACTATTGAAGTCGGGCAAACCATTGCAGTTATTGCAACAGGCAAAGGTGCAGCTGCATCTGCAGGAAGTGCACCGGCACCGAAAAAAGAACAGAAGCAGGAAAGTAAGTCGTCAGAAACTCAAACTCAGACGGCACCATCTTCAAATGGCACATCAAGTGGTTCTGAACCACAAAGAATGGGAAGTGATGGACGATTCTATTCTCCATTGGTTCGATCCATTGCAAAGGAAGAGGGAATAAGCCAGGAAGAACTTGAAAGTATTGAAGGCTCCGGTCAAAATGGCCGTGTATCCAAGCAGGATATTCTCTCCTATGTGGAAGATAAGAAAGCCGGTAAGGTATCGGCCCCTGCGTCTCAGCAGTCTGCTTCAGCAGGTGGCGGGCTAAGTAAGCCAACATCCAAATCTTCATCCGGTTCCAGTGATTCGATCTCAGCCGGTAAGCTTGATGTCAAGCACTCACCATCCGGTGATGTGGAAGTCATCAAAATGGATCGCATGCGTAAGATGATCGCTGAGCATATGGTGAAGTCGAAGCAGACATCTGCTCATGTTACCACCTTTGCGGAAGTGGATGTGACCAATATGGTGAAATGGAGAAATGCGAATAAAGTTGAGTTCCAGGAGAAGACCGGAACACGACTGACATTCACACCATTGTTTGTGGAAGCCATCATCAAAGCCATGCTTGAATTCCCACTCATCAACAGTTCTGTGGTTGGGGATGAAATTCACCTCAAAAAAGATATTAATTTTGGATTAGCCGTAGCCTTAGGCGAGGGTGGTGAAGGAGGTCTCATTGTTCCTGTAATTAAGAAAGCGCAGGAAAAGAACCTGGTAGGACTTGCCAACTCGGTGAATGAAGTAGCTAACAAGGCCAGAAGTAAGAAACTGAGTCCGGATGACCTGGTAGGCGGTACCATCACCCTGACCAACTACGGAAGTGTGGGGAACCTCATGGGTACCCCGATCATCAATCAGCCTCAGGTTGCCATCATTGGGACCGGTGCTATTGAAAAACGACCGGTTGTGATGGAAACTGAAGCCGGAGACGTGATCGCTATTCGCCAAATGATGTTCCTCTCCATGAGTTACGATCACAGGATCATCGATGGGGCTCATGGCGGTGCTTTCCTGAACAGGATCAAAGAGATCCTCGAAGACTTCGATAAGAATCGTTCAGTCTGATAAGTGCCGGAGATATACTTAGTATTGATCTTAAAAAGCGCTCTGAAAAGGGGCGCTTTTTTTGGTTAATAAAGAGCGTGCATACCGGAATCTTTACTTCAGTAAATAAATTCTTACTTTAAGCGCCCTCATTAAAAGCCGTACATTATTTATCTAAAATTGTATGATACAGTGCAATACCATTAATGAAATAAGAGAACAGGTCAACCTCCTGAAAAAACAGGGGAAGACTGTGGCATTTGTTCCAACCATGGGGGCCTTGCACCAGGGGCACCGTTCTCTTATTAGGTTGGCCAAAGCACATGCTGACGAAGTAGTGGTTTCGATCTATGTGAACCCTGAACAGTTTGGCCCTAATGAAGATTTTGAGGATTATCCGCGCCAGCTGGAAGACGATATCAAGGCTTGCGAAGATGAAGGGTGCAACGTAGTCTTCACCCCAGATGATGAGATCATGTATGGTTCCGGAAAGAAATATTTATCCATACAGATCCGGGAACTCAATAAATATATGGACGGAGGCAGTCGGCCTGGATTCTTTGAAGGTATTGTCTTGGTGGTTAATAAATTATTTAACATCATCGAACCGGATTTTGCGGTGTTCGGCCAGAAGGATATTCAACAGGTGCAGATCATCAAACAGATGGTCAAAGAGTTCAATCATAATGTTGAGATTGTCATGGCACCGATCAAAAGGGCGGATGATGGGTTGGCGCTGAGTAGCAGGAACGCTTATCTGACTCACGAGCAGCGTATGATCGCTCCTTATCTTTATTCGTCTCTTAAGAGAGTGGAAGAGAAGATCCGGAATGGATTGCTTGAGCCGGAAACAGTGTTAGGGCAACAGCAGGAGGAACTTAAAGCGAAAGGATTTAAAAATGATTATCTTAATGTGTTTTCCTTCGATGTAATGGCTCCGGTTAGAAAACTGGAACCGGGTAATACATATATATTGGCAGGCGCAGCTTATTTAGGGAAAACGCGCCTTATTGATAACCTTATTTTAGACCTCTGATTTAGATATAGTATAATGAAGATCACAATGTTCAAATCTAAACTGCACCAAATGGCAGTTACTGAAGCAAACCTGATGTATGAAGGCAGTATAACCATAGATCAGGACCTGTTGGATGCCGCTAATTTACTACCCTATGAGAAGGTGCAAGTGCTGAATATAACAAACGGAGCACGCCTTGAAACTTATACCATTCCGGGAGAAAGGGGAAGCCGTGTCTGTTGCCTGAATGGTGCGGCTGCTCGTCTGACACAGGTTGGAGATCGTATCATTGTGATCAGCTATGCAGAAATGACTCCTGAAGAAGCTAAAGAGCATAAACCAAAAGTGGTGATCGTTGATGAGAATAATGATCCGAAGGAGATCCTGGAAAATACAACGCATGGTAACTCTTACGATCTGGAAACCGGGTTGGTCGACAATACACTGGTAGAATAGAATAGCTGACAGTACGGTCTTCGGGTTAACTGTAATAAATTGATCACAGAACTGTTAAAACAAGGTCATCCTCTGATCCTGTTTTGCAATTTTTAATAATAAGGGGTGCAAGTTATCTGAATAGATGGATTCTATCATAGTGAGGATTGAGACTTAAAAAATTAAAACTAATTTTATAGTATATTTGCCAGGGTGGAGCACTGCAGCATCCCGACCATTAAAACAGAATACCGTATATGAAGAAAAAATATTTGATACCAATAAGTGCGATCGCTTTGTTACTCATTAGCTGGATGATACTTGGTGGGGATGTTGATGAATCAGTTGAGTTGACAACGACCCCAAAAAGTGGGGAATTTGTGGTTGATGTAACGACTACAGGGGAATTAAGAGCAAAAAATTCTGTTGAGATCCGCGGGCCACAAGGTGGGCGGGATGTAAGATTATTCAACCTGACCATCCAAAGATTGATACCGGAAGGTACTATTGTTGAAAAAGGAGATTTTGTAGCTGAACTGGATCGCTCAGAAATAACGGGTCGCCTTCAGGATGCCATGCTGGAATTACAACAGGCACAGTCTCAGGTAACACAAGTTTCGCTGGATAGCACCCTGACTCTTTCTCAGGCTCGGGATAATCTCATTAACCTGGAGTATGCAGTGGAAGAACGGCAAATAGCCGTTGACCAATCCAAATATGAGTCACCCGCTGTGCAAAGGCAGGCAGAAATCGATCTGGATAAGGCACGGCGCCAATTAGAGCAGGAAAAAAAGAATTATGTGACGAAAGTAAAACAAGCTGAAGCTCAAATGAGTGAGGTTGAAGCCGACCTGCAGGAAGAGCAAAATGAAGTAGACAAGATCCGTGCACTGATGCAGGAATTCACGGTTCGGGCCCCGGCAAACGGTATGATCATCTACAGAAGAATGGGGAATGGGTCTAAAGTATCTGAAGGCAGCGAGATCAGTGCCTGGAATCCCACGGTGGCTGAGCTGCCAGATTTTTCAGTTATGGAATCGGTGACCTACGTCAACGAGGTGGATGTGCAAAAAGTAACCTCAGGACAAAGTGTGGTCATAGGTCTTGATGCCATTCAGAATAAATCCCTGTCAGGTAATGTAACCAGCGTTGCCAATATTGGAGAGCAACGTTCCGGTTCTAATTCAAAAGTGTATGAGGTTGTGATCGAGATCTCAGATACGGATTCTACACTAAGACCGGCTATGACCACAAGTAATAGGATCATCGTTGAGGAGCTGGATGACGTTATGTTCATTCCCCTTGAGACCATTCATGTTCAGGATTCAACAAGTTTTGTATTCAGACAGTCTGGATTATCAACCGTGATGCAGGAGGTCGATCTTGGCCTGATGAATGAAAATGAGGTGGTTGTTCATCGAGGATTAGCCATGGATGATGTGATCTATTTGTCTGTACCGAATGATACGGCTGGAGTTGATAAGGTCTATCTGGAAGAAGCTATCACCTCAAATTAAAGGCCTGTTTTGCTCCAGAAAATATTATACAACTTTGACATCGCACTTGAAGCTATTCAGCGAAATAAGCTGAGGGCATTTTTAACGTCATTAGGTATCATCTTCGGGGTATCTTCAGTGATCGCGATGCTGGCTATTGGTAATGGGGCTCAACAGGAAGTGCTGACCCAAATGCAGTTATTGGGCACAAATAATGTGATCGTTCAGCCAGTTGTGGAGCAGAGGCAGGGAACAGTCAGTGATGGGGAGGAACAGCAGCAGTCAACCAAATTCTCACCCGGTCTTACCATGGAGGATCTCATTAGTATCAGGGAGTTGATCCCCGAGGTCGAAAAACTAAGTCCTGAGATCGTCTACGAAACTAATTTTATTCGGGAAGCAAGGATGAGAACCGGGAAGCTGGTAGGGGTTAACACCGATTATTTTGATATCAGTAACTTTGCCATCGTTGAAGGGAGTAATTTCAGTGATATTCAGATCAATGAGGCGGATCCGGTTTGTGTGATCGGTTATGATGTTAAGACCCGTTTCTTTGCCGGGGAAGATCCCATTGGGAAAAAGATAAAAGTAGGTCACTTGTGGCTGACGGTTGTGGGGGTTCTGGAAAAGAAAGAGGTGTCTACCGAGAATATTGAAAACCTTGGTATCAGAAACTTCAACCTTGATATATATGCTCCGGTTACTACCGTACTTTTGAGGTTTAGAAACCGAGCGGTAGTAACGTCCAATGATCTGAAGCAGGGAGGCGGTTCAACGGTGGTAGTTGGAGGTGGTATGATGATATTTTCATCCGGCGGGAGTTCAACGAATGATAGCGGTGATGGAAACTACAATCAGCTCGACCGGCTTATCGTGAAGGTTACTGATACCAAATTTAGCGGAACCATTGCTGAGATCCTGTCCAGGATGCTCAAAAGAAGGCATAATAATGTGGTCGATTTTGAGATCATCGTTCCGGAACAGCTCCTGAAGCAGGAACAGCAAACCAAACGCATTTTTAATATCGTACTCTCCACTATAGCCTCGATCTCATTGATCGTTGGCGGTATTGGGATCATGAATATAATGCTGGCTTCTGTGGTTGAAAGGTTCCGTGAGATCGGGGTTAGAATGGCGGTTGGTGCTCAGAAAAAGGATATAGAACTACAGTTTTTGACGGAAGCCTTGACCATCAGTATAACCGGAGGATTTCTGGGTATAGTGCTGGGACTGGCATTCAGTTATGTGATCGAGGCAACCGCTGATATTGCAACTATTGTTACACCAATTTCAATTTTCATATCATTTGGAGTGGCCGTTCTGATTGGGGTGGTATTTGGATACTACCCTGCCAAGCGAGCTGCTATGCATGATCCTGTACACGCATTACGCCATGAATAAATTCCTATTTCTTATTTCTGTTTTCATCATTTCTGTTATTCTGGCAACAGATATTCAGGCACAGACACAAAGAACCTTAACACTGGAAGAAAGTATTGAGGTCGCAAAAGATTCAAGTCCGCTGGCCAGGGCTGCAAATTTTGAATTGATCTCGTCTAAATGGAGGTATCGTTCATTTCGGGCCGATCTGCTGCCAAGCCTTGATCTGGATGGCGATATTCCGGGTTATAGCCGCGCAATAACTGCAAATCGCTTGGATGATGGCAGTACGATCTATCAGGAAGAAAGTCAGTCGCAATCTTCGGTTAACCTATCGATAAACCAGAATATATTGCCTACCGGTGGGCGGTTGTCACTTTCAAGTGGCATAAACAGGTTGATATTATTTGATGGAGGGTTAAATGGAGATAATATATACCGATGGCAGAGTACTCCATTGGTTGCCTCATATATACAGCCTTTGTTTCAGTACAATAACCTGAAATGGAGAAACCGTATTGAACCTCTTAGATATCAAATAGCACAGAAGCAATTTGTTGAAGACATGGAGGATCTGGCATTTACGGCAACTCAGAGCTTTTTTGATTTCCTGCTGGCTAAGATCAATGTAGAAGTGGCTGAGTTCAATGTCACAGTTAATGATTCCATTTACAATATCTCACAAGGCCGTTATCAGGTTGGCAGTATTGCTGAAAATGACTTGCTTCAAAGTGAATTGCAGTTGCGTAATGCAGAGACTTCACTGACAACCGCCAATTTGAATTTCCAAAGAGCTGAAGAAAATTTTAAAGCCCTATTAGGAATACCTGATGATACCGTTGTTGAAGTTATTATTCCGGAGGATGCACCTGATCTGAATATTGATGTGGATAAAGCGCTTGAGCTTGCCAGGAAAAATAACAGTACATCATTGGAATTCGAATTGAGTGAAATACAGGCAAATCAGGCATATGATCAAGCTCGAAAAGAAGCCGGGTTTTCAGCTACATTTCAGGCAAGCTATGGTTTGAATCAAACAGCAGAAGATTTTAAAGACGTATACAGTGACCCGCAGAACCGACAGTTTTTTACGTTAGGTTTCCAAATACCAATATTTAACTGGGGTAAGAATACAGCGCAAATTCAGGCTGCAAGAAATCAACAGGCAGCTACAGCAAATACTATAGCATACCAAAAATTGCAATTTGACCTGAGTGTACGCAGCACTGTCCGTGAGTTTTCTCAGCTTCGCAACCAGGTAGAGTTGGCAGAGGCTTCAGATGAAATTGCCGACCGGCGTTATGAAGTGGCTAAGAATCGTTACCTGATCGGGAAGATCGATGTCACCAACCTGTTCATTGCCCAGAATGAAAAAGACAGCGCCCGGCGCAGTTATATTCAGGCCCTGCGTAATTACTGGACAGGGTACTACAATCTAAGGCGCCTTACACTGTACGATTTTCAAACCGATAGGCCCATTGTTATTATCAATGAGAACTAACCGGGTTCTTATTTGGCGTACTCAGGAAGTATTTCCAGGAACCTGGCTGAAGTTTTGATACCTCTGTGGAAATCCTTGATCGCAAACTTCTCATTCGGTGAATGAATAGCATCACTGGTCAGCCCAAATCCCATTAGTATTGACTCAACGCCAAGAACACGCTTGAAATCGGATACGATCGGAATGGAGCCACCTTCGCGTGAAAATAGCACTTCTTCTTTATAAATATCTTCAAAGGCCTGAGCTCCTGCTTTTAATCCATAGAAATCCAGGTCAGTAACTGAGGGATACCCTCCATGATGTTCAGAGACCTTGACGGTTACAGTGTCGGGTGCCAAAGACTGAAAATGTTTGGTGAATAATTCAGCGATCTCCTTTGGGTCCTGATCAGGAACCAATCGCATGCTAATCTTGGCATTTGCTTTAGATGGCAATACGGTTTTAGCTCCTTCTTTAGTGTAACCACCCCAGATGCCATTCACATCCAGTGTGGGTCGGGCAGAAGCTCTTTCAAGCGTACTATAACCTTTCTCTCCATGAACAGCTTCAATGTCTAATGACTTCTTATACTCTTCTTCATCAAAAGGAAGTTGCTTATAAGCTTCACGGTCAGCTTCTGATAGTGGTTTCACTTTATCGTAAAAGCCCGGGATCTGGATCACGCCATCTTCATCTTTCAGTTTGGCTATCATTTCACATAGAACATTGACGGGGTTTTCTACAGCTCCGCCATAAACACCGGAATGCAGGTCACGGTTCGGGCCAACGACTTCCACTTCCATATAGGCCAGGCCTCTCAAACCATATGTTATGGAAGGCTGGTCTTCAGCAAACATGGCTGTGTCTGAGATCAGCACCATATCGCAGGATAACATATCCTTGTGCTCTTCAATGAAGGGTATCAGGTTAGGGGATCCGATCTCTTCTTCACCTTCAAGAATGAATTTTACATTGACCGGTAATTCTGTCCCGGATTTTCTGAAAGCTTCTACGGCTTTGATATGAGTATACGATTGTCCTTTGTCGTCACTCGCTCCGCGTGCATAGATATTGCCATCACGTACCGTAGGTTCAAAAGCCGGGGAATTCCATAGATCATCAGGATCAGAAGGCTGAACATCATAATGACCATAGATCAATACTGTTGGTTTATCCTCATGCGGACAGTATTCAGCATACACGATTGGATTGCCGGGAGTCTCAAATTTTTTGACTTCGTCTAACTCAAGACCTTCCAGCTGGTTGATGAGATAATGGGCGGCTTTTTCAACCTCACCTTTTTTATCAGAATCGGTACTGATGCTTGGTATACGCAGTAATTCAAATAATTCAGTTAAAAAACGATCGATATGCTGATCAATATAATCTTGAGTTTTGCTCATGGCCTAATTACGTGTAATTGATTTCTTCTAACTTATGTGCCCGAAAATAAAGAATAATCGGGAGTTGTTCTGAGTATTAGTCTGTCTAAAGCGTTTTAATTCCTTCTGGTTTTGTCCATCCATACTGCCCATTACCCAGGCGAATATAGGTCCACCCTTCAATTTTTTTACTTTCCCAATGATCTATAGTCAGGTCATAACCTTCATAAGCAATACTTACCAATGGACTGTCTTCATCCGGAGATTCCAGGACTCGTTGTGAGGATGAGACCAGAACGGCTTCATCGTATCTTTGATTGACATAATCGGCGTAAAAAGCCAATAAAGACAGGGAGGCCCCAATGATTATCAGGGTAAGTTGAGTGGAGAAGGTTTTACTTAGTGGGATTTTGTCTAACCATCCAAGGTATAAAAGAGTGAGGCCGGCCAGGGTAAAAACAAAGCCGATCAAAAATAATCCAAAAGCAGACAGTTGATGATTTATCCAATCAATGGCACGATCCCATGGAAGTTTTGGCAAGATGGCGGATTGCCTGCTGAATTGTGAATTAACATAATTCAGTGCCTCATCAGCCTGTTGCTGAGTGGAGGAAAACTGAGCAGCTTTAAGGAAATAATATTTTGAGAGTCCCAATGAATCGAGCTGCATGGCTGTTATACCCATGTTCAGATATAAAGCTCCGGAGACGGACCCATTGCTCAGAATGTCTCTGTAGGCTTCCATGGCTTCCATGGGTTTTCCATTTTCAAGCAAGGTATTGGCTTGATCAAAAGAACCCTGTTGTGCAAAGGCATTTGAAGTGAAAACCAGTGAACAGGCCAGAAGTATTATGGATCTGATCTTCATGAAAGTTTACCTACTTTTTTGATGATCTCTCGGGTCTTCTCTATATCGCCAGTCAGAGTTTCCTGTGTAGCATTAGGTGCATAAGCTATGGTCTCACATTTATTCAACAGTTTTTTAAGACTCTTTGTGAGATCAGTATCGGAGAATTTTTCGATGGCATTTACCAGGTCAGTATGGGATAAACCCGCAGGTGGAAGGTCTAATTTGTCAGTGATATATTGCGTAAGAGCCTTCTCAATCAGGTGATATCCGGTTTTGATATCGGTAGTATTTTCAGCCTCAATTAGGATCTTCTCTGCCTTATCAGAAGCCAAACGAGATCTTGCAAAAGCAGAGTCTGTTTGCATACGATCCTGATATTTTTTGTAACCGTAAGCTCCCAAAGTCAGCATTATGGGAAAAAAGATCATGACCCAAACCAATGTCATTTCATGCAGCGGTGTTACGGCAGGGCTTTTCCAGGAAGCCAATCCGGTTATCGGCTTTACATTGAATCGAAGGTCTTTTTCAGTGAGGAGAGGGGCATTGGGGTCACGTTCTGCATTGAAAGTTAATTCCGGCAGCGTTACGATCACAAAATCAGAACGGCCGGGGTGGTAATAAGCCACGCGTTTTGCCGGAATAGAATATTCTCCCTCGTTTCGTGGTATCACAATGTCTTTGAAGTTTCGACTACCTGATATTTCACGATCATTTCGTTCTACGTTCGATGTTTCTTCAGGATTATATCTCTCCAGTGATTCTGGCATATCGTATTCAGGCTTGTTGATCAGTGGAATATTGCCATTTCCTGAGATACGAGTGTTGATCTCAATACTTTCTCCAACCAAAGCTTCATTAACAGATATAGAACGTTCGATGTCAAAACTTCCTACAGCACCAATGAACTCTGCGTTATTCAATTCAGGAAGACTTTCAACATCAAGGGTAACAGGGGTCGATTGAAGAGTCATTCGTTCCTGATTCAGGCCAAACCCAAATGGATCGGCAGAACTGCGCCTTGAGCGAACGGAAACGGTGATCTCAAAAGGACTCAGAGTCAGTTCTCCCGATTTGGTAGGGAAAAGTGCATATTGGATCAGTTTTGCTTTTTGATAACGAACGCCGTTAACAATAGTAGATGTAGTTTGAGCGCGTTGAGGATAATTCAGTTCCTCTTTCCAGAATCCTTCTGCTTTCCATCCCGGGGTGGGTTGATATGAAGAGACTTCTACCCCGTTTTTAAAGTAAAGGACCACATCAGCCACCACTTGTTGCCCAACCACAGGGTTATCGATATCGGGTTCTATCCTGACGTAAATATCAGGCGATCGATCAGCCTCTCCGGATTCAAGTGTGGCCGGATCCAGAATTGAAAAGGTAATAGCTTCCGTTTGATAGGTTTCATCTTCCACTGTGATCGATATGGGAGGCAGGGTGTAATCACCGGGTGATTGAGCGATCAGTACATATCCAAATGTGTAGGTTACTGAAGGTTTGCCATTAATGATCGTGTATTGGGTACCGCGTGAAGTGCTGCCCTGAAGCCATCGTAATCCATTGATCTCGGGTAGTTCCGGTTGTTGAACCGACCCCATGGCATTGCCGCTTACACTGACCTCCAGTTTTACCTGTTCTCCACTGAAAATATTGGTTTCAGATAGTTCGGCACCAACCTGTATATCCTGTGCTAGGGACAGGCTTGAGAAGCCACAAAAAAATAGTAGTAAGAAAAAGAAGTGTTTCAGTCTACCAATCCTTTTCATGTTTGGCCGATCCTGTAGATTTTTTCTTTTTGAATTCCTTTAATAGTTCCTTTTCCTTTTGTGCCAGAGCTCTCAAGATCTTTTCAGCTTCTTCCTTGCTTATTTGCTGTGATTGAAGATCCTCAGGATTGACCTCTTGTGGTGATTGTTCACTTTGTTCTTCACCCTCACTCCCCTGCTCTTCCTGATTTTCCTGCTGCTGTTGGTTTTGCTGTTCTTGTTGTTGTTCCTGCTCCTGATCCTGCTGGTTCTGTTGCTGCTGATCTTGTTGCTGTTGCTGTTGCTGCTGTTGTTGTTGTTTTTCCTGCTCTTCTTTCAGTTTTTCATAAAGAGCATTCAGCTTACGGTCGTTTGGGTACTCCATCAGACCTTCTTCAACATAATTCAATGAGGTTTGCAGATCAGCATTGATAAAATATTGAGCCCCGTTATGGAAATACTGATCAGCAGATTGCGCCAGGACCGGTAAGGTTAAAAAAGTCAGGAATACTATCAGTGGGAGTCTTTTCATGATTTAGTTGGAGTTTATTTCTGATACATTTCTGATCCGTTCAATAAAATCGTTAAAAGCACGAACGGTGTCATCTGCTTCCAGAGCCCTTTGCATTAGGTTATAGGCATCCTGATACCGTCGTTCAGTTACCAATTTTTCAGCCTGCTTTTTCATAGCAATGGCATATTCACTTGGTTCAGGTGGAGGTTGATTTTCCTGATTTTGTTCATCGCCACCCTGGTCTTCTTCATTCTGAATTTCAGCCAGGGCTCTTTCATAATTATGTTTGGCATCAAGATCTGATGGATCCAATTTCAGGGCATTTTTGAAGTGAGTTGCTGCCGGTTTCCATTTCTGGTCTTCAGCCAGTAACGTTCCAATATTGTACTCTGCCAATGATTTTTCCTGAAGGCTTTCAGCCAGTGAACGAAATTCCATAAAGGAATCAATGGCCTCTTCGACCTTACCTTGTTTCGCCTGAGCATTTCCTAAATTGAAATATAGCTTATAATTTTCAGGGGTTGCCTCAATAGCTGCTTTGTAAAGTTCTTCCGCCTCTTCATAATTACCCTGTTCAAAAGCGGAATTAGCTTGCCGGGCTCCATCATTTGTGAAGGCCGTAAGAATCAGGAAAAGGGTTATGTAAAGAAGGTTTCTTTTCAATTGATCATAAATTTTCAGCGATGGCGATGGTCTCATCGTCCATTAACATATTGGTGAAAACGTTATTCACGTCATCATTTTCTTCAAATTTTTCCATCATTTTCAGGTTTGACTCGGCCGTGCTTTCATCAACCTTGGTTTGTGTGACGGCTTCCCGTATCAGGGTCGCAGACTCTATCTTAAAGCCGGCCTCTTCAAGTCTGTTCCTTACATCAAATAATTCTTCTCTGCTGGTATACACAACAAACATTTCATCTTCAGTATCCACATCTGTAGCACCGGCATCAATAGCCTGCAGCATAAACTCCTCATCATCAAGACCATCTGCGGGCACCTGTATCATGCCTTTTTGCTCAAACATGTATCCAACGGAGCCGGTGGTGCCCATATTACCTCCGTGCTTAGTGAAAATATGGCGGATGTCACTAACCGTACGATTATTATTGTCTGTGGTTACCTCTATGAAGTAGGCGATTCCACCGGGTCCGTAACCTTCAAAGGTGGCTTCTTCGTAGGCTGCACCGTCTGAATCTTCTCCGGTTCCTCGCTTTATGGCCCGTTCAATGTTATCCTTTGGGACATTATCAGCTTTGGCATTTTCTATAGCCAGCGATAAACGCGGATTTCCATCCGGGTCTCCACCGCCTTCACGGGCCGCAACGGTTATCTCCTTGATGTGCTTGGTGAAGATCTTGGAACGCTTAGCATCTTCTTTTGCTTTTTTGTGGCGAATGTTCGCCCATTTCGAATGTCCTGCCATATTTTGAAGGATAAATTAATTACATTTCATAAGCTACATAATATACAAATAGACTGTGTGGATAAGAAAGTATATAGCACAATTTTACTTGAACTGTATAGTTGAGAATAAAGAGAAACCAATCTGTTAAACCTTGTGTTGCAATGTTTATCGGAACTGTAGATTGAGTATTTTTAAATTGAAAACAGCACAAATATCAACAGAGATTAAATGAATATAGGCATAGCGTGTTATCCAACATTTGGTGGCAGTGGGGTAGTTGCAACTGAACTGGCTAAGAACCTGGCTAAGAACGGCCACAACATCCATATGATGAGTTATTCGCGTCCTGCTCGCCTGGACACCCTGGAAACAGGCATTACCTACCATGAGGTTTCGATCAATTCATATCCTCTTTTCGATTATCCGCCTTATGCCCTGGCCCTGGCTTCACAGATGGTTAATTTGATCGAATACGAAGACCTGGACCTGTTGCATGTTCATTATGCACTGCCCCATGCAACCAGTGCATATTTGGCAAAACAGATCATGTGTGAACGTGGTGTGACGGTGCCGATCATTACTACATTGCACGGCACTGATATCACGCTGGTTGGGCGAGACCCGAGTTATAAGCATGTGGTCGAGTTTTCCATAGATAAAAGTGATGGTGTAACGGCTGTTTCTGAATACCTGAAACGAGAAACGTATGAACATTTTGAGATCGAGCAGGATATTGAGGTCATACCAAATTTCATTGACCTCGACAGATTTAAAAAATCAAACAAGAGTCATTTCAAAAAGGCCATTTGCCCAAACGATGAAAAAGTAGTGGTCCACGTTTCCAACTTCCGAAAAGTCAAACGTGTGCCGGAAGTTGTGTCCGTATTTTCAAAGATCCTTGAGGCCGGAATTGATTCGAAATTGCTGCTTGTGGGAGATGGACCTGATCGCCAAAAAGCCGAACAACAATGTCGTGACCTTGGGATCTGTGAACACGTTCGGTTTTTAGGAAAACTGGATCAGGTTGAGGAAGTGTTGTCAATTGCAGACCTGTTTTTAATACCCTCCGGTTCAGAGACTTTTGGGTTGGCTGCACTTGAAGCAATGAGTTGTAGCGTGCCTGTGATCAGTTCAAATATTGGTGGCTTGCCTGAAGTCAATGTTCATGGTGAAACCGGATACCTTTGCGATCTGGATGACGTGGACTGTATGGCAGATTATGGAGTGAAGATCCTGACTGACCCGGAACTGCATGAACGAATGTCTCAAAATGCACGTAAGCATGCAGCGACATTTAAGCAGGAAGAGGTGGTTAAACAGTATGAGGATTTTTATGAGAAGGTTCGGAAAAGGATGGGAACCAAAGTTAGGTGATCCTGTTTATTTGAAATTAAAAAAGCCTGCTCAATTGAGCAGGCTTTTTTGATAGATAAGAGTTTTTGCTGTTACTTAAGCAAGTACCTTTGATACTTCTTCAGCCGCTTCTTTAAGCAACACAGCTGAGATCACATTCAGGTCACTGTTGTCAATGATCTCTTTAGCTTCCTTAGCATTGGTTCCCTGAAGGCGTACGATAATAGGTACATCTTTCACTTTTTCAGCGATCTCAGGATCTTTAACCGCTTCGATCACCCCATTTGCAACACGGTCGCAGCGTACAATACCGCCAAAGATGTTGATCAGGATCGCTTTAACATTTTTGTCTTCCAGAATAATGCGGAATCCGTTTTTCACGGTTTCAACGTTAGCACCACCACCTACATCCAGGAAGTTGGCAGGTTCACCGCCTGAAAGTTTGATGATATCCATGGTAGCCATAGCAAGACCGGCACCATTCACCATACAACCTACGTTACCATCCAATTTGATGTAGTTGAGGTTGTATTTTTGAGCTTCAAGCTCCAGGGGATTTTCTTCAGACTCATCCTTGAGTTCTGCAAGATCTTTGTGACGGTAAAGGGCATTGTCATCAAAGGTTACTTTCGCGTCCAGGGCATAGACCTTGTTATCAGGTGTTGTGATCAATGGATTGATCTCAAACATATTTGAATCGGTTTCCTGATAGGCATTATATAAAGCGTGAATGATCTTGATGCCATTTTTCAGGGCTTCTCCTTCCAATCCAAGTGCAAATGCGATTCGTCGGGCCTGATTAGGCTGCAGATCCATTCCCGGTTCCACCCATTCTTTAACGATCTTCTCAGGGGTTTCTTCAGCAACTTTTTCGATCTCGACACCACCTTCAGTAGAGGCCATGATCACGTTTTTACCAACAGCACGGTCAAGCAGTATACCAAGATAGAATTCAGATTCAATGTCCACACCATCTGTAACATAAAGGCGCTGAACCAGCTGGCCTTCTTCTCCGGTTTGAACCGTTACGAGTACATCACCCAACAATGATTCCGCGGCCTCTTTAACCTCATCAATGGATTTGCAAAGGATAACTCCTTTTGCATTGTTCTTTTTGGTTCGGCCTTTACCACGTCCGCCGGCATGGATCTGAGCTTTCACTACAAATAGTGATGCTCCCCTCTCCTTTAACTTCTTAGCGGCTTCAACAGTCTCCTCAACAGTGGTGGTAGCTATACCGGCTGGTACGGCTACATTGTATTTCTCAAGAATTTCTTTGGCTTGATACTCGTGAATTTTCATGGATACAATTTTAAGTATTAAAAGCGATTTTTCGGGAGCCAATAATACCGAGATTACGAGCTAAAAGAAAGGTATCTTTATTATAGCTGAACAGAATAAAGAACCTTTTACAACCATTTAGCATATTTATGAGCAAAGAGGAAAGGCTAAAAAGTGAAAAGGAATTTCATAATGTTACATTTTCAAAGAACACGAGGAAGGCGGCCAAGAAGTATTATCGTTCTGCTAACCTGAGTAAGAGAAAATATCGTGAATTATTATTTGAAGACGTTATAGGAAAAAAGGTATTGGAATATGGATGTGGTCCCGGAAGTGCAGCTTTTGATTTAGCTGCAAATGGAGCTGAAGTAACAGCTATTGATATTTCTGACGTTGCTATAGAACAAGCCTCAAAAGAAGCTGAAACCAGAGGATTGAATATTGAATTTCGGGTAATGGATGCAGAAAATTTAGATTTTGAGGCAGATTATTTTGATTTGATTTGTGGAAGTGGAATTTTACATCATCTTGAATTAAAAGCATCTTACAAAGAATTAAAACGTACCCTTATAAAAGAGGGAAGAGCAGTCTTTTTTGAACCTTTGGGTCATAATCCTATTATTAATCTATATAGAAAGTTGACTCCATCTATGCGTACAGCTGATGAGCATCCGTTGTTAATGAAAGATGTTGAACTTGCTGAACGATATTTTAAGACAGTAAATACTCAATATTTTAATCTAACGGCAACAGCAGCTTCCTTTTTGCCTTCTCTTTCCGGTGTGCTTCACAAAACGGATAACTTTCTGTTTAATAATTTTGAGTTTTTAAAGAAGCATGCCTGGATAGTCGTTTTGGAGTTAATAGGTCCAATCAAATCTTAGATACCAGGTATATTCCTTTGGCATTAATTCTTACAAACACTAACTTTATAACCCATCAAAACAAAGAGGTAATCTAGCTTGAAAGAAGCCCGGATCATGACTCCAGAGGAATTAGACCGCACTTATCAGCGGTTTGCTCATCAATTCCTGGAACCATATGATGATTTTTCCCGACTTGCAGTGATAGGAATGCAAACCCGTGGTGTTCATATGGGTAAACGGATCATTGAAGAGATCCGGAAAAACTTCAATACAGATATAGATTTTGGAGTACTGGACGTAACCTTTTACCGGGATGATTACCGTTCCAAACTGAAAATGCCTGAAGTCCAGGTCACTGAGATCCCATTCGACCTGTTCGATCGTGATGTGGTCCTGGTAGATGATGTACTGTATACCGGCAGAACGGTTCGCTCTGCTATGGATGCGATCATGGCTTATGGGCGTCCAAGAAGCATTAAGTTTTGCTGTATGGTAGACAGGGGGCACCGCGAGTTGCCAATTGCAGCAGATTATATGGGAATGTACCTGCCAACTTATGAAAATGAGGAAGTTCGTGTGAAGGTAAATGAAATTGACGGTGAGGATGCTGTGTACCTTGTTGAAATAGAGGAGGAAGTAAATGAGTAAAACTTCCGAAGGATATCAGTTCAATCAAAAGCATTTGCTGGGACTAACGAATTATTCAAAAGAGGATATTCAATTTGTGTTGGAGCAGGCTAAGTATTTCAGAGAGATCCTGGACAGAACAGTTCCCAAAGTGCCCACTCTTCGCGATAAAACCATTGTAAATCTGTTCTATGAGAACAGTACACGCACCCGTCTTTCTTTTGAGTTAGCTCAAAAACGTATGGGAGCCGATGTCGTAAACTTTTCAACCAGTTCATCCAGTACTAAAAAAGGAGAATCACTGAAGGATACGATCCGGAATATCAGCTCAATGAAAATTGATATGGTAGTGGTTCGCCATGAAAGTCCTGGAGTGCCACATTTTCTCACTCAATGTGTGGATGCGGCCATTCTGAATGCGGGAGATGGTGCTCACGAACATCCAACCCAGGCATTGCTGGATATGTTCACGATGCAGACCATACATCCTGATCTGACAGGCAAAAAGATTGCTATCATAGGTGATATTTCTCATAGCAGAGTGGTAAGATCGAACATAATTGGATTGAAAAAACTTGGAGCAAAAGTTGTTTTATGCGGTCCAAAAACATTGATGCCTGTTTATGTAGAAGACATGGGTGTTGAAGTGTCTTATAACCTGGAGGAAACCCTGAAATGGTGTGATATTGCCATGGCACTCAGGATTCAACTGGAAAGGCAGGAAGGGGCAACGGAGCTTTTTCCATCTCTTCGGGAATATCATGAACGCTTTGGGATAAAATATCATCATCTTGAGAAATACCCTGATTTTAAGATCATGCATCCGGGGCCGATCAACAGAGGTGTGGAAATGGAAAGTGAGGTTGCTGACAGTGAGAGGGCTGTGATCCTGGATCAGGTAACCAATGGCGTTGCCGTGAGAATGGCAATATTATATCTGTTGAGCGGGGGCACCAGGGTCTGAAATAAGGGTCGTATTATTTCGTGATATTTGTAATATTGGGTTCAGGGCTCTGTAATAAAGAAAGATTAAACCAGGTAGGTCATCAAGTATCGAGAATAAGCCAACAGTTACTATAGGAATTCCTGTACTGAACGAAGAACAACATATCCAAAGGGTTGTTAAGGGATTTCTTGCTTCAGATTATCCAAATCTGATTGAGATCCTGATAGCTGATGGGGGAAGTACGGATAATACAAGAGAGCTTGTAAGGGAATTATCTGAATTTGACAACCGTGTGAAGCTGATCGAGAATCCTGAGAAATTCCAATCACACGGACTGAATAAGATGATCGAGCATGCTGAAGGAGAGGTGTTTCTGAGAGCCGATGGGCATTGTATCTATCAGGATGATTATCTGGAAAAGAGTGTGGAAACACTTCTGAAAACGAAGGGTAGGAACGTAGGGGGAGCTCAAAGGTATGTGGCCGAAACCCCGGTTCAGGCCGGTATTGCGATAGCCGTTAAAAGCCTGTTAGGGAGTGGTGGGGCAAAATATATGAACGAAAATTACGAAGGTTATGCCGATACGGTTTTCCTGGGCTGCTTCTGGACCCGTGACCTCAAGGAAATCGATGGCTTCAACACTGAAAATATCACAAATCAGGATTCAGAGCTCAACCTTCGCCTCTATGAATATTTTGGTGAGAGCATATTTGTAAGTCCTGAAATAAAGAGCTGGTACTATCCACGTAATTCTTACCCGGGCTTATTCAGACAATATTTCAGATATGGCAGGGGACGATTTCTCACCAAAACTTTGCACCCAAAAAGTTCTCCCGTCAGAGGTTTGATCCCATTTATTTTTATTTGCTTTATGATGGGATACGGGGTCCTCGAACTTGCGATCGCCCCATCACTGTATTTCCCAACCTTTGCCCTTTTGCTGGGACTTTTCTTTATTGGAGAGTCGTTCCGGGTGGTATTCAGTACAAACAAAAAGTTTAATAATGAGATCTGGCAATCTGATACAAGACCTCCCGGCATATTTTCACGATGGATCCATGTGGTCGTCAGCCTGGTGATCATGCAGGTAGCTCATTTCAGCGGGTTTAGTTTTCAGCTTCTCAAGAGGCTGTTATCGGGTAAAACAGGCTGGTAAAACCAAATTGAAATGGATCCACAACCGTTAGTTTCTGTCATTATTCCCACCTATAACAGAGCGGATCTGCTTACAAGAGCGGTTGGTTCTGTTCAAAACCAGACCTACCCTAATATTGAGATAATCGTGGTGGATGATGGCTCTCAAAAGAACCCGGCTGACGTTTTAAGTGGTTATAAGGGTCTTCATTTTTTCAGGAATCCAAAGAATCTCGGAGCCTGTTACTCAAGAAACCTGGGTTTGAGTAAGGCAAAAGGAGAATTCATTAATTTTCTGGATGATGATGATGTGTTATACCCTGAAAAAATTGAAAAACAGGTTCATAAATTCCTTAGCTCAGATGATCCGGGCCTTGGTATGGTTACATGTCATGCAAAGGATGAACGATCAGGAAATTCCAGGATCAAATATAACAAGGTAAAGGGTGACGTCTACAAACTGTTGCTTGACCGGTATGCTGTTTCGGGAACTGAGACCCTGCTATTCAAGAAACAAGCTGTGAGAGAAGTCAATGGATTTGATGAAGAACTTGAGTCGAGTCAGGAGTACGACCTTATGATCAGGTTGGCAAAAAAATATACTATCGACTATGTGGATGAGATCCTGACGCACGAGTATAGGTCTGTTGATCAGATAAGCACTAATTTTGAGAAAAAAATTCAAGGGGCCAAACATTTATATTCCAAACATGATCATCGATTTAGGGAAATTGGAATGGGTTTTTGGCTTAAAAAGAAGATCAAGCTTCAGGTGATTTTACTCAGATTTTATATCGGCAAGGTATTTGGAGAGAAAGTATATCGGAAGTTGCTAAGAGAATAGAACAGACTACTTCGACAGAAACTGATCATAAAGGTCAGTGTATTCCTTTACATATTTCTTTTTGCCAAAGTTTTCTTCAATATATCTGTGCTGACCAGCGGCATCAAAAGAATCAAGCTGTGTCATTTTTTGAATAGCTTCAGCCAGCTGTTGCGGGTTTTCCGGATCAACAAGAAAGCCCCATTTATCACTAAGAATTATTTCAGGTCCCCCGCTTCGGGTAGAAACTACGGGAAGTCCGCATGCCATGGCTTCGATCAGGGAGATGCCAAAAGCCTCTCTGCGACTGGGGAGTACAAATCCATCAGCTCTATGAAGCCATTCAAGAATTTCAGTTCTGCTTTTGGGCCCCAAAAAATTAACCTGATGGAGATCTAAGGATCTTATTTTTTTAAATATTCTTTTCTTGAACTCCGGTTCATCGTTAAGCCTGCCTATCACAGTTAGGTTTAAGGCAACCTTATCAGAAATCAAATTTATGGCATCGATAAGTGTATCGATACCTTTGGTGTATCTTAAATTCGCTACGGCCAACAACTGGAAAGGTCTTCTCGGATCATTTCCTGATGGATCGGCTTCCTTCTGATCTTTTAATTGGAAGAAGCCGGTATCAACGAAGTTATGTATGGTCCTGACCTTTTGCTTAAGATGTGGGAACTCATCCAAAATATGTTTTTCAAGAGCAGGCCCCACAGCTACGATCTTATCTGCCTGGTCAAGAGAGTTACCCAAGATCTTATGCAAAGTGGGTTTATTGATCGAATTATAAAAATTACTTCCATGGATGGTTGAAATAATGGGGGCATCCAGATGTTTTTTCAGTTCAGGGATCAATAACCCGGATGGATAGGCATAATGTAAGTGAATCAAGTCAGGACCTGTATGGCTTAATCTCTTCAACACTTGTTTTGATATTGATCTTTGGATCCAAGATGGAAGCATTCTTTTCGGAAAAGAAAGATAATGACACCTTTCCGACGAGACCTTTTCTGGAGTGATCAACTGAGAATGATTTTTCCTGAATCGCCGGGTTAGGAAAATTGAACGTGGGGTTGGCACGATCACATGAACCTGGAAATCTTCTGAAAGAGCAACGGCATGATCGCTTATGAAGGTTGCATCATAAGGTGAAACCTGGTTCGGAAAGGAGTGCGATATTAAATGGAGTTTACTCTTGGCCATGTATACTATTTACTATTTCTCACTGATGATTCATAGCTATGTACAGCTTTAATGAGATAGAGGTTATAAATGACCAGTCCGAATATATGCCCGACAACCATATATGTCAGGCCCAGGAAAAAATCATTCTGGTACCAACCCATGAGTAACCCGCCGGCTCTCGCCAATAAATTGATCAGCGAAAATAAAGGCATCACTTTCTGTTTTTCGAGAACTACAAGGGTTTTTCCTGTTGGTGCACTAATGAAATCAATGGCAAGCAGTGGAGCCATGATCATTGCGATTGTTCCAGCTGTTATCCATTGATCTCCAAATACAAAAGCAAATATCGGCTCGGCCCATAGGATCAGAATTAAGGTGGGAATGATCGTTATCAGAAAGAGCACTCCCCATGTTTTATACAGAAAGTTCCGGATCAATTTCTCAGCATTATAACGGTCAGAAAGTTGTTTAAAAAATACCTGTCCTACAGAATTTCCAATAAATGCAGAGGGTACACTCAGTACCCGGTAAGCGAGAGAATAAAAGCCTAAAATCTCTTGTCCGAAAAATGAGCTGATTATAAAGACAGGTATTTCTAAGGCTCCATAACTGAGAATGTTGGAGGGGATGAGAAACCTGACAATTTCAGAATATTTCGCAGTTACAGACTGTTTGTTTTTCTTCAGATAGTCTCTTTCTACCCTAATTCTGATCCTTTTAAAAAACAGATATACGGTAGAAATGAATCGTCCAAATACATGCCCTGAGATCAATCCGAAATTTAAGGTACCGAGAAATCCGAGGCTTACCTGAGTACCGCCAACTGTAAAGCTTTGTATGACCTTTGACCTGGAGGCAACACCATATTGCTCAAATCTGACGATCCAGTGAACCAGAATGTTCAAAGCAGAATTGAAAAATACGCCAACGGGGATCAGCCATAAGACAATTGAATTGAAATTACCTGAAAGCCATTCATTCGCATGTATAAATGATATGATCAGATAAAGAAAGGCACTAAAGGAAAGGTTGATTATAAAACTAAGCCTGAAAAGAATAGCCGCATTTTCATCTCTTTTCGGAAGTACAAAAGTATATTCAAAGCATCCTGTACTTAATATGGTAAGTATTACGACAACGGAATGGAATAATTGTAACTCACCAAAAGCCTCAGCAGGAAAGATCCGGGTTAAAACGGGACTTATAAGCAGGGTAAAAAGATGAGCAACTGTGGTGCCACCAACCAATTTAGCAACGTGGGTTGTAAATGAATTGGGAGTTAAAAGACCCGTTAAATTAAATCTGCTTTTGAACATTCAGTGCATTCAATGAGTGAGGTACGACTGTATTTGCTACTCAGGTATCATCAGTTTCAGAGTACTTTGCTGAACCGGTCACTATAAAGTATAGGCTCAGTAGTACGAACCAGAAGTCCATAACCTGCATATTATGAAAAAGGGTATTAGTTAATCCTGCCAGTAAAAATGTAATTATGGTTGTCAGTATGATACTGGTAAATAGGAAAATGAGTTTTGAATCGGATTTTAAGTTTTTAAAAGCGTTGAACATAGGTTGCAGGTAAATCCCGGCAAAGATCGTTAGGCCAATTATACCATATCTTCTCAGTATCAGAATAAATTCATTGTCAACTACCGTAGTATGTATAGCTTTAGCAGCACCCCACCCTAAAATTGGTGACTGAAAAAATAACTGTAAATTCAGATACCAGGCCAGAACGCGCATAGCAAAACTTTCATCAGAAAAAATATCAAGCCCGGATTCCAGCCGAACTATTATACGATATGAAATGAATGAAACGGCTATCAAAAATGAAATCCCGAGAACCGTGATAAGTGAGATGATCTGTAATTTGCTATAACCTGCTTTGGAGGCTCCAATCAAGATCATGATCACCGTTACCAGAAGGTAGGCTGCGATCATTGTCCTGGATGCAGCAAATAAAATGAAAACAGCTAAAAGAGCAATACTGAAAAGCAGTAGAGTTTTTTGTTTTCGTCTATCTTCATAAAAAAAGAGGCCCAGAGCTATGAGATGGCCCGTTACTAAAATTGCAGAGTAGGTATTTGGATTCTTATATGTAGCAGTGAGCCTGTCATTAATCAGGTGAATTCTATCCTGCAAATAATATGGTCCGGTTATACTATCCAGATTGAACACACCAAAATATTGTAATAGCCCAAAAACCCCTGAGATCAATATTGTAATTAAAATAAAATATAAAATGGGTGTGATCCTTTTGGATTCTATCCTGAATGTATGAAGGGTTAAAAAGATCAGTAGATACTTGATATAGGTTATGATCTCAAAGACATCTCTGAGTGAGGGTGGCACATTTAATATTAGATAACCGTAGCAGGTTGAGATGACGGTTAAAATTACAAATGCACTATAGATCTTTACAAAGGTACGGGCTGCCCCCGAGAGGCTAAGTTTTTCATAATTCAAAAACAGTATGAAAGGAAAAAATGCATATATAATGATCTCTTCAAACCTGATAGCAGGCAAACCGGAGCTGATCTGAACAGGAGGGGTTAGGATCGCCAATCCTATCAATAGAAATAGAAAGTGATGAATAGGTATACTAAATTCGAATAAAACTAAATAAGTGGCGGTCAGGGTTAAAAAAAGTACCAGAGGGATGATAAGTGGGTACCCTAACATAAAAGGGAAAGCCAAAATGATCGTGATGGCTAGAGAGAGTTTAGGAACTTCTTTCCAGTCTAAATGATATTTCCTTTGCCTTTCCAACCTATCAGGCTTCAGAGGCGTGCTTCACTTTTTCAGCAAAGTTTGTGATCTTTTCATAATAATATGCCTTTAATATCACATAGAGGACGGATAATAACATGCCGGATAAAAACAATCCTATTGTTAATAAACTTCGCGTAGGCGCGCTTCTTTTTGTAGGTACCTGAGGCAGGTCAACAAATTGAATACTCGGGGTATCTTTAGCTTCCTGTAGTTTTAATTGCTCTATTTGTTGTGTTAAAAACTCGTAGATCAAATTTTGTACGGTCAGATCACGACGGTACCGGGTGTATTCCAGTGCAAGTTCCGGGGTGTCAGTGAAAGCAAGTAAAGGTCCCGTCGAATCTCTGGCTGAACCATAATTTTTTAGTTGGTTTAGTTTTTGGTTCAATTCACTGACCAATATTTCTTTATTTCTAATTTCAGAGGATCCCTCCTGAAAAGTTTGTTTAGCTACCTGTAGCCTCACTTCTTCAATAGCTATCTGGCTTTCGAGCTGAGCCAAATTCTGTATCATCGCTTCTGTTTGCTCAGGAAGAGCTATAACACCAAATTCTTCGCCAAATTCCTTGATATCTTCTTCGATTCTTCTGAGATCCTGCAGGTTCTTTTCATAACGCTCATCCAGTACGTCCAGCTGGTACCTCGCTCTTTGGGTTTCTAATGATGTGTATATGTTATCAAGTTCACTTACTACATAATCCGAGATCTCTTTGGCCAATAACTGTATCTCAGTCTCATTGTCTTCGGGATGAAAGAACTCCGTTTGAAGTCCTACCGTAACCCGAATACTCCCTTCTTCATCAACCTCTACACTTACTTTTTCTCTGTAGGACTCTATAGCATCCTCTATTGAATTTGCATCAAAGCGCCCCATTAGGTCAAACTTCCTGATCGTCTTTTCTGCCAAATTTCGACTATACAAAATGGACATTATTTTATTTGTTTCTCCCCCTTTATTCAAAGCAGAGGTGCCTAAAACACTGTTTAGGCCTTGTGTCATGCCCTGAGGTAAAAATGCAGTCAGGGCTCCTGATTGTTCGGGCGGCAAAATGGTGGCAGAAGCGCTGAAAGTTTTTGGTACGGATAAAGCGATCAATACTGAAATAATGGCAATTAATACACTCTGAATGAGAAGGAAATGTCGCGATCTATATATTAATGCGAAGAAATCCAGCAGATCGATCGATGCTGATTTGTTGTTCGTTTGGGCTTGATTGGTCATAGGGTAATGGTCTGAAGCCTAATTATTTTTAATGGCAACATAGGTGGTTATGATCCCTGTAATAGTCGTGATACCGGTCATGATCAATTGTATCCTTGAGTTTTTCAGTTGATCTCTTTGTGTCTCATAGGTTCGTTGAGCATTCAGTTCATCATAAGGGATGCGGTCAACAAAGATCCGGTCTCCGCTAGCCAGCTCTGTTTCATCCGGCCGATACCAGGTATTACTTCCGGCTTTGATGATGAAGATCCTCTCCTTGTTGGCAGCTAAAGAAAATCCGCCGGCACGGTCTATATAGTCATAAGTGTCAGAAGTGGCGCTGGCCGCGGGGTAGTATCCGGGATTGTTTACCTGCCCAAAAACGAAGATCGTATTTTCGTCACGCGGAACAAATATGCGGTCACCGTCAAATAACTTTACCCCCTTTAGCTGTTCAGTATCATTCAGGTCAATAAAAACCTTATCCCGGCTGACCTGACTTTCAAGTTCAAGGTACTCCATTTCCTGCTGGATCTGGTCGGAGGTTCGGCTGATGATCTTCGGGTTTAGTTTATTTGGGGCTTCATTCTCAATACGTCCTGCCCTCAACAGATAAGCAGCAGAAGAAAGGGCCTCATCGGTCAGCCCTTCAGAATATTGCAATAAGTTATAGGCAGTGGTTTTACCCTGTTGGATAGGGTAGATACCGGGCATGGTCACCTCACCCTCAATACGAGCTGATGCTGAGATCTGTTTATCAGGGTCTTTAGGTATCACGATCCTATCGTTGGGTTCCAGGAGAAAGTCTTTCCATTGTGTGGAAGCGACTTCCACTGTCTTTAGAGAGTCATTTTGCAATCGGTAGACATAGGCTTTAGAGTCATCCGCTTCAGCAGTAAGACCACCTGCGATCTCAATTAAGAGGTCAGGAGTGTCGGTTTCTGAATATTCAATTTCCTGTGGTTTAATGACAGAACCCGAAATACTTATTCTGGGAGATCTTGGTGATAATGTTCTGAGTTTGATCTGGTCACCAAGCTGTATTCGTGGGTTTTTGTCAGTTTGCCCTGCTTTCAGGAATGCGATCAGGTCTGCGCTGGTAGAACTTCCGTCTGCATGTAAAACAGAGATATTTCTGAATGAGTAGTTATTATTACCCAAAATTTGTGATGCATTAAGGCTGTCATTGTTATAATTCCCGGTCAGGGAAAGCATGATGGCATCAAATATTCTTGAGAATGCAGGAAGGGTATGTTTCCCGGGACTTGTGACATCACCGGAGACATAAAAAGAGATATTTTTTGCTCTTTCTAAGGTCAGATTGACCTCAGAGGACTTGAATACCTGATCCGACTTGTTTTGAATGACCTGTTTTGCCTCTTGGATAGTAAGCCCTGCAACCTTAATGGTACCTAAAACTGGAGTTACGATATCACCCTGAGAATTTATGGGTATAGCACGAAGCACCAGATCATTGTTTGCATTAATTTCGATGGAAAGAACATCATTAGGTCCAAGTACATAGGTTGAGGCATCTATAACCCCATCTGCTGCCAATACCTCAGATCCCTTCATCATGCCCAGCGGATCCTGATAATAGAAAGTGTTGAATACCTGATTTAACTGAAAACCGGATAACTCGCTATTTGAATTCTGTTCTGACTGCTGTGCCATCAATGGTGAGAGCGCGGAAACCATCAATAGACATATCAATAAAAGTAAAGTGCGGCGGTAGTTACCCATGTTCATGAATTGTATGAAAGTTTAGCTTGCTCTGTTTTCGTTTTTTTTCGAGCCAGAATGATACCGGCAATGACCGATCCGGCTCCAATATATTGAAGAACGGTCAGTTCTTCACCTAATAGTACCAGTCCAAATATTAAACCCAATACAGGTACCAAATTCTGATAAGCTGCCGTTCGAACAGCCCCGATCTTTTTAACACCATTATTCCAAATAATGTATGCAATTCCTATGGATAAAGCCCCACTGTAAAGGATACCGCCAAAACCTATGAGTGAGATCCCGCTCCAGTCTAATTTGATCAGAAAGGGAAGGCCGATCACAGTTAGACTTATCAGGCCTATAAGAGACATGAAAGCTGAATATTGCAGCGGACTGTATACCCTTAGGTACTTTCTTGATAGAATCGTATAAATACCCCAGCAAAAGGCAGCTGCAAGTGTGATAACATTTCCCAAAAATGTTTCAGATTCAAAGGAGATCGTCTCTTCTCCGCCGATCATGATGAATGCTACTCCAATGAAGGCAAATAAAACCCCGGCTCCTTTATATAGGGTCAGTTTTTCATCTGTAAAAAATTGGGAAAGCAAGGCAACCCAAATGGGGATGGTGCCAAGCATCACGGCTGCGTTAGCCGCATAGGTGTAATTGATGCCAATAATGAAAAATAATTGATAGAACAGGTTACCGATAATGCCAATGCCGACTAATTTCCAGAAATGTTTTTTTCTGACTTTTAGGGTATATCCTTTTTGACGGGCAAAATACCAAAGTAGTGAGGTGGCAAATATGAATCGCAGCACATTAAAGCTGTAAGGGTCAATTTCACTCAGTGAAACTTTTACGATACTGAAATTCAGAGCCCATATGATGGCCACTAAAATGAGACTGAGATCAATTAAGTAAGGTCGGCTCAAGTTTAAATGCTTATTATTGATTAATTGAAGGATGAAAAGGTACGGGGAAAAGCTCTTTAAACCGAAATAAAACCTTGATGGATCTCAAAGTTTAAGGTGTATGAAGGTCATTTGACAGCTGATCTTGTATAACATGACCGGGGGAGCTTTTTTAATCCTCAAAACTTTTATCTTTAGAAAAAACCTCAAAAAAATATCTTTTAAGTGATACAGCGAATTCAAACTGTTTTTCTGGCTTTAGCTTCCATCCTGAATCTCGTGGTTTATTTTACCCCTGTTTATAATAAAGCTATGAGTGACCCACAGGCCTGGATAGGTTATGGATTGGCCATAGCTTTGGTCTTACCGATAATTTTAAATACATATTGCATCTTTTTGTATAACAACAGAACCTCACAGATCTCATGGGTAAAAAAGTCTGCTCTGCTACAGGTAATTGCTCTTGGATTTGGAGTGGGTGTCTTGCTTTCCCTTGGCGGAATTGGAACTTATATGTGGGATGAAGCCATTGGATCGGGCTTGATCTTCCTTGGGTTAATATTCCAGATCCTGGCCATGAGATATATTCGAAAAGACGAAGAACTTGTTCGTTCAATGGATAGAATTCGATAGGAGAATTTTTGGATCAGCCATATTCTAAATTTAAGGTATATGTGTTTCTGGGGATAGGGCTGACCACCTTTGGTATCGCACCGGTACTTGTAAAATTTGCCACAGATTATTCCGCTCTTCTATTGGTGACCATTCGCACGGTTGGGGCATTTTTGATGCTGGTTCCGGCGTACTGGTATCAGAAAAAAAGTAAGAAGTACGACTTGAAAGCTGCGGGACAGGAAAGCAGGCTCATGGCCATGGCCGGTATTGCATTGGGGCTTCATTTCACCCTATGGACAAGCTCCCTGTATTTCACTTCTGTGGCCTCGGCTTCTGTACTGGTAACCATCCACCCGATCATGCTTATTGTAGCAGAGCGTGTACTGTATAAGATGAATTTTGCCCCGACCGTCTGGGTGGGTGTCTTTATAGCCTTTGGAGGCTCCGTTTTACTGGGGGTTTCTGATTATAATGCTGAATCGACTTTTTCAAATCCTGTATTGGGAAATGCGATGGCGTTTTCAGCCGCCGCCATTTTTGCTGTTTATTTTTTGATCGGCAGGAAGATCCGGCAGAATCGCTCCTGGCTGGGGTATGTTTTCCCGGTCTATGGCTATGCCGCTGCAACTTGTTTGGCGATCCTGTTGGTCGTGGAAGGTGTGCCGGAAGAAATTGATGCCACCGTTATCTGGATAGGGATTGCATTAGCGGTGGGCCCTCAGCTATTGGGGCATGGCTCACTTAACTATGCTGTGAAATTCGTATCGCCTACATTGCTGTCAACATTGATCCTGACCGAACCAATATTCGCTACCATTCTGGCATTCTTTATTCTGGCAGAGTTACCGGCACTTCTTTCGGTATTTGCGATCACAATAATATTGATCGGGGTGACCCTTACCTGGAGGAAAAAACCAAAGATCCAAAGGGCTTCAGGCCAATGATTATTCAATTCTAAAGTTTGTTAATTTCAGGGCGCTCACCATTTATCTTCAATTCATCAGGCGTAAAGCTATGCAATTCAATGATATAGCTTATAGCGTGAACCTTTTGTGGGCTTGTTTCGTTAAAGAGATCGTATATATTAGACCTCGCTAAGATTCGAGGAATTTCAAATTATTACCTGTATAATGTACAATAGCATTTAGGGTATGCATTTAAGCTAGGTTGAGAGAAACAAGAACAAAACCAACATATGCTTTTTAATAAAGACCACATTGCGGGAGTTCGGAAATATGTTCTACTCAGTGGAGTAGGTATTGCACTGCTTGCCGGTTGCAGTAGCGAACCCGAAACTGAAAACACGCCAAAAAACTCATTGCCTGTCACAGTAAATGAACCCGTTGAAAAAGATCTTGCTGAGATCAGGCAGAACGGGGTTCTGAGAATGATAACCAGCTATAGCTCGAATTCTTATTTCCTGTACAAGGGTATTCAGGTTGGTTTTGAATATGAATTGCTTAGGGAATTCACCAAAGAGAATGATCTGGCTTTAGAGGTTGTGATCGTAGGTCCTGATGAAAGCCCATATGATCTGTTGAATAGCGGAGAAGGTGATATCATTGCTGCGAACTATACGATCACCCCTGAACGGAGACAGGTGGTCAAATTTACCCGGCCTTATAACCTGGTAGATCAATTGGTGGTGGTATCAGATGATCTGGGAATTGAACCGGAGAGTATCAGTGAGCTGGAAGGAATGGCGATCAGTGTCAGGAGAAACAGTTCTTACTATGTCAGATTGCAGGAATTGAAGAATGAGGGTTTCCCGATCAACATCAATGTGATACCTGACGATATGGATACAGAATCCGTTCTGTTTCAGGTCGCTGATGGAGCTTTTGAAGCCACCGTTGCGGATAACAATATTTTTGATGCAGCGTCAAAATATATGAATGGCCTTGTTAAAGGGCCCCTTATTGCCGAGAGTGACACAATTGCCTGGGCTATACGGCAAAATGCCCCTGACCTAGAACATCAGCTGAATAGGTTTTTATACAAGCATTTCAGGTTTGATGAAAACGGAGTGCCCAAAAGATCAGCTTTCCTGAATATCCTTCGGAAAAAGTATTTTGACTCAGGAAACCAGATAGCGGATTATTTTAGTCCAACCTATCAGCAGGGCGGCCAGGCAGGAACCATATCACCGTATGATGAAATGATAAGGCAGGTCGCGGATGAGTTCGATCTTGACTGGGTCATGATGACAGCCATTGCCGCACAGGAGTCCAGGTTCAACCCGTCTTCGGTAAGTTGGGCCGGCGCAGTTGGTATCATGCAGGTTCTTCCGAGGTTTTCAGAGATCTCGTCAGATTCACTGTACATTCCGGAAGTTAACATCCGGGAAGGAGCCAAGATACTTTCTGAGCACCTGAAGCATTATTCATACATGGATTCCACGAATCAGTGGTCATTTGCCCTGGCAACGTACAATGCAGGCATGGGTCATGTTGCAGATGCCCGAAGACTTACCATCGATCATAATAAAGACCCAAATCAGTGGGAGCATGTCTCGGAGTCGTTACTGAAACTCATGCAGCGCAAATATTACCAAAATGCCCGTTACGGATTCACCAGAGGAATAGAAACGGTCAGGTACGTGAATGAGATCATGAATCGATATAATACCTATCAGACGATACTGGCCTATAACGAAACGAAACGGAATACCAACACGGGGATCTTCGGGCTTCAGACTCTCAATCAACCTTGATGACCAACATCGTGATGTCGTCATACTGAGTATCATTTGAAAATGCTTTGATATCTTCTATCACAGCATCCATGATAGCCTGAGAGTCTTTATTCAGGTGACTCTTGATACAAACTTCCAGCCGCTCTTCTCCATATTCCTCCGTGTTATCAGGATTCATGGATTCAGTGACCCCATCGGTATATAGCACTAAAACATCATTTTTCTTTAGGTCAATGGTGTCGGATTCGTAAGGCATTATAGATTCCATCGCTCCCAGAATAACCCCGCCTTTGTCCAATTCTACCGTTTTCTCTTTGCCCTCCCTGAATAACAATGGATTATTGTGGCCCGCATTCACATATTCAAAATAGGTGCCACATTTGGAGATCTTGCCCCAGAAAAAGGTAATGAACTTATCAGCCGGTGTATTGTGATGAATGATGTTATTGATGCTGTTGGTGGCAGCTGAAAGAGTGATATCGATAGGAGCCAATGCATGCAACATTGATTGAAGGTTAGCCATCAACAGGGAGGCGGGAACCCCTTTGCCGGTCACATCAGCGATGGCCACTATATGTCCCCCATCCGGTGTTTCAACAATATCATAGTAATCTCCCCCAACCTGCCGTGAAGAGATATTTGTAGCTTTCAGGTCAAATCCCTTGATCTCAGGAATAGATGATGGGAACAATCCCCGCTGAATGGTTCTGGCGAGTTCCAGCTCCTCTTCCATGCGTTTGTTTTCTATCCTTTCTTCAAGTAACAGCGTTTTCTGAATGGCGAGAAGGGCAAGGTTACCCAGCGATTGTAAGAAGTCTACTTCCTCATTACCATATTCAGCTTTATTGGCCGGTGCGCCAACCCCTACAACTCCAATTTTTTCGTTCTGGAACCTCAGGGCAATGACCAGATTGATCCCATTCTTATCGAGGAATGGGCAGTCGTGGTCACCTTCACAGTAAAAGACATCATCCAATTCATATAACTTCTTTAGTTCTTCCCGGGAAGGTTTCACTTTCAGGCCGCTGCTTGAGATAACTGACTTCTCCCCGTCCACTTCCAGTGCAAAAAAGAAAGTGCGAATGAGCATTTGCCCAAGCATGGCAAATTTGAATGTCCGTGCGATATCATCCTGATCCACCATCAGGTTGAAATCTTTACTTAGTTCGAGCAGGGTATGAAGATCGTGGACTTTACGGTCCAGTTTCCTGTTTATCAGCCGCAGTTCCTGGAACATGCGAGAGTTTGCAATGGCCACTGATGAGATAATGGCAAGACTCTCAATGAATTCAAGCTCAGAATGTGCGAGGGGTTGTTTATTCCCTTTGGCTCCCAGGCAAAGAAAACCAAGGTGATGGTTGGTGGTTCTGAGGTTAAAGAGCAGTGCCTCATCAGAGAGACCCAGCTCTTCAACCAGGTCGGGATGATCAACACCTTTGATTACGGATTTTTTCAGGATCTCCTGATCGACCGGAAGAGTAATCAGGTCTTCTTCCTTCAACCTATTTTGCCCCTTTATTTTACTGACACGGTAACTGTTTTCGCCACCATTCTGGATCAGGATGATCCCCTTGGTGACCAGTAATTTGCCCATGGTGATGAGCAATAGGTTGTTCAATACAAAATCAGGATCCTGAGATTCAACCAGCATTTTACTGGTTTCCAGGAGGGTACGTAAGGCAAATCTGCTTTGGCGTTCCTCAGTATCTATCGTACTATGATCCTGATCTGTTTTCACGGGGCCTCAAATATTTTTGACCATTCGTATTTCATTGCTTTTACCCTTGCGGTTATAATGAACCTGGTCCATGACTTTTCTGATCAGATATACACCCATGCCGCCTCGTTTCTTTTCTTTGATGCGCTTCATCAGGTCAGGTTCCCTGTAAGATTCCGGGTCAAAGCTTTTTCCACTATCAATAAGGGTGATCCACAGCTGGTCATCATCAGAACCGATCTCAATATTCACTGTTTCAGCAGAATTATTACCGTATGCGTGCTTGATGATATTGGTGTAAGCTTCGTCGACAGCAAGACGGATCTCAGATATCATTTTCTGATCTAGGCCGATATTTTCAGCATGAGAAGCCACAAAATCGCGCACTTCTGCCAAATGCTCTGTAGAAGCCTCAACAGATAGAGTGTGTATTTGTCTGGTTCCTGCCACGTCTGCTTTCTATTTAATTATTAAAGCTTTGCAGTGCTTCCTGTTCACTATCCAGAATATCATATAAAGTTGGGAATCCAAGCAGGTCAAATACATTATATACACGATCATTCATATCGGTGAGTTTAATATCGCCGCCTAAACTTCTTACATCTTCAATGTAGGCCATGAATACCCCCAACCCTGCACTGGCTATATAGTCTAGTCCTGAGCAGTTAACTACAATGGAATAATTTTCGTTATCTATGAGGGATTTAAGCGTATTTTCTAATTGAGAGGCTGTATGTGCATCCAACTCGCCGCTGATATCCAGTATACTTACGTTTTGATTTTGCCGTGTAGCGATACTGAAATTTTTCATTTCGCTGAAATTGAAGTTTTTAGATCATGTTGAAGGTGCATAATAACGTAAACCACAGAATTAGAAAAGTTTTTGCGTATGGATTACGAAAAGCAGTCAAAAAAGATACAAAAAAATAGCCCCGCACATTTATCTAATGTGCGGGGCTGACTATTCATCAAGAGAGACGCTACTTGAGCGCATCTTTAATTAAGCAAATGCTTGGGAGAGAAGCAACTACTAATTAGTTTGCCTTTCTACTTTCGAAACCCAATAGCCTGTATTCAGTTCTTCTCCTAGTTTAGCACCAAATGTTTCAGCATTCGCTTCGCTGGCAAAAAAGCCTACTCGCAGTCTGAACCAGATATCACCGGTCTCTTCTTCTCCAACTTTGACCGTGTAAACACTCGGGTAATCCCGTTCTCTGAGTTTATCCCTGTAAGAGTTGGCTTGAGTTTCAGATCGGAAAGCACCTACCTGAACGGCATATTCGCCATTCTCGGCAAAATTAGCGGTGTTTTTACTTTCTTCTTCTTCCATAGCCTGCTGTTCAGCCGCACGTGCGAGGCTGTCTTCCCTGGCTTGCATCAGCTGTTCTATACGTTGTTGTTCAACCTGCCGGAGTGAATCAAGGCGGGCTTGTTCCGCAGCACGTCTTTCTTCTTCACTTGGCCCGCAACCCTGTATCGTGATCAAAGCAAAAGCGACCACAAAAGTGTAGATGCCTAATTTTTTCATAAGTAAGTCAGTTAGTTTGTTATTGATATACGATGTAAACCCTCAATATTTTAAACTTACATCATACCATACTGTTTCACAAATATTCACGCATCAAATTTTCAGAAGTATGGGAATAGTCCTTATCTTATGTAGACTGAATCTAAATCCAAGTTTTTTGGTTCAGTACACATATGGAAAAACCTCTTCTGCACATAACCGGACTTACAAAAGCATTTGACCAAAGCGGGCCTGTTGTTAACAACGTAGGCTTTGATGTTGGGAAAAATGAGATCTTTGCGCTGCTTGGCCCAAGTGGGTGTGGAAAAACTACAACTCTTCGCCTGATCGCAGGTTTTGAGCAATGTGATGATGGGGAAGTGTATATAGAAGAAGAGTTGGTCGAAAGCCCCTCGGTACATTTAACTCCTCAAAAAAGAGAAGTGGGTTTCGTTTTTCAGGATTACGCTCTCTTTCCCCATATGAATGCCCTCGAGAACGTGGCCTTTGGATTGAGGGAGGTTGAGAAGAAAAAGCGTCCTGTTCTTGCTGAAGAAGTATTATGCCGGACCGGTATGGAAAAATATAAGCACCGTATGCCGGACGAACTATCCGGAGGGCAGCAGCAACGAGTGGCTTTGGCACGCGCGATCGCCCCAAAACCTCGCCTGGTTTTAATGGATGAGCCGTTCTCAGGCCTCGATGCCATGCTGAGGGATACCACTCGCAAAGAGGTGCGTGCCATACTTAAAAAATCCGGAATGAGTGCCATATTGGTCACCCACGATCAGGAAGAAGCCCTATCCTTTGCAGACCGTATCGCGGTCATGAATAACGGGCAGATCGAACAGATCGGAACACCTGAAGAAGTTTACTATCACCCCAAAACACAGTTCGTTGCTCAATTTCTGGGGCGTACCAATTTGTTTCGGGCTCATGCCGATGGCAGTGATAACGTGGAAACAAGACTTGGACCGGTCAAGATCAACAAAGAAGCTAAGGGGCTGATCCTGTGTTCTATACGTCCTGAACACCTCACCATTGAACGGTGTGAAGCTAATGGGAATGAAAGCGGCATCATCGTTGGGCGTGAATTCAGAGGGCACGACATTACCTACCATGTTTTGTTCAAGGGAGATAAATATATTGTTCACACAGATAACCGGCTTTTGTTTGATGTGGACGATCATGTGGTTGTGAAACCTTTGGAGCCTGCAGTAGTACTAGAACAAAAGGCTTAACAGAAATAAAGAGGATAAAAGATGTCATTTTTTGGATTTCTATTACTGTTGTTGATCGCTGCCATTTGTGGCGGGATCGGTCAAAGTATAAGCGGGTACAGTTTTGGTGGATGCCTGATCTCAGCCGGTGTCGGGTTTGTAGGAGCCATCATTGGTAAATGGATAGCCAGTGAGCTGGGGCTGCCGGAGCTTTGGTCAGTGGAAGTTGACGGACAACCCTTCCCGGTGGTATGGTCTATTATTGGTGCCGCTTTATTTACAGCTGTTCTTGGGGCCGTTCTAAGGGGTAAAAAGAGGGTGTGATAAGTCCTTCCGCCCCTTAAAGATGATAATATTTGTGAAGCCATTTCCATTTCCCTCAGGTATTTCGTAATTAGCAGCTTCTTATTAATGCTAAAAACGGATATATGTATAAGTCATTTATTTTTCTGGTGATTCTTTTTCTAAACGTGGGTGGGTTCTCGGTCATGGCTCAGCAAAATGATGAGCTGCCAAAGCGGAGCGATAACCTTGAGGTCCTTTCACATGTTCCTTTGGGTGCACCCTTAAGTGTCACAGATATTGTAGTTGAACAGGAAATGAGTCGCCCCTACGCTTATGTAGGCAGGATGCAGGCAGAAAAAGGATTTGATATCATCGATCTTTCGGATCCTGAAAAAGCAGAGGTGATCTACCGATGGAGAATGCCAAACGAGGAGCTTCATGTGGGGCTCGGCGGTATGGACCCAAAGTATTTTAAGCATAACGACCGGTACTATGTGGTGCAGTCGTTACAGTTTTTCCAGGGTGGCCCGAATACCGATGCCGGAGCGGTTGTTGTGGATGTGACCGGTTTACCTGATGTGAGCAAGGTCAAAACCGTTGGTTATGTGCGCAATGCCGAGCATCCGGGTGGATTCCATAACATTTTTATGTACAAGCATTCTGACGGACGCCCGCTGCTGTTTGCCACCACCTCAGGAGATGATGCCTATGTGTATGACCTGAGTAAGTTCGTAGAAGGAGAAGAGGATATTCTTGCCGGAACTGTTCCGAATCCTGACACGCCTGCCCGCATGGCCGGTGCTTCATTGGGTTACCATGATTTTTATGTGGGTTACCATCCCGATAGTCAGCAGGACCGTTTTTATGGCGGTGGAGCCGGCGGTTATTTTGTGTTTGATGTAACGGAAATGGATTCGGTGAATCTGATCGCATCTGTAACGGGAGTGAGCGGAGTGGTTTGGGGACATACCGTAACGCCTTCCCCGGATGGCCGTTATATTGTCGGTGAGACGGAATACATGCATGCGCCCCTGCGTATCTTTGACCTGAAGCCTGCGTTGGATGGCGAGGTGCAAAATATTCGTGAACCGATCAGCTCATGGAACTTTGACTATGAGAACCTGGTGCATAATCACGAAGTAAGATGGCCATACCTGTTTGTATCCGGTTATGAGGATGGGTTGCTGGTAGTGGACCTGTTCAGTCCGGATGAACCAAAGACCGTAGCCTATTACGATACCTTTTTGGGTAAGCATCGGTCCGGTATGTGTGGCGATAGTACCTGTAATGGAGCCTTTGGCGTGGATGTAAGGAATGAAGACGGCCTCATTGTCGTGAGTGATATGGGAACCGGATTCTGGGCTTTCCGTCTGGAAGATTTCCAGGGCTGGAATGGTCGCGGCTGGGGGATGCCAAATATCTCCAGTGCACAAAACTGGGATGAAGGACCCCAGGCAAACTAATTGTTTACCCTAAGCTGATTATATTTAGCTATGATAAGAACACGATATCTCATAATTCCGGTACTTTTGATCTGCACGGCTTTCAGTATTGAACTGAAAGCCGATCCGGGGCCGCCTATTCAATGCGTGGATACCGGGTCTGAATATTATACCATCGACCTGGTGACCACCAAAAATATACCCGGAACTGGACAGGCAAAGGGTAAAGCGGTGATGAAATTTTCTCCCAACCCGTTCGGAATATCCATTGCTAAAGACGGGTCCTACCGTCACCGTTTGGATATTAAGATCAATAGAGTCAACAAACCTAAAGAGGGTGTATTTGTAGCCTGGGTGACCACGCCGTCACTGGATAAGGTCAGGTTGATAGGAACGCTTGATGAGGATCTTGAAACTTCAGGTACGGTCGACTGGAATAAATATATTGTGGTTATCACCCACGAAGAAGAAGCTCCCTCTCCTAATACAACCATGTGGTCCGGATCCATCGCCTTTCGCGGTTTATCAAGGAGCGGGCTCATGCATACCATGGCAGGTCATGGTCCTTTCGCCCAGGAACCCTGCGCTAAATACGGATATTATTAATGATAAAGCTGTACCCTAAGTCCTTTTTGTTGATCCTGATCATCTCAGGAATTTCCCTTCCATCACTAGCCCAGCACGAACATCATAACATGAGTGGTCAGGGTATGGATATGGATACCACCAAGACCGTGTGGAGAATGCCTCCCATGAACATGGAGATGCCCATGCTGCCCGGAATGCATAATGAGTTACCGCCGGTGGAGCCGTTTCTTGCAGGCATGGGACTGGATAAAGAAGATATTCCCTACGCAAAGCCGCGTGAGATCCTGGAGCTGGCCGATGGGGATACCGTGGCCCTGCAGGCTTCCATCGTCCGGCGCAACCTGGAAGGTAAAGACTATGTGATGTACGGTTACAACGGGCAGTACCCGGGGCCACTGCTGAAAGCTCCGCAGAACAGTACGGTGGTGGTAGAATTCAACAATCAGATCGAACTGCCGACCACGGTTCACTGGCATGGGCTGCGTCACGATTATCGTTTTGATGGGACCATGTTTGCGCAGGACCCGGTGCAGGTGGGTGAGTCCTTTACCTATGAACTGTTTTTCAGAGATGCCGGCGTGTACTGGTATCATCCCCACGTGCTGGAATATATTCAGCAGGATCTGGGGCTGTATGGGAATATGCTGGTTGAACCGCCCGAAGAGGATTATTACAGTCCGGTGAACCGCGAAGAAATGGTGATCCTGGATGATATACTGATCGATGATCAGGGCCTGATCCCCTGGGGGAAATCCAGCCCGAGTCATGCCCTGATGGGTCGGTTCGGAAACGTGATGCTGGTGAACGGGAAAACCGATTACGAACTAAGCGTTGATAAGAATGAGGTGCTGCGATTTTATATCACCAATGTGGCGAACACGCGCACCTTCAACATGGTATTTGAAGGGGCCAAGGTAAAGGTGGTTGGTTCCGATATCAGTAAATTTGAAGAAGAGGTCTATACCGAGAACGTTCCCATCGCGGTGGCGGAACGGTATATCGTTGAGGTGCTGTATGAGGAGCCGGGCACCTACCCGATCCTGAACTCCATTCAGGCCATCAATCATTTTCGGGGAGAATTCTATCCGCATCAGGACACCCTTGGGATGGTCACAGTATCAGAGAATGAGGTGGAAGAACCCTACACGGAAGCCTTCAACACCCTGAGGGTGAATGAGGATGTGAAGACCGATATTGCCGAATTTGAAGCCTATTTTGATAAGCCGGTAGATAAGGAACTGGAGCTGACGGTGGCGGTGCAGAATTTGCCGATCCCGATCATGCAGTCTATGGAACTGGACACGGCCTATGTGCCTCACCTGGAATGGAATGATACCATGCCCATGATGAACTGGCTCTCAACGGGCAAACAGGTGGAGTGGATACTGCACGACCCGGCCACCGGCAAAAAGAATATGGATATCTACTGGGACTTCAGGAAAGGGGATATTATCAAACTTAGAATCTTCAACAACCCGGACACCTTTCACCCCATGAATCATCCTTTCCACATTCACGGGCAGCGCCACCTGGTGCTGAATATTGACGGGGTGGAAAATCCCAATATGGTCTGGAAGGATACGTCCATCATACCGGTGGGTTCTACGGTAGACCTGCTGATCGAGATGTCCAATCCCGGCAAATGGATGATGCACTGCCACATCGGCGAGCATCTGGATGCCGGCATGATGCTTGGTTTTGAGGTGGGGGAGTAGTCGATAAGACTATACTCCTCATTTCAAAAAGTGACCCCGCCGGGAATCGAACCCAGATCTAGGACTTAGGAGGTCCCTATTCTATCCGATTGAACTACAGGGTCTGTCAAAAGACTAATGAAAACAACACCCAATAAAGTTAATTACAAATTTTGTAATCATCTTATGGTTTTTTATTACACTTCCAAGAAAATAATAGACTACTTGGATGACAGTTTTACTATAAGGGATATTACTAAGGTGATTGGGTTTTCAACTTCAAAGGTTTAGATTCAAAAACATTAATGACTAATTATGTAATTGATTAAATTAGTATTTAAGTCATTATGTAATCACTTCACTTATAATACTAAGTCAAATCATAGAGAATAATTTTTCGGGTTTAATTATGAAACAGTGTTCAAATTTATTTTTAACAATATTTCTCCTTTTAGTTTTTCAGTCTTGTTCAGACATGAAATTTGGTGATTCATATGTTTTGGAAGAAAGACTTGTTGAAAGAAACGATACAACTTATCAAGTGAATAGTTCTATTCCTTTCAGTGGAATCGGTGTTGATTCAACAAATAATGTAATGACATTAAGAGTTGAGTATGAAGATGGGTTAAGAGATGGTCTGTACCAAGAATATCATTTTAATACACAGTTAAAAAAAGAGGGGAAATTTGAGGATGGTTTCAAGGCTGGAAAGTGGAAAACATTTTATGACAATGGACAAGTACTCAGTGTTGGTAATTATGTAAATGGTAAAGAAGACGGTAATTTTAAAACCTACTTTAGAGATGGAAATATTGAGTCAGAGATAATGTACAAGGGAGGAAAAAAGGATGGAATATTCAAAAAGTACCATCAAAACGGTGTCTTGAATGTTGATGTGAAATTCTCTGATGGATTATACGATAGTAGATATGTGGAACTAACTTCAAGTCAAGATACGATATTAACTGTAGATTTTAGTGAGGGGGCGTTCAATGGAAGATTTGTTGTTGATATAAGTCAGTATAACAGTGAGGGTGATGGAAGTGAACTATTTGATTTAATCTCAACAAGTGTTGGAACTTTTTACAGTGTAAGTTTTGACGAATCTGGTAATTATAACCTATACGAGGATGAAAAGTTTTATCTGTTTAAAGATGATATTAGTCATGTATCAGGTTTTTATAAAGATGGAGAAAGAGATGGTAGATGGGTAATTAAAAATGTTAGTAAGACAAGTTTAGAATTAGGATACAAGGATGGAGTTAAAGATGGGGAATTAATAAAATACTTTCCATTATCTGATACCCCTCAAGTAAAAGGAAATTTTAATGATGGTAGTAAAAATGGTTTATGGAGGATATACCATCCGAATGGTAAAGTTAAGATAGAATTTACTCTGAGAGATGATACTTTTGATGGTGTCTTTAACAGGTACTATGAAAACGGTATTCCTAAGTTAGAAGGAGAGTTTAAAAATGGAAAATTGGTGAATGTTTGGACTGTATATAAACCTGATGGGACTCTATGGAAAAAGAGAACGTATGACGGAGAGGATAATTATAAATTAGAAGAGTTTGATGAAAATGGTAATGTTATTTATACCACACGGATGTGGTATTAAATTAAGTAACAGAAAAGGTGATTTTCTTAATTGGTTTATGTTTACAAGGTGAAAATTGATATAATTTTTCTTTTAATATTTTATAGTGGTGGTTTTAATACAAAGTAAATTGTAAATGAGATCACTAAAACAATAACAAACTGTATTATAGAATACACATAGCTAATTGAGTATTCAGAACCTTTCTCTCTTAATATTTGGGATGATTCAATAAATTCATTTTCCACGGTGACAGAATCTAAACCAATGAACCTCCAAGTAGTTTTTTCATATTCCATACAGTCAGCTGGTTTTGGGTTAGATAATTTATCTAAACATAGAATTGTCTTTTCTTCGTGGGGAAGAACTAAAATAGAAGATATTATAAAACACGATAGTAGTATTACTAAGTATTCGGGTTTCATGATTTTTAAAGTTCTCTTCTGATACATTTAGGTTTTCAATTAACAAGAAGGGTTCAAGTTTAAGAATAACTTTTAACTCCTTCTATTTTGGAAAATCATCCAATAAAATCGGTATTGATAAATGGGATTAAGTAAGACTATACTTGTTTACATTTTAATTTAAAGTAAACAAATATGTCTATAAAATTTAAAAGGTTAAAAGAGATGACTGAAGATGAATTAATTGAGATTCATGATAAGAATTCAGGTAACATAAATGGGACTTCGAATAGAGAGACACCAGAGATGGTGAGAAATGAATTATTCAGGAAGGAATTGGGAAAAATAGTTAAAGAATTAGAGAAGGGTAATAAAACAACTACAACCTTAACAAGGTGGATAACCGGGATGACACTACTTATTCTAATATTTACGATAGTTTTAGTGTTCGTTGAATTAAACGTTATCTAAGAACTCGATGAAACCCTTGGTTTCCACCAAGGGTTTTTCTTTCTACCTGTAAGACCACCAACTAAATTCAATTCCTCGAAATCATCTATGGTTACTATTTCTTTATCAATTAGTTCATTGAGGGTAACAGTTGGCTGTCTGTTTTTAATCTCTTTATTTCTCTGACGGGTCTTTCTTGAACTCATTAATGGAATTATGTAAGTAGAAGTGTATAGTAAAGAAACGATTTATAATCATGGCCCTGATTATATCATGAGAAAGGGTGATTTATAATCTATTTCATAATCATAATCAATGATTTTTAAGTAAATGTTTTTTATTAATTTAATTAAACTACTATTCTATCCGATTGAACTACAGGGTCGGTTTAAATGGTTGAACGGATATAAAAAAGATACGTAGCTTAGCGTAACTATTCACCTCTTATATAGTAGAAGGGGCATATTCATCCGACCAAAAAACTGTAGATATGAAGATCAAGGCATTAATCATCACCATTTCCACTATCCTCTTTGGTTTAACCTCGCTGAATGCTCAACACCGGATCGAAGGACGCATTGCCGATGCCGAGACCGGTGAGCCCCTGCCGGCGGCCCATATCGTGATCAAGGATACCTATAAGGGAACTATTTCAAATCAGGACGGGGAATTCAGCCTGATCGTAAACGAGCTTCCGGTCACCCTCATCGCGCGTTTCATTGGGTTTGAAAGTCAGGAGGTTGTGGTGACCAATGCAGATGCACCGGTCGATTTTCTGCTCCGCCCATCTATTGCAGATATGGGAGAGATCACAGTCAGCGGTGAGGATCCGGCCATCGCCATTATGCGGGAAGTGATAAAGCGAAAGAAGATCTGGCGGGCGGATCTCAAGACCTATCAGGCAGAGGCCTATACGCGGCAGCAATTAAAGAATGACACCTCCATCATTTCCATTTCAGAAAGCGTATCGATCGCATACTGGGATAAGAAGAGGGGATCAAGAGAAATCCTGAAATCGAAGCGGCAAACGGCCAATATGGATGAGGCCTCGAATTTTGCGGGGGTCAGTTACCTGCCGAACTTCTACGACGACAACCTGGATATTGCCGGGTTCAATGTAGTAGGGGTCACCCACCCGGAGGCTCTTTCCTATTATGATTTCACCCTGGAAGATATGCAGTCCATAGACGGGCAGGTGGTATACGAGATATCGGTTGGCTCAAAACGAAAATTCCAGCCTTTATTCGAGGGGACCATCTTTGTACTGGGCGAAGAGTATGCCCTTCTGGAAGTGGATCTCAAACCGAATGCCGTGGTGGTCTTTCCTCCACCGGTGCAGGATTTTGACCTCTCTTACTCGCAGCAATTCAGCAACTTTGGAGGCGATTTCTGGCTTCCGGTTGATGTAAGAATAGACGGGCTGGTGGAAGTAGGGGTGGTTGGACTAAGATTCCCGCCCATCGGATTCAGACAGGTGGCCAAACTGAACGACTATAAGGTCAATATCGAATTACCCGACACCCTGTTCCAAAAAAATGAAATGTTAAGCGTTGATTCCGCTTCAGTGGCTATGGAAGACTCCATTTTCTTCCGTCAGGTGGATGTGATCCCGCTGGATGAACAGGAGGAAGTAGCCTACCAATCTATTGATAGCACCGCCACGCTTGAGAAAGCCTTTAGGCCCACCGGTTTCTTCACGCGGTTCATAGACTGGGAAGAAGAATCGGGGTCAGACGGAACCACTGTTTCGGCAAGCGCGGGAGGAAACAGCCGGGGTGGAAACTCACAGAGTTCCGTTCTGTCGAAACTGACCAGGAATATAACTCCACAGGCCCGTTTCAATCGCGTGGAAGCCCTGTACGCAGGCTTGAAACATGAACGCAGGTATATTGACAACAGGCTGCGGTCCACCGTTTTTGGAGGCTACAGTACCGGTTATGGTTCCGGCGAAGAGGCCTTCTCGTATGGGGTGAAAATGAGCTGGTGGCCGTTAAAGAACACGCGACGATTCGCCCTGAGCAGTGAATATAAAGTGTTCAATGACACCCGGTATAATTCAGATATGTTCACCCCGACCTTGACCTCCTTCACTCCCCTGTTCGGTTATCCGGATTACTTCGATTATTATCGCAATGAAAGCTTTTCAATTGGCGGCGCCTACCTGATGAGGAAATTTCCGGGGTCAATACGCCTGAAATACTCCTACGAAGATCATGAAAGTATTGTATACAGCACGAACTATGATATTCTGGGAAGAAGTGAAATACAACGTCCCAACAGCTACGTAGAAGAAGGGACATTGGGAGCTGTTACTTTGACCTGGGGTGAGGGCAATGATAAAAAAGCATTTGGGGCGGTTGGGGCAGAAGACTTCGAGTTAAGCGTTGAGCATTCGGCATCGTATCTGGCAAGCAGCTGGGATTACACAAAATTCAAGATAGACCTCTACAGAAGTATTGAAACCTTCTACCAGCGCCGATTCTTCCCAAACACCCTGGAGATGAGGTTGAATGCGGGTACCTACATCGGTGACCTGCCGGTTCAGAAAAATGAGGTGCTGGATGTGGCACAGGGGGTATTCACTCCTTTCGGAGCTTTTAAGACCAAAAGATATGTGCCTTATGAAGGGGCGAGTTATGTAGCTTTGAATGCCGAGCACAATTTCAAGAGTGTACCCCTCGAAATGCTGGGATGGAGAAATGCTCCGCAAACGGGTTTAAGTGTGATAGCATTTGGTGGGATAGGTAAGACCTGGGTAACGGATCGTCAGGTGAGTGAATTTCAAAACAGGTATGGGTTTCCACCGGCTTTTACTCAGGATTGGCACATGGAGGCGGGAATCTCGCTGAGTAACATCTTTAATCTGCTCAGGGCAGATCTGGCTTACCGAATAGATGACCCCGGTTTCTTTTTAGGGGTCAGCGTGGCAAGGTTCTTTTAAAGGTCGGGTTCAAAAAACTTCTTGCATAAAAAAAGCCTGCAGTCAAAAACTGCAGGCTTTAAATAGTTTACTAAGTTGTAGTCTGAACTACAGGGTCTTAGTTATTTCTTTCGTACTTAAGAGTACTGATCGGGTGTGACTCTGCACGTCGGTTTCTTTCACAACCTGGAGTGTTGGCATCTTTCTCAGATTCTGTACACTCAACCGGTGCTTTACCTAATCCGCGTGACTCAATTCTGCTTTCAGAGATCCCGTTCTCTGTGTAGAAATCTACAACAGCATTTGCACGACGGAGGCTCAAGCGTAGGTTATACTGATCGCCACCAACATGGTCAGTGTAAGCGTCAATACGAACGCGGAATGCAGGAGCATCTTTCAGTACTTCAACGTTTTCCATAAGGATCGCTTCAGCATCACTGCGGATGTTTGAACGGTCAAAGTCAAAGTTGATAGTATCGAGAGCATCGGTATCCAGGTATACAGGATCAGAACCGTCAGTTGGGTTGGTACCCATATCTAATTCTTGCTGATCAGTGAAACCGTCTCCATCAGAATCCGCATTGTTTGGATTCGTGTCGTGAGTCATGATCTCGTCATAATCGGAGATACCATCATTGTCTGAGTCAGAGTTGTTAGGATCGGTGTTGTGCTCGTTTACTTCGTCACCGTCAGAAAGACCGTCGTTGTCTGAATCAGAGTTATTTGGATCGGTGTTGTAAGAATTCACTTCATCACCGTCAGAAAGGCCATCACCATCAGTATCAGCACTTAATGGATCTGTTTCATGAGTGTTTACTTCGTCACCGTCAGTAAGGCCGTCACCGTCAGTGTCTGCACTCAGTGGATCTGTTTCGTACTCATACATTTCCATGTAGTCGTTAAGACCATCGGAATCTGTATCTAAAGTTCTAAGCGTTTCTTCATCTAAAGATTGCAGGTATTCAAGCGTACGCTCGGATGGTGCTAGTAATTCATCTGTTCCGGAACAGCTTGTCATGAAGACAAGTGCAACAGCGACAAACGAAATGTGTAGGATAGATTTTAAATTTGTCATCTTCTTGGATTACGGTTTAAATTAAATTTGAATGTTTGATGCTAAAATAGCGGTTTAGTAATGAATTAAAAAGAGTTTTTTATGAACTTACAGCCCTTAAAGTAAGCTCAATTATAAGATAGTATGACATTAATTTACAATAAATAAATTCATGGTGTAATTTATATTCAAAATATCTATTTTAGCCCTCCTTGATCACGGGGCTATAGCTCAGTTGGCTAGAGCGCTTCGCTGGCAGCGAAGAGGTCCGGGGTTCGAATCCCCGTAGCTCCACTAAGCCTTTCTCAACACAGAGAGAGGCTTTTTTTATGTTTGTAACAGTTGTTTTGCCAATCATAACCTATCATTAGGAATTCCCTTCAAAACTTGTTTGGGAATTTCTATTACTTTAAAATGTGGACGTCAAACAATTACGGGAGTCAAAATGAATTCGAGATGGTGTAAATGTTGCGTCTCAATTGTCTTACTGATCATACTGGCTATTGTTCCCATTAAAATATCAGTGGCACAGAATATTTCACTTCGATTGGAAACGACTTCCTTACTTGATAATACTCAGCTTGTGAGTTTCACGGATCTGGGTATCGATAATGATGGCAACGGCCCTGTACTGATCACCGGTTTTATAGAAAATATGGACCCTGAACCGGTCAACAACCTCTATCTCGAGATCAGGATCAGTGCCGCAAAGTTAGGTACACTGGTTCAGCTTCGGTCATTTTCCGACCTTCCTTTTTCGCTGGAACCCTATCAATCCCTGTATGTAACCAATAATGATATTGCGAGGAAAAGGATTCCGGGGATCGAGCAGAGTATTGATTTTTCGGGTGGATTGACGCCTGAGGGTGAAAATTTGTTTGACCGGTTATCGGGCTCCACTACCCTTCCCAGGGATGTGTATTCAGTGGAGGTCATCGTTTTTACCGTTTCAGATGCCTTTGGGCGGGAAGACCTGGCAAGGGATATCGTTGAATTTGGTGGATCGGCTGCCAGAGTATTTGAGGAGAGTGAGATCTACCTGAAAGCCCCCGGCGAACAGGTGGGGAGCCGGTCAGAGATCACGAACCCGTATCCTCAGTTTAGCTGGGAAGGGGAAAATGATATCAGCTACCGTTTGGTAGTGGTTGAACAGAACCAGCAGGATAGCCCGGAGTCTTTGATCGAAAGTGCCCTCAGTACAATGCCCGTGAATGATGGGGGATCTTTACTTGAATATGAAAACCTGGATGTGCTGGTCACGGAAAGTACCTATCAATATCCATCGTCCGGCGCTCAGCCCCTGGAGCCCGGTAAGACCTATTATTGGCAGGTTCAAACCTCGCTGCAGAGAAGTGGAGATGCGGAGCGTGTGACTTCTGAGATATGGACCTTTACTCTTGGTGGTTCTTCCGAGAACATAAACACACCTCCGATCACAACGGAAGTGGAAGATGCTCTGATAGCACTTATGGGGGAGGATGCCTACAGGCAGCTGCAGTCTGAGGGATTTGAATTGACCGGTATTGAGTATGATGGGCAGGCATTCACAGGGCCCGCAGCAACCGTTAAACTTGAAGAGATCCTGCAATTGATAAGAGATAATAAACTCATCTTAGGTTCAAACTGATCCGGGAAATAATAGCCTTCACATGAAACTGACTCGAATTTTCATACCGCTTGTACTTATTCTGGCAATAGTGACTGTAGAGGCACAGGCCTTTCAGGTTGAACGTGAGATCGGGATCGTCAGGCGATTTAAGCCCGATGTAACTGTGACAAACCTTGAAAAGGATAAATTCAAAAAGCTTGACCTCTCAGAAGATATCGGAGAAAGGCTTTATTCGGGAGATAGTTTATTAACTGATTCAGAAGGGTTTGCATTGGTGTATTTCATGGATAAAAGCATTGCAAAAGTAAAGCCCAACTCTCTGCTGATCATCAATGGCGATGTTGAGTTATCCAGTAAAGTGAGTAACACCATGATCAACCTGCAAAAGGGAGAATTATTTTTACAGGTTCAGCCCCAGGGGTCAAATGAATTTGAAGTGTATACCTCACGATCACTGGCCTCGGTAAAGGGTACCGATTTTGGTTCAAAATCGGATGGATATGTATGGGTTGAAGAAGGTCAGGTAGATGTTACGGCTTTGACATCCGGTGAAACGATCTCACTGTTTGATGAAATGTATGCTCAGGTAGATGAAGGAGGAAACGACATTGACTCCGGTATGCTGAGTCAGGCCCAGCTCAGGAATTTGAATACAGGCTATGATGAAATGGATGCGGACCTCATCCCTAAAGAGATCATTCTGAAATTCAGGGATCAAAATGGTCAGTTAAGGGAGATACGGATCGATGTATTCGAAGAAGGGCAAAATTAAAATGAAGCCAATTATGATCGTTATTAAACTCATCATAAACACATAAAAGGGATGCGGGTACTGTTTAAATGTATTGGGGTGATGTTGATTCTGCACTTTGGGGCAGACACAGCAATGGCTCAATATAATGTGCAGCATCAGCCACCGGTAGCAATTGAACGCAATAGCATCACTCAGCTCGAATTCTCAGTACCGGGTCTCCTGGCTTCAGACATTCAGCAGGCCCGTCTTTATTATAGGTACGATGGTGATTTTAGCTACCGCCAGATGGAAGTTTACTTTCAGAACAATGACCTGGTAGCTGATCTCTCAGTAGACGCCCCCAATGCCGGTATCGTTGAATATTATCTTGAAGTAGAACTCATCTCGGGTGAGGCCATATATTATCCGGCTAACTTGCCATCAGAAAATCCGGTACGGGTTGAGATCGTGGAAAGCCTTCTGAGTGACAAGCCCAGAATAGATGGAATTGATCACACGATCTTATCGCCCTCGCCGGGCAATGGCGTTACCAAAGATGACGTACTCATTGCCATCGCTTTATTCTATGATATTAACACGATCGAATCCGGGCAGTTCAAGCTATACCTTAATGGCAGGGATGTGACTGATGATGCAGATGCCAGCTATTATTATATCTCATTCAAACCCCGGGAACTTCAGCCGGGTTTTTACACGGTCGAGGTTGCTTATGAAACATCTACGGAAGAATACTCAGTGGTTCAATGGCAATTCTCTGTGGTTGAACCGGGAGCCGCCTCCTTCGCAGGATTTGGTGAAAATAACATTCCACAAATATCCGCTGAGCTTACGGCAAGAAATCAGGTCATTTCCGGAGATGTGAACAATGCTTACACCGGGAGAACCAGGGTTTCAGGCAAATACGGGCTCTGGAAATACTCTTTGAATGGATACCTCACCTCACAGGAATCGGACAGGCTACAGCCTCAGAACAGGTACGGGATCGACCTGATGTATAGCGACTGGTTTATGTTTGAGGCAGGGCATGTATATCCTTCCATGAGTGATTTTACCATTACGGGGAGAAGGATTCAGGGGATAAATACCAAGATACATACCCGGGATGAAAAACTTAATGTTCAGTTCATGTATGGGAAACTGGATAGAAGTATCACAAATCTTTATGACAGCCTGGTAGTGCGTGATATATTAGACAGTAACGGAGATGTGGTGAGTAAAAATTATTTGCTCACCTATCAGGATGAAGGCAGGGGAACCTTCGACCGGAAGCTGGTTGGGGGGAGGCTCAGCTTTGGGGACGAACGTAAATGGCAGGTCGGATTACATGCCCTTAAGATCCATGATGATACCACGTCCATACTGAATGCCCGCGATTATCTGGATATTGTGAATTCAGGCCTGACCCTGAGTACAGATATCACACAGCAAGAACGTGACAGCCTGCTCAGTGATCCATCCAGACTTGCAGTTGAGGGTGGTAATATCAAACCCAAAGAAAATGTAGTTCTGGGAACTGATCTGAAAATGGGTTTTATAGATAATATGCTGCGCCTGGAGTCTGATGCTGTCATCAGTGCACTGAACAACAATATCTATGGAGGACCGCTCACAACAGAAAGGGCTGATGATCTTGGCTTTGATATCAGCAATGATGCTGCTGATTTTCTGGATCGGCTTTCCTGGCTCATCATTGTGAATGAAAATATGAGCGCTTTGCCACTGAAATTCAATGAAAATGAAAATGGAGACCTTGTCGGTGATCTGTTCTTACCGGCCAGTGTGTTTGCAACGAATCATGAGTTGTCTTACCGTGATCAAAATAATAACGCCAGGTTACAGTATCGCTGGATAGGACCAAATTTTTATTCGCTGGCCAATTCAACTATCCGGCGAGATGTGGCAGGGTTTACGGCAAGCGACCGGCTCAATTTGTTATCAAATCAGTTATACCTGACGCTGGGTTTTGAACATCTGAAGGATAATGTATCTGACACCCGGGATGCGACCACAAAAACCACGACCTATAGAACCAATGCCAGCTGGTACCCTGTTGATCGTACCTTACCACGAGTTAATCTTGGATTCAGGTTCAGAACCCGGGATAACGGGGTGGACCGGCAAAATTATTTATTATCATCAGAACAATTGAATTCAGCCGTTTTAAATATCAGGCAGGAGATCAGGACCATAAGCGGGCAGGATTCACTGGTAACGATCATCACTCCCACACCAAGGCAGAACCGGTCGGTCAATTTTACTTCTGGTATCACCCAACAATTTGATCTTATGGAAGCAAGAAATGATGCTTCACTGAATTTTAATACATTGAATACAAAAGATGATGTTTTTGCATTTGGGGATGTGAAAAGTTCGTCTCTTTCACTTAACCTGAATTCGAGGTTTTATGAACTTCCGCTAGAAAGCAGGCTTGGATTCACTTATAACTATACGACGTCTGGAAGTGGGCAAAATGAGATCCGAATTGCCGGACTATATGCCGGAGCAAATTATAGTATAATGGAAAACAAGCTTTCACTGAACGGCAGGCTGGCTTTCACAAATAATAAAGTGAGATCAAAGAACCTGGAGATCAATGAGAACGGAACGGCTGATGACCCGAAAGATGATTACTATGAATTTGGATCCGTTACAGATTCCAATACATTTCAAACTTACGTGATCCAGATCGGGGGGCGATATGATTTCGATGAATATCATGCCATCCTGCTTGATGCAAACCTGACGAATGTGAGTGGTGGAAATCAAGCCAACGACCGTATCATCCAACTCAGATATCTCTTCAGATTCTAAGTAAGCCATGAGATCAGAAAAAAAACAACGAAGGAATTATTCTCAGGTTATCATCATAGCCTTGTCTGCTTTTCTGTTGTCTGTGTTTTTGGTCTTTTTGAAGCCCATTCAAATGCTTGAACTCAGACATCATGATCTGCTTTTTGAAATGAGGGGTGAGCTGGATGTATCTGATGCACCCATCGTTCTGGTTGCGATAAGTCAACAGGCAGATGAGGAGATCCCATACAAATACCCCTGGCCGACAAACCTTCACGCTAAGCTGGTCGATAATCTGAATCGGGCGGGGGCCAAGGTCATTGCCTTCGATGTCATTTTTGATAATCCTGATATTTACGACCCGGTAAACGATTCATTATTTGCTGCTTCATTGGAAAGACATGAGAATGTGATACTTGGCGGTGAATTGCAGACGGATGAAACAGCAGTGTCTGAGCTTATTTCCCCCCTATTTCCCAACACGGTTCTGCTTAATTCTAACCCAAATAAACCGGGACTGGTGAGGGTATTTCCGGACCTGGACGGGGCCGTTCGCAGTTATAACTTTGGTCACACCCACAGAGGTGAAAATTACTATAGGTTTGGTTTAGAGATAATCAGGCAATACAAGGGCATTCCCTATGAGAATATTGATGACATCGACCCCGAAAGTAATGAAGCGTACTTTTCATTAGGATCCTTTGAGATCCCAAAAGACCGGGCTAATTCTTTTTTGATAAATTATTATGGCCCGGAAGGTACTTTTCAGGAAGTTAGTTATGAGGAGGTTATCGATGATTCTTCATACACCACGGTTTTCGAATCAAATTTAGGAGCTTCGGTCAACAGTTATGATGATCCTGAATTCGGGCATCTCACCCGTGGCACCTTCAAGGATAAGATCGTATTGGTTGGGGCAACCATGCCATTGCTAAAAGATTTTTATGCCACACCGTATGCCAACGCCGGCAATAACGAGCGACCGGGTTATCAAATACATGCCAACGCCGTTCAAACCATATTGGATAACAATTATTTATCGCGGTTCAATAACTGGTATACCCTGTTGATCATGTTTTCATTTTGTATGATACTGGCGTTCGTGAACCGGTATTTTAATGCTGTTTCCGGAATAGTTCTAGCCCTGATCCTTTCAGGCGCCTTCTTTGGAGTCACCTATTGGGCATTTACTTCGCTGAACGTCATCATGATGATCACCGGTCCTGTCATTGCATTATTGGTGACACAAAGTGGCATGGTCGGTTATGAATACTATATGGAGCAAAAGGAAAAGCGCAGGATCAAGGATATGTTTTCATCCTATGTATCACCGGAGCTCGTGGATCAAATGGTAAGATCGGGGGAAGAGCCACAACTGGGAGGGAATGAGGTATATATCACGGCCTTTTTCAGCGATATCGTTTCATTTTCGACTTTTTCTGAGCAACTGAAACCTGATGAGCTGGTCAAGCTCATTAACGAATATCTTGATGCCATGACCAGGGTCATTAACGAACAGGGCGGCACCCTTGATAAATATATAGGAGATGCCATTGTCTCCTTCTTTGGGGCACCTGTTGAGATCGAAGGGCATGCTCATAAAGCGTGTAAAACAGCCTGCCTGATGCAGTTTGAAATGGAGCAGCTTTCTGAAAAATGGGAAAAAGAGGGCTGGCTAGACCTTATCGTGAATATGCGGCAACGGATCGGCATCAATACCGGCCTTATGATCACCGGTAATATGGGGTCTTCAAAGCGGTTCAACTACACCATGATGGGAGATAACGTGAATCTGGCTGCCAGATGTGAAAGCGGTGCTCAGTTCTATGGTGTGGATATTATGGTAACAGAATCCACAAAAAAAGAAGCGGAGTCATTTAGTGATGAATTCATTTTCAGGGAACTGGACCAGATCGTTGTCAAAGGAAGAACCCGGCCGGTCAAGGTATTTGAACTGACGGGATTGAAAGAGCATGCTACGGATGCAATAATGAAGCGAAACCAATTATTTGAGGAAGCCCTTAGGGCATATTTTGACAGAGAGTGGGCAAGGGCAGGATCCCTGTTTCGTAAATCGCTTGAGGCAGAAATGTATGAGGAAAACCCATCAAAGGTATTTATCAAACGGTGTGAAATGATGAGTGCAGATCCACCACCGGAAGATTGGAACGGTGTTTTTGTGATGGAACAAAAGTAGATCAAAAATGCGGAGAGAGAGGGATTCGAACCCTCGATACCTCGTTGGAGGTATACTCCCTTAGCAGGGGAGCGCTTTCAGCCACTCAGCCACCTCTCCGTTTTTTGAAGGGCAACAAATATAGCGAGCTTTGGGTACTAATAGCAACCTTTTCTAAGTATTTCCTGAAGAAGGTTTCTGCGATCCTGAAATACGGATGACTATCCTGAGATCAGCTTATTCCTTCCCATCAATTACATAAATTTGTGACAGGTTTCTGCCTTCCTGTGCATAATCGAGTCCATATCCGAGTACAAAAGCATTTGGGATCTCAAAGCCAACATAATCCAGTTGTACATCGTGTTTTGTGGCTTCTTTTTTATGTAATAGTGTGCAGACGGTCACGGATGCCGGGTTCTTTTCCTTTATTCGTTTGACCATATAATTCATGGACAGCCCGGTATCAATTATATCCTCTACAAGGATCACATGACGGCCTTCGATCTTGGCATCAATATGCTTGAGTTCAGTTACCTGACCTGAGGAAACCTTCTCATCTCCATAGCTGCTTAATTTCATGAAATCGACCTCACAAGGTATGCTTACGTGCCGCATCAGGTCTGCCAGAAAAATGAATGCTCCATTCAGAATGCCGATAAAAATGGGCTTTTTACCTTCAAATTCTTTATCCAGTTTATTTCCCAGCTGGTTCATTCGTTCATCGATCTGTTCTTTGGTGATATAGATCTTGAATGTTTCTCCGTTGCACGTAACAGTGTCAGGTTGGTAAAACTTGGAACTCATAGTGTCTAAAAATTAATGGTCAAATAGGTTTTGGTGTTCTGGTCGCACTTTACAGAATCAGAGATTGTGCCTGATTCTCCAATATCGGCATTCTCAGGATAAATAATGGCGTAAATAGTACTATCTGATCCGCACAATACCAAAGCATTTTCACGGGAAATAGTGGGGACCTTCCGATTGGTCAGGTGATCTGAGATCTTTTGACTGCCTTTCAAACCCAGGGGGGTAAAAACGTCGCCATGCTCCCATCTTCTGATCTCAAGCGGCCATGTTATTTTAGAGGCATCCATTCGAAGATCGGGAGGTTCCGGCTTGTGATCGGATTCACTTATTGTAAAATAAGGACCAACAAATTCTGAGAGGGCATCAGGCCGGTCTATGGTCTGTGCCTCAAAAGTTACTTTATCCTCATTTGTTTGGAGCCGGATGAGGTCCCGGTCTCGGATCAGATTATACGATCCAAATTGAATGCTCTTTCCGGTTTGGAGGGTCTCAATGTCGCTCAGATCATGTAGTTGTTGTTTCGAGTAGCTTCCCTCAAGTCCTTGCCTGTCAATAAAGCGTTTCAGAACAGCTTTTTTCAGTTCTGGATCAAGTCTTTTGAATTCGGCCAAATGAATGAAGCCATCTCCCGAAATATTATTTAAAACGTAGTTTATCGCTGCTTCGTAAGTGGAACCGAAAGAGCTGAGGGCAAGTAGATTTTGTTGCCACCCCGGGAACAATTTATCCATTTTATCGGAAAGTTCGTTTCGGATAAAATTACGGGCAAAATCAGAAGCTTCGTTGCTTTCATCCAATCGAAATGGTATTGCTTCTGAATCACAGAATTTCAGGATCTGATCCTTGTCAAAAGGTAACAATGGCCTCAGTATCTCACCATCCCAGGTTTTCATTCCCTGCCATGCCGTTGGGGCACTGCCCCTGAAAATTTTTTGAAGAATGGTTTCGACTTGATCATCTTTATGATGCGCGGTAACGATAGCATCTGCATCGTAATTTTCTTTAAGATCACGAAAGAACTGGTATCGCTGTTCACGAGCCCAGTTTTGAAAATTTTGATCTTCTGCATCTGCCGGATCGAGTGAAACCGAGCAGCTTTCAAAACCCCATGAAAATGCCATTTGTTCAACCAGTTCCTGATCCTTATCTGAAGAAGGTCCTCGTTTACCGTAATTGACATGCACCACAAATACTTTCCGACGCAATAAATGCATCAGATAGAGCAGTGCCATGGAATCCGGCCCGCCACTAACTCCGATAATAAACAAAGAACTATCATCAAAATTGGCAGAAAGGGTCTCTTCCAGGTGATCTTTCATTATTGTAAGCAGGGATTTTGCCATGTGAAAAAGTATGGAAAAATCTGAGAAGATATAACGATGGATCAGGATTAGTTCTGAGAGTGTATGGTTTGTACAGATCGGTTTTAAGAGTGAAAGAAAAGCACGTATCTTAGTGCCCGAATTTTAAATCAACAGTAAATATGTTTTCAGACCGAGAGTGGATCTACCACCACAATGAACCTTTGACGCGGTATTCTTTAGGGCAGCAAGGGAAAAACCCCTTGATATGTTTCGGAGTGAATCCAAGTACAGCCAAACCGAACGACCTTGATCCAACGGTGGCCTCTGTTGCTCGCTTTGCAAGAGATCAGGGATATGACGGGTGGTTAATGTTCAATCTATATCCTCAAAGAGCGACTAATCCTGATAAAATGCACAAACACTTCCAATTGCAGATCCATAAGGAAAATGTGGAGGTGATAGCAGAATTGACAAAAGGGATGTCAGCAGATGTTTGGTGTGCGTGGGGTACGTTGATAGAAAAGAGGCCCTACCTATCAAGATGTCTGCGTGATATATATGGGGTGCTTTCAGATAATAGCTGTACCTATTTCAAACGGGGAAGGATCTCAAAAGCAGGTCATCCCCATCATCCACTTTATCTCAAAAAGACGGCACCGGCTGAACCCTTTCCAATGGAAGATTACATTCAAGAGGTTCTGTAAAACAAGGTCAACACTATTGGCAGGTGTGCATCAGATAATGTAGCTTCGGGTATCAATCCAAACAATTTTTGCATTTATGATGAAGTATCTTATCTCACTTTTGCTGCTTGTATCAGCTTGTGTTCCTGAAAATATTGAAACGGTTGAATGGAGCGAATCACCCTGGCCTGAGATCAGAAAAGAGCGTATTTCAACATTGTTGCCTCAGGCAATGGATGCAGCTGGCGTGGATCTTTGGCTCGTTATCTGCAGGGAAAATAACAACGATCCTATAGCTGACCATATTGGTGGAGAAAATGCGGGCGGTACCGCAGCTTTTTTATTTTATAAGGACGAGGCCGGATTCCACTCCTGGGTATATTCTCCGGTTGGGGAGGCCACTGCGTTGGATGAACTTGATATCCATGATGAAGTCATTCCCGTTGAGCGTGGCCGGTCGGCTATTGATGAAGCCGTGACGTTTATCAGAGGCAACGAATTCAATACAATAGCTGTGAACTCGTCAGAAAATAATGCCCAAGCCGATGGTCTGAGTTACACCCAAAGAGTAGAACTGGAAGAGAAACTGGGTCAGGAATTATCGGAAAAACTTATCTCTTCAGAAGAACTCATTTACGAGTGGTTGTCAGTCAAACTTGATGAAGAAGTCGAGATCATGACGAGAGCCGCAGAATTGACAGCAGAATGGGAAATCGAAGCTTACGATATGATCATTCCCGGGGAAACCACTGATGCTGAAGTAGCGGCCTATTTGAAAAGTAAAATGGAACAGTTTGGAGTGAAAGATGCATGGAATCCAAGTCAGAATCCGAATGTAAATTCAGGTCCGGATCGGGGTCATTCTCATGCTACCGAGAAGGTGATCATGCCGGGAGATGTCATACAAACGGATTTTGGCATCAAGCTCTATGACAGATGGGTGAGTGATATTCAGCGTTTTGCATATGTACTGAAGGAAGGTGAAAGTCAGGCTCCAGATGATATTCAGTTCTATTGGGAATCAGCAAAGGAAGGTAACCGTGCAGCGTTCAATGCGATGGCACCCGGAGTTAAAGGAGTTGAGGTTGATGCAGCTCAACGAGAGCTGATGGAACAGAATAATTCAGAATATGTAATGTGGAGTACCGGCCATCCTGTTGGTTATGTTGCCCACGACACCGGACCAAATCTTGGCGGGTCACAGTCACCGTCTATTCGACCTGCTGCTCAAAAGGTCTTGAAACCGGGTATGGTATTCGCGTTTGACGGTTTTCACAGCTGGGCGTTAAGTGATAGTACCTATAAAACCATATCTGTTGAAGAGATGGCTGTGATCACTGAGGATGGTGCTCGATTCCTGATCGAACCACAGGAAGAACTTATTCTGGTTGATTGATAAAAAATGGGTTCTTGAAACATTATTGAGATACAACATGTTTTGCACTTCAAATCAACACTAAATCATATGCATACTTACATGAAAAAATTAATAACGGTAACCTTTGGTCTATTATTGATGGCAGGTTGTTCTGAAACTCAAGAACGGAATCAGGGGCCGAATGTAGTTGGTCAGGAGATAACTTATTCTGCCGGTGACCTCACAATGGAAGGGTATATATCCCAGGATGAAAACGACTTTAGTCAAAGACCGGGCATACTTGTGGTACATGAATGGTGGGGACATGATGAGCATGCCCGTAACAGTGCAAATAGACTGGCTGAGCTGGGTTATGTAGCCCTTGCTGTAGACATGTATGGAAATGGAAAACAAGCGGATCATCCTGAAGATGCCATGCAGTTTTCAAGTGAGGTTATGGGCAACTTTGAGAATGCACAAAATCGTTTTAATGCGGCTCTGGAAACCCTGAAAAGTCAGGGTAATGTAGACCCTGAAAAGATCGGTGCCATAGGATATTGTTTTGGCGGCAGTGTAGTCCTTTCCATGGCTCATTCTGGTTCAGAACTGGATGGGGTTGCGGCTTTTCACGCGGGCTTACAGTTGCCTGTGATGCCCGTGGATAGTATCAGGTCAAGGATATTGATCCTGAATGGTTCAGCCGACCCGATGGTAACGGAAGAGCATGTGTCGACCCTGACCGGTGCCTATGAAAGCATCAATGCGGATTACCAGTATATCAGCTATGAGGGAGCACAGCATGCGTATACTAATCCTGCAGCTGACTCATTGGGAGAGAAATTCGATCTTCCACTGGCCTATAATGCAGAAGCAGACAGCAGTTCATGGGATGAAATGAAAACGTTCTTTGAAGAAACGTTTGGTTCCGGAGGCAGTTAGTTTTTAACCGGGTTCTGATTTTCAAAGCTAATGTATCAAGGCACCGTTTTAACGGTGCTTTTTTTGTTTGGTTGAAAAGGATTTTGTATTAATTATGTCTTAATGCTATATATTATTGATATGGGTATGCATAATTGAATAACAAATGGGGAATAAACGGAAGGTGATCAAAAATGGGTGCTAATACAGAGAATACAGAAGTTTTTACGGATAAATCTGAATCGTATGCGAAGTACAGATCCAGTTATCCGGAAAAAATGATCGAAAGGATCATTGAACCTTTCAAATCACAGGATGTAATAAAAGCAGCTGATATAGGGGCCGGAACAGGGATCTCATCAAGGTTGTTAGGTAGTGCCGGCGCAAAGGTAACAGCGGTAGAGCCAAACCAGGCCATGGCTGAAGCAGCTGAAAAACATCCTAATGTTAATTATGTAATAGCTCCCGCAGAAACTACAGGCCTGGAAAGTAACTCGTTCGATATAGTGGCTTCTTTTCAAGCGTTTCATTGGTTTCATTTCAAGGAAAGCCTGAAAGAGTTCAACCGCATCCTGAAGCCGGAAGGGAAACTGGCTTTAGTATGGAGTTACTGGGATGAGTCGGATGAGTTTACGGGTGAATTCATTGAACTAATTAATAAAGCATCATCAAAATTTGAAGAAAAGGTCACTCCCTATGATGGATTTCCGTCAGGATATATTAAAAAGTGGAGGATCCGTTTGTTATGGAAATTAGGTTGGCTTCCATATTACAGGTCTGTGGAAAAGTTGCAATTTACTTATAACCAGCATTTGAATAAGAATGATCTGATCGGTTATGCAGCATCCCAAAGTTTCATAAAACATGAGGGTGAACTGTGGGATGAATTATGTAGAGGTTTGAATAGTCTGACTGAAAAAACCCAAAGCGATTCAGTTAGTCTGAAGTATAGAGTAACCTTATTTCTTTGTGATCCTCGAAAATGATCTGATCTGCTTACCTAAATCTGGACATACACTTACGGCCAAACTTTGCTACAAAGGGAAGTGGATCTGATAATTTGAGATCACCATAGGTGACTTTACCCGAATAAGATCTGACCCATTCCCGAAACGTTAATTCTCCGGCAGCCCGATATTCGAAGAACCCAAGAATGTCTCTTTCAAGGTTGATGTATTTGACATCGATCTGAGCCGGTTCAGAAACGGGTAATTCTTCGCCTATAAGTCCTTTATAATAATAATTATATAAATTTACACCGGCTGCAGGCCCAAGGTTTCCCCAAACGCTATTCCGGAAATGCATTTCAATAAGATAGGGTTTGTTGTTTCTTGAGTCTCGTTTGAATTGAATATTTAACAATCCCTTGAGCTTCAATTTCTTTACGATCTCGCTTGAGACTCTTTCAACTTCATCGTCCTTTACTGTTTTAATAAATGATCCCATACCGGCATGTATCGGATAGACACGAAATTTTTGTGCAATATAGATGCCTCTGGTGATATGATCATCATCAACATACATATTGACACTAAAGTGTAATTTATCATCCCCTTCAATATACTCTTGCAATACCATTCTTGGGTTAATAGTTGAGATCTTTTTATATAACTGAAGAAGGTCTTCTCTGTTATCCAATACAAAGGCTTTTTTATATTTGCCTACTACATTTGAAAAATCGGGGTGATACCAGTCAGAACGAAAGACCGGCTTTATAATGCAAGGCAGTTCACATACATCTAAGGCACTGTTCAATTCATTAATACTGCTGATGTTAAATGACTTTGGGGTGGGCAACCCATTTTTTTCTGCAAATATTGAGAAATGCTGTTTATCTAATACCTTAGATACGGTTTCCTTATTAGGAAAAGAAAATAAGAAACGATCTTGCAATCTCTCCCGATGCTCAGAAATGGTATAAATTGCATCATCATCATCACTGAAGATCACAGGTTTATCAGGGAGAGAGTCTGATAGCTCGCATAATTCATCTATAAATTTTTCAGTTTTAAAAGATGAAAAGTGAGTTACATTTTTAACAAACCTAGAATAGCGAGTGCAGTTTTTATCTTTTTCGATCCCCAAAATAAATGGAATACCCGCCTCTCCCAGGCTGTGTACCAAACCAAGTTGTCCAATAACCAGTGCTGTGTTGTTTTTCATAGGTATTTCTCAAAAAGTTATTGTTTCACTTAATTTTTAATGTATTGGTATAGCCTGATCCTGGGCATTGATCTTCCTTAGCGGATCGAATTCATGGTTTCAATATGCTGTCTGAAACTGTTATACAGAGCTTCATCTTCTCGACCGGCCGGCCAGCAAATATTGCCGCCAAATTCCCAGCATTTCACATAATCGGCGGTAAGCTGCCAAAGCAAGGTTCCTCCAATTTCTAATTCTTCTGATAGGGCCCAGATATCGTTGTAGTTGTTTAGTACGTCTTCACTTCCCCATCCCGGAAGCCCATATTCTCCTAAAACAAATGGTTTGCCAAGGTCATTAGCGATAGACTGGTGATCTCGTAACCATGCAGCTTGCGCTGTATTAAGATCATCATCCAATTGCAGTCCAAACCCAAAGACATCCGGATACCAATGAGCTGATGCCACATCAATTTCTGGTATCTGGGTATTTAAGACGTAAGAAGTGCCCTGATCTGCCCTCAACACATACGTATTTGAGTAATCTGAGCTTGTATAATAAGGATGCACGAAAGCTCCACTATTGGTGAACTCGCCTAAGCTTGCATCATCAAATCCTTCTTCCCCGGTAGCTACTAAGTGATTGTCATCAATTGATTTAATATATTTTGCGATATCCTGGTACCAGTCTCTCAATTCCTGAGCAGATCCTTCCGGATTTCGTAATTCATTACCGATCTCCCAAAGCATGATAGCGGGTTCATTCTTGTAAGCTATACCGGTTACGGTATTCACTCGATTGAGGAGCATTGAAATGTAATCCTTGAAAATGGATTGACACTCCTGGTTATTTATAAAAGCAGACATGTTACGCCCACTTTCTCCACACCATCCATTATAGACTTCAATCCCACCCAATTCTGACCAATAATTTATGAAAGGTAATATAAAGTAGATGCCTTTATCCTTGCCTTTGGCAATTACCCGGTCTAGAGCAATTAAACTATTTACGTTGTACTCCCTTGGTCGAGGCTGAATGGAATTATCGTTTTGATAGATCGGGGGGCCGTCATAGAATGCCCACATTCTTACAGCTCGAATATTGCTTTCTTCAAATAGATCTAAGGCTCTGTTAACGACACTTGAATCTATAAGCTGGTAGTTTGGCAGGTAATATGCATTTGTGCCGGCAAAATTAAACTTATCACCTGATAGGACAAGTGATGAGTTTTCCACCCGAACAAAATCACTGTTATTTTTTGAATCTTTTGAGTCGCTGCCGAATAATGAGCAACTGATCAGAAAAGAGACACTGAAGAGGAGGATCACAGAATTTATTTGATATGTTTTCATCATAATGGATTAATTATTTATTGGGGAAAGCATAAGATCTGACAGACTGCAAAAGTGGGTCTTTATTACCTGTTTCATTTTCAGGGAAAAAAGCAGCACCAAGTTCCCATACCATGACACCACCTAATCTTTTTTCCTGGGCATATTTGATCTTCTCTTTGATCGATTGGTCGTTTTCAAAGCTTAAAAAAGCTATGGGGTTGGTCAGGTTCAGATACGGGACTCTGGCATTCTCATCCCACTGATAAGCGCTTAGATCATAATCGGAATAGATCGTTGAATAGGAATGATTGCTGTAAATTGACATGTCTTGGGTAGGCCATGATGCCCATTTATCAAATAAATTCACACCTTCCCATTTTGTTCCGTAAAAGTTGATCGTGATACCAAGTTTTGATCTGTCAATCCCGGCATCAATAAAGTCATCAACCTTATCATCAATAGATGGAAATTTTAAAAAGGTATTATTTTCAAAAACCTGGTTCTTATTAAAAAGGGCTGAATTATGCCAGGTTTGCCAACCTCTCCAGGGCTGGGCCATGTTGTAAGTCAAAATATTGATCTGGTCAAAATATTGTTGCAGTGTAGAGTACAAACCAACAAGTCCAGAACTTTTTAAAGCAGATATGGTCAGTAACGGGCGTTGATCTCTTTTGGTTTTGATGGATTCCAGTGCATCAAATAGTTCAGGTACAAAAGCTTGAAAATTACTTAGGTAGTTCAATAATTCAGCATCACTGTCGATATCCAGATCCGGATCTTCTGAATAAGAGGGTAAACTTAAATTAACTCCATCAAAACCGTACTCATTCATCAGTTCTATAATGGTATTTATGAATGTTTGCCTGTTTCCTTCTGAAATAGCTGAGCTAAAGCCATTATAATTACTGCCTCCCCCCACACTAAACAGAATATTAGTGTCATTGTCATGAGCAGCAGGAACTATTGCGTTTAATCGATCTGAATTGAAATTATGTCTGAATGAGGGGTCCAAGCTAAGTGCGGGGGTGCCGTCTTCAGCAATACTGAGTGAGAAGTAAGTCAGATGCGTAAATGCTTGCCAGTCGATCTCGTTGGTTTTGATGATCCCCGAATTTATCAGTTCTGTTTCGGGATTATGCTGCCAGGATGCGAGGTAGGCATTTACCCATATATCCTCGTTTATGGGCTCTCCTGATGTATTAAAGAATAAGTCACAAGACCCAAGTGTCAGGATCACCAGCATTAGTGGTATTATAAGTTTAAGGCGTTTCATCATAGGGTTTTAAATTCTATTAAACGTGAGAGACAACAGTTTGCGGTAAAGAATTTGATGATCTTTCAACTTGATTAAGCTCTTCCATATGGAATTGAAAACGTTTGATCTTGATCCCATTTTCACAGGCGATCTTGTTTACACGCTTGAAATTTTCAGGCATTACGCTATCCTCAAAAATGTAAATGGAATCAATTGTATGTTTTCGTATGAGTCTTTCAAGCACCCAGTATCCGCCAAATATTGAGTACCCATCAAAATTGCTATTCTCTAAGTTCGGATCATCATCTAAAAAACCTAATACTTTGATATCCTGGTCTTCTAAATGGGTTAGTTGATCCAGGATCAAAGAGCCACCTCTATTGGCTCCGTAAATAAGAACCTTGTCTTTTCCTTGTTTTGCTTTATGAAAGCTATAACTGAGGGCTTGATAGGTAATTCTAAATCCCAAAGTTAAGGTCAAAAGGATGTAGAAATTTACGATCAGGTAAATGGTCAGATAGTTTACGGGGGCTTGAACCGTGAAAAATAAAATAGGTGCTGAAAAAACGATCGTGTGTGCAACTGATGAAGTGACCCTGATGGAGCTGCCGATACCCATTGATTTGATGTTTTCCTTATACAGGCCGGATGTCCAAAACAAGAATAGTTGAATGGAAGAGATTATTACAAATGACCTGCTGATATTAATATCAGCTTCCAGGTTGGTAGAACTGATGTTATCAATTAGCAGGTATCCAACAATGTGTGAGGTAACAATGAACATCAGGTCGAAAAACATCAGATAAGCTGTGTTGGTCGAAAAGATCTTCCTGAAAATGGGTAATATCAATCCATTCTGAAATATTTCAATTTCATGATATCTGAGTTTTTTGATCCCATAGATCAATGCAATTCCAAAAAGGAATAAAACAGTTAAAGACTCCCTCAGGCTGTTCACCTGAGTAACGGCAAAGGCCCCTAAGGCAAAGAAGGCTGAAATGAAATATAATGTGATCACTGTATTTCTATGTGATAGCCCCAATGATAAAAGTTGATGATGGATATGGGATCTATCGGGAACAAACATGCCATGGATCTTGCGTATGATCGAGGTAGAACCATTGCTCACTTTATGGCTTGGTAAAAGACTGCCAAGAAAGCGCCGAACCATCGAGACCAGGGTATCAGTGATCGGTAATACCAACACTAATAACGGAAACAGAAGGGCAAAACCGGTTGTAATTTTGGTAGTACTCTGGATAGAAAGTAAAGCCAGGCAAAACCCAATGAACAGGCTTCCGGAATCACCCAGGAAGATCTTAGCAGGGTTGAAATTGTATCTTAGAAATCCAACCAGAGCACCGGCCATGATCAAGGCAAGAAGTGCAGTAAAAACATCGCCACTGATCGCGGTCACAGTAAAGATTGAAACGGTTGCAATCGTGGCAATTCCGGATGCAAGCCCATCCAGGCCATCGATCAGGTTAAAGGCGTTAGTGATCCCTACGATCCAAAGCAGAGTAAGTGGGAAATCGATTATTTCCACATTCAACATTCCACCTAAAGGGTTACTGATATTGGAGATCTTAAATCCGGCAAAATAAATGATACCGGCAATAAGAAACTGAACGCTAAATTTTATACCCGGTTTTAAGGGTTGCATATCATCCCAAAAACCCAACAGGAATACTGTTATAAGCCCACCCCCTACAATAAAGCTAACCTCTAAATTATCCAGTAATATTTGTACAAACTGTGGATTTATCGCAAGTATAAGTATTAGCGAGAGCAAAACTGAGATAAAAACGGAAAGCCCGCCAATTCTAGGTGTGATGTCAGTATGAACCTTACGAGCTCCGGGAGCGTCAACAGCTCCAATAAATTTTGCAAACTTTATAACCCATGGTGTAACAATCAATGAAATGATAACCGGAGCAATAAATGAAATAATAACAGTACTTAACATGAGATCGTCTGGTTTATGGATTTAAGGCATGTAGGGCAAAGACCATTTCAATGAAATAGGAAGATGTTGAACATCGATCAGTTCATTGGTGGAAAGCATTGCTCCTTGTAAAAGGGCATTTTTTAATTGAAGGATATTTCCTGGCCAGCTATAGTTATAACACTTATTAAAAGCCTCATCAGTGAGCCGTATATTTCTCCATTCTTCGTTGTTTCTACGTATATCACCTAGAAAATGCTCTATGAGTTCAGGTATATCTTCTTTTCGTTCTCGTAACGGTGGTAACATAATTACATTAGACTCGGTCAATTCAAGCAGAGTCTTCCAAATATCTTTTCTAAGAATCTCTTTATAGGCGTTATGATCGATGGATAGGATCAGGCGTGGTGTGGCAGAAGTATTATATCGAAACAGTTGGTTACAGCCTTGTTTAAAAGATTGAATGATATCGATCATGAAAGATTCTTCCAGTTCACAAAATTGATCGAGAAATAGGAAGCCATACGAAGCCTTTTCAATGGCATCGTAAGTCAGGATTATATGAGAGTCCATGATCTGTATGTGCTCCCAAAAAGCATCCTTGTAATCAGATTCGTTAATGTCGACACAATAAAACCAGTGGAAGGGCCCTTCTTTTCTTGAACTGTGCTGGTGAATGAATCTGCCCAGATGCTTTTTCCCGGAACCTGTTTCACCGACAATAATGATATTACTTCCAATATTTGAAAGCTCAAGCGCCTTAATGTATATGTCTTTCATTAATGCACTTTTAGACTTCAGCTCTGCAATGTTATGATCAGGCTTCGAATATGCTTGTTCGCTGGATGCAAATGATGATGTCATATAGTTCATAAATGAATGGTTATGCCAACTAGGTGATACCTGCCATCGATCTTACTCTGAGCGCCGGGTGCTACACCATAGTCAATGCTGATTATATTCGATTTAAACCCTAACCCAAATCTTGGCATGTAGTAATTTAGCTCAGGCTGAAATTGAATTCCGCTTCGAACAAATAGGTGTTTTAAAAATTTGATTTCCATGCCACCTTTATACCAAACCCCATCTTCTCCAAACCTCTTTTCATTGGATAAAGACAAGATGAAATCGGGGTCGTTTGAATCTTCGGGAAACGAAAAAGATGCACCTATTTCAAATTTTACCGGGATATTATAACTGCCTAGTACGGTAGTTCCATCCTCAATAAACCGATAGGATGCACCACGGCCTAATCCACTTACTAAAGCAGCATAGCTGAGTGATCCAACTGGGTCATAAAATAAGCCTGCTTTTGCACTGTAAGTCCAATATTGTGCATTAGCATTGTTTGAAAATTCTATCGTTTGAAGTATTCCAGTACTAAATACTCTGCTGATTTTGAATGAGGTCGCGTTTTCCAATTGATATTGGGTGAGGTCTGGCTCTGGTTCTACGGTAGAATCATTATGCCATGCAGTTTCAGTATTGGCTGTTGGATTGATGGCAGATAGATATGATCCGGAATATGAAAGCCGTATAATGCTTCTGATATTGTGGGTTACCTTCAAAGCTGGAGTGCTAATGTCGAAATGACTGAAATTATTCCTCCAATCTTGATAAAAACCCAAATGGATACTAGTAGGGTCACTTGCAAAGCTGAGTAAAGCAGGGTTTGTATTATAAGATATAAGCTGGCCTGCATCTGCAATATCAGCGTCTGCAAGGCCGGTTGACCTGGCAGAGACATTGTCATAACTCAAAGAATCTCCGACAAAACCTATCTGAGCATATAATGAATTAGGAGTAGCTGCTACAAAGCTGAGGATCATTAGTCCTGCTATGATATTTTGATTTATTGTGCTCATTAGTTGAATACTCTAAAGATTCCGAATAAAACAACCACGTCTCGTAAGAACTCAGACATATCCCTTACAACATTTTCTTTTCTTGGAATAAATATGATATCCCCCGGTTGAATGAGTAATTCCACTGAACCTAATTCTCCGGAATTCAAATATTTGGTGAGGTCGATCTCCTGACTTTCCCCGCTGTATTTGCTGCGATATACTAGAACTTTCTTTAGGTTTGCTTCTGGGGTTGGGCCGCCGGCGTTTGATAAAACTCTGAATATTGATGACTGATTGACCACAGGGTAATTATCGGGTCTGGTTACCATTCCAAAGACGGATACCATGAGGCGGTCAGTATTTCTGATCGAGATCGTTAAACCGATATCCCCTTTTATGTAGTTAGACAGTCTCCTTGTTAATTCTCTTCTAAGTTCCTCTTTTGTTAAACCTGTTACCTGAATTTCACCAACAAGGGGAACTGCAATTGAACCAAGACTCGATACTGTAGTCAATGTATTGAAGTTTGGTTGTTCCCAAACTAGAATTTCGATCTCATCTCCGGTTTGAATTTGATAAGTATTCTCAATGACCACTGATTCTTTAAGTGAATCAGGCATGGCAAAATCAGGTCCGGATTTTAACTTGTTGGAAGTTGAACATCCGCTCGAAATGATCCCCAGTATCAGAACGAATAATATTGATGTTGTGGCCTTATTATAGATATGCACTTGGTTTTACGTTTGGTTCGGGAGTTGTTTTTTAATCTTATAGGATAGTTTACAATAAGCGTGCCAAGTAGGATTAGGACTAGATTTGAAAAAACACAAGTTGTTAATAATCAATGATATACCTGTCTTTTAAAAAGAAGAGGTAAGATGGAGTGAGTATATTCTTTACACACTTAGAGGCTTATGTGTAAATATTTAACAGGTCGCTAGTGTTCTGCGTAGAATTATTAAACGACACGGGTGTTTTAATGGCCTTCAGGGGTGTTGAATGAGATTATAAGAGAGGATTACAATCTTTGGCATAGCAATTGCTAATTAAGGCTTAAATACAACACATAAGAAATTGTTAAAGCCGTGTATCAAATAAAAGAAGTAGTCCATGAGATAAAGTTGGCAGCAAAAAGAAGAATTAAGCTGCTGACTACTATACCTATACTATTTATTGTGATCAGTATTGGTTCACTTCATTTTATTCCGGAGGAATATATGTCGTCAACATCTATCCTTGTTCAGAAGGATGAGACGCTGAATCCATTATTAATGTATGAAATGGCTGTAAGTACTGTATCTGACGACAGGCTTCAGTCTTTCAATGAAATTATATATAGCCGGAGTACCATGGAGATGCTCATTGATAGTTTGGGCCTCGATGAAACCGTTGTGACAGAAAGAGAGCGGCAGGCTTTGGTGGAAAGATTAAAAACCCAGATCAATACCAGTTTAAAAGGATCAGATTCCTTTTACCTGAATTTTTATGATACGGATCCTGTAAGAGCCAAAGAAGGTGTTGAACTACTCGCAAGTCATTTTATTAAGACGAGGTTAAACCTGGAAAACAGGAGAAATCAGGAAACGGTCAATTTCTTTCAGGAAAAATTAGTAGAGATGGAAAAGGAGGTCGAAAAACAAAGGTCCTCGGTTGAATCGGTTCAAAAAGACAGACTGAGAACACTGCCGGTTCAAACTGAGGCGTTGCAGGCAAGACTTCAGGACCTGGAAATGCAATTGGAAACCATAAACTGGCAAATATATGAGGAAGAGCAGAGGATCAGCACTATTGAAGACTTTATCAGCAATGAGTCTAACTCAAGCAATATTTCCATGTTGCATAAACTGTCGGTAGCCAGTTTGCCAAATGGAGAAGAACTGTCAACATTACTAAGTGAATATGATGAACTCTCTCAGCAATTTACTGAGAGCTATCCAAGGCTGCGGGCCTTGCGCCAACAAATTACTCAGCTTGTAAAGCGAATAGAGCCGGCCCTTGAGACTAATTTGAATGATCTGAAGACTCAAAAAAGAGAGGTGATAAGTCAACGGAATAAAGTAATAAATGACCTTGAAAGTACATTTGTAGCTAATCAAAAAACTTCAAATGAACAGTCTGAAGTCAGTATTTATGAAGGACTTTTAGCAGAGATCAAGGTCAAGTTAGAACAAGCTAAAATGAATCGTGACATAGGTGCCTATGCAGCAGAACAATTTGTTGTTTTGGATGCACCTTTCGTCCCTGAAAAACCTGCTAAGCCAAATAAAAGATTAATAGTGATAATTGGTTTTCTAATAGGATCGATCCTGGCAATAATCTTAAGCGGAATAGCTGAAGTACTTGATACAACAATACGACGTGTAGAAGATCTGCCTGTGAATAAACCGGTTATTGCATATCTGACTACCAATGGTTGAAAAACGAATTATTATGCCTGATACACTTGACAAAGATAGTCACGAACTCTCAGAAGAAACAACAGACTGGGAAAATGATGACCTGTTGCCTGTTATAGTATCAAATAAAGTTTTGAATGTGAGTGAAAACAGTCACATATCTCATCAGCATATCAACAGTTTTAATTTTTTGAAGTTATCCGCTTCATTTGACCTGACCAAGACCACTTTGGGAATAACAAGTGTAAATTCAGGCGATGGAAAAACGAAAACAGCTGCTAATATGGCTACATCACTGGCATTGGGCTACCAGCGCAAAACATTATTGATCGATTTCAATTTTTTGAATCCATCATTGCATGAAGTCTTTGAAACTTCTCAACATCCCGGTCTGGCTGATACATTAGAAAAAAAATCCATAAGGATATCGCCTACAGCTGTTGAAAACCTCTACCTGATGACCGCCGGAAACTGTAGTGAGATAAAAACGGGAATTAAGCACACTCTGGTTCTACGACAAGTGCTTAAAAGTCTAAAGGAAGCATTTGAATTTATAGTTGTAGATCTGCCTGCAATTTTACCATTAAAAGAATTTCCCATTCATTTTATAAACGAAATTGATGGACTCATAAATGTGATCGATGTAAAAAAGACCAAAAAGACAGATTACAACAAGGCTATAAAGTATATCGATGAAAACAGATTCATTGGGTATGTGTTTAATAATGTTGATGAATGAATAGGATGGAAAGATGAAAATTTTGCTGGCTATTATATTCTTTCATGCACTGATACTATTTAGAGTTCAGACAACTGTTAAAGACAAGATACCTTATTTGTCAATCGGTATAATTACAGTTGCCTTAGTTGTCAGTGTATTTATGCTGCTTTCCAAAATGGAAGGACCGGAACTATAGATTTGAAGAGATGTTGCTAGAAAAATCCTCCTATAATGTCCGTTGGTTTTTCCAAAGGTTCTTACTTGAACCGTTTGGTCTTGATGCCGAAAATAAAATTATTTTCTGGTTTGTCACCTTCTTTTTAGTTCTTTTCGGAGCAGGGATCGTAATTACCGCAGGTGATATTTTGTTTGTTACATTCATCTGTTACATGACATTGGTATTCGTTCTTAGTTTTATACGGATTGATATAAGCCTGTACATATTTATGGCTTCAGTCATGTTTTTAGATCAGTATCCCATTCCCAATTTTCCTTCATACACTGAAAAGCTTAATTTTTTCAGCAATTTAAAGGAAATAGATTATATCCCATATTTCCATACCGGTATGTTCAGTCCGGCAGAAATGCATCTAGCCTTTCTGACGCTTTCTTTGGTGTTGTATTCCATACTCAGGCTGAATATCAAGTTTAAGCCAATTCCGGCTCCATTACCTTATGTGGGATTTTTTGCAGTTATGATTTTCTCTGTTGCTTTTGGACTGAGCAGGGGTGGCGATTTTCTTGTTTCTCTTTGGGAGGTTAGAGCGTTATTCTATCTGGCCTTGATCATTATTCTGGTCTCACAGATCGTAAGTACAAAAGAACAGATCAGGAATTTAGTGTGGATCTTTATAGCCGGCAGTATTTTCAAGGCATTTCAGGGGGTATTAAGGTTCATTGAAATGGGCTTTACAACAGGTGGGTTTGAAGTACTTACGAATCATGAAGATGCCGTATTTATTGTAACCATATTACTGCTGCTGATAGGCTTCATCATATATGGTGTTAGAAATGGCCAGCGAAAATTTATTCTTTTGTTGATGCCAATAATCCTGCTTGGATTTTATGTAGCCCAACGCAGAGCCTCCTATGCATCGCTTATAGTATCAATAGCCGTAATGTTGGTGATCCTTGACTCCAGGAGAAGAATTACCTTTTTAAAATATTTTGTTCCGATTGCAGTTGGCCTGTTCATATATGGAGCCGTTTTTTGGAACAGTAACAGTACAATAGCCAGGCCGGTTCAACTCATAAAATCGGGCATCGAAAAACCTGATCTTGAGACAAATGCTGCTGACTATTATTCAAATTTATATAGGGAAATTGAAAATTATAATTTAGCTCAAACCGTAGTAAATAATCCGGTTCTGGGCATTGGGTTCGGTAAGGAATATGAGCAACCAATACCATTGGTAAATATCCGGTTTCCACTCATGGATTATATCCCTCATAATCAGATCTTGTGGGTATTCGTAAAAATGGGAGCTTTGGGATTCTTTGCTTTTTGGTTTTACTTCAATTCTGTTGCAGCTAAGGCGAATCAGTTATTTCATCGATTAAAAGATCCCTATTTAAAGGCCGTCATGGTTATGATCACACTATCTGTGATCAACCAGATGGTGGTATCATTTTTTGACCTTCAACTCACTTATTATAGAAATATGCTGTATCTGGGATGCCTGATCGGTTTGATACCGGCTGTTGAATATGTTGCCAAAGAGGATAAGGAAGCGAAAGGTGAGGAAGAGAAAGAGGGGGATGGTGATGAGTATGAATAGTAAGGAGGGAACAAAGGATAATAGTGGGGGTATTGCCAAATCTGTAGCAAAGAATATGTCAGTGATGTTTGGAGCCCAGGTCGTTACCTGGATCTCAGGATTTATTCTATTGTACTTTTTGCCACGGTATCTGGGAAGTGAGGATTTCGGTCGTTTATATCTCGCCCTTTCCATAAAAATGATGATGGGTTTACTCATCGACTTTGGGGGTAACTTTCTTATCCCCAAGGAAGTTGCAAGGTCTGAGAAAGTTGGTACATCAATTCTGAATAGCTATATCATTTTAAGGATCCTTTTGTGGATCCTGGCCATTGGCCTGGTGATCCTATTTTCGAATCTGTTAGGTTACTCAGAGCATGTTCATTTGCTTATTCTAATTCTGGCGATCGGTAAACTCTGGGAAGGTGGATATTCAGCCATCAGTGCTTATTTCCAGGGTGTTGAGAAGATGGAATATCCTTCACTGAGCGGTATCTGCGAAAGAGTTTTTGTCTCACTCTTTTCAGTAATTGCACTATTAATGGGAGCCGAATCTACTGAAATCGCTATAATAATTTCGTCAGGTGCACTACTGAACCTGCTGGTACTGGTCTATTTTTCGCGGAACGAATTCAAGTTCAAGTTTCAGTTCAATAAGAAAATATTTTCCCTCCTGGATACGGGCTTACCATACTTTTTATTTTCACTTTTCTCTGTGATCTATTACAGGATCGATGCAATAATGATCTCTTACTTTACAAATGATGCAGTTACTGGCTGGTACGGTGGAGCATTCAGGTTTTTTGATATCGTAATGGTGCTTCCTCTTATCTATAAGACGGCCATTTTTCCTGTTTTCTCTAAACTATGGGATGACAAGGACGGTAAACTTGAAGAAACAGTCAGTGAAAGTATGCGGTTGATGGTCTTGTTAGGGCTGCCGGTTGCACTTATTATTTATGTATATGCATCACCGATCATCGACTTTTTTATGGGGCTGGATGAATACGGCGCATCTGTTATTATACTTAAGATATTTTCTGCCAGTATCCCATTCATTTACCTGGATATAATTTTAGGTAGTGCCTTATTGGGCGCTGCCGAAAAACAGAAAGCATGGGCACTTATTGGCTTCTTAGCCATATTTGTAAACATTGGGCTAAACGCTATCCTGATTCCCGGCTCACAGGAGCTTTACGCAAACGGAGGTATCGGGGCTGCCTCTGCTACCCTCTTTACTGAGATATTCATGATGATCTCTGCTCTTTTTCTGATACCAAAAAGCTATTTAAAGGGATTCAAAAGCACGTACTTATTGAAGCCGGTTGGTGCATTAGCGGTAATGGGAGGAATGATCGTATTAACACAGTATCTGAATATTTATTGGCTTTTGTCGATTGTGATCACCGGCATAGTATATATCATCTCTTTGATCGGAATAAAAACGTTTTCAAAAGATGAGCTGATTTTGCTAAAAGAATTTATCATGAATAAAAAATTAAAGCGATTACTGGGTATAGTTAAAGTATAATCTAAAAATCAACGACCATGAGTTTAGGGGAAGTAAAGAGTAGAATTGCAGAGCAATTATTAAAAGCACAGGATGGAGTCTCAAAAGAACAGCAGGTTGAAATATCAACCTATAGTAATGCGGACTGTTTCTCAGAATTTTCAGATGTATGGAATGACCTGGTTCAATTATCTAATAGTCCGCTTTGTGTTACTAAAGAATGGATCAGTTTGTGGTGGGATTGTTTTGGAGAGAATAGAAACAGATTACTTAATACAGTAGTGATCAGAATAGATGGAAAAGTTGTCGCGATAGCTCCATTTTATATAGGGTTTTCTAGTATCGGTAAAGGCTATTCCTTTACAAGGTTACAAATTATTGGAAGTGGGGGGAGTAAAAATGAGCAATGGGGATACCCTAATGACTATGGTATAAGTGACTTTTTAGATATCATCGTGCACCCTGAATATAATGAAGTGGTTTCAGATGTGTTTACTGAATTACTTGGGAAGTATATTGAATTCATTGATGAGATAAAGTTTTTACAAGTCAGGGATGATAGTTTTATAAAACAACAACTGTGGCCAAAAATTGAAAAAACGAGTTGGGATCATCACCTGGAAGTGACTGATGAATGCTCTTTCATTGACTTGAAAGGGATCGAAAGTATTAAAGACTATATCAAGAAAAATAACTCCTCCAGTGCACGCAGAAGGTTCCGGCAAACTTTACGGGCAATCAATGACGATAAAGAATTCAAGATCAGAGAAGTAACCGGGGAAAATGAAGTACAGCTTGCTAAGAAGCGTTTAATAGAACTACACCAGGATAGGTGGAATGAGATAGGCTACCCCGGTGTATTTCATGATAAAAGGTTCAGAAAATTCTTTGATGAATTATTGGATGTCTGTATCAAAAATAACTGGTTGTACTTTAAAGAGACCCTGGATTCTGAGGGGTTATCAAGCTCCAGAATGTTGATACGTTTCGATGGGAAATATTATGATTACCTAAGTGGGTTCGACCCTGAAAGTCCCTCCTCTAAATACCGACCGGGCTATGGTTTGCTTCTTGACGTGATCGAAGAAGCTATTTCAAAAAATATCAGGTATGTGGAATTGTTAAGAGGGCAGGAAAGCTATAAGCATGATTTTACCGAGCAGAAATTGAATAATTGGGTGTTGTCGATAAAGGGAGATCAGAAAAAAAGTGTTGTAAATACTTCTTTAAAGAATAGTATAAAAGTGGTTGCAAACCTTTATACAATTATTGCAAAAGAGTCTACTCTCTTAAATGTGCAATTAAAATCTACAGGGGTCTTAAAAGCCTTTCCCAGCTACTTCTCATTTAGGTGGAACACCCTGAAGGAAAAACTAAGTTAGTCTGATCGGCAAGTGGAATAATTACACAATACCATTTAGCGGTGTGTATTAATTGTACACATGAAAATTAAAGGGGTAAATAAGCTCAGGTAATCGGCTTTAAACGCGGGTACTGAATATAAAGGTGGGGTTAAGCGGCTTTTGGCACGTTTGTTGAATAGAGTAACACAAGTAATGTATTAATTACAACATTCAGCATGAAAAGTTTAGAATCATCTAAGAACGTAAAGGTACTAATGTACCACAGGGTTTTAAAAGAAATACCTCCCAAGGGTTCTCCCTGGCATTATGTAACTACCAGCGACTTCGAGAAACAGATGAGATGGCTTGATAGAATTGGTTATAACTCCATCACATTTGAGGACTACCAACTGTATTTAGAAGGGAAGTTGAGCCTGCCAAAGAAATCAGTGGTCATAACTTTTGATGACGGTTATTTAGATACATATACAAATGCCATTCCTATAATGTTAAAGTACAACATGAAGGGAGTGATATTTGTGATGGGTAACCGTGAACTGCGAGAAGCAGAATGGGAGCAAAATGAAGATGACCAGCCTTGTCTTCTAATGAGCGATGAACATATTGTTAGTGCAGATTCATTGGGGTTTGAGATCGGCGCCCATGCATATGATCACCTTGATCTTCTCAAGCTGAACAGTAATGAAGTAAGGTTCGAAGTCTCACGTTCTAAAGAAACAATAGAAACCATACTGGGAAAAAAAATTATCTCATTTGCTTACCCGTATGGAAGAGTGAATAAAAAAATTCAGGAAATAGTAAAAAGTGAGGGTTTTGTATTTGGCTGTGGTGTCTATACAGGTCCGCCAAGGTTTACTGAAAATCTATATGACATCAGGAGATTAGCGGTTGAACAGGGTGTAGGTTTAACAAATTTTTTGGTGGGTATCCTTACACCATATCAATATTTACTCTGGTCTTATAATGAGTTGAAGCAGCTGGGAAAAAAAGATAAAAGTATAATTGCAAGAAAAGGTCTCAAGAATAAAGTACTGGATCAAAGCCATATAACTAATTAAACCTGAAATAATTTGAAGACTCTATACATTATATCAAAAGGGATGGGCAAAAGTTCTGAAAAGGAGATCAGAGAACTTGAGAAACAGAATAGAATGCCTCGTGTAACAACACTCGAAGATAAAGTATCAGCAACAGTATTGGATGAAAGGTATCTATTAAAGCAGACACCTCGAATAAGGAGAAACTTATATAAGCATATTCCAGCTCACATTGCTCAGATCATTGAGGTATTCTTTATCCAGCATAGGTTTGATATAATTCTTTCTCAGTCTGAAAAAGTTGCATTCCCCCTTTCATACCTGATGAAAATCCTCCGGTTCAAAATACCCCATGTAGTCATAATCTCTCGCATAACATCAGTAGATGAAAAGCAATCAAAGCGAAAGAAATGGTTCATGAAACATATCAAAGATTATGTAAGCAAATTTTTGATCTGGTCAAAAGTTCAAAGGCAGATTGCCATTGAAGAGTTGGGGGTTGCTCCGGATAAAATTGTGTTACTTAAAAGAGGAACCGATCAAAAATTTTGGTATCCATCCGAAAGTGATACTGATATGATCTGCTCAGTTGGAATGGAGGCTCGTGATTATCCAACTTTGATAGAGGCGATGAGAAATGTGGATATACCATGTCATATTGCGGTCAGCTCAACGAGAGGAGAATTGTTTGATACAGTGAAAAGATTATATGACATAGATGACATTCCGTCAAATATCTCAGTTGGCCGTAAAAGTCATGAGGAATTACGTTCACTATATCAGCGATGCAGATTTGTTGTAGTCACTTTAATGGAAAGTGACTCTGATAATGGATTGACCACAATTCTGGAGGCCATGGCTATGGGAAAACCGGTTATCTGTTCAAAAACAGAAGGGCAGGTTGGTATAATTGAAGATGGTGTAAACGGGATATTTGTTCCACAGGGGGATAAAGATGCTCTTCGAAAGGCAATTATTGAACTGTGGAATGATCCTGAAAGATGCAGGAAAATGGGGGCTAAGGGAAGAAAATTTATAGAAGAGAATCACAGTATGGAACAATTTGTGGATGAAATTCATGATGAGATGAGATCGATATTAGAACCGGAAGCAGGAAAATCACCTGCAAGTTTAAAACTGGAAAAGGTCTGAAAAGGTTGTTCAATGAATGAATTCATAAAAATAATGACTTTAATGACCTTGATCGCCGGGATGATGGGGTGCGGCAGTAAAGAACGTGAAAGACAATTTATTGCTGTTAACCTGGTTGGTTATCCTGATCACGCCGTCAAAGAAGTTTTGTTGGTTAACGAAGAAGCGGATAGCCTGATTTTATTTGACGAGCGTTCCAATACAGTTGCCGCAACACTCAATGCGGTTGCAGTAAAAGAACCTGATGTTGCTACAGGAGATAAGGTAAAAGTATTTGAATTTACCGGTTTTGATAAGGAAGGCGTTTACTCAGTTCGCTCAATTGAAAATGAGAATGTGAGATCCGGTTTGTTCAGAATTGCGAGTAACCCTTATGAAAAAGTAGCGACTTCAAGTTTGCAAAGCTTCTATTATCACCGTTGTGGAACAGTAGTTGATAATGGGACTGACTGGGGGTACAAAATTTGTCACCTGGATGATGCTGAATTTTATGAGAATAAAAATGATAAAAAAGAAGTTTGGGGAGGATGGCATGATGCCGGTGACTATAATAAGTTCTCGGTAAATACATCCCTTAGTGCAGCATTACTGCTTTATCTGTATGAAGACTTACCGGGCAAACTCAGCGATGGACAATTAAACATCCCTGAAAGTAAAAATATGATTCCTGATATCCTGGATGAGGTAAAATGGGCCATGGACTGGCTGATGAGAATGCAGAAGCAGAATGGCGGTATTTACCATAAGGTTTCACAGGAAAGATGGATCGGAGAGTACCTTCCAACCACTGATCCTTCACATAGGTATATTTTTGAAGTTAGCAGTGCAGCAACAGCTTCATTCGCTGCCAGTGCAGCGTTGGCTGCCAGGTTATTCAGTGAATTTGATATCAAGTATGCTGAGACATTAAGGTCGTCAGCATTGGAAGCATGGGAGTTCTTAGAGATCAATCCACAAAGTATTCCTTTGGGAGGCTTCAAAAATCCACCAAATGTTTCCGGAGGTGAGTATGGTGATTCAAATGATCTGGATGAAAGAATTTGGGCAGCAATAGAATTGTACAGGTTGACAGGTGAAAGCAGGTTTTTAAGATATATTGAGATCAAATTTAAACACCTGCCCAGGTATGGGTTACAACCGATCAGTTGGAGAAATGTAAACAGCATTGTTCTTAGCTCTATAATTAAGATCCCTACAAATGCTGAATTGACAGATCTAAAGGAAGAAGTGAAAAAACGGTTAGTTAAACAGGCCAATAATATTCTTAAGACTCATGGCAGGAATAATTATAAAAACTTAGTAAAACACACAGAATATTATTGGGGATCTAATAGTGTTGGATTGGCTTATGCATATGATCTTATTAAAGCCTATGAACTGACGGGTAATGGCGAATTTATTAACGCGGCATATGACCAGCTCCATTTTGTATTAGGTAGAAATCCAGTCAATAGGTCTCAGGTTACAGCTGTGGGTTCAAAATCTGTAATGAACCCCTATCATCAGTTATCAGAGTTGGATGGCGTAGAAATGCCTGTTCCCGGCATGCTTGTGGGCGGGCCGAATAACCATACTCATCTGAATGGGGAGGCTATTTCCCAATATCCGGCAAAAAATTACGAAGATGAATTTAAAAACTATTTAGTGAATGAAGTTGCGATAAATTATACGGCTATATTAGCGTATGTGAGCGGTTATTTGGCATTTAAAAATTGAAATATAATCTATAAGAAATGATACTTGTTGACATCATACAAATACTGCTCATAGTCCTAATAGGCCCGATAATTTTATATCAATTATTTTTAGGATTAGTAGCATTTAGGTCAAAGCTGATCAAAGAATTTGATAAAAATAATGAAACAACCTTCGCGATCATTATTCCGGCTCACAATGAAGAGAAAATGATCGCAAAGACCATATACAGTATCAATGGAATAATTTACCCACATACAAAATATGATGTATTTGTTATAGCGGATAATTGTAGTGACAACACGGCTCAGATTTCACGTCATCTTGGTGTTAATGTCCTTGAGCGTACTGATACTTCACAAAGGGGGAAGGGTTATGCACTGAGATGGGCTTTTGACAGGTTAATATCTGAATATGATAAATATGATGCCTTTGTGGTCATAGATTCAGATAGTTTGATCTCCGGAAACTACCTGCATGTCATGAACCATTATATAAAAAATGGATCCCGCGTGATCCAGAGCAGCGACTTGGTTTTACCTCAGAAAAATAATTGGAGCAGCGAGGCAACCAGGATCGGATTTATTTTATTCAACTATGTAAAGCCTCTTGGAAGAAAGTATCTTGGATTCGATATGGGGTTGAGAGGTAATGGGATGTGTTTTACCAAAGAAGTGTTAGTTAAAATACCATGGCAATCTTGGGCACTGACAGAAGATCTTGAGTACGGACTTATTCTGTTGCTGAACGGTGAAAGAATACATTTTGCCCCGGAAGCTACTGTATGGGCTCATATGCCTTTAAAATCTGAAAATGCGAGATCACAGCGGGAAAGATGGGAGGAAGGCAGAAAAGATATAACCAAAAGCTATTCAAAGATCTTTCTTAAAGACTCATTCAAGAATAGGTCATTAGCTTTTTTCGATGTGTTTATTGACCTAATTACACCTCCTTTTGTAAACACGATGTTAATTATATCATTGCTATTAGTAGCCAGCTTTTCACTCTCTTTAATTTTCCCGGCAACTGCAATATATACATATATTTGGGGTGTATTCTTATTGATAGGATTCGTACATCTGTTACTGGGCCTAAGATTGGTGCATGCAGATAGGGATCTTTATAAATCAGTTTTATATATACCGATCTATGTAATATGGAAGGTCAAGGTCATAGTCAAAACACTATTTTCTGATAAACCTAAGGCATGGGTGAGGACAAGTCGAGAATCATAAAAATTGAATGCCAAACAATACTGCAGAAATCACTGAAATTATCTCATGAAAATACTACACTTATTTCCCTATGTTCCGGTCCCTCCAACCTTTGGTGGAGCACTGAGAGTTTATCATATCTTGAATCATCTATACAAAAATTATGATGATCTGTATGTAGCCGGTTTTAACAGAAAAGGAGAACTAACATTATTGAAAGATGAGTTCCCTATTGCAGAGGACCGTTTGATGTTTGAGGAAAAGGAGAAGTCAAGGTTTTCCAGGCTCATTCAGATGACATCTTTTTTTAGCAGCCATAGTTATTGGTATAATTTTATATCATCCTCCAGTTTTCAAACTAAGTTGGACCAACTTTTAGAGAGAGAAGATTTTGATATCATATTGACGGAGTTTGCTTCAATGGGTGTATTTGATCTCAAGACGGATGCAGTTACAATTCTGGATGCACACAACGTAGAGTATGACAACTTTAGAAGGATGAGTAAGCTTAAATGGTCATTTTTGAGAAAAAAGTTTTACGAATCGGAATTCAAGAAAGTAAGATCTGAAGAAATTGAAATTTTTAACAGATATGATGCTGTTTTTGCAACTTCAGAAAGAGATAAAAATATCATTGAGGGGCATGCCAAAGAAACAAAACATTTTGTCATTCCAAATGGTGTTGACACAAAGTTTTTCAAAAAGAATGAGCAAGTAAAACCGGGACCGTTTGATATTGTATTTACAGGGGCAATGAGCTACTTACCTAATCAGGATGGGATAATGTATTTTCTTGATGAAATATTTCCACTGATCAAAAACGAAGTGCCTGAGGCTAAAATTTATGTTGTGGGGAGCCGGCCGCCTGAAATGTTACAGAAATATGCTTCTGATGATGTGATCATTACAGGTTTTGTGGATGATGTCAGGCCGTATATTGATCGCTCATCCGTTTATGTTGTTCCATTGAATATGGGAAGCGGAACCCGGTTGAAGGTACTTGAAGCAATGTCGATGAAGATCCCTATTGTTTCAACGTCAATAGGATGTGAAGGTATCGAAATAGAAGATGGCAAGAATATCTTGGTAAGGAATGAGCCTCAAGAATTTGCGAATGCTGTAATAGAGTTGATGAAGAATAAAAAGTTAGCTAAGAGACTCATTAATGAAGGTTATGAGCTTGTAGTGAAAAAATATGATTGGTCAGTGATATGCAAAGGCCTCGACGAAGCATTTATTGAATTGTTAAGCAAAAAGGCGAATAGCAAGAAGAGTGAAAAAACGACCCAACCGGTTTAGTTATTTACTCTTGCCATTTTTAGAAGAATAACATTTATCATAAATAAAGGGAGTTTTAACATCCTGCGCCATCTGCTTGGTTGCAGGTAAAGCCTGTAAAGCCATTCGAGACCTGTTTTTCGGTAAAAAACAGGGGCTCTTTTGATATTGCCGGCTATAAAATCAAAACTTCCTCCGATGCCGGCTATCACTTTACAGTTTTTAAACTCACTGATATTGTCATTGATCCACTTCTCCTGATATGGAGCACCTAACGCGACAAAAATTACATTCGCTTCTTGAAGTCCTTTTTTTACTTCTTCCGGAAGCTGATCGAATGGAATATCACGTTTTGGTGGAGAGTATGTGCCTATGATGTCTAATTGTTCAATCCTGTCTTCTAATATATCAGCCGCTTTTTTTGCAATTCCCGGCATGGCACCATAAAAGTATACTGAATTATCACTTTGTGCGGCTAATGAACAGATCTTTTCGAGAGAATCGGAGCCGGTGATACGTTCCACTTTTTCTCCATGTAGGTACTTGATAGCCCAACTTATACCAATACCGTCAGAAGTATTTATTGAAGAAGAGTGTAAAATTTTTTTGAACTCCAGATCTGAAATTGTTTCTACTGCGATTTCAGGGTTTACTGTCACGAAAAAAAGTGGCAAATCCACTTTTGGTTCATCCAACGTTTTTCTGAGCAGGTCAAAAAACTCGTTCACAGGATAAGGGGATATTTTGATTCCCATTACCGAATATCTTTTGTCAAATTGTTTGCAAAGCATTGTCTGAATATGATTTTAGATCTATGATAATAGATACAACAAACATGCCAAATGGGGAGGTTTGATAAAACTTTTAGGGTATACCTGCTCTTAAAAGGTGGAGCGATAGGGTTTTAAAATGATGGTTTTTAAGCTGTAAAATATGTACACATTTGTAGCTATTGTGATGTGTAATTATTCCCCAAAAAAATGAGAAGCTGGAATAGAAAAACTATTCTCTAAGAAGGCTCCTGAGTATTAACATTAGCAAGAAATTTTGCCGGATTACCACCATAAATGGTGTATGGGGGAACATCTTTTGTTACGACAGAACCTGCTGCTATTACGGCTCCCTCACCTATAGTGACTCCTTTTAAGATTATGCATCTGCAACCTACCCATGCCTTGTCCTCTATATAGACGGGTTTATTAATAATTTCTTTTGAGTTAAGAGGATGGAGGTCAGAGTCCATGATGGTCACATCCCAGGATATTTTACAATTGGCCCCAATTTTAATTTCAGATTCACAGACCAGGAGGGTGTTTCTGTTTATGTAAGTTCCATTTCCAATACTTACAGTACCATTTTTGCCAATTTCTATACGAACACCGGAATAAAACTGGCAATTTTCTGCCAATAGAGAACCACCTTTATTTATAACCTTGGGTAGAGGAAAGGATTCTTTGACAACTATAATGCCATTTTGAGTGAATTTTCTAGAAAGCCAAAAACCCAATAGATGCTCAAAAAGTGAATGCTTCTTTAAACGACGCTTGATACGTTCTAAAGTACCGGGGTTGTAACTCATGGATTATTGGCATTTTCCTCAGTCAATTCATTGCTGTATTTATCCAGTTTATTATGCAATGTTTTTCTGCTTACTCCGAGCACATTGGCAGCCTCTGATTTATTGTTATTGCACGAGGATAAAGTCTGCTGGATAACTTTTTTCTCAATTTCTTCAAAGGGTGTTCCAATTTCTATCTCCAGAAACTTTCTTTCTGATCTGTCCTTGTTTGGAGTTGTTCGCTCCGTTGGTAAACAACCCTGTGAAGTCAATTGAGAAGGAAGAACATCTTTATCAATTACGCCATCCTTGGAAAGAACAACGCACCTTTCGATGATGTTCTTTAGTTCCCTTACATTCCCGGGCCAATTATATTTTTTGAAGCATGCCAGGCAATCTTCATCAATGTAGAGTTTCTCAATATTATACTTCTCAGAGAATTTCTTTAAAAAATGCTCGGTTAAAAGTGGGATCTCATCTTTTCGATGTCTCAGGGCAGGAATGTATAGTTCGATCACATTTAAGCGATAAAAAAGATCTTGCCTGAAATCGCCTGATTTTATGGCATCATGCAAGATGACGTTTGTAGCTGATATGATCCTCACATCAACTTTGATCTCTTTTTTTCCACCTAATCTTCTGAACGACTGGTATTCAACAGCTCTTAATAGCTTTACCTGAGCATTCAAGGATAATTCCCCAATTTCGTCTAAAAATAATGTACCGCCATTGGCCAGTTCAAAAGCTCCTTCTTTGGTATGATCAGCGCCGGTAAACGCACCTTTTTCATAACCAAATAGTTCACTTTCGATCAGGTCTTCAGGCATAGCTCCACAATTAACGATGATAAAAGGTTTCTTATCAACGACTTCTTTTGGGGCAGAATTATTGTGAATAAAGTGAGCAAGCACTTCTTTACCAGTTCCATTCTCTCCTGTAAGTAGAACCGGCACGTTTGATTTAGCTACCCTTAAAGCTTTACGTTTTAATTCAGTAATTTCGGGGGATTCATGAATCCATTCAGTTTTATCTGGGTTCATGGCTACTCCCGGAACGGATGTGGGCAAGATTTAATTTACCCATAGTCTAACCTCCCCATTTACAAATATTATATTTAGATACAGCTACCCATTAACTGTTTCCAACGTGAGGAGTATTGTAAGGCTTATTGGCGAAATGTTACATGAGAAATTCTTAATGTTTGTAAAGCTGATAATTTTCGTTTTGTACTAAAACATTATCACACAAAGAAAAAGACAAATCCTGCATATGTAAAAACGGCCAGGGTTCCCGCTAAAATTGCTAATGGGAATTGAGTTTGAACATGATCCATAAGGTCACATCCGGTCGCAAGAGAAGAGAGTATCGTGGTGTCTGAGATCGGAGAGCATTGATCTCCAAAAACAGCCCCGCCAATTACAGCCGAAAAGCAAAGAGTAAGAAAGAATGGATCTGGTACTACTGCCCATGCTAAAGGGATGGCGACCGGGAATACGACGGCATAGGTCCCCCAGGATGTTCCTGTTGAAAAAGCGATCAACATACATAAGACCATGAGTAGACCGGGAAGTAAAAAAGCAGGAATAACGTCACCAACCAATTCGACCACATACGGGGCCGTTCCCACAGCATCAGCGACTTCTTTTAGGGTGACTGCCAAAGCCAGGATCACCGCTCCTATCGTGACCCCTTTACAGCCATCAATAAATCCATCAATTACTTCCTGAAGCTTCATGCCTTTAGCCAATGCAATTCCAAAACCGGCCAGGACAGCGAGAATAAATGCTTCAGCGATGGGTAGCACAGCATTTTCTCCCATATTCAAGAAAAACCTGGTGACAAGATAGGGCAGTATCGCTACACCGAGAAGGGTGCCAATGGGGCCAAAGAAGTCGATAAGCCCGGGATTGTAGTCCTCCGGAACTTTGCTTTGAGTCAATTCATCTGCAGCCATCGGGTTTGCTCCTTTACGATCAAGCCCTTTTCCGGCTCGTGCTCTTTTAATGGCTGCTCTCATCTTTTTGCCGGGTATAAAAGGAAATTTATCCCATGCAAAAAGTAAGGTTAACAATATGGCGAATATCGCATAAAAGTTATAAGGAAGTGCAGAGATAAAGAAGGCAACACTTTGTTGCGTGGTTTCTAAAAATGGAAGTGTTCCAATGATCAAGCCACCTACATAAAAAGGCCATACATTAAAAGGAATAATGGTAGCCGCCGGTGAGGCGGTTGAATCAACCATATAAGCCAGTTCTTCATGAGATACCTTGTATTTATCAGCAATAGGCCTTACCGTTGCACCTGTTAAGACCGTACTTATAGTGCCTCCCTGATGAAAGATCAGCCCCATTAACCAGGTAAAGAACTTAGCTGTTTGGGGGCCTCTTACCATTTTTCGGCTTGCCCAGACTGCAAAACGTTCTGCCCCTCCTGTACGTGTCCAGATCCCGATCAAACCTCCCAGTGCCCATAAGTATACAATGATGATCAAGGCAAAACTCTCAGTTCCAACCGAGGGTATCAGGAAATCCTGAACGATGTTGATCTTCCCTGAAATAACCCCACCAAGACAAATTCCAATGAACAAGGAACTGACAACTTCACGGGTGTAAAAAGCAAGAACTATTGCAACTAATGGAGGCATAACGGACCAGAAACCATAATGTCCGTTTTGCTCCGGAAATACCTCATTGACTCCAGCATATATACCGGAAATGATCAAAGCCAGAATTAACCCAATACCAATTTTTCTACGAGTATCAGGGTCCTTCCATTTTTTCTTTGTGACGGCAAAATCATTTGTCATGAGGTGTCATTTTGATTTAAATAAAGTAAGATGGTAGGAAATAGGTCAGGAAATGCCAAAAATTTGGTGTTAAAGAGCATAAAAAAAGGTGCACCTAAAAGATGCACCTTATTAATACTTTTGGTAAAAGAAAGGATTCTTAGTTGAATAACTTTTTGATCCACCCAAAAGCTCCATCTTCAGAACTGGGAGAAGGTCGTTTACCCTTACCTTCTTTACCACCTGAAAGCCCTTCATAGGAAGGTCGGGGAAGCCCGTTGGTTTTCTTTTCCTTTTTGGGTTTTCGGCGTTTGCGATCCTGATTATTCTTCTTTTTGTGGTTCTTTTTCTTTGAACCTGATCGTTTCTTAGACCGTCCTTTCTTTTCTTTAACTTCTTCAGGAAGTGGAATTTCGGTTGGAGCATAGCCAACTTTTTTTACGATCTCGTCGATGTCATCTTTATCCATTTTGGAAACTAAAGAAACCATGCGAGCAGCTTTACCACTGCCGACAAGTTCTGCCCGGTATTTGTATTCATCCACTTCATTGGGCACGTCGTAATTGATAACTTGCTTAACCTCATCCAATTCAACTTCAGTAGCTGATAAACCACCAACCAGCAGGATCTTCATGTCGCCGGAAACAAATTTTCCGAATCTTTCATCATAGTACTCCTGCTTCAGTCCTTCGTTGATGCTCACAACACCCCAGCCTTTTTTCCGGATAATTCTGAACAATCGATCGGTTGTGCGTTTTGAAGCCGCAAATACAACGATCTTGTCGGTCAGTGTTTTTTCCAGATGCGCCAATAAAGTAGATATCTTGGCTCTTGGGGGGACATAAATGTAGGCTTGAGTCAGGTCTTCAGGTACAGTGGGATCTTTTTCACTTTCTGTATCCGAGCTCTGTCCATTGGATGATGTATCTTGTTCAGGCTCTTTATTATTTTCTTCAGGATTGAGAACTACACTCACACTTGCTGCCTCAAGTTTGCGGTTAACTTCATCCTGATCCAACACAAATTCTTCTTCAGAATTTTGTTTGTCATCGGAGTGAGACTCAGTACTTGAGTCGTTTTGTTCATCAGTAGAGTTCTGAGAACCATTATCTTCCTTGAATCCTATAATTTTAGGATCCTTAAGGAGATCAGCTGATAACTGTTGTGTGGCTTTATTGTTGGATTCAGAAAAAATAAGCACTTGTGGATCACTTTCCACCAATTGCATGATATCCTTCACCCGGTTGACCAGGTTATAATTTTCCATGCCATGCGCCTCGTCAATAACAACAAGGTCCACGTGGGAAAGCTTAAGCTTATTTTTATCCAGTATTTCAATCAAACGTCCCGGATTTGCAATTACCACCGGGGCACCATCTTTAATCGCTTGCTCTTGTTCTTCTCTGTTTCCTTTCATGGAAAGTGAAGCACTGCTGATCTGAGCATGGTAACCCATGGCCCAAACTGTTTCATCCAATGCTTTAGCTCGCTCAATAGATGGTGTTAATATTAAAACTTTAGTGCCACTAACCTCTCCATAGGTAGTCAATTTCTGCAAAGCAGGTATCAAAAATACTCCATCATCATCGGATTCAGTTTTTACAAGCAAATGGTTGCCTTGTAGTACCGATGGAATAACTTCATTCTGGAGAGGTGTAGGTTTTTCAATTCGTAGGTCGGCCAGCCCGCTCATTATATTGGGGCTTAAGCCAAATTCTTCAAAAGACAATGTTTACACCTCTTTCGTTTTGGCGTTATAGTTCAATTTTCAAAGATCTTATCTCCTTGAGTGGAGATCTCTTAATATACAAAAAAAGTTACGGAAGCTCAGGTTATGTTAGTTTTATCCAATTCTTTGTATTCAGAATAAGGTAGGTCAAAGAGGTTTTCAGGTTTAATTTTAATCCCTGAATAATGTAAATAAATAAGAGACAGTGCGATGATTGAGATGATTCCCAATACTCCTGCAAGGCCGGCTTCAGGTCCGAAAGAGCCTCCGGTCCACCATTCGGGCCCTTTTTGCTGTATTTGAATGACAGAGTTTCGTATCTCCATGCCACTCACTCTAAAGCCAAAAATACCACCCTGGAAAAAATTCCACGAAAAATGTAAACCAATTGATAAGGCTAATCTCCCGGTAATGATAAATGGAATGGCTAACATTACCCCCGCTAAAAGAATATTGAATACTGCTGTTAATGAAGTATCCGGGTTCGCAGCATGGGCGATACCAAATAGAGCTGAGCTGAGAAAAACACTTATCAAAGTGGCTCTGAATGGAGTGATCTTTCCAATGGATAATCCCTCCTTAATATTAGGAATGAGATATCCCCGTGATAATACCTCTTCATAAAACCCAACAGAAACCATTTGAATAAAAAATACTGAAACAGGGATCAGCCAGTACTTTTGACCATTTCTCTCCCAGCCAAAACCATTCACTTCCAGGCCATCGGTTTGCCAAATAATTAAAAATATGACACCCATGACAGTAGCAGCGATCAGGATGCCTGCAATTAATTCTTTAAGCCAATTTCTAGTTAAGATCAGTCCCGAGTGTTTCCAGGAGCGTTGATCTACATACCGGAACATGACATAATACAATGCAAGAGTAAAGACGGAGATGCCAATATACTGAAGTGCAGTAAAAGGGATCATGGAAGGTAGTGCCACACCAAAACTAAACAGAAAAAGAAAAAGTATGATCCTGAATAACGAGCGCAATCTTTGCTCTTCAACATTAAAAAATGGATTTCTCATAGGTACGATCTTAAAATTCAATGTCCGTCAATATAGAATTAAAGAGAGGTAATATCAGCAGGATAAGGGATCGTCAGAAATTGTTGGGCAATACTTAAAGGATTTTTCGTTTATTACATACAAAGCCAATATAAAAATGAATTTACTGATTATGGAAAGATATGTTCTTGAGGCCCAAAAAGGAGAAGTTGAAGAAACATTTGGTGTAGGTTCTGAATCAGAGGTATTGTTCGAGCCAAACTATAATGCAATGCCCGGAAGCGTAATGCCGGTTGTTGTTATGAAAAATGGACAAAGGGAAATTAAAAGTATGGTGTGGGGCCTGAAAGATAAGGCTGCAAGTATGGTCAGGGAAGAGCTGAAGGTCGAGGATCTAAAAAGATCAAAAGACTGGGATGAGGCCCTTAAGAATGAAGCATGTATAATCCCTGCATCAGGGTTTTATAAGTGGAAAGAAACGGTGCAAGATCCGTTACCTTTTTATTTGAGGGTGATCTCTGAGGATGTAACCGGTTTTGCCGGAATTTATTCATCATTTGAGGATGAAAATGGGAGAAATGTCAGTTCCTATACCATATTGACGATGCCTGCAAATGCATTGGTTGAACCCCTGGATGAAAGAATGCCGGTGATCCTTAAACGCAGTGATTACGAAAAATGGCTCAACGGTAATGCAAGATCATTGATAGACAGGGGCTTTAACGCCGATGAACTGCTCCCTCACATGACAGTTTTCAGGGTGCCGGAATTAGTAAATGACCCTTCAAATAATTCTAAAGAACTCATTCAGCCAATTCCAAAGCTTCGAAATTATGATGGATCGGACGTTGATTAGATATTTTAAGTACCGGATCAGTAAATTTTAATTTCCTTCGGGTATCGTTCCGGGTTTGCCCTCGGTGGGATTATTGTAATACCGTACGGTTGGGTAGGCAAAGTCAATGTCATCATGCTCTTCAAGCCTATTGAGGATGGATTCCCAAAGAAGTTGTGAGACACCCCGCCTTGTTCTTGGGTTGGATAGATAGCGAATGGTAAGATTGATACCGCTGTCTTTAACACTGGTATATACAATTGGGGTTAGGTATCGATATTGGATCAGGTATGATTTCTCGGCTTTCTTGACCTCTTCACGAGCCTGATTCACGAATTCCTGACAAACTTCGTCTGCAATTTCCTGTAGTATTTTTTTTGCTTTTTTCCAGTTGCTCTCAAACGTAACGAGGACGCCCATTTCGTTCCAGACCCACTCAAAATCACTTGTATAGTTGGCAATGTCATCGGTAAATATTTTATGGTTGGGAATGTGGATCACCCGGCCGGTGCTTTGATCGGCGTCAACCCAATTACCAATTTCAAGTAATGTAAATTTGAATACCCGGATGTCAATGACATCTCCTTTTGAATTGCCAACCTGAATTCGGTCTCCCACATCAAATGGTTTTCTCCAGATCAGAAACAGCCAGCCGGCGAGATCAGTAACCGGGTCTTTTAAAGCAATTGCAATACCGGCGGAAAGCAGTCCCAGAAAGGTTCCCAATTGTCCCAATGCGGAAAACCAAACCTGAGCCAGAATTATTGCCCCGATCAGAAAAACAATATAATTAGTGTTCTTTTTCCATTTATAAAGAGTTTTCCTGTCATCAACATTTTTCTGTAGAATACGGACAACAAAAAACCGGATAAGCCACAAGAAAATGATGATCCCGAGAGTTTCAGCTATCTGAATCGTGAGACTTGGAGAATTGGCGATGAAATCTTTTATACTTTCTATGAACTCTTTCATCCGTTATTTGTATTTTTTGATACTCGTATGCTTGGGATAGTATGCAAAAATGGGTATCTTTGCACCCTTCAAAAAGATAAGAATCTAATTACATGCTTTATAATATAATTGTTGGTGTCATCGCAATCATTTGTTTTCTGTTGATCGTGGTTGTTCTATTACAACCCGGTCAGGGTCAAGGAATTTCCGGAATGGGTGGAGCCGGAGCCATCGGAGGCGGTGGCGGACTAGGTGCACGCAGAACGGCTGATCTGCTTTCAAAAGCTACATCCATACTTGCAGGGATATTTCTGACCTTGTGCGTACTCGCAAACTTTGCGATCGACAGAGGAGAAGTGAATCGAAGTATTTTACAGGAAGGACCCGGTATGAACGCTCCAATTGAGTCGCCTTCAGAAACTTCGCCTGCCATACCGCAGACTCAAAGTGAAGACCAGAACGGAACTACAGAAGAAGGCGGAAACTAAGCCGCGTCTTTTCGAAATCGAATTGAAGCCTCATCATGATTGATGAGGCTTTTTTTATGTGCCAAACAAAGGTGAACTAAGGTAACGGTCACCGCGATCGCAAGTGATACACACTATGATCCCATCCTCGAGCTCCTCAGCAATCTTAAGTGCGGCCGACAAGGCTCCGCCACTGCTCATTCCAACAAAGATACCTTCCTCTTTTGCCATACGTCGTGCCATTTCAGTGGCCTCATCCTGACTCACATCCACAACCCTGTCAACTCGATCGGCCTCAAATATTTCAGGCAAGTATTCTGGTGACCATCTTCGGATGCCGGGAATGGAAGAACCCTCGGTTGGTTGAGTGCCTACGATCTGAACAGCCGGGTTTTTAGATTTCAGGTAACGGGACACCCCCATGATGGTTCCGGTGGTTCCCATGGCAGATACAAAATGAGTGATCTTGCCGTCCGTATCTTTCCATATCTCAGGCCCGGTAGTGCGTTCATGTATTTTGTAGTTATCGGGATTCCCAAACTGGTTGAGCTGAAAATAACCTTCTTCGTCCGCCATTTTTTGAGCCAGCTCGCGGGAATACTCGATGGTTTTTTCGGCCGGTGTAAGAATGACTTCAGCTCCAAAGGCCTTCATGGATTTTACTCGTTCTTCGGTGGCACTCTCCGGCATTAGTAATTTGATATTCAAGCCTTTCATGGAAGCGATCATAGCGAGGGCAATACCGGTATTTCCACTGGTGGCTTCAACCAAAGTATCTCCCTTTTTGATCTCACCACGTTCAAGGGCTCCGTTGATCATGCCCAAAGCTGCCCGATCCTTCACACTGCCACCGGGATTTTGCCCCTCCAGTTTGCAGTAGATGGTTACATTCTTATTTGTGGGGATAGATTGCAGTTCGACAAGCGGAGTGTTGCCAATGAGCTCTTCGATATTCATGGTGTGGGTTATTTATACGTTATCGTATCAGTTTCACCTTCGGTATTAGACATTTTAGCTTTGTAGTAGATCTTAGAATTTGCAGGTACGCTTTTGGTCAGCCACACATTTCCGCCGATGATACTGCCTGAACCAATTACGGTCTCGCCCCCCAGTATCGTGGCACCGGAATAGATCACTACATTATCCTCAATAGTTGGATGCCGTTTTATTTTAGCGTCCTCTTTTCTGACACTCAACCCACCAAGGGTCACACCCTGATAGATCTTGACGTTTGAACCGATCTTCGTGGTTTCTCCGATCACCACTCCTGTACCGTGATCAATGCAGAAATGGTCCCCGATCTCGGCACCCGGGTGAATATCAATGCCCGTTTGCCGGTGGGCGAATTCTGAGATGATCCTTGGGATGAGGTTGACACCAAGTTTTAGTAATTCATGAGCGATCCTGTGAGCGGCAATGGCGTAAAAGCCGGGATACGTCCGGATGATCTCACCCTTACTTTTGGCAGCCGGATCACCGGCATAAATGGCTTCCACATCTTCGATCAGTGCTTTACGGATACCAGGTAGTTTGTCGAAGAAGGCATCTTCCAATCCGCTTCGGCCACTTTTGACACATTCCTTATTTTGATCCAGAATAGATCGTAGTTCGGTTTTGCACTCTTCAAGGGATTTACGGATCGAATTTTCAACGATAAGCCGATGATGTGAGAATTCAGGGAAAAGCATGCTTAAAAGGTGTTCAAAAAAAGAGATCACCATTTCAGGGGGCGGGCACTCAGACACTTCTCGGTGTACCCTTGCAAGTTCTCTAACAAATGAATTGAAATCACTCAAGGCTTTAATTAATTATTTAGTTGGGTTAAGAAATGTAACAATTGTTTGGGGCAGATGAGTTCATATTATGATAATTGCTTCATCAGGGCAACGAAAAAATTTCAGCTATACGATCTGTTTGCTGTTTTTATAACAGGCAGATCTAAGGCGAAATGAGGAATTATGACTAAAGAGTCAAAAAAAATGGAAACATTAAAATCATGAAATCGTAGAGGCAGTCAAAATCAATTCAATCTTTATTAGAATCATCATGGCAAAACAAAAAAGAAAAACATGGATCTGGGTTGTAACCTTAGTGGTCATAATTTTAGGTGGTGGCGGCTTTTATTACAGCTATAGCAATAATGCAGAAGAGTCTGATCCGCAGGATGAGCCCCATGTAACAGCTGAGATAGGTACGATAGTAGAAAAAGCCCTCGCTGTGGGAACCATTGAACCCGAGAATGAGATAGCGGTCAAGTCAAAACTATCAGGGGTAGTAAGTAAATTATATGCAGAAGCAGGTGATTATGTTCGTAAAGGAGACCCGCTGATCGAAGTGAGTCCGGACCCAACTCCACTTGAACTGGCAGAGGCAAAAAGAAGCCTTGAGAGAATTGAGATCGAGGAAGCGAATCTTGAAAAAGAGCTGAACAGAATGAGTCAGCTTATGGAGCGAAAACTTGTAGCCCAGCAGGAATATGATCAGCTCAAAGAAAGACACAGTGATGTATTAGTAAGAAAGCAGATCGCGAACGAGCGACTGCAGCTTCTGGAATCCGGTCGAATTAAAATGGGGGATGTTCTTATCGAGTCTGTGATACGCGCTCCTATCGATGGATATATACTTGAAGAGCTTGTTGATGTAGGTGAACCCGTGGTTCCACTGACATCTTATCAGGCAGGTACTCCACTTATGACCATTGCGGAGATGGAAAATCTATTGTTCAAAGGTACAGTGGATGAGATCGATATCGGAAAGGTCGAGATCGGCATGCCGGTTGAGATCAAGATCGGTGCCCTTCCCAGTGATACAATTAGAGGTGAGGTATCTCACATTTCATTGAAAGCACAGGAACAGGATAACGCCACTGTTTTTCCGGTCGAGATCAGGATCACTGATTCAGGTGGAGCCGTACTCAGAGCCGGATATTCAGCAAATGCTGATATCATCATTAAAAAACTGGAAAATACCCTGACCATTCCGGAACGGGTTGTTGAGATGAGAGATGGAAAAGCGTATGTGGATCTGCCGGGATCTGAGCCGGGCAGCCGGGAAGAAAGAGAGATCCAGATCGGAATGAGTGATGCCATCACCGTTGCAGTGTTGGCAGGACTAAACGAGGGCGACAAAGTGTTAGAGCGCCCGGTCAAAACACTCACAGTAAGGTAAACCATTTAAGAAGGAAGGTTATGTCTCTGCCGGCATTATTCAAAGAACTATTCCAAAACCTGAACCAGCAGCGTTTGCGCAGCTTTTTAACCATATTTGGTATCATGTGGGGAACGGCTACGCTCATCTTGCTACTGGCATTTGGGATGGGATTCCGGGATCAAACGGTGTTAAATATGCGCGGCATGGGAGACCAGCTGGCGATCATGTTCGGTGGGCAGACAACCAAGCCTTATGAAGGCTATGGAATCGGCCGGCCGATCAGATACCGCGAGCAGGATGCCAAACTTCTGAAAGATGAAATTTCGGCCATTGATGTAGCCACGCCGGAATACATGCGAAACCTTGAGATCTCCTATGGTGATAAGCGGCGAAACTCATCGGTTGGCGGTGTATACCCGGTATATCAGGAACTGCGTAATACCTTTGAGGTGCCCGGTGGGCGGTGGCTAAACCAACGTGACCTTGATGAACGCCGAAGGGTTATCTTTTTGGGGAACAGATTGGCGGAAAATTTATTTGGTGAGGAGGACCCGGTTGGAAAACAGGTAATGGTTTCAAATACACCTTTTACAGTGATCGGTGTGCTTCAGGAAAAGATTCAGAATTCATCCTATTCACAGCAGGATAGAGACCGTTCTTTTATTCCGGCTTCCACATTTTCGGCCATGATGGGTACCGAGATCATAAATAACATATTGTATACCCCATCAGACCCGGCACTTGCTCCGGCTATTCAGGATCAGGTGTATGAAGTAATGGGCCGTAAACATCGCTTTGACCCAACCGACAGGGATGCTATAGGGATATGGGATACCAACGAATTCTGGTCGTTCATTAACATTATGTTTTTAGGTATCAATGGGTTTCTTGGGTTGATCGGATTCTTCACTCTGGCTGTTGGGGGCATTGGTGTGGCGAATATCATGTTTGTGGTGGTTCAGGAGCGTATGAAAGAGATCGGGATTCGAAGAGCCGCCGGGGCAAGGCGACATCATATCATGGCTCAGTTCTTCCTGGAGACTTTCATGATCGTTGGGATCGGAGCTTCTGCCGGTTATCTCATTGGTTGGTTTCTGGTGGAAGCCATGCAGAACATACCAATAAAAGATTTTGTGGGAACCCCTTACTTCTCACCTGAAGTTGGCCTGATCGCATTTGCTGTCTTGGGATTCGTTGGCTTCGCTTCAGGATTGTTGCCGGCCTGGAGGGCTTCCCGATTGGATGTGGTCGATTGCCTGAGACAATAATTTTAACCTGTAATGTAAACCAATATGTGGCGCACACTTTTCACTGAATTCTTCTCTGACCTGAACAAGCAAAAGCTGCGTTCATTCCTGACGTTAACTGCTATTGCCTGGGGGACTCTTTCTGTGGTGCTTCTACTTGCATTTGGCCGGGGTTTGGGAACCAGCCTGATGGAAGGAATGCTTGGAGCGGGCAATCAGGTGATCGTGGTATATGGTGGACAAACCAGCATGAACTATGAAGGGTTGGGTATTGGTCGTCGAATCTCTTTCACCGAAGCTGACGTAGAACTATTACAGGATGCAGTACCGGGCATTCAGTATTCGAGTCCGCAATATGGTCGCTGGGGCGCTCAACTAAAGACAGAAGATGTAACCACGAATACTTTTATGGAAGGTGTGAATCCTGATTTTGAGATCATGAGAACGATGTATCCTGCAGCAGGTGGGCGTTTCATCAACGAACGGGATGTGGATGAAATGAGAAGGGTTCTGTTTCTTGGGGATGAAATTGCGGTTCGACTTTTCGCTGATGTGGATCCTGTTGGGCAACAGGTGATGCTCGATAACACTCCTTTTACCGTAGTTGGTGTTATGAAGCCTAAAATGCAGACCTCTATGAATAACGGTCCGGATGCTGACCGTGCTATTATACCCTATACTACATTCCGGAATATGTATGGCAATCGAAATATTGGCTCCATGCTGATCCGTCCTGAAGATCCATCCCTTCAGGAAAACATAAAGGCAGGGATCACCAATATCATGGCTTCAAAATATAACTTTGATCCTGCTGATGAACAGGCTATGCCAATGTGGGATTTCATTGAAATGGAAGAAATGAATCAAAAAGTGGCCATGGGGCTGGAAATATTTCTCTTTACGGTAGGATTCTTCACGCTTATGATCGCCGGGGTTGGCGTAGCAAACATAATGTTCGTAGTGGTTAAAGAAAGAACCCGTGAAATTGGATTGAAGATCGCGGTAGGCGCCAGAAAGGTCCATATCATCACTCAATTCATTTTTGAGTCTTTATTTATCTCATTTTTAGGAGGCGGACTTGGTATTCTTGTCTCATCAGCTATAGTATTTGGAGTACAGTCCATGAATCTGGAAGGGGGAGCAGCTGACTTTTTAGGGAATCCGGAAATTTCTCAGCTGGCTGTATTTGTTACTGTTGGAGTCTTAGGTGTAATTGGGCTTCTTGCCGGAATATTCCCGGCCATAAAGGCAGCCAAGGTAGACCCGGTGGAATCACTTCGATACGAGTGATCGGTTCAACTAATACTGAAGAGCTTATTATTTCCCGATACAGAAGCGGGAAAAAATAGAGTCCAGGACATCCTCATTAGTGATCTCTCCGGTGATAGTACCCAATTCTTTGAGTGCCGCCCTGAGGTCGATCGACAGAAAGTCGCCGGTCATATTGATAGCTAACCCACGCAGAGCAGACTGCACGTGTTCCTTGGTCTTTTGAAGGGCATCGCGATGTCGGGTTGAAGTGACAAGAAGGCTTGAAGCATCATAGTGTTTATTCTCTAATGCCCGGTCTTTCAGTAGCTGTTTCAGCTCTTTGATCTTCTCACCTTCAAGGGCTGAGATCTTCAGGTCAAATTCAGTTCGCCATTCCTGATCTGCCTCAATATCAGCTTTGGTACCGATCAATATGAAAGGAGTTTCTTTGGCGCGGGATTGAAAATCAGCGATCTCCTTCCGTTCTTCATCGCTGAAAGGTTGAGACAGGTCTTTGAGGTAGATCACGAGATCTGCCTGCTCGAATGCTTTCTGAGAACGCTTTACACCCTCGGCCTCAACTATATCTTCTGTATCCCGTAATCCGGCTGTGTCTATGAGTTTGAAAAGCAATCCATCATAGCTCCAGTCAGCATCGATTGTGTCCCGGGTAGTTCCTGCGATCTCCGTTACGATAGCTCGGTCGGTTCCAACCAAGGTATTCAGCAAAGTGGATTTTCCGGCATTGGGTCGACCAATGAGTACGGTCTTGACGCCATCTTTGACTAACCGGCCGGTTTCATAAGTTTCAAGAAGCTCGGTGATCTCCGAGTCAAGATCTTCAAGTAATTGTTGAAGTTGCTCTTTATTAGCGAATTCAACGTCTTCTTCAATAAAATCAAGTTCAAGTTCCACCATGGCAGTGGCATCTATGATCTGTTGCCGGAATTTCTTGATATGTTCCCCAAGTCGTCCCTCCAGCTGCTGATGGGCAGCATCCACGGCTTTGGAGCTTTTAGCATGGATCAGGTCAGCAACGGCCTCGGCCTGATCGAGATCGAGTTTGCCATTCAGGAAAGCACGCTGGGTGAATTCACCCGGTTCGGCAGACCTGACCCCAACTGACAGGATGGTTTCAAGGACGGTTTGGGTTACAAGAACTCCACCGTGGCAGGATATCTCCACAGTTTCCTCGCCGGTGTAAGAACGGGGGGAGTGAAATAAAGTGACCAATACCTCATCCACGGGAAATCCTTCTTTGTTCACGATCTTTCCAAAATGAACCGTATGAGATGCTTGCTGAGTCAGGTCCTTTCCCTGAAAGGCCTTGTTAACCGTGGCGATGGCATCCCGGCCGGAAACCCGGATCACGGCAATGCCGCCTTCCCCAACCGGGGTGGCGATGGCCGCAATAGGTGATTTTTGAGTGATGTCTGTCATGCTGATAAGATAGGCAGATTGGAATGAAAACCGTAGGGGCAATTCATGAATTGCCCCTACGGTTTTCAGGCAAAATATGTACCTTGGTTCTAAACAAACTCAATAAATACAATCCTATGAAGAAGACCCTATCTGTTATACTACTGCTATTTTTTGGTTTTAACCTGGTGCAGGCCCAGAATTACTCACCGGACCGCCCGGGCATTGGCAACGGGTCTTTTATCACTCCGAAAGGCATGCTAGGCCTTGAAGCCGGAATTCAATTCAGTAATACTGACTTCAATGAGCAGTATGATGTTGGGCAATTGGTATTGAGATATGGAATCAGCGAAAAACTGGAATTTCGGGCTCTTTTGGGATCCTATACGTCTGTTGATCAGGAACTCCTGGGTGGCAGCAACTCATATTCCGGTTTTCAGGATATGGGTTTGGGTTTCAAATACAACCTTATCTCCAATGATGGAAGATCCAACCTTTCGGCACTGGCTGAGGTAACCCTGCCTGTTGGATCAGATGAGTTTACCAGCGATGAGACCATCCCCTCAATTGGTTTACTTGCTGACCATAGTTTAAATGAAAGCCTTAGTATATCCTCCAACCTTGGGTACCGCTTTGAAGTAGGGAATGTGGATGACAGCTGGTTGTTTACACTCACGCCGGGCTTTGTGATCACTGAAAATATGAACGGTTACTTCGGTTACGCCGGAAATTATTACGGCAATTTTGAGCAACACTGGGTGGAAGGTGGCATCACCTATGGACTTGAGAGTGGCACCCAGCTGGACCTGAATATTGGATACGACACCGAAAATGAGATCACATTCATAGGGATCGGGTTTGCCCAATCATTTTGATCGATCCACGGTGAAAGGTGAGCAAAAGGGTGGACAGTGTTCATCCTTTTTTTGTATGATGGGGAAAGGCCAAGTCAAATTCAGTTGATATGGGAAAATACATCTTAGCATTAGATCAGGGGACAACCAGTTCGAGAGCTATGCTCTTTAATAAGAAGGGAGAGATAGTTACGGTAGCTCAAAAAGAGTTTAGGCAGATCTATCCACACCCCGGATGGGTGGAGCATGATGCTCAGGAGATCTGGTCAACCCAGGCGGGTGTGGCAGCCGAGGCTGTGGCCTCTGCCGGTGTAAGTGGTAAGGATATTGCGGGAATCGGCATTACCAATCAGCGGGAAACTACGGTGATCTGGGACCGCGAATCCGGTAAGCCGATCTATAATGCGATCGTATGGCAAGACCGGAGGACATCCGAATATTGTGATCAGCTCAAGGAAGAAGGGTATGAGGATATGATCCGCTCAAAGACGGGTCTGGTCATTGATTCTTATTTCTCCGGTACAAAAGTGAAATGGATCTTGGATAATGTAGAAGGAGCCAGGGAAAAAGCTGAAAACGGAAAGCTCGCGTTTGGAACCATTGACAGCTGGCTGGTTTGGAATCTGACACAAGGTGAAGAGCACATAACCGATGTGACAAATGCATCTAGGACCCTATTGTTCAATATTCACACCATGGCATGGGATGATGAGTTGCTTGAGCTTATGGATATCCCCAAAAGCATGCTGCCTGATGTGAGACAGTCGAGTGAGGTCTATGGAGAGTCAAAAAGTTCTCTGTTTGCAATTAAAGTCCCTGTAGCCGGTATTGCGGGAGATCAGCAGTCAGCCTTGTTTGGGCAAATGTGCACTGAGCCGGGCATGGTCAAGAACACCTATGGCACCGGTTGTTTTATGCTGATGAATGTGGGAAATGAGCCGGTCGAATCACAAAACAAGTTGCTAAGTACCGTTGCCTGGCAGATCGACGGAAAAACTCAATACGCTTTGGAAGGTTCAGTTTTTATAGGTGGAGCCGTTGTACAGTGGCTAAGAGATGAGTTGGGGATCATACAGGATGCCAAGGATGTAGAATATTATGCAAACAAAGTTGAAAGTTCTGACGGCGTATATTTGATCCCGGCGTTCACCGGACTTGGGGCTCCGCACTGGAATCAGCATGCACGAGGCATGTTGGTGGGTATGACCAGGGGAACGAGTCGAGCCCATCTGGCAAGGGCGGCTCAGGAAGCCATAGCCTATCAGGTGATGGATCTGCTGACGGCCATGCAGGCTGATGCTGAAGTTGATATCAAGGAGTTGAGGGTTGATGGTGGGGCTACTTCAAACGATACGTTATTGCAATTTCAAAGTGATCTTTTAAGAGTACCCGTAATACGACCTGAGGTTACAGAAACCACGGCTTTGGGAGCTGCTTTCTTGGCGGGATTGGCTGTGGGTTTCTGGGATGACCTTGATGAGATCCGATCCATATGGAAAAAAGAAAGAAAGTTTGAACCAAAGATGGATGAAACAAAAGTACAGGAACTGATAAAAGGGTGGAAAAGGGCGGTGAGAGCAGCCATATCGTGGGCAGATGACCGGTGATCAATATTCAGGCCATAAAAAAAGCCGGATCTTGAGACCCGGCTTCTGATATAATGTTAAGATTGTTTTGGGTTACTCGATATCACCCATAAGCTTTCTGACGCCAGGTGCAGCAAGCAGGGCAACGATACCACCGCCGCCTATGATAAGGGCAACACTCTGGAAAAGACCGGATGGGGCTAATGTTTCAAGTTGACCCGCAAGCAATCCTGCCATAAGATTACCTAAAGCTGCAGCAACGAACCAAATACCCATCATCTGACTCACTCTGTTCTTTGGAGCCAGTTTGGTCATGGATGAAAGCCCTACAGGCGAAAGACATAACTCACCGGCTGTGTGCAGGAAGTAGGTTACGATCAACCATGCCGGAGAAACGAGGTTTGTTGCAGAAGCATTGGCAGATCCCCAGGCAAGTACAAAAAAACCGGCCGCCAGGCCAAACAGGCCCAATCCAAATTTGACCGGGATGGAGGGATTTGCATTTCGGGATGCCAGCCAGGTCCACATGAACCCAAATATTGGTGCAAAGATCACAATGAAGGTTGGATTGATAAGCTGTAACGTACTTGCAGGGATGATCCAACCATTACCAACCTGACTGAATACCCAGTACAGAAAGCCTATCAGGCCAATGGCCGAAGCAACCAGGGCAAACTTTGCCATACCCCACAGGTCATCTCTTCTAAAAGCTTTAAGCACATAATATCCTATAGGAAGTGCAATAATAAAGGTTACCAGAAAAGCTCCATAACCTCCCAGGAATGAATTGGGCCCTACAGCACGTTCAGTAAGATCGGAAGCAAAAAGATTGAGGGATGAACCGGCTTGTTCAAACCCACTCCAAAAAAGAGCGGCAAGAATGAATAACCAGAAAATAACTCCAAGTCGCTTTTTCTCTTCGGTATTATGCCCGCCAAAGAAAATGATGTAAGCAAAAAACAAGAGTGTGATGATCACAGCAACAATCCCAAGGTTCTGAGCCAGTGCATCAAGAGCTACATCAATGGCACCTGAACTCTGGAGAAAACCAAACACCACCACAATAGCGATCAAAATGGAGGAAACGGTGTAGAAGATCTTGCTTTTTCTGCTGACTTGTTCTTCTGTGAAATTCTCATCCAGTTCACCGGCGCCTTCCAGATATTTATCACCAATTTTGTAAGAGATCAATCCAAGGACCATACCAAATCCGGCCAGGGAGAATCCATAGTGCCAGTTATATCCTTCACCAAGCAAACCGCAAAGCAGTGGTCCGAGAATGGCTCCAAGGTTGATCCCCATATAGAATATGGAAAAACCGGCGTCGCGACGGGCTCCACCTTCCGGATATATATCTCCCACCATGGAACTCACATTTGGTTTCAGGAGTCCTGTTCCGATCACGATGAGTGCGAGCCCGATAAAAAAGAAAGTGGTGGTAGGCACAGCCATACTGAAGTGGCCGGCTGCAATAATACAACCTCCTACAAAAACAGCTTTTTTCTGTCCCCAGATATTATCAGCAACCCAGCCACCCGGTAATGAAAGTACGTACACAAAAAACGTATATATACCATAAATAGCTGTAGCTTCACCAACACTGAAACCAAGCCCCGGGTTATCACCAAGTGCTTCGGCCGTCATGAAAAGTACAAGGAGGGCACGCATTCCGTAATAACTGAATCGCTCCCATAATTCTGTAAAAAATAAGGTCGAAAGTCCGCGCGGATGACCAAAGAAGTCGTTTGCGGTAGCGGGATTCCCGTTTGCCATAATGTTTAAGTGTTGGTTAAGATTTAAAAAGATTAAGAGTGTCCGATGATACTTAAACAGGCAGTAGGTTGCAAGAAGGGATTGAATTCCATGAAGGTTCTGACGACCTTCCGATGCGAATTAAAAAAAGGGATATCATGGTCAATATCAGCATTCATTCACTTTACAAGGATCTTGAGAGATCAATAAACAGCCTTAAAAAAGATACCGGCAGTGTTTTGCGTTCAAGAAAGGTAGTTGAGGATGCTCTGGAAAAGGACGAAGCATTTTATGGTATCAATACAGGGTTTGGGATACTTGCTAACAAAAGAATTGGGGCTGATCAACTTAAACAGCTCCAGAGAAACCTGATTCTTTCTCATTCGGTGGGTACGGGTGACCTTATACCGAAGGACATATCACGCTTAATGTTAATGCTTAAGATCCATGCATTGGGAATCGGTTATTCTGGTATTTCCAAAGACACCTTCGAACGTCTCATCTATTTCATTGACAAAGACCTGATCCCCTGTGTTCCGGAGAAAGGTAGTGTGGGAGCATCAGGAGACCTGGCTCCATTGGCTCATATGTCTCTTCCGTTGCTGGGTTTCGGTTCATTTTGGAATGAGGATGGTACCAAACAAATACCGGCTGATAAGCTGCTGAAAAAGCATGACCTTGAACCTATCGACCTTCAGCCCAAAGATGGACTGTCTTTAATAAATGGCACGCAACTCATGAGTTCATATGGTGCCTATATTTTGGAAAAATCACTTCACCTGATCAAGATCGCCGACTTACTTGGGGCCATGAGCCTCGAAGCACTTCAGGGCAGTATCAAACCATTCGACAAGCGTATCCATGAGATCCGTCCCCATAATGGGCAACAAACTGTGGCATCCAATATTCGCCATTTGCTAGAGAAAAGTGAGATCCTGGAATCACATAGAAACTGTGGTAAAGTTCAGGATCCATATTCCCTCAGATGTATACCTCAGGTACATGGAGCCAGCAGAGATTCTATTGATCACTGTGTGAAAGTTGTGGAAACGGAAATTAATTCGGTGACAGATAATCCGCTCGTATTTCAGAATGGAGACATCATATCTGGAGGGAATTTTCATGGTCAACCGTTGGCATTGGTTCTGGATTTTGCAGCCATTGCCCTGGCGGAACTTGCCAGCATTTCTGAAAGGAGAACCTACCTGATGCTGGAGGGACATGATGGTTTGCCGGAATTACTGATGGAGGAAACCGGGATCAATTCCGGATTCATGATCCCCCAATACACCGCTGCTGCCCTTGTTTCAGAAAATAAGGTTCTTTGCCATCCTGCTTCAGTAGATTCTATTCCAACCAGTCTTGGTCAGGAAGACCACGTTAGCATGGGGAGCATTGGGGCTCTAAAGCTGCTTGATGTCTATAAGAATGTTGAGCAGGTATTGGCTATTGAAATGTTCACAGCAGCACAGGCCCTTGATTTCAGGAAGCCATTAAAGCCGGGAGCAGGCATTGAAAAAGCGCATCAATATATCCGAAAACATATCGCACATGCTGATGAAGATCACTTTTTTAAAGATGAGATCAATCAGGCAGTTCATCTTTTAAGTGACGAATCACTTATCAGTGGTTTGGATCTTAAATGAGAGTATGACAAAATGAGCCTGAATAATCCTCGTTTTATATTGCCGGTCATTGTGTTTTCACAATTTGCTGGAACCTCGTTGTGGTTTGCTGGCAATGCTGTTTTGCCGGATCTTATCCTTGAGTTATCACTTGACCTTTCAGCTGTTGGGCACGTTACCATGGCGGTACAGGCGGGGTTCATTATCGGAACGCTCATCTTTGCGGCAATGAATATGGCAGATCGATACTCTCCGGTCAGGGTTTTCTTTGCTTGTTCTGTTCTGGGGGCATTATTCAATCTTTCAGTGATCTTTGCATCAGGTTATGCAACACTTTTGTTTGCTCGTTTTTTGACCGGATTCTTTTTGGCGGGAATTTATCCGGTGGGAATGAAGATCGCCTCTGACTGGCACAAGGAAGGTTTGGGAAAAGCGCTTGGTTACCTGGTGGGGGCGCTGGTCCTTGGTACGGCCTTCCCTCATTTTCTGAAGTTTGCCGGTGCTGATCTGGCCTGGCGTTTTGTGATGGTGAGTACTTCTTTATTAAGCGCCTCAGGTGGATTGTTATTGCTACTGACAGTCAATGATGGTCCTTATGGAGGAAAGAAAGGTGACTTCAAGCCCTCTGTTATGTTCAAGCTGTTCAAAGACCGAAATTTCCGGTCAGCGGCTTTTGGATATTTTGGTCACATGTGGGAATTATACACCTTCTGGGCTTTTGTCCCGGTGATGATCGCCTTTTATAATTCAGGTTTTGAGGGTGAAATAAATGTTCCGATCTGGTCTTTTCTGATCATAGCAGTAGGTTCCTTGAGCTGTATCGCCGGTGGATATATATCACTTAAGAACGGAAGTAAATATGTGGCCTCGTTGTCTTTGATGATCTCAGGCATCTGTTGCCTGATCTCACCATTCATATTTGATCTTCCTTCCTGGTCATTTTTGTTGATCATGCTAGTGTGGGGAATAAGCGTGGTTGCCGATTCACCACAATTCTCAACGCTGGTAGCCCAGTCTGCTGACCGGTCTTACGTGGCAACCGGATTGACCCTTGTCAATAGTTTTGGTTTTGCCATCACAATAATCAGCATTCAGGTACTGACAGCAGTTTGGGTTGAGAGGATGACCCCATGGGTATTTTTGATCCTTTTGGCAGGACCATTGTTTGGTTTACTATCCATTAGGAGATTCAGGGTACATTCAACTACCTTGTAACAAAATCATACAACCGTACGTGTAAGTGTTATGGAATTATTATGGATCATATTAGGAAGTATTTTTATTCTCATTGGGCTAATTGGAGCTTTTCTTCCCGTGGCTCCCGGACTCCCATTCAGTTATGTAGGTTTACTTATACTGCAGATCCTGCATAGTCCGTTTTCACTCACCTTTATGATCGTGTGGTTGCTGATCGTGATCATTTTCGGTTTTGTATTGGATAATACCCTGCCGGCATGGGCTACTAAGAGATCAGGAGGAACGCCTTATGGTATCACCGGTAGTATTCTTGGGCTTATTGCAGGATTGTTTTTCCCGCCGATCGGGTTTGTGGTTGGTCCTTTAGCCGGGGCTTTTATCGGTGAGATTATTGCAGGTCAAAGATTTGATCGAGCTCTCAGGTCAGCATTAGGAGCTTTTGCCGGTTTTATGGCTGCCACCGGGTTAAAAGTCATCGCTGCTGGGGTGATGGGATTCTATTACTTCACAAATATTTGATAAGGCCATCTCTTTCTCAGCTTAATAATTTCAAGAGCATAAAAAAGCCTGACCTGTTTACCACAAGTCAGGCTTCGTAATTTCAGAACCGTTTGTGATCTTAGTTTTTGATAGTTACGGTTTCTATTTTCAGTTCAGAATCAGGACGTTGAGTTTCAGTTCCCTTTAGATACTGATTGAACCAGCGCATCATGCGAAGGCTGAAGTCGTATCGTGCTGTTGCGTTACGGTTACCATGACCTTCACCGGGGTAAAGTACCAATCGCACCGGGGTCTCTGTTCGGGTCTTGATATGGCGGTAGAGCTCATAAGACTGTCCCGGATCAACCCGTGTGTCTTCCTTACCATGCATGATCAATAGAGGTGTTTTGGCGTTATCAACATGGTAAATAGGGCTGCGTTCCAAGTACCCCATATAATCATCCCAAATTCGTTTTCGGGCATGTACGTGAAACAGCTCTTCAGGTATATCAGAAGTTCCCCATTTTGATAGGTTGTTACTGATACCAACTGACATCACACCGGCCGCAAAGCGATCGCTGTAGCGGGTGCTCATCCAGGCTGTAGCATAACCACCATAAGAACCACCGGTTACACCTACTTTATCTTTGTCTGTGACTCCCTGCTCGATCAGGTAATCAACGCCTTCCACGATATCGTCAAATTCTGCACCGGCAAGATCACCCTGACTGCTCATGGCAAACTCTAGTCCTCGGCCTGTACTTCCGCGATAGTTCGGGTAAAATACAGCAAATCCATCGGCAGCACCCATTTGCCCGGTCATGGAGTAAGCGGTTAGCCAGCCATTACTGTAATGGGCTTCAGGACCGCCATGCACCACGGTTACCGTCGGGTAACGCGTTCCCTGCTCATAATTGACAGGATAGATCAGTATACCTTCGATCTCCATGCCATCCTTGGTGGTATAGGATATGGCTTCCTGTTTACCAAGTTCCTTGTCATCCAGCCATGGGTTGCTGTTGGTTATTCGTGTTGGTGATCTTTCTCCCCTTTTCAGCAGGTAAACTTCATCCGGATGTTGTGCGGTGTTCGCATCAAATACGATCGTACCATTGGCGGCATGGGCAAAAGAAGACAGTATCGGGCCTCCGGTAGGAAGGATAGCTTTCATCTGTTTGCCATCGCTTTTAATCGTTCCAAACTCAGACCAAACACCTTTGCTTACCAAGTAATGAAGGGTGTTGTTATCAGCCCACTCAACCTGTTCAAATTTTCCTTTAAGGTCTTTCTGCAGTATTTGGGTTGAACCGGTTTCGGGATCCACAATTTTTAACCTGCCATCGATCGGGTCATTGATATCAGCTCCGGCGATCATTGCGATCTTATCATTATCTGGGCTCCATTTAAAAGCCCCGAGCTTACCTTTATGATCCACTTCAGAGATGACCTCGCGAGTCTCGTGATCGACCACAAGTATCTTTTGGGCCATATAAAAATCATCCACAAGAGGTGAAGGAGCTACCGCAAGGGCCAATTTTGTTTGATCGGGACTCCATGTGGCAGCGGTTACATGTCCGTCAATATCTATACGGTGTGGCATATGTCCGGGCATGGCAACATTCTGAATGTAGGCCCAGGTTTCAGTCAGATTCTCTTCATAGATCTCCGGAGTGTAGGGCAATGGAGATGGTGAGGATTCCTTAGGTTGAGCGGCACGGAAGATGATATGGTTGCCATCCGGGGCCCATTCATACCCTGAAATATTGGTTGTGAAAGAATAGAGTTTTTGAGCTTCACCGCCATTCAGTGAGATCTCATAAATGGAACGGGTGTCATCTCCTTCCTGACGATCCAGAAAGGTAATACTGTTATAATTAGGCCTGAAAGCAATACCACTTACGCTACGCCCGGTAATAAATGGTTGTGTTTCTTCGGTCTCAATATCCAATAAATAAAGATAAGAGCTGGCTGGTTTGTTTTCTTTCATCGGGTCAGCTTGTACAACCAAGGTGTAAGCAGCTGTTTGTCCGTCAGGCGATAAATAGACAGACCCTACATTTTTGATCTTAGCGACATCATCCGGTGTTATTCCGTTTTGCGCAATTGCTGACAGCAGTAATCCCATCGACAGTATCATTGACAATACTGCAGATCTTTTAAGTGAAAATTGCATAGTTATACCTCCAGAATGGTAATTTTTTATTTTTGAATAAATATAATCATAGAACAATGTCATCTAAACAATTAGTCTGAAGATTGTATGAATATCAAACAGAATCCTAATAACGGTTTTCCTACAAAGTTTGATATGAATGCTATATTAGCTTTATTCAAATATCACTTTAATAAATACACACTGTAATGCTTGCCAAAAATTCTCTTTTCTATGGTTTTGTATGCCTGATACTTATATCCTGTTCAACTGGTCAGGCAAAAACAGACTATTTAGTTATTAAAGGGGCTACTTTATTTGATGGAAATGGGGGGGAGCCTATTACCAACAGTACAATATTGATCCGAAATGATAAGATCGATTGTATTGGGAAGGCGGCTGACTGTTCCATACCCATGGGTACGGAGGTAGTTGACGGATCCGGGAAATTCATAACCCCGGGTTTGATCGATGCTCATATGCATTTTTTCCAGACCGGATTTTTTGACAGTCGTCCTGACGCCATGGATCTCAATGAAACCTACCCCTTTACCGAAATAGCGGCTTATCAGGAGCGCAACCCTGATAGGTATTATGATACTTACCTCTGTTCAGGAATCACCGGTGTTTATGATGTTGGGGGAATGAGCTGGTCGGTTGCTTTACAAGAACAGGCAGAAGAGAATCCCAGGGCTCCACACGTAGCAGCTGCCGGTCCCTTACTGACACCCGTTCCCGGTGCTCCATTTGATCTTCCATCAGACCGTGTGTTGGTTCAGTTAGATTCTGAAGAAACGGGAGTGAAAATGGTTCAGTATATGTCTGCATTGGGTAGCACCGGTATAAAATTCTGGATGCTTAGGGCTGATGATGAGGAATATATGAGGCGGGTGAAAGCAGCAGCTGATGAAATTGAAAAATATGATAATCAGATGATCGTACATGCTACTTCATTGGATCAGGCTAAAGCAGCTGTTCAAAGTGGGGCTAAATTATTGGTTCACAGTGTACAAGATCAACCGGTAGACGAAGAGTTTATAAACTTGATGAAAGAACAAGGTACCATTTATAACCCCACTCTGGTCGTAGGGGCCGGATACACTGTGGCGTTCAGGGGCGCGGCTGATATCGCTCCGATACCGATCAACGACCCCAATGGGTGTGTGGACCAAAGAACGCGTGAACTCATAACGACAGCCTCACAATTTAAGGATCACCCAAGACTGAGTGGGGGATTTAAAGACCGATTGCAGGCATTCGACCCTGAAACAGATATGACCTCAGACATCATGTTACAAAACCTCAGAAGGCTATACGAGGCTGGAGTACCGATCGTAGTAGGAACCGATGCAGGAAATCCCGGAACTCTTCATGGGGTTTCAATCTATGACGAAATGGAGATGATGCAGAAGGCGGGAATAACACCGGAAGACCTGATCGTAATGGCTACCAAAAATGGCGCTATCGCAATGAGACGGGAGAATGATTTTGGAACCCTGGAGAAAGATAAGCTGGCTAATCTCATTATTCTCGATGCAAATCCGGCTGACGATATTTCAAATATGAGGAGCCTGTCTCACGTCATGATCAAAGGAAAACTGTTGGATGTTACTTCCATACAGCAGCATTAATTACTCTTAAATGAATACGAGCTCTTTTTTTGAACTAATTTTAAAAAACAATCTAACCGACATGCGATTTTTAAACACAGCTTTACTCCTTGCTTTTGTATTTTCCGTTTTAAACACCGGTCTGTCAGCTCAGGACAGATCCTTAGGAAAGATCGATTTCCCGAATTCGGGGGATGCTGCTGCACAAGCCGATTTCATGGAAGGCATGAAATACCTTCATAATTTTGAATATGCCGATGCCGCGAGGGCTTTCAAGCGTGCCAGGGAGATCGATCCTGATTTTGCGATGGCATATTATGGTGAGGCTAAAAGTCATAATCACCCGCTTTGGTTTCAGCAAGACAGGAATGCAGCTATGGAAGTGCTAAGTGAATTGGGCAGAACTGTAGCGGAACGTCAGGAAAAAGCCGGTTCACAAAAAGAAAGGGACCTGCTGATGTCACTGGAAATACTGTATGGAAATGCCAGGGAATCTGAAGGTAAGTCAAAGGAAGAACGGGATCTGTTGTATCTGGATTTCATGGAAACCCTGCATGAAAAGTATCCCGAAGATCATGAGATCACAGCTTTTTATGGATTATCTATCTTAGGCTCGGCTCATGAAGGCCGTGATTATGCGATCTACATGCGGGCGGCAGCTGAGTTGTTTGATGTGTGGAATGAAAACCCCGAGCATCCCGGCGCAGCGCACTACCTTATCCATTCCTTTGATGATCCGGTTCATGCCCCACTTGGTTTGCCAATGGCAAAAGCCTATTCGAAGATCGCACCGTCTGCGGCTCATGCCCAGCATATGACCTCACATATCTTTTTGGCATTGGGTATGTGGGATGGCGTTATTGAAGCAAATATCGTAGCCCGTGATGTTCAAACAGAAAGGCAAAAAGAACTGGGTGAAGCTACTACAGTATGTGGGCATTATCCGTGGTGGCTGGAATATGGTTTCTTGCAGAAAGGAGATGTTGATTCTGCGGAACGGGTGTTAAATACCTGCTACGAACGTATTTCCGGTGAACCCAGCAGTAGTGAATTGTGGCACTTTGCAGTTATGAGAGGTCATTATGTGGTGGATTCGGAAAATTGGAAAGCTGCGGATATGTTTAATACTGAATTTAATCCCGGTACCAGGGGCGCAGTGAATTATTACTATACAACTGCACTTGCTGCTTTAAATCAGGAGAACATGGCTGAGGCTAAGCAGGCATTGGATAAGTTGTCGCAAACATCGGAATCAGTTGAAAGAAATATTCAGATGGATCAGATCAAGTCGCTGATGCTTGTGAGAGAAGGCAAACAAAACGAAGGCATAGAATTATTGGAGAAAACTGCAGAGGTTGAAGCCGGCTTACCTATCGATTTTGGCCCACCTGTAATTGTCAAGCCTTCATATGAGTTGCTCGGTGATATTCTTTCGGAAATGGGGAGGTTTGATGAAGCAAACGAAGCATATAATAAGCAACTTGAACGCACTCCTGAGAGAAGAAGGAGCCTGTCGGGCCTTAACGAGTAAGATGAGATAAGAATTCAACAATAAAATGTGATGCGAAAAAGCTTAATTACTTGAATTTCTGCCGGAATCTGTTACTTTTACATTTGTAAACATCTATATCAATTTCCGGAGGGACAAATGAAGTACGTAATACAATTCGCCCTTGTAACGTGTCTGTCTTTACTGTTGTCAGTATCAGTAATGGGACAGACTGAAGAGAACGCCTATCTGAACATCGACTACCTAAAGGTCGAAGCTGAAGATTATGATGATTTCGAGAGATTAGTGAAAGAGGAATGGAAGGGGGTTTATGAAAAAGAGCACTCAACTGATAAGCTAAAAGGCTGGTATTTCTACAGGGTTGGGTATCCCGGAGGCCAAAGAAGTTCCTATAATTATATGATCGTTACAACCTACAAAGACCCAAATACCCTTGTTCGCGTAAGCGAAGCGATCAACAAACAGGTTGAAAGTGCAGATTCCCGTTTGATGGAAAGAACAAATGCCCTGGCCACCCATCAGTTCTCAGAACTATGGAAAACAGTCGCCGGAATTTATAACGGTGAAACCCAGGACCTCGGTGAGTTTGTCGTTATGAATTTTATGATGGTAAATCCGGGAAAAGAAGCTGAGTATATCACACTGGAAAATGATATGGCCCGTCCGCTTCATGAGGCAAGGGTTGAAGATGGGACCATGCACAGCTGGAGGACTTATTCTCTGATACAGCCGGGAGGATTAAGTTATACCTACAATTTTGTAACGGCCGATTACTATGAAGAACTGAATCACATTGAATTTGGATTCACGAACGAGCTGATAAAGAGTGTGATGCCGGGTACAGATATCAATGAAATGTTTGATGCGATCTATGCAACACGTGACATTGTAAAAAGTGAAATGTGGCAGTTGGTTGATTCCTTTTGATCTACCCTGTTTACAGTTCAGAACATGCATAAAAAAATCTAATTAAAACTGACCCCTAAGAAAGATATATTCATATAATTAAAAGACGGATCGAATTTTGGGTAAAATAGAATGATCAGTCTTTTCAGCTAAGGGAAATGTGAATATAGTTAGGGTAAAATTGATAGCACACATTCAAGCTGTAGACAGAATGGTGTTTACAGCATGTATATTTATTTTGGGTTTGGGTTTTTGGGGCAATACAGTATATGCTCAGAACACTGATAAACTTGATAGCATATCAGCAAGGCTCGACTCTGCTGCAATGTTGTTTTTAACTAATGCTCCGGAGTTTGAAAGGTCAGTGCATGAATCCACACCATCTTTTTTTTATGATTCAACCTTCACCTATTCTGACCTGACACAAACCGAGATAGATCTCCTGAAGACCAGGCAAGAGGTCCTGAACTCGGATTATGGAGTTGAACTTGAGGCCGGATTACTTCAAAATTTAGACCAGGGAGTTTTTGGAGCAGAAGGTATCTTTTATCAGAGAAGAGCACAGGTTGGCGTTCAGTGGAATATTCTCAAAAATGGTTTATTCGAAAACAAGAGTGAGATAGAGCAGCTGGATAGTGAGATCAAGATACAAGAGAAAAGGGCACAGGCAATCTCTCGCCAGGATGATCTTGATTCAAGGATCAACCGGCTTAGGTCTGATTTCAATAGATCAAAAATTGAACGCTTAGAGGAATATCTGGAGATACTTGAAGAACAAAAATTTGCCGTAACCCGTCTCTATGAACAGAATTATGTTACCCTGGAAAGAGTATTGGATGTGACTTCAAAAATAGTGAAGGCAGAAACAGCTCTTGAAAACAGTAAAAGGATTGAAAGGTATTATAATGTCTCTGATCGGTCAGTATTATCAGGTCAGGACTATCCGGTGTATGATATTGATCTGGGGAGGCTTAGTAATGAGGGATTGGTGTTTTATGATGAACTTTCGTCATTGCAACAAGGAACGGATTATAAATTTTATAATGAATTATCCCTTTCAACTTACCTGAGGTATAATCTTTATGGAGGTACAAATCCTCAAAATTCATTTCAAAATTCAGGCAGTAGAGAATTCTTTTCTGCAGGAATCTCACTATCCCTTCCGATCCCGTTGAGTACTAATGGAAAGAGAAGCATTCATGAACAGGAAGAGAAGATCCGAAAGCTTACTCTGGAAGAGGAAAGAAATGAAATGAATACCAAGCTGTTTGAAAGATATAGGGCTTATCAGTTAGCTCTTCAGAATTATGTAACGATCTATCAAAATGTACTGCTTCAGCAAGACAGGATCAGAGTACAACGGGTTAAAAGAACTATTGGTTCTGATATTTACAGTCCAAGTGAATTACTGGATGCAATATCAGAACTTTACAATGTATCTCTTCAGATCCTCGAGGTTAAAGAAGAATTATATTTACGACTTTTTGAAATGCAGTCTCTTATTCCGGACCACTCGTTGTCAAAATATCTGATGCCGTTTGTTATGAATGATGCAGTTTATGAAAGCAGTCCTGATTATGGATTGTATATGTGGTCGGGCAGTCTGCATGTGAATTCCACTGAATTATTGATTAATGAATTAAAGAGCGAGGGTTTTCAAACATTATATGTTTCTGCAGGTCCTGATAGGGAAGGGCTTGATACCATTCAAAGGCTCATTGATTCAGTGTCAGGTGAGTTTTACTTAATGATCGGGGATCCAAATCTGATCTTTGAAGATCGTTACCAAAAGTTAAGTGATCATATAGCTATTGCGGATTCAATTGGTGCAAGTGGCATTCATCTTGATATTGAACCGCATACGCTGAACGATTGGGAAGAAAATACCGGAGAATACCTACAAGCTTATGCTGACATGGTCGCTCAGGTTCGTGAATGGACAGAGGAGAAAGAACTTAAATTAAGTATATCAATAACAGAGGAATACAGGTCACTATTTGATGAGTTGGATTCCATTGTTGATAAGGTTGTTTTGATGACTTATGGGATTAGCGATTTTCAGAACTATTCAAAGAGATATGGTGAAGTAATTATGGCTGCTCCACTTGGAACGGCTATTGCACTGAGAACAAGTGATTTTGAATCCTTTTCATCAATGGAAGAACTCATTCAAAATATTAAGGAAGGGTTCGGTGTCGGTAAGTTTTTTATTCATGATTATGAATCATGGAAGCAATTGAAAAATAATTAGAGTAGAATAAAGCAAAATGCAAAGCGGACAATTTAACAGTAATAAATCGACGATCAGGGGGACCAGGGAAAAGGATACTACCCAGAAAACAAACTGGGATCGTGTCATCTATCTTACCCTTCTTTCTGTGGCTTTGATATTCATCAGCTACTACCTGATCAACAGAAATTTTTTCGTTGTGGGTGATGGAAGGGTGGTAACCAATGAGCTGCAAGTGGTTTCCCCAAGTGATATCCGGTTTCAGGAGTTTTACGTTGAACCGGGAGATACGGTCCAAAAATCGGATACCTTATTTCGGTTTACATTTATAGAATGGCAACAATCAATGGATAGTCTGGAAACCTTGAAAAAGAGATTGAATGATGCCTCAAATGAATTGGATGATGTGCAGAATGAATTACGCATTAAAAACCGAGAAGCTCAAAGGGCTCAGCAACAAAAGGAATATTTTGAGGAGAGATTATCTCAGGTCAAACGTGAAGTTAGGTTGGGTGTTTCCACAGTCTCTGAAATGAAGTCTGTGGAAGATAAGATCATGAATGAAAGGGGTATTCTTTCACTCATAAATGAAGAAATAGAACTTCTTGAGAACCAAAGAAATAAGCTGCAGTCGTTGATTGCAGATCCCTATGGTAGAGATGGTTCCAATTTGGAGCCGACAAGTATGCAACATATATATAAGGCTCCTGTTCCCGGTATAATAACAACTGTTCATAAAAGTGAATCTGAGATCGGTTTAAAGTCAGAAAGAGTTTTATCTATACTTTCCGAACAGTCACAATTGAGGATCAAGGCGATCTTTCAACAGAACAGTGGTAAATATTTGAGTATTGGTGATGAAATGAGCGTTACGTTTGACAACGGGGATAAAAGCAAAGGTGTGGTAACCGATATTTATGCTGCGGAGGCCCTTATCGACCGGCCTACAGGCAGTCAGAGTGAACTTGAGTTCAGCGTTCAAATCGTAGCTGAATTAAAACCGGAAGATCCCCTGGACATGGATCGATGGAAGTCCTACAATAAAATGGGTGTAACCGTTAAAAAAACAATATTCTGATGGCAATAGATGATTTTTTTATAGACGAAGACAACGAGGGACTTGAGGATAAGAGGGTGTTTGAAGTTGGTGATCTCAGGTTTTTGAAGATCAGTGACCAGGAGCCTGTCAGACTGGAATTACTAAAAGATTATTCCGGCCTTATTATTGAGTATACGCGACTCACTTTTACCCTGGAGTTGATCAAAACAATTCGGTCTCATGATGAAGAGCAAGTGTATCTGATGCCGCTCTTTCTATATAAAAGTTACGGTGATCATAACGAGGACCTGTCAGAAATGGTGGATGGCACTCTGGAGCGTTTGAATAATTTAAATGCAATTGCGGAGACAACAGATATCATTCAAAAAAGAATGTAAGAAGGGGATTACACGTACATACAGGCAAATGGATCTATGAAAAAAATAAATTGTTTGATAGTTGAAGACGACGCTGCTTTTCAAAAAGTGGCATATCATATGGTACAGAAAGCCGATAGGCGCTTGAACCCGGTTGGATTGGCTAGTAATGGAGCAGAAGCCATTGATATGTACAATCGGTACGATATCGATATTTTGTTTTTAGATATTCATATGCCGGATATGAGTGGTTTTGAGTTCCTGGATGAGATAGAGGTCAAGGAAGATCTTCAGATCATTTTGATGACAGGGGATGAAGATTATGCTCTTCAGGCATTTGAATATGGCATCACCGATTATTTGCTGAAACCATTTTCGGCCATACGTTTTAGAAAATCTGTGACACGGGCAATAGAGCGCCTTCGAAGTGAAGGTCAGGCTTCCTCAACAGAGAATATTCTTTTGCGCAAGGCCCTTCAATTGGCTCACAGCCGTAATAAGGATATTGTTCCCATTCCCAGCCGAACTGCAAAATTAGGCTATACCTATCCTCTTTTGACCATTAATCTGGAATATGAAAACGAACATACTGCCCTTGACATATTAGAGTCAGCTGAAAAGGAAGGATTGGTAAACGGTGATTTTGTGGATTATATCTATTCTTGCAATAATTGCTATAATAGCCTGCTGCACTTTCGCGAATCGTGTCCAAAATGCCAATCCTCTCACCTTAAGATTGAGGATCTGGTCCATCACTTTCCATGTGCTTACGTCGGGCCTGTTTCGGATTTTGTAAAATCTGAATCATCAGAGATCATGGAATGCCCAAAATGTAAACGTATTTTGAAGCACATCGGGGTTGATTATGATAAGCCGTCTGTGATGTACACGTGTCAGCAATGTGATCATGAATTTCAGGATCCTCACATCAAAGCAAAATGCCATGATTGTGGAGCAGATACCCGTGTCGAGAGGCTGGTAAAGCGACAGATCAAAAAGTATAAACTGACCAAGTTGGGTCGGGATGCGGCAACAGGGAAGTACAATATTAACCTGAAAGGTTTTGATGAGTTAAGTGACATCATCAATGATGAATATTTCATAAGGTTGCTGAAAAATGAGATCGGACGAAAGAAAGTTGCCAATTTTGATAGTACCGTTGCAGCCCTTCAAATGTCGAATCTGACAGATCTCTATCAGGTGATAGGTGAGCAGGGTCAGAAAGAGTTGATCATAGAATTATTTGAGCTATTAAATAGTGAGTTACACTCATCAGACGCTGTAATTTTTAAGGATCGCATAACCACCTTGTTTCTGTTCACTGAAAAAGATCTTGAAGAATCGCAAAGCCTGATCGGAAAATATAAAGACCGTTTAAGTGAACTTATTAAAGATAATTTTGATGGATTTGAGGTCACTTTCGAGGAAGCCTTGATGCATATTGAGGAAGATAAAGAACCACAATTTCATCTTAGACAGCTAATGTCTTCATTCAACGAACCTGAATAACCCACATGGTCGATTTCGTTACATATTGGAGTATGGAAGGGGTCAGCGGATTCTTTAGGGTCTTCTGGTTTTTTATCTTATTTGAGTTTCCCCGGTTCATAGTAATGGATTACTCAATGCTTATTGTATACTGGGTAAAAGGCAGGTTTGCAGAGAGGGATTATCAGGAAGCCCGTGAGGAATTTCTTTCAGCAAAACCCTTCATTTCTGTGATCGTGCCCGGTAAGAATGAAGGCGAGAATTTTGAACGGCTTGTGGAATCCCTGGAAGAGCAAACTTATCGAAATTTTGAGATCCTGATTGTGGATGATGGATCTGATGATCAATCTTTGATCATCGGAAGACATCTTGAAAGACAGGGACGAATCGATAAATTCATATCTCATTTCGAGCGTGGTGGAAAAGCCTCAGCGGCTAATACAGCGCTTCGATATGCCACCGGAGAATTTGTGGTTCACCTGGATGCAGACAGTAGTTTAAGATATGATGCGATCGAAGAGATCATGATACCATTCTATATGGATTCAAAGATCGGTGCAGTTGGTGGAAACCTGGAAGTTCGCAATCCAGACATAAATCTTTGTACCACATTTCAACAAATTGAATATAACATCTTCATCATGGTAGGGCGCATGGTAACCTCCTCATTAGGTATCCTGAGGATCGTTTCGGGTGCATTTGGGGCTTTCCGTAAGGAAGCATTGGATAAGGTTCATGGATGGGATATTGGTCCTGGTCTGGATGGTGATATTACGATCAAGATCAGAAAACTAGGGTATAAAGTTCACTTTGAGCCAAAGGCTACTATCTTCACAACCGTACCGGAATCTTTTATCAGTTTAGCAAAACAGCGGGTAAGGTGGAGCCGGTCGTTGGTGAGATTCAGGCTCCGAAAGCATAATAATCTGTTTATGCCATTTGAAACCTTTGATATCAGAAATTTCCTCACGGTCGCTGAGAATATTTTCTTTAATTTTATACTGAATTTTTTCTGGTATGTATACATGATCGATATCATCGTAAACTTTACTCAGGAGATACTCTATGTTCTTGTTGCCGGATTAATGCTCTACAGTGCATCCAAATTCCTTCAATACCTGGTTGTACTTATCCTTTCAAGCGACTGGAAAAGAAAGTTGAAATATATTGTCTATTTGCCCGGAATGGTTCTGTACACGGGATATTATATGAGATTCATCAGAACCACTGCTTACCTGAAAGAATTATTCTTTAAAGAATCATTCGATGATAATTGGAATCCGCAAAAAACATCTTCTCAGGCCAAAAAACTGGAAGGAAATATTGAGAAAATATTCAGGAAAACCGGCAGTTAACAGCTGAAGGTTGCCGGTTTTATCGTTGGCAATTGCTAAGGGCTTCCTTAACTTTTGATCTATGAATAACAAAGAGAAGAAAAAACTGACTGAGATCATAGTTTCCAGGATCAAGGAAACACAAGATGAGATTGAAGAGCTCAAAGAGCTTGTAAAGCCTATTCCATTGGATGCATCCATTGGGCGCGTCTCAAGAATGGATGCGATCAATAATAGATCCATCAATGAATCTGCACTTCGGGATAAAACACAGCAGTTAAAAAAGCTTGAAAAAGCCCTTGAAAACTCTAAAGCCGGAAATTTTGGTATCTGCAAAAAATGTGGAAATGAAATTCCTTTTGGCAGGCTCGAGTATATGCCCCATACTACTCGCTGTGTAAATTGTGTAGGCTAACCCCATCAATTAGCATTGATATTACTTGGTGTTCAATAAAAGTTTGAACATTGATGTTTGTACATTATATTCATCAGATAATAATTTCATCTACAAATCAGATACGTTATGAGTTCATCTTCTCTTCAAGTAGCAGATGCATCCACCTGGCAGGAATTGCGAGATAATATCAGGGAAACCGAGGTTTGGCTTAGAAATCAGGTTAGGAGTTTTCTGGATGAATTTGAGATCACCCGTCAGCAGCTATCTATTCTTCGGATTCTAAAAGCCGCAAATAATGAGCCTTTGTCTACCAAAGAAATACAAAAATTGATGGTGGATAAAAGATCTGATACATCCCGATTGGTGGATAGGCTTATTGAAAAGGAACTTGTAAGAAAGAGAAAGGATCCGGATGACGGGAGATTGGTTCAGGTATTTATAAAGTATGAAGGCCTCCGTCTGTTGGCTCAGGTAGAGGACAGAATGAAAGACCTGGATAAAAGATTTGAAAATCTTTCAGTAAGAGAAGCTGAGGAACTTAATCGGATTTTGACTCAACTCCGCAATTGATTCGATTTAGATACACTAATTCTTTTCACTAAAAACTGACATATGAAGAATGCAATAAATTGGTTTGAGATACCTGTAAATGATATAGGTCGGGCTAAATCATTCTATGAGGCTATTTTTGGTTTCGAACTGTTCGATCTTGATATAGGGGATGGATTACAAATGGCGATATTTCCGGCTGAGAGTGGAAGTGTAGGTGGTGCATTGATACAAAAAGAGGAATATTATTACCCGAGTGATACTTTTGGGCCGTTACTTTATCTGAATGCAAATCCTGACCTGCAGATAGTCCTGGATAAAGTTGAAAGTTCAGGAGGTAAGATCTCGATCTCCAAAAGACTTATCACGGAGGATAATGGTTATATGGCGGTTATTATCGACAGTGAGGGGAACCGGGTGGCTCTCCACTCGAACAAGTGATCGGGCTCCTACCTGTAAAATTCTTTATTCTTGATCTGTACCGAAGCGGCATAATATGCGGCACCTACAATACTGGCATTATTTAAAAGGCTGGCACCTTTAAATTTTGTCTTTATCTTGATGTAAGGAAAGGTCTTCTCAGCTTTCTTACTTAATTGCCCTCCAAGAATAAAGAGATCGGGATGAAATAGATTTTCGTAATGTTCAAGAACCAGCTGAAGTCTCTTGCCCCAGGTCTTTTTACGTATACCTTCCTCTTTTCTGACCTTATTTGAAGCTCTTTCTTCAATACTTATACCCTTGATCTCGATCTGACCTAATTCTGTATTTGGTACCAGGATACCATCCACAAAAATTGAAGAGCCAATACCTGTACCTACAGTCAATACGATAACTGTGCCACGCTGCCCTTTGCCTACACCGAATTTCATTTCAGCGAGACCTGTTGCGTCTGTATCATTAATGACGCTGACATTACAACCGGTGATCTCAGAAAAGAGATGGTCAGCATCGGCATCAACCCAGCCCTGGTCCATTCGTGTGGTAGAAAGTACAATGCCTTTGCTGGTGGCTGCAGGAAAGGCACACCCGATGGGGCCATCCCATTCAAATTTCTTAACCACTTTATGTAATTTAGAGATCAGCTTATGGGGGCGGGTGTCTTCAATTTTATCGGTCGTTCTCTTTTTGGATACGATCTCGCCTTTTTCAGTATCAACGATAGCGCCTTTTATTCCATAGCTGCCAATGTCTATTCCTAATACTTCCACAAATACATAAATTTAGTTCGCACCAAACATAGTGAAAAAATCATTAGGTACATAGAGTTATGGATTGATCTGATGAAAGCTTCTATTAGGTGTCATTGAGATTACTTCTCAACAACCACCCAGCCTTCTTCATCAACCATTCGTTTGGCATATTTCCACTTAACTTTCTTGGTTTCGTTGGTATTGATGTTTTGAACAGTTACGTAATCATTACGGCCGGGTTCATCTTCAACTTCAACAGGCTGCCGTTTGGCATTACCACCTTGAGGTTGCTGGTTTCCACCTGACTGTTGGGCAGGAGCTTTAAGCCCCATTCCGGTTGAATCTGCATGTTGTGTTTCCATGGCAGATGTATCGAATCTGGATTTTTGTTTTTGAGCTTGTTGTAAGCTCTTGTCTTCAGCCTGCACTTCAGGAACAGACTTCCAGATTACAGAGATAGCTTCTTTGTTGATCTCATCCAAAAGCATCTTGAACATGTCAAAGGCCTCACGTTTGTACTCAAGCAAGGGGTCTTTTTGGGCAAAAGACCGAAGACCGATCCCTTCTTTGACCGAATCCAATTCGCGAAGATGTTCCATCCATTTTTGATCAATGATGGAGAGAATGGAACTCTTTTCAAGTGAACGAGCTACTTCCCGACCTTCATTTTTAAGAGCGCTTTCAACGTCAACCACAATCCGCATACGGCGAATGCCATCCGTGAATACTACCTGAACTTTATCAGGGCGGTTATCAGGATTAGACTCGTTGATACGCTTCATTACCTCATATAATGGTTTGGCAATGCGTTCTTCTTTTTTGCGGTAGTTTTCGAGGGCTTTCTGAACAATATGATCTTTAAGGGCTTCTTCGTTCATTTTAGCCCAGGCCTCACGATCATAATCAACATCCACAGCCAGATGGCGTAGTATGTTTTCATGGAGCCCTTCGTAATCACCTGAGGCTACATGATCGTAGACCATATTTTCGATCAGGTCATCGAGCATGTCAAGAATGTCGGTACGTAATTGATCGCCGGAAAGAGCATGCTTTCTGCGTGCATAGATCACGTTACGCTGATTATTCAGAACATCATCATATTCAAGCTGTCGCTTTCTTATACTGAAATTGTTTTGCTCTACCTTAGATTGAGCACGTTCAAGTGATTTGGTGATCCAGGGATGGGTAATGACCTCACCTTCCTCAAAACTCAGTTTATCCATTACATTTGCAACCCGGTCAGACATGAACAATGCCATCAGGTCATCTTCAAGAGATACGTAAAACTGTGATTCACCCGGGTCACCCTGACGTCCGGCACGACCACGTAACTGAAGATCGATCCGGCGGGATTCATGTCGCTCGGTACCGAGAATGGCAAGTCCGCCTTTTTCTTTGACACCTTTCGCCAACTTGATATCTGTACCACGTCCGGCCATGTTGGTAGCAACAGTTACTGCGCCGATCTCTCCAGCCTGCTTCACGATCTCACTTTCTCTGGCATGTTGCTTGGCATTCAGAACATTGTGAGGGATCCCGGCTCGTTTCAACATCCGGCTCAAGGTTTCTGATACATCCACACTGGTAGTACCAACCAGCACGGGCTGACCTTTTTTATGATATTCCTCGATCTTTTGAATGGAGGCATTAAATTTTTCCCGCTTGGTCTTAAAGACCAGGTCTTCCTTGTCATCCCTTGCGATCGGTTTATTGGTAGGGATAACGACTACATCAAGTTCGTATATCTCATTAAATTCACCTTCCTCTGTTTCAGCTGTACCCGTCATACCGGCCAGTTTGTGGTACATTCTGAAATAGTTCTGAAGCGTAATGGTTGCGTAAGTTTGAGTAGACGCTTCTACTTTAACCTGTTCTTTAGCCTCAATAGCCTGGTGTAATCCATCAGAATAACGACGTCCGGAAAGAACACGTCCGGTATGCTCATCAACGATCTGAACCTTGCCATCCTGAACGATGTATTCCTCTTCGCGTTCGAAATTGGTGTAAGCTTTAAGTAGCTGATTTACCGTATGAATTCTATCACCTTTCTCAGCAAACTTGCGGTGCAGTTCGTTAAATCTGCGCTCACGTTCCTGCCTGATCTCCTGCTTGGCTTCCTCTATTTTCTTCTCTTTGTAATCGTCACTGAATTCATCGTTATTTTTGATCTCCTCAATCTTCTCTTCCTCGAGTTGGTCGATCTCTTTTTCAATGACAGCCGTCTCTTCTCCCAGGTCAGGTATGATAAAGAAGTCTTCATCTTCTCCTTTTTTGGTAATGAACTCACGACCTTGTTCGGTCATTTCAATAGAGTTCATTTTAGGATCCACCGCATAATACAGATACTCATCCACTACCGGCATGTTCTTGGCGTTATCCTGCAGGTAGAATGATTCAGTTTTTTGGATCAGCTTCTGGATCTTTGGGTCCTGCTGCATTTTTCGAAGCTGAGAATTCTTTGGAAATCCACGAACAGCTCTGAATAAAGCAAGTCCGGCATTTTCTTCGTCTCCCTTTTCAAGTAATTCCTTGCCTTCTTTTACGAGATTGGCCACCAATTTCTTTTGGGCCAGAACCAATGATTCAACACGTGGTTTCATCTCCACGTATTTGTCAGATTTATTGCCCTGTGGAACAGGTCCGGATATGATAAGAGGAGTTCTGGCTTCATCGATCAGGATGGAATCAACCTCATCAATGATGGTGTAGTGGTGCTCGCGCTGTACGAGTTGATCTTGTTCAATAACCATGTTATCGCGCAGATAATCGAAGCCAAATTCATTGTTGGTTCCGTAGGTTATATCCGCCTTATAAGCTTCCCTGCGCTGATCAGAACTGGGTTGGTATCTGTCAATGCAGTCAACATGCAACCCATGAAAGTTAAAGATGGGTTCATTCCATTCAGCATCGCGCATAGCCAGGTAGTTGTTGACGGTAACAACGTGGACACCTTTGCCGGCCAGTGCATTTAAATAAGCTGGAAAGATTGCAACGAGCGTTTTACCCTCACCCGTCTTCATTTCAGCGATACGCCCCTGGTGAAGCACAATGGCGCCAATAAGCTGTACGTCATATGGGACCATTTCCCAGGTGATCTCATTTCCGCCAACCTTCCATGATTTACCTACAAAACGCCGGCAAGTATCTTTAAGGACCGCAAATGCCTCGGGCAGGATATCTTCCAATACATCTTCAATGATCTCAAGCTCTTTATCCTCAAGTTCATCCAGGTATTCAGCCATTTCCCTGTGTTCGGTTGGGGAGAGGTTCTCAAGGTCATCAAGTTGAGACCGGATCTCCTTGATCTCGGCCACAGTATCGGCTGTGGCATCCTTGATCTTCTGTTTGAACTCTTCTGTTTTGCCTTTTAATTCATCATCCGATAATTGCTTTATCTGATCTTCATAGGATTTGATCTGGTCTAAGATGGGCTGAATTTTCTTAATATCTTTTTCGCTCTTAGAGCCGAATATCTTGGTAATTACTTTACCGATTTTATCTAACATAGTATGGGATTGATGATCTGCTAATTAAATGCTTAACTCTCAAAGTTAACCTTATAAATAAGGCCGTTCAACTCTTTAGTTCTTATCTATCAAATATCTTGCCACATTTTTGATGTGTCATAAAAACTGACATATATGACGTAGTTCTTACCGGTTTTAATTTATTAGCAATTTAATGGAAAAAGGGTGTGGAAATTATCATGGGAATCGCTTCCATATATAAAAATGTAAATAATAAAACTTGAAATAACTTAAAATTTAATTAACATGACTAAATAGTCAATTATAAATTATACTAAATCATTGTAGTAGTTAAATAATATAGGTACTTTATGTGTTCACTCACTCATTGAAGAAAATTTTATCCTTATGATCACAAAAGAATTCACTCCAAAACGAACTGTTTGTAAGGTAACCCTGACCTTGCCTGGAGAATGGGCAGAGAAAGGAATAGTTGTAGCCGGAAGTTTTAATGACTGGGATACAACTAAGGAAAAGCTTGAAAAGAAAAAAGGTGAATGGAAAACTACCTTACGCTTAAAACCTGAAACCGAATACAGGTTTAAATATTTTATAGACGGGGAGCGGTGGGAAAATGATGATGCTGCCGATCAATATGTTATGAACGAATTTGGGACAGAGGATTCTGTTATTAAGACAGGAAAATGACACAGTAGTATTTATTAGGGATGATAGCCGGATTTATTATACTTTGTATAAATAAATAATAATCCTATTGTTCTGAACACAGTGTTTGATCCTAAAAAATTTGAAGATATCCTGGCTACCTCCTGGTTAGGGCGTAGCCTTTATTTTTTTAGTGAACTTTCGTCTACTAATACGTTTGCAAAAAAATTAACAGGAGAAGGAGCTCACCACGGCACACTAGTGCTTACAGATTTTCAGAGTATGGGGCGGGGTCAGCATGAGCATAAATGGATCGTTGAACCCGGGCAAAATCTAACCTTCAGTCTGATTTTTGAACCAACTAAAGCGGACAGGCTTAATTTGCTCACACTGACATGTGCATTATCAGTAAAAGATACTATTGAAAGCATTGTTGATCTTCAGCCACAGATCAAATGGCCTAACGATGTTTTGGTAAACGGTAAAAAACTTTGTGGCATACTCACTGAGACTGTTTTCATTGGAAATAAACTGGATAGGGTAATAGTAGGGATCGGTTTCAATGTAAATCAGCAAAATTTCAGTGAATCAGTGTTCAAGGATGCTACATCCCTCAGCATTGAAACAGGACGTGAATTTTATAAGGAAGAAGTGTTAGCACATCTAATAGGGGATATAGAATATAAATACAGACTATGGAGTCAACAGGATCCGGATCTACTGAAAGATATTAATAAGTCGTTGACTGGGTATGGCGATTGGGTCAAGTTGAAAGTTGATGGCGAGGTACTTCCCGATAAATTTAAATTTTTGGGAGCAAACAACAAGGGGGAATTGGTTGCATTGGATTCGGAGATGAATGTGAAGACCTTTGCATTTGAGCAGGTAAGAGTGATTAGGTCTTAAACAAAAAAACCCGTTCAGTTTTCACCGAACGGGTTTCAATTCCATTATAAGTGCTAAAAATTAAGCACTCAGTTTTTCAGCTGCCTCAAATACATAATCCTTGATAGCTTCAAAAGCCTTCAAAGTTTGTTCTATATGAGCATCATTGTGGGCCGCCGTTGGTATGAGACGGATCAAGACCGTTCCTCTTGGCACTACCGGGTAGGCAACACCACTTACAAACACGCCATGCTCTTCACGTAGCTTACGCATGATGTCCTGACACAGATCAGTACTACCTTTGGTCAGCACCGGAGTTACAGGGCTTTCAGATGGTAACACGGTATACCCTATCTCACGTAAACCTTCACGTAGTTTCAAGGTGTTGTTCCAAAGTGTTTCTCTCCACTGCGGGTTGTCTTTGATCATTTGCAATCGTTTGCGTGCGGTAACAACCATTGGCAGGGGCAATGATTTAGCAAACACCTGACTTCTCGAATTCGCTTTCAGGAATTCGATGACTCTTGGCTCAGATGCAATAAACGCACCTATTAATGCAAAAGACTTTGCAAAGGTTCCAAAATAAACATCAATACCATCTTGTATGCCTAGATGGGTACCGGTTCCGGATCCATCTTTACCCATCGTTCCAATGCCGTGGGCGTCATCTACAAGCAACCTGAATGGCACTTCTTCTTTGAGCTCAATGATCTCTTTTAAAATACCCAGATCACCGGTCATGCCAAACACTCCTTCAGTCACAACCAAGATAGAAGTGTTTTCCTTCATTTTCTTTTTGGCACGGAAAAGCTGTTTTTTAAAGCTTTCGATGTCGTTGTGCTTGAATACGAACTTTTCTGCCATTGATAACTGCTTACCATCAACGATACAAGCATGACTTAATTCATCGTAAATTAGAATATCATTTCGGTCTAGCAGGGCATGAATAGTGCTCATGATGCCCTGGTAACCATAATTCAGGAGTTGCGCTTTTTCTTTATGTACGAAAGCTGCAAGTTCTTCTTCGAGTAATTCGTGTTCAGTGGAATTACCGGTCATCAACCGGGCGCCCATTGGTGCACTTAGGCTATACTTTTCTGTAGCTTCGGTATCCGTTTTCTTGATCTCTTCATTACTGCCGATACCCAGGTAGTCGTTGATACTCCAAACGACCATGTCTTTTCCATTGAATTTCATTTCAGGGCCTAATGGTCCTTCCAGTTTTGGAAAAGTATAATAACCATAGCCCTCAGAGGTAAATGGGCCGAGGGGACTTGGGCGGTTCTCTAGTTTGTCAAATAGATCCATAAAGTTGCGCTGTTTTTTCGCTGTATTACTTACTGTTACGGTATTGAATGACCGTTATAAAATCGTGCAAAAGGTACGCAAATATAGTGGTACCTCAAAAAAACGAGGTGGTTGAGCGCACTTCTTAATATTCGGGAAATGAAGTGGCTCAAATTATTCAATTTAGGCTGTTATACCATTTCAGAATTAGTATTAAAGTCTTGGCCTGACTATGAAAAGCCCGGTTTCAATATCACTAAGTACTATCATGCCGCTATCAAAATATGGGTAATTGCTCCATGTGCCTTCGAAAGAAGAACCATCTGAAGTTGGCTGCGTATCAAAATAGGCCACACGCTCTAAAGTTCCATCAGCGATATTTGAAATATCCATGATCTGTAATCCGGCGTTATAATTTGACTGGTATACGTGATCTCCCTTGATATACAAATTGTGATCGATTGAAAAGGTCTGATGCTCATAGTAGCCGATAAATTGTGGGTCATCCAAGTTACGTACATCCCAGATATAGGTCTTGGTGTTTCGCATTAGGTTGCGTTCATCCAGTTCGTCATTCATCAGAAAATAAGAACGATCATCTGTCAGCCAGCCCTGATGTGAATATTGCATATCAGCCTGACTTTCCATGCTGATGGTCGTAGGATTATCTTTGTCGGTTACATCGGCTATCAACACATTACCTTCAGCAGAATTGAAACAAACTTCCTTTCCGGAATGGTCATTGTCAGGACCGTTATAGACCACACATTGAGCATCATGCACGTATCCGGGGGCGATCCTGTAACTACTTGAGGGCTCTATGTAGCATCCGGCAAAGGCAGGATTCTTTGGATCTCTTATATCGATCATATGCAACCCTGATGCTTCCCTGCTACCGCAAACTTCAGCTTGTGTAACCCCAGTGGCATAGGCGAATCCGGTTTCTTCATTGATCACAATGTTATGAGCTGATGACAGCCGGTCATAAAGAAAATCATGGTTCAGGATCATGACTTCGCCACTGTAATCTCTGAGTTTGGTCAGGTCTACCACCTGCATACCGTGTGGTTGAGCATCACTAACTACAAATGCATGATCCTCATATACTTTAATATCCCTCCAGGATGAACCCTGACTCAATGACTTGGATCTTTCTGTTGCCCCCAATCCCAGATTACAGGCCGGGTATTCAGAAGGAAGAATCGATTTATATTTACTACTGAGATTGGATTCCGGAAGTCGGGCTACAACCACTGGTTCACCCGGGTCACTTATATCTACAAATGAGACTCCATTAGTAAGCCCAACTAAAGCGTATTCTTTTTGGGATTCGGGATCTGTCCATCCCCAGATATCATTCAGAAATACTCCGCTTTGGGTTCCACTTAGTTCATAGATATTGAGGTGTGCAAAAAGGTCTACATTATTACAGTCATAATTTAAGGCCTTTCCGTCTTCACATGGAAATGGGGCATCTATCTGATCGATAGGATCATCTGAAAACGAATCTGAACCATCATTGGTGGAAGGTGATTCGCATGCTGAAAGCAATGCAAGTGAAGTAACGGTAAGAGCTAAAAAGAAATATTTTGGTAGTTGTGGCATAAATGACTGCTTTAATTCACTCATTCAATATAACTAAATTGATATTGTTCCCAATAGGATCAATTAAAAGGTATGGTCTGAACAGAAAATAAGAAGTTTGACGCATTTTGGTTATTATGGATCAATGTTCAAGTTAACTTACAAAAGGTAATATGTTCCTGATTTTGAAATATTTTGCGAAACTTTTGAAGGCATTGGCTTCAGAAGCTTCACCTTCGCAGATCGCCGGTGGAATGATATTGGGGATGATCATAGGATTAACACCTGTCTTCTCATTCCATAATCTATTCATTGTCATACTTATACTGATATTACGGGTTAACATTGGAATGGCATTGCTCTCATTCATGGTATTTAGTGGAGTTGCGTATCTGGCTGATCCGATATTTCATAACTTTGGGGTCTGGCTCCTTGAGCTTGAGGGTATGCAAGCAACTTATACTGGTATGTATAACAACGAATGGTGGGCATTGACGAATTTCAATAACACCGTGGTTATCGGCAGTTTTGTGACTGCCGTGATCCTGTCGATTCCAGCATTTCCTTTATTCAAGATTTTGGTACTTCAGTATCGTGAGAAGATCCATTCTAAGGTTCAAAAGTGGAAAATTGTTCAGGCTTTCAAATCAACGAATTTGTATTCAATTTATAAAACTGTAAATCGCGTGAGAGGGTAAAAAACATGAGACTTGGAGGCGTAATTACAGTATTGATCTTTATTGGTTTAGGTTTTGGAGCTGCATATTTCATCACCGATGACTTGGTCGAAAGAAAAGTAGAGTATCAGGCAAGTGTGTTAAATGAGGCTAAGGTAGAATTTGATGGTTTTGAGTTTAGCCTTCTGAATTTAAAACTAAAATGGGATCGATTGCAGGTTGCCAATAAGAACAGCACAATGGAGAACACGTTCGAAACCGGAGAAACTGAATTCAGTATGCAATTCTGGCCACTTATTCTGGCGAATAAAGTGGTTGTGAATAATGTAAAGTTGACTGGATTTCAATTGGCAACAGAACGGGAGACGGATGGTTATTTTGAGATCCCTGAAGAAGAAAAAGATCAAGAGCCCGGTTTTATATACTCTGTGGTAGATCAGGTAACAAGAGAAGCTGGTAAAAATGCAAAAGTAAAATTCACGGATATTCGTGAAGACCTAAATGTGGATAGCCTGATGTCCCGCGTAGATATTCGAACCGATAATAAAGTTGACTCCTTAAGGAGTGGGATCCAAAAAACCTATTCGAAATGGGACAGTACGTTAACCAATACGAAGATAAATGAGGAGATCGCACAGATTAACAGCACGGTCGACAGCATTAAGGTTCAGGAGTTCAAGGATCCAAAAAAAGTGATCTCTACAATTGAACAGGTTAAGAAGCTTAAAAATCAGGTGGATTCACTTAAGGATCGAGCGCAAACACTGAAACAAAATTTTGAGAATGATTACGGTACCACCCGGGATGAAATCACTCAGATAGATAATTGGATTCAGGACGATTTTCGGCGAGCCGTTAATGTGGCCCGCTTACCTGACCTTGATGTTCAAAATATTGGTACAGCCTTGTTTGGTGAAAACTTACTGGGAGATTACGCCGTATATCTCGAGTATGTTGCATTGGCCAGAGAATACGGAAGCCGGTTTGTTGGAAGTGATGAAACTGAAAACATACCAAGGTATGAGGGAATCGATTATCATTTTTCCGATAAATACGATCTGCCGGATTTATGGTTCAAGAATATTGAGCTTTCGGGAAGAACATTAACAGATATTGATATAAGCGGACAGGTGACAAACATAAGCAGTGATCAGATCAAAGCCGGTGAGCCGATCAGGTTTAATGTTGGAGGGCAGGATAAAAATCAGGTTAGCCTTAGTTTGAATGGGGAGTTCAACTATCTTGAAGAAAGGCCACGTGAAAGTTTTGAATTGAAATATTCAGGTTTTACTCTTTCCAATACCAAACTTTCCGGATCCGACCTCTTGCCCTATGACCTGAAATCAGGTAAAGGAGATGTAAATGTAGCACTTGATCTGATAGGAAAAAGGATAGACAGCCGAATCGATTACATTGCGAGTGACATAAGTTTTGATTTTGCTTCTGCCGGTGAACCAAAAAATCAGGTAGAGTCGTTGATCAGAAGTGCTATTGGAAATACGGATCAAATAGATGTAACGGCACTAATTGACAATATTGACGGACAACTTCGAATTCGCCTGCGTTCGAATGTAGACGATCTATTTATGAATGCACTACGTCAAACTGTAAGCGAGGAGGTTGCAGAGGCAAAACGAAAGATAGAAGCAGAAGTGCAGCGTCAGGTGGCCGGCAAAAAAGAGGAATTAGTAGCATTCAAGGCTGAAAAAGAGAAAGAGATCATAGAGCGTTATAATGAGATCCAGTCCAGGATCCAGCAACAGATTGATAAAGTGGAGAAAAAACAGAAGGAACTTGAGCAGAAAAAGAAAGAGCTTGAAGATGCCCTTAAGAATAAGATCAAAGATCGTATAGGCATTGACTACTAATTCGATACCACCTACCACCTGATAATTTTACTTATTCTTTTCTTCTGCAATGATCCTTATGAGTTGATGATCGCATTCATATGGTCAATTTCATCACGGTTGACGGTATGCCCCATTCCGGGATACAGGTTTTTGGTTACATCAGCACCAAGCATCGCCAGAACCTTTTCTGATTCGTTAACCCGCTCTTTTGGAATATGTGGATCTGTATCGCTGCAGCCCATAAATATCGGCGTACCTTCGAGGTCACCCTTGTAATCCTGTTGGTGAACTGAATCCCCTCTTCCTATGAGGCCACCACTTAGTGCAATAATTCCACCATATCTTTTTGGATGCCGAGCCACGAATTCAGAGATCAAACAAGCACCCTGAGAAAACCCGGCCAAATATATTTTGTCCTCTGTAAATCCATCATCTTTTAATTCCTCAATAATATCAAAAACCTTTTGCAAAGCAGAAGAAAGGTGAGGCTCATTATTATCGGCAGGGGCCATAAAGGAATAGGGGTACCATGTATTCTGATAGGCTTGCGGGGCACGAAGGGTTAGTTTTTTATTAATCTCAAGTTCGTCAGCCAGTGTCAGAATACTCTCGGCTGTGGCTCCTCGACCATGAATAAGGATCAAAGCAGCATCAGCTGCAGATGATGGTGATCCTCCTTTAACAATAGGTGTGGATTGATGTGGCCCATCAAAATGGGTATTGGTATCTACCTTAAATAAACTCATGATTTTAGTGTTGGAAAATTAAATATGCTACTTAATTAAATTTTGGAGACTCCAGATATCAGATCATTACGCTACGATAAAAAAGGATCAGGAGGAGATTGAAGCTACTTCAATTTCCGGGAGTATCTGCTCGATCCGATCCCTTTTGGACTTCAGCCAAGGCGGTAAGATCAGTTTTTCTCCTAGATGCTCAAACTCCTCATCCACTGTATATCCGGGGTCATCGGAGGCCATTTCAAATAGAACACCGGCAGGAATACGGTAATAAACAGAATTGAACCAGTGACGGTCTATGATCTGAGTAGGATTCAATCCTTTCTTGCCTACTTTTTCTCGCATCTGATCTAATTCTTCCCGGTTCTCTGCCCTGAAAGCAATATGATGAACAATACCACGACCATTTGTCCCATACTCGGGTTTATCTGCCTTTTCAATAATAATATTTTTACCAATTGGAGCTTCGGTTTGATATAGCGTTAGATCTCCATCTTCGGCTGTGGGTTCAAATCCGAACAGATCACCAAGAAGCATTTCAGTATGTTGCTTTTCGGTGAGTAACATGCGTGCTCCCCAAAACCCCTGAATAGTAAATTCAGCCGGAACAATATAATTCAAGTTTTCTACTTTAGGTTTTGCTTCTCCTTCAAAAACGATATCCAGTTCCAAGCCATCCGGGTCCTCAAAACGTAATGCTTCACGACCAAATATATCCAGGGTTTCAAATTCGAGTTCATGTTCATTTAAACGGCCTTTCCAATAATCCTCTGAGCCTTTGGGTGCCTGAAGTGCTACGTTAACCACTTCCCCCACTCCGGCTTTTCCCTTCTGGGCCATCGGCCAAGGGAAAAATGTAAGGCTTGAACCGGGTTCAGCTGCCTGATTTCCATAGAAAAGATGATATGTTCCCGGATCATCCTGGTTGACTGATCTCTTAACCAACCGCATGCCAAGTTTATTAGTATAGAATTCTACGTTGCGTTGTGCATCCCCTGCCAGTACAGTGATGTGGTGTATTCCTTTATGATGTTTCATGGTCTTATCTTTTTTTTAAATCTGCACTTAATATACGAATTATCCGTAAATAGTTTAACATTAAACTAATTTGTTTTGTTTATAACCCTGATCAGTTTAGTAAAGTCATTTTTCGCAGCTTTATTCGTAACTTGAATTGTCAGAATTAAGAATATCACTCAGAACTTTTATATGAATATTTACGCTATCATCATACTTGTAACCATTGCCATTGACTTCATATTGGATATCACATCCAATTATCTTAATCTGAGATCATTATCCAAAGAACTGCCTGATGAGTTTGAGGGTATATATGATGAAAATACCTATGCCAGGTCTCAGGAATACACCAAAGTGCGCACAAAGTTTGGTTTCATTACAGGCGGATTTGACCTTTTAATAGTGCTTGGATTTTGGTTTTCGGGAGGGTTTAACTGGCTTGACCAGATCGTCAGAGCCTGGGGATTCGGTGAATTGATAACCGGGTTATTCTATATTGGAATTTTGATAATCGCTAAAATGCTCATCAATCTTCCTTTTAGTATCTATTCAACTTTTGTGATCGAAGAAAAATTCGGATTCAATAAGACCACACCCAAAACATTTATAATAGATCTGATAAAGGGACTTGGATTGAGTTTACTGATCGGAACCCCATTACTGGCCGGTATCTTATGGTTCTTTATGTATGCCGGAGATCTTGCCTGGCTCTATGCATGGGGTGCAGTCACTGCCTTTTCACTCATCATGCAATATGTAGCCCCTACCTGGATCATGCCATTATTCAATAAATTCACACCACTTGAAGAAGGTGAGCTCAGAACTGCAATAGAAAATTATTCGGATAAAGTCGACTTCCCACTGCAGGGTCTGTTCGTTATTGACGGGTCAAAACGTTCAAGCAAATCGAATGCATTTTTTACAGGCTTTGGAAAGAACAAACGAGTGGCCTTATATGATACGCTGATCGAAAATCACACAAATGATGAATTAGTGGCTGTATTGGCACATGAAATAGGCCACTATAAGAAAAAACATATTATTAAGGGAATGATTACAAGCATCCTTCAAACAGGAGTCATGTTCTTTCTATTATCAATATTTCTAAATGCGGATGGATTGTTTGAAGCTTTCTACATGGAAGAAATGTCCGTGTATGCAGGACTGATATTTTTTGGAATGTTGTATGCACCGATCGATATGATCCTGTCTGTATTTATGCAAATACTTTCCAGAAAGCATGAATTTGAAGCTGATGCATTTGCAGCTGAAACAACAGGTAAACCGGAGGATATGATCTCAACCCTGAAAAAATTATCTAAAGATAATCTCTCTAACCTGACACCACACTGGTTTTATGTTTGGCTTAATTATTCGCATCCTCCTGTGCTAAAACGTATAAAAGCCATAAGAAAGGAGGTGTGTTGATCGCGTCAGCCACCACTTTCCGGCGTATCTGACACAATGAATTCCATATTGAAATACGCTCCGGACTCATTCTCCCGAGATCCGTACTGATAATCAGCCTCAAGCTGATGGGCAAGAGTATGGATCAGCTCTAAACCCAGTGAATTACTTTCCCTGGAATTTTCTTCATTCTTGAAGCCGGGACCATTATCAGTGATCTTAAGCCGTAATTCCTGTTCAATTTTAGCAAGAGAAACAGAAATGACCCCATCATTACGGTCTTTGAAAGCATGTTTCAGTGAATTTGTAACAACCTCGTTTACGATCAGGCTGCATGGAACCGCCTGATTGATATTCAGCTTTACCGGTTCAAGCTTGAATGAGGTATGAACAGACTTTCCGTCACTCATGGTATCTATGATGGTTTTGACCAGGTTTTTTAATCCAGTCTCAAAATCCATGTTGGAAAAACTCTGTGATTGATATAATTGCTCATGAATATTAGCCATAGATTTGATTCGCATAGTGCTATCCATGAGCTTTTTCTGAAACTCTTCATCTGTTTCCTTGAATGATTGGATTTGAAGCATTCCTGATATGACAGCAAGATTATTTTTTACCCTGTGGTGTATTTCAGCAAGTAAGGTTTCCTTTTCATTCAAAGAGTTTTCGAGCTCATTTTGGTGCGTAACTAAATTTAGTTTAAGCCGATTCTGAGATTCAATAGTTTCCTGAAGTCCTCTGAACAACATAGGCATGAATATCACGGCAACTGTGCTAAGTAATATTGAATTAGCGGATATGGATAGCCATGATGCAACCTGAAAATTTTCTCTCAGGGGATACTCAGCCATACCGGCATGTATGAAATAAGCTTGCAGTGTACAGATCATGATATTGATAAATATGGTTAGTACACCAGCATAGGTTGGAAGTATCAAAAGGGAAAAAACGGTGACCCCAAAAAGGTAAGTGAGTCCGGCTCCATGATGTCCCATATAAAAGATCAGAATAAATGAAACAGAATAGAGCAAGGTCAGGAACAAAAACTTTCTGATATTAATATTTATTCTGGAGGAGAGCGTAATGACAGTAATAGCAACACCAAATAAGGCATAGGAAATAGAAAGTCCCTTAATACCCAGGAAGTATACTACAACGGCTGAAGGGATCAGGGTAACCAAACCAAAAGGAAGTAAATAAATAAGGATGGTTGCAAATAATGTATTTCTCCAAAATTCAATGCCATCAGCTTTGGTTGTTCCACCAATTACATTGTTTTTAACCCTAAATTTATATGTATCCCAAAAATTGGCCAAAATCTGCTGAAGGTTTAGGCTTCTATACTACCAAAGAGCTCAGTTACGAAATATTATTGCATCCAATATAAATGAAATTTGTCAGACTGCCATATTTGATATCACAAACCGGACTTGTTGTAACAAATGAAAGTGTATGTGTACTAATTTGTTTATTTTGATTTGAACTAATAAAAGACCAGCTACTTTATGAAAAATATTGAAACCATTGCTATTCATGGAAGCATGAAATCTCACGACAAAGAGAATGATACTGTTGTCCCCGGTATTGAAGTTTCTACCATATATGAGCATCGCAATGGGGGCTATCACGAAGGGGATGATAAATACATCAGGTTATCAAATCCCAACAGACACCAACTTGAAAATTTAATAGCCCAGTTGGAAAACGGTGGGCATTGTGCTGTTTTTGCATCCGGAATGGCAGCGATCTCCTCCGTATTTCAAACTGTTGAAGCTGGTGCACACGTTATGGTTGCAAAGGATGTTTATTTCGGTACCCGCAAATTAATGTGGGAATTCGGGAAAAAATGGGGTTTGGACGTAGATTTTGTGGATATGACGGATCTTGATGCTGTGAAATATGCTCTTAAAGAAAATACAGAGCTTGTATGGTTAGAGACACCATCTAATCCAAGGTTATTGATCACAGATGTAAAAGCAGTCAGTGAACTGGTAAAAACAAAGGGAGCAGTGGTAGCGGTTGATAATACCTGGCCAACACCATTTAATATGCGACCTTTGGAGTTAGGGGCCGATGTATCGGTTCATTCAACCACAAAATACCTGGGTGGCCATAGCGATATCCTGGGCGGAGCCGTAATTACCAGTGATGAAGCACTATTTGAAAAAGTAAGATTGATCCAACGTGTACAGGGGGCCGTTCCTTCTCCACGTGATACTTGGTTATTAAGCCGCAGTATTCGTTCGTTTCCTTATCGGATGAGGGCACATAATGAGAATGCCCGAAAAGTGGCAAAATATTTAAGTAAGCATTCCAAAGTTAAGGATGTCTATTACCCTGGTCTTGAAACACATCCGGGCCATGAAATAGCAAAGACACAAATGGATGATTTTGGAGGAATGATATCATTCATTATTGATGGTGGTGAAAAAGAGGCAGTAGAGATCGTTGGTAGATCCAGGATGATCATTGCCGCTACAAGTTTAGGTGGTATTGAAAGTATCTGGGAGCATAGAAGATCATCTGAGGGGCCGGATTCGCCTTCTCCCGACAATCTAATAAGATTGAGTGTGGGACTTGAACACCCGGATGATATAATAGAAGACATTGACCAGGCGTTGGCTTGATTAGTGATTTAAAAACAATAAATAAAATATGTTTATGATCAGTTTTAAAAGAGTAGCCTTCGCAGTAGTATTGATTGCTGCATTAGGTCCAGTTACAATGGCACAAACAGGTTCTGACAGTGTATCTGCACAGGATATGTTTGATTGGGTGTCATTTGATAAGGCTAAGGAGATGGCCAAAGAGGATAACAAAAAGATACTTGTATATGTAAATGCCAGATGGTGTGGTTACTGTAAGAAGATGGAAAATGAGGTGTTTGTGGAGGAAAGTATACAAGAACTGACCTCTGAGTATTTCTACCCTGTTTGGTTGGATCTTGATGTTGAGGATGAATATCTGACCTTTGCTGAGAGTAAACTCAGTCACAGGGAATTTGCTCAGAAACTAGGAGCATACAGTACCCCAACATTCATCTTCTTCGAAGCAAATGAGGATATAATTGCAGGTCAGCCTGGCTTTCTTCCGGAAGATATTTATTCAACGATCTTGAAATTTATAGGAACCGGTGCCTATAAGGATCAAACATTCACAGAATTTGCAGAATCAGAATAAATGAATAAACAGAGTAAATATATTCTGACGACAAGTGCTGTGATTTATCTGCTTTTTGGACTTGGTATCAGTTTCATGCCAGAAGAAACAGGCCGGATCTTTGGGACGGCATCACAATATGGTGTAGATCTATTGTTAATGAAAGTTATTGGTGCGCTTTTTTTTGGAATCGGAGTGATCAATTTTATGTCCCGAAAAACTATTGTTGGAGGTATTTACGGCAGGCCGATAACTTTAGGTAATGCCATGGTGAGTATGATAATAGCCAGTCAATTCCTGAAATTTAATTATTATCAGGATGGGGTTGGGGCACATTTCTGGTTAGTGGCAGTCATATTTTCAACGCTGTCATTAAGTTTTATATATCTATTCTTTAGTACTCCAAAGAGCTGATCAAATTTGGGATGAGCTTTCGGTTGTCTTAATGTATATTCTTGTCCGATATATTGTTACAGGAATTCAATCAATTAAGTATGTCAAGAACGATCAAAGCACCAACAGGAACGGACCTAAATTGTAAAAGTTGGCTCACTGAAGCTCCTTTCAGAATGATCCAGAATAACCTTGATCCCGATGTGGCTGAGAAACCCGAAGATCTTGTAGTCTACGGTGGTATAGGAAAAGCAGCCAGAAACTGGGACAGTTTTGATGGCATTCTGAAAGCTCTGAAGTCAATGAGTGATGAGGAGACCTTGTTAGTACAGTCAGGAAAACCGGTAGGGGTATTCAAAACCCATAAAGATGCTCCAAGGGTTTTGATCGCAAATTCAAACCTTGTGCCTAAATGGGCAAACTGGGATCATTTTAATGAACTCGACAAAAAGGGTTTAATGATGTATGGTCAGATGACAGCCGGCTCATGGATCTACATTGGAAGTCAGGGAATAGTTCAGGGAACTTATGAGACATTCGTTTCAATGGCTAAAAAACATTTTGGTGGCGATCTGTCCGGAAAATGGGTGCTCACAGCCGGGCTTGGTGGTATGGGAGGCGCACAACCCTTAGCTGCAAAAATGGCTGGAGCGAGCATGCTGGCCATTGAATGTCGGGAGTCCCGCATCGACTTTCGACTTCGCACAGGCTATTTGGATAAAAAGGCTACCTCACTTGATGAAGCCATGGAGATCATTGAGCAATCTGTTCTGGACAAAAAGCCTGTAACCGTTGGATTGCATGGAAATGCTGCAGATATCTATCCAAAACTGCTGGAAAGAAGTATCTTGCCGGATGCCATAACGGATCAAACTAGTGCGCATGATCCATTAAATGGGTACCTGCCTCTCGGAATGACAGTAGAGGAATGGGAAGAGAAACAGAAATCTCATCCAAAAGAAGTTATTGAAAAGGCTAAAAGATCAATTGCCATTCAAGTCAAAGCCATGCTCGATTTTCAGAAAAAAGGGTTGCCGGTATTTGATTATGGAAATAACATTCGGCAGGAAGCCTTTGATGAGGGAGTTAAAGATGCCTTCAACATTCCGGGTTTTGTTCCGGAATATATACGTCCTCTTTTTTGTAAGGGTATTGGGCCATTCCGGTGGGTTGCACTCTCAGGAGATCCAAACGATATCTATAAGACCGATGAAAAAGTAAAAGAACTTATTCCTGATGATCCACACCTGCACAATTGGTTGGATATGGCCAAGGAGCAAATTCATTTCCAGGGGCTACCGTCTCGCATTTGTTGGGTTGGGCTAGGGCAACGACACAAGCTTGGACTTGCGTTCAATGAGATGGTTCGAACCGGTGAATTGAAAGCGCCCGTAGTGATCGGTCGGGATCACCTTGATTCCGGATCGGTGGCTAGTCCCAATCGTGAAACTGAAGGGATGAAAGATGGCTCTGATGCTGTTTCCGATTGGCCCATATTGAATGCTTTGTTAAATACCTCATCCGGGGCTACCTGGGTTTCATTTCATCATGGAGGAGGGGTCGGTATGGGTTTCTCCCAACATGCAGGATTGGTGATCGTCTGCGACGGAACGGAAGATGCTGACCGGCGAATAGAAAGAGTATTATGGAATGACCCGGCAAGTGGCGTTATGCGACATGCAGATGCGGGATATGAGATTGCGATTGATTGTGCGAAGGAGCATCAGCTTAATTTACCTTTTTTGGATTGATCATGAACAATGTAGGCAGTGAGCTTCATGTCAAACCCTAACAGCAGTTTGGGAATCCGGCTTAACATTCATTAATTATTTGACCATGTCTGAACTTCTTATTCAAAATATATCTCAGATTGCATCACCCAAACCGGGTGTGTTCCGGGGAAGAGAACTCAGAGAACTAAATATTCATATAAATGCAGCAGTATATATAGTTGATGGATTTGTTAAAGCAGTAGGACCACTTGCTCAGGTATTAGAAAAAGTGGAAGGACATCCCGATATATTGGATGCAGAAGGAAAAGCTGCGGTGCCCGGATTCGTTGATTCCCATTCGCATCTGGTATTTGGAGGGAATCGAGCAGATGAATTCGCTATGCGATCAGCCGGTATGAGCTATGAAGATATTGCAGACCAGGGAGGAGGGATCGTTTCAACAGTAAAAGCCACACGTAAAGCATCCAAAGAGGAACTGAAAAACCTGGGCAGAATACGTCTTCAAAAGGCATTAAAACAGGGCATTACCACCATGGAGGTCAAGAGTGGATATGGTCTTGACCTTGATACTGAACGTAAGATGCTGGAAGTGATCAATGAATTGAAGGAGGAACAACCCATTGAACTAACAGCTACTTTTCTGGGAGCTCACGCCGTTCCTGAAAACTCGACAAAGGAGGAGTATCTTGAAGAGGTGTTGAAAATGATCCCTGAAATTGCTGAGCTTGCAGAGTTCTGTGACGCTTTTTGTGAAAAGGGGTATTTCAATGTCAATGAAACAAAAAAGATTTTGGAAAAGGGCCTTGAGAATGGACTTAAGCCAAAAATTCACACAAATCAATTCAATGATATTGGTGGTGTTGAAATGGGTATTGAGTTAGGTGCCGTTTCATTAGATCACCTTGAAGTGTTGAATGATGATGATGTAAACAGGTTGGCGAGGTCAGAAACCATTGCAACCGTACTACCGGGAGTCTCCTATTTCCTCAATATCCCATATTCACCGGCGCGAAAATTACTGGACGCAGGCGCATTGGTTGCTTTGGCTACAGATTTTAATCCGGGCTCATCCATGACAATATCAATGCAGCTTCTTATGAGCATGGCGTGTACCAAGATGGGAATGTCAGTTGAGGAAGCACTTTGCTGTGCAACTCAAAATGGAGCAAAAGCGTTAGAGAAAAAGAAGATAGGGTGTATCAGTCCGGGTTTTCAGGCAGACATACTGCTTCTGGATACTGATAATTATAAAGACCTCGCATATTTCTTTGGGGAAAATCATGTACACACTGTCATTAAAAAAGGGAAAGTAGTATGGGCATTGAGAGTTTAAAGGAACATCTTCAACCGGTCACAGAAAAACTTAAAAGAATTGGTTCTCATGATAAGCATGATCATTTTTTGATCAATGAGATCGGTTTTGATGATGCCGGATATCACCAGGCTGATCATATATTGATTGGTTGCCCCCAGCATGAGGGGGTGCAGCGTAATAATGGCAGAATAGGAGCAGCTGAGGCTCCTGATAAGATCAGAGAACAGTTGTATAAACTGCAAATGCCTGAAAATTCAGGGATCAGGATCTTTGATGCCGGAAATATTAAAACCGACATTTTTAACAATCTGGCAGAAGATGAGACTCTTAAAGAATCGGATTCATCTGATGCTTTGAACAGGATCCATGATGCGCTCACTAAATCAGTTGAGACCTTTTTGATGGATAATAAAAATGTGATCATACTGGGAGGAGGCAATGATATTTCATTTGCAGATGTCAGAGCCCTTTCAAATGTTGTTAGCGATTGTGCTGTCATTAATGTGGATGCGCATCTAGATATGAGAATTGCTGAGGAAATGACAAGCGGAACTCCGTACAGGAAATTGGTAGAGGGGAATTATCTGAAGCCTGAAAATTTTTATGAATTTGGAATACGGAAAGAGAATAATTCGAGGGAATATATCGAGGATGCAGAGGGGCAGGGTACGCACACCTTTTATCTTCCTGATATTCTAAAGGAGGGCGTATCTACTTCATTTAACAAGGTTCTTGAGGATATCCAGGATAAACCATTCTTTTTTGGATTGGATATGGATGTGATCCAGGCGGCCGATGCTCCCGGGGTGAGTGCTTCATCCCCAATGGGATTATCAGGCAGAGAAATGATAGACTTGGTGTATATGGCCCGTCAAAAAAAGAATATGCGTATTTTAGAGATCACCGAGACCAATCCAACTTACGATATCGATGACCGTACGGTCAAACTGGTATCTCAGATCATTTACTGTTATCTATTGGGATGATGTTTATTCCCAGTGAACCGTAGTCCCAACATCTTCTCCGTCAACAACGATTCTTTTAAGATTTCCATTTTTGTTCATGTTGAAGACAATGATGGGGGTTTTGTTTTCCCGGCACAAAGTAAAAGCCGTCAGGTCCATTACAGAAAGGCGTCGTTTGAGAACTTCATCTCCGGTAATGCGATCAAATTTTGTAGCATCTCCGTTTTTCTCAGGATCTGAGTCAAAGATCCCATCCACACGGGTGCCTTTCAGGATCACATCAGCTTCGATCTCGATTGCACGTAAAGAGCCGGCTGTATCAGTCGTGAAATAGGGGTTCCCGGTTCCGGCTCCAAAAATAACCACACGCCCTTTTTCAAGGTGTCGTACGGCTCGTCGGCGAATGTATGGTTCAGCGATTGCTTCCATTCGAATAGCACTCATTAACCGGGTCTGTACACCGATCTGTTCGAGAGCATCCTGTAAGGCCATGCTATTGATCATAGTAGCAAGCATACCCATATAATCGCCCTGAACGCGATCCATGCCCTGAGTAGCTCCTTTTACTCCGCGGAAGATGTTACCACCTCCAATAACAATTGAAACCTGAACTCCGGCTTCCTGAATAGATTGTATCTCCCTGGCATACGTACTTAGAATATCGGCATCTATACCATGACCTTGTTCACCTAAAAGGGCTTCTCCGCTAAGTTTAAGAAGTACTCGGTTGTATTTATTTCCCACGTTATTCTCGAATTTGAAATTATCAGACAAAAAAAAGGCTGCCATTTCTGACAGCCTTAAGGTAAAAAAAAATATTTAAGCGTTTTCGCCAAGTTGAAGTCGGCTGAACGCTTTAACGAGAGGCGCATCGTTCTGTTCCAGATACTCCTTCACAGAAAGGCTGTTATCCTTCACGAATTTTTGCTCAAGCAGTACGCGCTCTTCGTAGAAACGACGCAGCTTACCTTTGGCAGCCTGCTCAGCAATGTGTTCAGGTTTTCCTTCATTCAGTAATTGATCTTTAGCTATCTCTAGTTCTTTTTCAACCAGAGATGAATCAACGCCGTCGCGGGTAACAGAAAGAGGCTTCATAGCCGCAACCTGCATAGCCACGTCTTTTCCGATCTCATCGTCAGTAAGGTCACCGTCAAATTCAGCCAGAACACCCAATTGGTTGCCCGGGTGAATGTAAGAGATCAGAGTTCCGTCAGTGGTCATTAATACTACATTGTTGATCTCGATCTTCTCACCGATCTTACCAACCATCTCTTCAAGATGTTTTTCAACCGTCAATCCGTCGATCTCTACTTTAAGAAGATCATCAGCGTTATCGATGTCATTGTCGAAAGCAGCATTCAAAAAGGTCTCGGCATCTTCCTGAAACTCTTCGTTTCTGGCTACGAAATCAGTTTCACAGTTGATCTCGATAAGTGCAGCTTTTTTCTTGTCATCACTGATGCGGCTCAGGATCAATCCCTGATTGGCTTCACGGTCAGCTCTCTTCTCGGAAACTTGCTGTCCTTTTTTGCGCAGATATTCAACCGCCTGGTCGAAATCACCATCTGCTTCGGCGAGGGCTTTCTTACAATCCATCATGCCCGCCCCGGTCATGTCTCTAAGTTTTTTTACGTCAGCAGCAGAAATACTCATTTTCTGAATAGTATTTTAAGTTGATATTATTCTTCTTCGTCATTGCTGTCTGCATCTGCTTTTGCATCTGCATCTTCAGCTTTGGCTTCATTTTTCTTGTCGCTTTTAGCTTTGCGACGAGAACGTAATTTGGTTCCTTTTGCAGCATCTTTGACATCCACATCGTCATCGCCATCACCTTTGGCATCTGCTGCGGCTTGCTCCATTACATCTTCTTCCTGTTGTGCTTCTCTTTCTGCGTTACCTTCAATAATGGCATCCGCGATCTGAGTAGTTACCAGCTGAATAGTTCTTGCAGAGTCATCATTACATGGAATGATATAATCCGGAACATCAGGATCACTGTTGGTATCTACCATTGCAATGATCGGGATATGAAGTTTAATGGCTTCATTCACGGCAAGGTGTTCTTTGATGATATCCACAACAAAGATGGCTCCCGGCAGGCGTCCCATATTTTTGATACCACCCAGGGCATCATTCAGTTTGTCCTGCTCTCTTTGGAGCATCAGGCCTTCTTTCTTGGTCAGTTCGTCAAAGGTACCGTCGGTCTTCATTTTTTCGATCTCCTCCATACGGGAAATACTCTTGCGAACGGTACTGAAATTGGTCAGCATTCCACCCATCCAGCGGTGGGTAATATGTGGCATTCCACATCTCAATGCTTCGGTTTGGATGATCTCTGTAGATTGTTTTTTCGTTCCAACAAACAGGATCGTCTTACCGGCACGTGCAAGCTTTTGAACCTCATCGAGGGCCTCTTGCATGAATGTTCTGGTTTTTTTCAGGTCGATGATATGAATCCCATTTCGCTCCATAAAGATGAAGTCTTTCATTTTTGGATTCCATCGGCGGGTAAGGTGACCGAAGTGTGCGCCTGACTTTAGCAGGTCTTGTATAGATGCAGCTTTTGGCATGGTATAAATATGTGTGTTTAGGTTAATCCTCTATGCGGGTCAATCCCGAACGTTAATTCTGAGTCAATTAAGCTCAGAACACCAAACGCCGAGTCACCACATATGTGTGATTGAGTTTTGTTGAAAAGTTACTGGTTAAAAGAGAAATGGTTAATCGATGACCGAATAACCATTTCCAAATAACAAATAACGAATTTTATCTTTTAGAGAACTGGAATTTCTTACGCGCTTTAGGCTGACCGTATTTCTTACGCTCTACCATTCTGTCATCACGAGTAAGAAGTCCGTGTCCTTTAAGGATACTGTGTAATTCTTCGTTTTCCCCATCAAGAGCACGTGCAAGGGCATGAGAGATAGCTCCGGCCTGACCGGTGCTTCCGCCGCCGCGAACAGTGATCTTAATATCGTATTTGCCGTCTGTTTCAGTAACAGTCATAGGCATAAGTGCGATATTGCGACGTGCTTTTACTGGAAAATATTCTTCAATTGGTTTGTGGTTGACCACGATCTCGCCTTTACCCGGTTGAATATATAAGCGGGCTGTTGCTGTCTTTCGTCGTCCTATGTAATTCGCTTGTGCCATTTAATTAATTCTGGATGGATTAAAGCTCGATGATTTCTGGTTCTTGTGCAGTATGCGGATGTACCGGACCTGCATAAACTCTCAGGTTGGTAGCGATCTTGTTTCCTAATTTTGTTTTAGGAAGCATTCCTTTAACCGCTGTGGTTACCAGAGAAGTGGGATCCTTCTCAAGCATCTCAGCGGCTGTGGTGTAACGCTCTCCGCCTGGGTAAAAAGTGTGACGGAAATACGTTTTATCCGTCATTTTCTTGCCGGTCAGTTTCACTTTATCCGCGTTAATGACGATCACATTGTCGCCGGTATCCATATGCGGAGTGAAAGTTGGCTTGTTCTTACCTCTCAAAATTTTTGCGATCTCGCTACTCAGTCTCCCTAAGGGCTGGTCTTCAGCATCAAAAAGAACCCATTTTTTCTCAATGTCTTTGGGTTTTGCTGAGTATGTCTTAAAACTTAATGTGTCCACGATTCAACTCGTTTATTTTGTCTTATTGGAAAGTCGAACAAGATAGAAGTAATTCTTGATGATTTCAATATAAGAAAGCATAATAATTTCAGACTCTCCCATCATGTTTAAAATTGAGAGGTTTAAGTGGGCGAAAAGGGGGCGGTCGAATTACATCACGTAAATTGATGTTGTAAATAGAGACTAGTTAAAGACAATGCGCTAAAAGATTTGTACCTTTAGCTTGCATATAAAAGTAAATGTAAACACATCATAAAATGAGCAACAAACTGAAAAACACCAGAGTTGAATTCGAAACAGGTTCAGGAAAGGCGTTTTTGTACAGCCTTCAGAAACTTAAAGAGCAAGGCTACGAAAACGTTGCCAAGCTTCCTTTTTCTATAAAGATCTTACTTGAAGCTGTTCTGAGAGAATTTGACGGATACACGGTAACCGAAAAAGATATTGAAGCATTGGCAAATTATAATGCCAAGAACCCACAGGGGGAGATCCCTTTTAAACCGTCTCGTGTTGTGCTTCAGGATTTTACGGGGGTACCGGCCGTTGTTGACCTTGCAGCACTTCGCTCAGCAATGAAACGAATGGGCGGTAAAGCGACCGACATTAATCCACAAGTTCCTGTTGACCTGGTGATCGATCACTCTGTACAGGTAGATATGTTTGGCCAGGATGCTGCGCTGATGTTCAATGTGGAAAAAGAAATGGAGCGTAATAATGAGCGCTACGAATTTTTGAAATGGGGTAAGGAAGCTTTTGATAACTTCCGTGTGGTACCTCCGGGACGTGGGATCGTTCACCAGGTGAATCTAGAGTATTTAGGTCGTGGAGTATTTACCCGCGAAGAAAAAGACGGAACTACGACAGCTTATCCTGATACATTGGTAGGAACAGATTCTCACACAACCATGATCAACGGACTTGGTATCCTTGGCTGGGGTGTTGGTGGAATTGAGGCGGAAGCAGCCATGCTTGGTCAGCCGATATCCATGTTGGTACCTGAAGTAGTTGGCATGAAGCTGACAGGGAAACTTAGAGAAGGTATTACTGCAACTGACCTTACATTAACTGTCACACAAATGCTTCGTCAGCATGGTGTGGTTGGTAAATTCGTAGAATTTTATGGTGACGGACTCAGCAATATGAGTCTGCCTGATCGTGCAACCATCGCCAATATGTCTCCTGAATATGGAGCAACCATGGGTTTCTTCCCCATTGATGATGAATCGCTTCGTTACATGAGAAGAACCGGCCGTTCCGAAGAACTGGTAAATCTGGTTGAAGCATACACCAAAGAACAGGGATTATTCAGAACGGATGACACTCCTGATCCTGAATTCAGTTCCACGCTTGAGCTGGATCTCAGTACGGTAGAAACATCACTCGCCGGGCCAAAACTTCCTCACGATCGTATCAAGCTGAACAATATGAAGGAAGCTTTTGAGCAATCACTGACGAGCGATAATCCAACTATGGGTTTCAACCTGGCAAAGGAAAAACTGGCCAACAAAGGACTTTATAAGAATGGTCAGGAAATTGAAATGAAGCATGGTGATGTGGTTATAGCCGCTATCACATCCTGTACCAACACTTCTAACCCAAGTGTAATGTTAGGAGCGGGTATTGTTGCGAAGAAAGCCGTGGAAAAAGGACTTAAAGTTCCTGCCTATGTGAAAACATCGTTGGCTCCGGGATCACGGGTGGTAACTGAATACCTGAAAGAAGCCGGCCTGACAGAGTACATGGACAAGCTAGGCTTTAACTTAGTGGGCTACGGATGTACAACCTGTATCGGTAACTCCGGTCCACTGCCTGAAGAAGTGGAACGAGCTATTAAAGAAGGTGACCTTATTGCGGCAGGGGTTTTATCCGGAAATCGTAATTTTGAAGGTCGTATTCACCCATGGGTCAAAGCGAATTACCTTGCCTCACCACCGCTGGTTGTTGCGTATGCGCTAGCCGGAAGTGTTGACATTGATCTCGCCACTGAGCCTTTAGGAAAAGATAAAAATGGCAATGATGTTTACTTGAAAGACATCTGGCCAACTACTGAAGAGATCGCAGAGCACCTGGACGAAGCAATTCGTCCGGAACTGTTCGATAAAATGTACAGCGATATCTTTGAATCACCGACCTGGGAGGATATCCCGGTTTCAGGTGGCGACCTTTTCGAATGGAGCGAGGAGTCAACATACATTCAGGAACCTCCATTTTTTATGGGAATGAATGAAGAACCTGAACCTATTAAGCCCATCAAAGGGGCAAGAGCTCTAGTAAAAGTTGGTGATTCGATCACCACTGATCACATTTCTCCGGCGGGTAACATCGCAGAGGACTCACCGGCCGGAAAATACCTCAAAGAACACGGAGTTAAGAAAGAAGACTTTAACTCTTACGGTTCACGCCGGGGTAATGACCGCGTCATGACGCGTGGTACATTCGCCAACGTGAGGTTCAAAAACCAATTGGCACCCGGTAAAGAAGGTGGTTACACCAAATATTTCCCTGATGACGAGATCACAACCATTTATGATGCCTCTCTGAAATACAAAGAATCAGGAACACCATTGGTTGCGCTTGCCGGTACGCAGTACGGAACCGGTTCGTCACGTGATTGGGCCGCTAAAGGGACCAACCTATTAGGTGTTAAATGTGTGATCGCAACTTCTTATGAGCGTATTCACCGTTCTAACTTGATCCAGATGGGTGTACTTCCACTGCAATTCAAGGAAGGTGACACAGCTGATAGCCTAGGTCTTGACGGTTCTGAAACGTTCGACATTCATGTTGATGATTCAGTACAGGCTCAGGATGAGATCAAGGTAACAGCCACCAGGGATAATGGAGAGGTTGTCGAGTTTATGACCGATTGCCGAATTGATACTCCTGTTGAGGTAGACTACTACCGAAACGGAGGAATTCTGCATACCGTACTTCTGGACTATCTGAAGGAAAGTAAAGGCGAAAGCTAGTTCTTAACAGAATTAAGGAATCAATAAAGGCACAGTCTGCAAAAGGCTGTGCCTTTTTTATTATAAAGTACTCATCGAATTTTATAGTGAATATTCAATATATTGGAGCAGGATATTTAGAATAGGGAACTAAATAGGGGATAATGTGGAAACAAAAGATATAGGAGAAGATCGTTTGGCAGTGGGTAACGATGCTCTTTCAAAAGTTATAAAAAGCTTAAATAGAACGCTGGATCTCAATGAGGTGCTATTGAAGTGTCTTGAAGCGGTCAAGATCGCGCTGAACTCAGAAGCGAGCTCACTTATGCTGCTTGATAAAGATCGTGAGATGTTGAAGGTCAGTATGGCAACCGGTCCTGTTAAAGATGAGATCTTAGGTGCAACCATTCCAAGTGGTAAAGGAATTGCAGGATGGGTTCTCAATAATAATGAATCCTACATTTCCAACGATATTGATCATAATGAGATCTTTTGGAAAGACTTGAGCCCGGATTTTAAAACGCGGAATATTATATGTGTGCCACTTAGAGATGAAAGGGGGAAGGTATTCGGGGTATTACAAGCCATCAATAAAGTGGATGACCTGTCTTTTGATGAAAATGATCTTTCTGCTTTTGTATCGTTGGCGCTACAGGTTTCTTCAGCAATTGAGCGTTCCAAAGTATATGAGGAGCAGGAACAACAGTTGGTCCAGAAAAATGAATATATCTCAGAGCTTCATCACCGGTTGAAAAATAGTTTGTCAGTTATAAGTGGCTTGATCGAATTTGATATCGATGACATTAAAGATGAAAAAGCCCGATATCTGTTAACATTTACAAACAGCCGTATTCGGACTCTTGCCAAGGCTCATTCAGCCCAGTCAGAAGGAAAGGAAGAAGATCTTATTGAACTGCATGAATACATTCAGGATATCATAAAAAATACAGAGAAAACATTTACTGATTTTGATCAAAAGGTAACTATCAGTTCTCAATTGGTTCCTGCAAAATTAGATCTGAATCGGTCAATTCTTTGTGGGCTTAGCGTAAATGAATTATTGTTACACGAGCTATCACGGTTATTGGAAGGTGAAAGGGTCAATGATATCAGTGTATGTCTTGAGGAATCGGAGTCCGGGAAGATCACCATAAAGATCCAAACAACCGGTTCAGAAGATGATGAACAGCCGGGTATTAAGGATGGAAAACCTAACAGCCGGTTTATTGTGAAATCACTGATAAATAAGTTGAACGGAGAAATTGAGCATTCAGCTAACGGGGCAGGAAGTAACAGTGTGATCTCATTTACCAGATAGGATTCAAATCAACCAGTTATCAAGGCCCCGCATTGTAAATAGTTGAGCTACCCGGTTGCTGAGAGGTTTTTTTAGCAATGTACTCACGATAAGGTTTCTGATAAAAGGGAGCTTGGTCTTTCGACCAAGAAGCATGTTCAATTCGGCTCGTTTTGCAACCTTTCGGGTTATTTTCCTTTGCTGTTTTGAATATGCTATTAAGCCCCGATCACTATTGGCTTTGGAAAGCACTTCTGCTACTCTCCAGGCATCAATCCATCCCAGATTCATGCCTTGCCCACCTACCGGGCTGACAATATGTGCAGCATCACCAGCCAGGATTACACGGTTTTTGACAAAGGTTTCAGCAATGAAATGCTGAACTCCAAAGCTGCTTACCATGACGCTGTTTATGCCGCTTAGATCATGATCAACGCGGTCTTTTACTAACTTTACAATGATATTACTTTCAGGCTTTTCGATATAATCATCCGTCTTGATGACCCATCTCCTCATACCATTCGGTAAAGGAAAACACTCGATCAATCCTCCGGGCAGCAGATAAACCGCAGCATCTGTACCAAAGTTTGTATTGTCCTCAAAGTCACCCATTATATAAGTGTCATCGTAGTGCTTACCTGAGTAGTGAATGGAGGATCGCTGCCGAACCAAACTGTTTATCCCATCGCATCCGATCAAGTATTCTGCTGCAACTGTATGCATATTTCCACGTTCATCCCGGTATTGAACATTAACGTGATCTTTATTCTGCCTTAGATCGGTGAATTCCGCCTGGGTTACTAGTATATTCTTACCCAGTTGATGTAATTCATTTCTCAATATTTCTTCTGTTGTGAACTGTGGGCAAGCTAAAATATAGTTATGGGGTTTTGGGCAGCTATCAAAAACGATCTCTCCTAAGATCTTATCAGAAGTCAAAGCAAATCCTTTTCGGATTTTGAGGCCTTTATCCAGAAAAGAGTCTGTGATACCAACCTTATCAAAAAGTTCAAGTGATACCGGGTGAATGCCCAATGACCTGGAATCAGGAACCGGGTTTTTCCTTTTTTCGATCACGGTGCATTGGATACCCTTTTTTATCAGGCAGATGGCAAGGAATAGACCAACAGGTCCTCCACCTACGATGACCACCGGTATGTCAATGGAGTTATTTTTCATGTATTAGAAATAATCGAAATGGAAAAGATCTTTTGACTTTCCAGTTATGCGGAATGAGTTTTTTAAGTTCTGACCGCTTAAAGCTCCGCCTTATAGAGGTCAGTCCGTCTTCAGTAATAAATGAATTATGAAATAATACTCTTGAAAAGACATAAAACAAGAGGTAACCCAAGAAATTTCTTTCAATGTCATTGAAAATGACCTTTCCTGTTGAGAGTTTTTCGCTTTCGTCAAGTAGTGTCAGTACCTTTTCATCACTGAGATGATGAATAACATGGTTCGAGATCACAATGTCGTATTCAAGATTTTTTTCTACAAGATCTGAAGAGGTGCACTTCAGCCATTCGATATTTGGATTGGAGTGGTTTTCCCTGCAATAAATGAAAGCTCTTTCATCAGGGTCTACAGCTGTAATTTTTAAGTTTAAACCATCTTTTTGAGCCCATAGCTCAATACTTGTAGTAATGTCCCCACCGCCAAACCCGATATCGAGTAAAGTGGCTTCACCTTGTTTCTCCAACACTGGCCGGATCTCTTTTACATACAAAGTTCTCCAATTGGAGATCAGTTTATTGATGTAATGAAATTGCCTGTAGGTATTGTGAAGTTTGTTGAGGTCACAATTTTCCCTATCCATTTCCTCTATAAGCTCCGGTTCCCTATTCCCTAAAAACATGATCCGTTATTCAGGTTGAAAAGCAGTGAAAAGCCCGCTTTCAATGGTCAGACCGGGACCAAAAGCCATGGAAACGATCTTTTCGCCATTGCTTAGATCAGAATCTAATATATCCTTAAGTACAAAAAGTACGGTAGCACTGCTCATATTGCCATAATTGGCTAAGATCTTTCTAGAAGATTTGATCTGTTCATCATTCAAACCAAGACTTTCCTGAATTTTGTCGATGATCGATCGCCCTCCCGGGTGAAGTGCCCAGAGGTCAATTTCATTCTTGCTAACAGAATATTGATCATAAACTGGGTCAAGTGCTGTATCTAAATTACTTTGAATGATGTCCGGAACGTATTTAGATAAAACCATATCAAATCCTGTATCTCCAACCGTCCATGCCATATCTTGTTCTCCTTCTGTTGCCAGGGCAGAGGCGAAACCCTGAATTTCTAACGATTTCTTTCCAGGCTTGTTTGCAGATATGATCATACCTGCGGCTCCATCAGCAAATACACTCCCTGAGATCAGGCTGTCAATATCGTTTTTCATTTGAAAGTGAAGGGTACAAAGCTCTGCACTAACCAATAAAACGGTAGCTTCAGGATTAGATTCACAAAAGGATTTCGCCATTTTCATAGCTGGGAATGCCCCAAAACAGCCCATGAATCCAATATGAAACCGCTGTGTGGATGGGTTAAGTTTAAGCATTTTGACGATCTCATAATCCGGCCCTGGGGCATAAAACCCTGTACAGGAAACGGTGATCACGTGTGTGATATCATTGGATGAGATATGTGGATTATCGGCAAGCAGTTCTCTGCCAACATCCACAAACAATTTTTTCGACTCCCGGGCATAAACCTGATTCCTGACTGCCGTCCCCGGTTCATTTCTCACCACCCCATTAAAAAAAAGCTGGCCCTGGTTGTCAGGCATAAAGTCTTCTATGACCGAATGTCTTTTCTCGATACCTGATTGAGAGTAAATTCGATGTATAATCGCCTCGGTCTTACGGTCAGTGCCAACATGCTTTTTCATCACATCACGGATGTGCTGTTGGTTACTTGAATAGGTTGGGACTGAAGTTGCTATGTCATGAACGAATACGGCCATTAGGCAGAATAAGGGTTTATAGTTCTATAAAAAAACCTTTACGCAGCCAAGTTCATTCATAAGAGGAATTTAAAAAGACCCCAGATCCTTAAGGTTTCTTTTAGTTAATTTATTGAACCTGTAATTATGAAGAACGGCTGCAACTGTTAAACCACTGATAAGTCCGATCCAAAGGCCTTCAGGTCCTACGTTTTTGATTATGCCAAGATAATATCCGACCGGGAAACCTATCAACCAATATGAAAAGAAGTTCACGACCATTGGGATCCTGGTGTCTTTAAGCCCCCTAAGTGCTCCGAACCCTCCAACCTGCAAACCATCTGAGATCTGAAAGACAGCCGCCATGAAAAGAAGTGAAACAGCCAATGTTGCCACTTCGGGGTCTCGGGTGTATATACTTATGATGAGATCAGGGGCGAGAAATAACAGGATGGCTGTTAGTGTCATAAAAGCTGCACAGATCACAATACCTACAAAACCCCTGAAACGGGCTTTTTCAACGGAACCCTGACCGATAGAAAAGCCGACTCGCTGGGATATGGCCATAGATAATCCAAAGGGGATCATGAACATAGCAGAAGCTACATTGATCGCGATCTGATGAGCTGCGGCTGCTTTTACACTTAATGAACCCATTAATAAACTGACGGTTGCAAATAGCAGGACCTCCATAGAAGAACTGACTCCATTTGGTATTCCGATCTTTATCAATTCACTGATGTATTTCCATTCCGGCCCTTTGGTTCGTGCAAATATATTGAAACGTTTGAAAGGTTTGAATGAGGCCGTGAAGGCAACGAAAGCTACTGCTTCAAAAAAACAAACTATAGAAGTGGCGTATCCTGTACCTACTGCCCCAAGTTGAGGAAAACCTAGCTTTCCATACATCAGGACATAGTTGGCACCAATGTTTAAAATTAGGGCTCCTATAGCAATAAACATTGCAGGTTTGGTCACTGAAAGCCCCTCGCTGAAATAACGTATTCCGGCATAGATCATTAGTGGTAAAGTACCCCATGAGATCGCTTTCAGGTAACCATCAGCAATCGGGATGATCTCTGGGGTGACCTCGATCCAGTACATGATGATATCCATATTTCGGAGCAGGAAAAATGCAGGAATTGATAGCATGAGGATCAACCACAATAATTGCCTTGCACTCTTACCGATCTCTTCAAATTTTCGGGCTCCCAAAAATTGTGAGACCACGGGGTTGATCGCAATGAGTGTGGCCATGCAAAATATAGCTATTGGCATAAAGATCGCATTACCGATAGCTACTGCCGCAAGATCAAGGGCAGACAGGTTCCCTGCCATAACGGTGTCTGTGAAGTTAAGGCCCATGCTGATCAGCTGAGTAGCTATTATAGGACTGCCGATCTGAAGGAGTTTTTTACCTTCTTTTTTTATGTCTTTCTTGGAGTGTCTCATAGCGGAAGGCCAATAAGGTAAGCACTAATGAGATCAAAAAAGTATAGTATTTATCTGTTTTCGGAATTTAAAATTGGCAAGATTATGGAAAAAGTACTGCCTTCGTTTAATGTACTTTGAAAAGTGATCTGACCACCATGCTCTGTTATGATCTTTTTGGCAATGGCGAGTCCAAGACCGGTGCCACTTGACTTGGTAGAAAAGTTAGGAACGAAGATCTTGTCTCGACTCTCCTCATCAATTCCCTCGCCTGAATCAGTAACTGAAATAGTGACCAGGCCCTGTTTTCGATCATATAGAGTTGTGAGGTGGATCTTTCCGCCTTTGGGCATAGCTTCACGGGCATTTTTAACCAGGTTTATCATTACTCTGCGTAGCTCATCCTTTACGCCCTCAACCCATAATTCCTGTTTGGTAAGAGATGTTTGGAGCTGTATATCTCTTTCTGTTCCATAAAGGTCTCCAATTTGAGATACCAGCTCATTTATCTCAATAGGCTCAAATTCCTGCTCGACAGGTTTAGCGAATTTGGAAAAATCAGAAGCGATCTTATTAAGAGATTCTATTTGTTCGATGATATTTGATGTCAGCGAACTGATCTTTGGTTTCAACTTAGAAAAGTCACCTTCCGATTGACTGATCTGGCGTTCAAGGTGTTGAAGATTGAGCTTCATAGGAGTGAGAGGATTTTTGATCTCATGAGCTACTTGCTGCGCCATTTCTTTCCAGGCAGCTTCACGCTCTGCTTCAGCCAGGTCTGTTTGAAGATCCTTAAGCCGGTACACCATTATGTTGTAGGCATTTATAAGTGAACCGATCTCATCCTGACTTTTCACAGGTAATGTGGTCTGGAGGTCACCGCCTGATATTTTTTTCAACCCTTTACGGAGTGCTTCCAATGGTGATGTCAATTGGGTTGATATCAATGAGGCACCGAGAATGAAGAAACTGAATATCAATACGAACAACCCGATCAGATAGCTGGTAGTTGTGAGCAGCTGTTCGTTAAAGATGGGGGCTTCCAGGAATGTTGGAATTGATACAACCCCGGCTATCTCCCCTGATTCATCCAGCCAGGGTTGATATCCGATAAGTAATTCCTGATTACCAAGGGTCAACCTGCGGGTAACCTGGCTATTCCCCCTGTTAAAAATTGAATCATATACATCCCATGGCAATAAGTTTGGTAATAAATGCTGATTATAGATCTGTCCGGTCGTGGAAATATCAACAATATTATTTCTGTAGAGTGAAGCATCCGCATCCAGTGTAGATGCAAGAGTGTATAATGGGATAACAGAATTATTGTTTTCCATTTTACTGTTAGTGATGGCTTCCGTTAAGTTCTCTGTTTTTAGAAGTAGTTCATTCTGTACAGCTTTTTGATTCTGTTTTTTGACCGTATAATAGGTCGTGATAATAAGCGCCAGTAAACAGACCATGGAGGCTACAATAAATCGATCGATCAGTCGGTCTCTAAATCGTTTATTGGGAGATATGAAGATCAAGTCACTTTTCCAGTATATAAACCCAAGAATGAGTGATCCTCCTACCAATACCACAAAATAAAACCTGAGTATTGAGAAGAAGTGATTATTGAATCCTGCTTTTTTAGTTGCAGCCCTAATGATCTGATCGTCAGAGGTAGTGATAAAGTATTCTTGAATTGTTTGTCCGGCCAGCACCTGATCTCTATAGATCACTTCCTGCTGTTTGATCAGTTCCTTTAGTTCCTCAGGCAAGCTTAGATAACCGGGCAGATCCAAAGGGGGGCCAACTATATTCTTGCGGGCACTGACTCCATTGAGATATTCAGTGACACTGATCGAAGAACTCCATTGTTCATTATTCTGCATGGCCATAACCGCTCTCAGGGGTTTCTCAAATTGAGGGCGTTCGCGGTAGACCGAGCAAAGTATCCATCCGATTCGGGTTTCCGTGCTGTCAATATCATAGATCGGGATCCAGGCTCTCCGGAACGAAGAGTACTGAGAGGCAACTTCGTTAAGCGGTGTTTCCCTGATAATTGGCCGTAGATTCTCAAATCGAATTTGCTCGGCTTCAAAAGGAATAACCAGTGAGAACATGTTAAAAGCCCGGGTCCAGGCCGGTGAATTCAGGTCTGATGAATAGTCACTTATGATCTCACCGGTATTGTTGATCAGTTGGGCAGAGATGGAAAACGTTTCCCAATCATCCTGAATAAGGGTTTCAGTAGTTTGCCTGAAAATATTATCAACCAATGGTCGGTTCGAGTTTATGTCTTCGGCATCAAGTATGGTCAGTCGTTGTTGAAGATTTATCAATAAGGACTGAGCTATCCGTTCTGCTTCAGTCGCTTCTTCTGTGATAAATTGTTCAGCAGCAGTTTCCATTTCGCCCTGAAGTCTTTCTGAGTAACCTCTGTATATGGCGATATAACTGACTCCAACCGCGATAAAACTGATGAGTAAAAACAACCTCAATTGAGAGGTCTTAAGCAGGAGTAAAGGGTCCTTGGCAGATTGATAAAGAAATATAAGAACGGTACCAAGTATAAAACTTGAAATGACAATCAGTGCATTGAAATGAAGGCTGAAAATTGAGGATATGGACAGGAAATAAAGACCAGATACATAACCGATCACCAATGATAGTAAAACAAAGATGGTTTTCCTGTCATTTAGGCGGATCACAAACCATCCAAGCAATCCGATCATGACTGTTGATGATACCGCAAGAATTCCAGTAGCAACATAAAAGATAAGAGTGGAAAGTTCCGGGAACACTTCAAGATCCAGCACCGGAATGGTTGTGTAAAGGATAGCCTGATAGGCTTCATTATATATAAAAAAAAGAAAAACAGTACTCAGAAGTCCTGCAAGAATGCCGCTTACTATTTGCAGGAATGTAGAAGATAGCTGAATTTCGATCGAACCTATTGCCAGGATCCTAAAAGAGACAATAGTTAGTAAAAGCACAAAAATTGAGTGCACACAATAATTGAACAAAATATTAAGGGTGCCATTAGTAACCTCAGTTTGCATGCCCAAAAACTTCAGCCAATCTATGTTGACCTCTATGTTCACAAAGAATATCCAGGCAACCAGTACTGCAAATAACTTCAAAAAGAATGAATTCCAAAAGCGTAAATTTTCAGAAATGGCTATCAGGAAGAGGGTGGTAAATAGCATGATCATAGCCCAGAATCCCGCCCGATAAAAGAAGTTGAGCTGTGTTTGTGATGTTATATATGTTTGTCGGTCTGAAGGCAAAGTATAAGCCAGACCAACTGAATCAGTATCTGACAAGAATAGGGGCTGGCTGAAACTGATGTTTGTGGGTGGTGATTCAAAAAAACTGAAGCGAACGGGGTATTCATTCTCAGGTCCAAATAATTCAGAGGGATCAAGTTCAGAGCTATTTCCGATCGATAGTAAGTTAGATTGCTGAACCTTTGTTCTGCTGATCAGGTAGTACTCTATTACTGAATCCTGCTCAGTAATAGGAATTCTGTTTATGAATTCAAGGTAAGTGACATTATTATCCCTTCCCAGGCGCATATGAGGAAAGTCCTGCCGAATACCGATCAAGGTTGGAAACTTTTCAACGCCAAACTCAGTCCAGGCGATCAATGAAGTGTCTCTGAAAACGGATATGCCCCAAAAATTCTGATCCTTTTCAAGTTCATTGAACAAAGTTGGAAACTCAGCAGTACCAAGAGAATTGACCAGATCTTGTGTTAATTGCTGATTCTCGGATCTGAAAATGTCTTGATAGGAATTAAAGTTGTCAATGGCCTCGTTGACTGATTTCTGAGTTATGCTATCACTGATTTCATCATAATTATCAGGATTAACCCAGAACTCGAATATGCCGTATGCTATTGAGGTAAAGATCAGTAGAAAAGCAAAGATCTTTATTTTTCGTCCCGGATTATATGTGAGTCCTTTTATGCCCATAAATCAATATGAGCGTAAATTAAAGTGTAATCAAGTTTGGGATCTTGCTGTCGTCCTTGCCATCCAGTACAGATTTGATGGCATCGGCAGCTAGCATCCCTATGTCTTCACGAGTACGATGAGTGGCGCTGGCAATGTGAGGAAGTAAGAGGGTATTGGGGGCGGTCAGAAGGCGGGGATGCACTTCGGGTTCCTTTTCAAAGACATCAAGTGCAGCGCCTGCAATGATCTCATTGTGCAAGGCCTCAGCCAAAGCAGATTCGTCGATCACCGCACCGCGGGAAATATTTATAAGCAGTGCATGCCTTGGCATGCGTTTGAGGAGTTCGATATCAACCAGATGATGCGTACTTTCTGTAAGTGGGCAGTTAAGGCTAATTACATCACATTGTTCTGCCAGTTTGTATGGGTCATCAATATAGGTGGCATTCAGTTCGTTCTCAGTGTTTGGATCCAGGCGGCTACGATTGTTGTAAAAGATGTTCATTCCAAAAGCCCTTGCTCGGTGTGCAAAAGCCTGACCGATCCGCCCCATGCCGACTATACCCAGATTTCGGTTCCTGAGTTCCATACCCAGAAATCCAAGCGGTTCCCAACCGTTGAACTTGCCATCGCGGAGATATTTTTCAGCTTCTTTGAGTTTACGTGAGAGCGCAAGTAAGAGACCCATGGCGTAATCGCCACATGCTTCGGTGAGAACATCAGGAGTGTTAGCAACTTTTATTCCAAGAGTTTGAGCTGCAGGTACATCAATGTTATCATATCCTACAGCAAAATTAGCCACGACCTTCAGGTTCTTGCCTTCATTGAGCACACGTTCAGTGACAGGTACCGACAACATACTTAGTAAGGCGTCATAAGAGCCGATCTGTGCAAGTAAGTTATCTTCCGTTTGATAAAAACCTTTATCACCAATAGTTACCTCCCCGAAACTCTTCAAATATTCGATCACTTTTGACGGAATGGGTTCGGTGATCAATATTTTTGGCTTTTCCATATTCAAAGCAGCTTACTGATCTTCATTTTCTATATGGGTAACCTTTGCATCATTCCACATGCGTTCGATGCCATAAAAATCTCTTTTTTCTTTACTCATTATATGAACTACAATGTTCACGAAATCCAGTATGACCCATGAGCGCCCTTGAAGTCCCTCTTTTTTCCAGGCTTTTTCCCCGGACTTTTTTAGCATGTCTTCTTCAACAGCATCAGCCAAAGCTTTGATCTGTACATCAGAAGTACCGTGGCAGACTACAAAGTAATCGGTAAGTGTAGTTAGTTCTGAAACATCCAGTAGGGTTATGTCTTTGCCTTTTCGGCTTAGCAGCGCTTCTGTGATGATCTTGACCATTTCCTGAGAATCAGGAACCTCCTCAGAATAGGCGTTTTCAAATTGTTGTTTACTTTGTTGTTTGATATCAGTCATATAGAATTAATCTGTATTTAATTTTTCGTAATCGTGGCCTATAACTACACTTACATCCAAAAAGAAATCCGGAGATGACTCCCTAATAACATTTTGTTCTGAAATGCCCAGGGCATTTGCAACCCGGTAGGCATTATCCATTACACCGCTTCTGGAGATCACTATCGTTTCCTGCAGGTCAAAACTTTCAAAGTTTCCCGTTTCCACAACGTCAAAACCATTTGAACGAAGTAACCCAGTGTAGGCATTCGCGATACCGGGGACTCCACATCCATTCAGTACTTCAATTTGAATGATCTCGCTGATAAGTTCAGCTTGTGTCTCAGATCTCTCATTAAATATTCTTGGATAAATGATCCGGGTGAACAGTGAGATGGCCAATACCAACAAGAGGACACTTAAAAATCCTATTGCGGCATTTAAATAAAGTTCGTTGGTACCGGATGATTTCTTTTCTTCTGTTTCTGCCATTAATTAGAACAGTAGTACTAGTACCATGGGTTATATCGGTCATAGCCATACATGCCATAACCTCTGTTAAACATTCCGTATCCGTTATTAAAATAACCGTAGCCTCGGGGTAGTTGCTGATACTGAAACCTGATGTGCGCGTTATCACTGATCTTATAATTCAGCTCAGCATTTCGGATAAGGATCTCTCCATTAAGATTATTATTGGTATTCACCAAGTCAGAACCGCCAAAAGGGGAATGAAGAAATGACACATCAACACGCCCGGTCAGGTTATCAGAGAACATGATATTCACCGTATTGGTGTATGAATTAACGTTCTGATAACTTCCGCCAACAGAGCCAAAATTCATTGAGTATGAGTGGCTCATGCTCACTTTGTTCTGGAAAAAGTCGTTTAGCCAGGTTTGAATAGTAGGGGCTTTTGAATTTATAATGGGGCCTGTAAACTCATAAGAGCTTGACAGATCCTGACGTAATTGGGCTGATAGTTGGGTACTGAATAATAATCCAATAATAAAAGCAGATAAAAATAATTTCTTCATAATGCTCACAAATTTGTTGGTCAACGTTAGAGCAGTTTCTTTCTTGTATAAGTATAACGAATTGGGTTCTAATAATAAACAGTCCCATTAAAGGGGATTGATTGAAATCCCTCTAAAAAAAGTATATCTTATCCAACTTTGCAACAGTACTGAAAACAGATAAAAATCTAGATGAAGCTCACCGATTTTAAATTTGAGACTGACGATTGGAACATTCCTGAAGAACCACTTGAGAAAAGAGACTCAGCAAGGCTGATGGTTCTGAACAGAGAGGAAAAAACAATAGAACACACAACATTTTCGGAAATCCATAAGTACATCAATAAAGATGATGTGATGGTGTATAATAATACCAAGGTATTTCCGGCCAGGTTACATGGTAAAAAAGAAAAGACCGAGGCTGATATTGAGGTTTTTCTTCTTCGGGAGTTAATGCCGGAGAACATGCTTTGGGATGTACTTGTTGAGCCGGCGCGTAAGATACGTATTGGAAATAAGCTCTATTTTGGTGAAGAAGATGAGGAGCTTATGGCCGAAGTAGTGGATAATACTACCTCCCGTGGCAGAACTATTCGATTTTTGTATGAAGGTCCAAATCAGGAATTGTACGACAGGTTGGACGAGTTGGGAAAAATGCCTCTCCCTCCTTATATCAAAAGAGAGCCCGTTGAGGCAGATAAAGAAAGATACCAAACTATTTTTGCCACAGAACGTGGCGCAGTTGCAGCACCTGCAGCCGGTATGCACTTTACACCTGAACTTGTAGAGAAGATCAAAAAGAAAGGTGTTGAGTTTCTGCCCACAACACTTCATATCGGTTGGGGTATATTCAGAAATGTTGAAGTTGAAGATCTGACCAAGCATAGAATGGATTCAGATAACTACTTCATATCTAAAGAGACCTCTGATAAGATCAATGAAACGCTCAAGAAGAAAAAGAATCGTGTAATTGCGATCGGTTCAAGTTCTGTGCGAACCATTGAGACCAGTGTGATGGCAAGCGGAATGTCTAAGGCAGGTACAGGATGGACAGATAAGTTCATTTATCCTCCTTATAATTTCAAGATCACGGAAGGTCTGATCATTAATTTTCATCAACCGGAGTCGACTCGTTTGATGCTTGCTGCTGCTTTTGCAGGTTATGACTTTCTGATGGAGGCATACGAAGAAGCTAAGAAAGAGAATTACCGAATGTTTGCGTTCGGTGACGCAATGCTGATCCTGTAAATGACAACGCTGTCGCTAATATTACCGGCGGCAGGGTCGGGTGTGCGCATGGGCACGGAGGTGCCCAAGCCATTTATTGAGATTGCCGGACGATCCATTCTGGGTCATACCATCGAAAAGTTCATTGGCATTGAAGGGCTGGGGCAGATAATTATTGTCGCATCAGCTCAAAATGTGCCTTTGGTAAAAAAGATACTATCACAATATTCGCGGTCAAATGTGAAGTTTTTAGTGATTGAAGGTGGCAAGGAAAGGCAGGACTCAATAAACAATGCGCTGAAGCACGTAGATGAAAATGCGGATCTCATTATGGTCCATGATGCAGTTCGGCCTTTGGTTGAGACTCAGCAAATCATGGAATGTATCAAATCTGCGCTTGAATCCGGGGCGGCTGTTCTTGGGGTACCCGTAAGGGATACTATTAAGAGGGTCGATAGTGAGGGTTTTGTTGACTCAACACCGGCCCGATCAGAATTATGGCAAATTCAGACCCCACAGATCTTTAAGAGGAGGATGTTGATTGAGGCTTATGAGAAGGCGATGAATGAAGGCTTTGTCGGAACCGATGACAGCTCATTGGTGGAAAATGCAGGCGTTCAGGTCAAAGTGGTTAAAGGTGATGTGAGAAATTTTAAGTTAACATACCCCACCGATCTTAAGGTCGCTGAACAAATTATTGAGGATGGGGTATGAAAAATATGCGGATCGGTTACGGTTACGATGTTCATCAGTTTACTGAAGGGCGGAAACTGATACTTGGAGGGATCGAAGTCCCATTTGAAAAAGGCCTGAAGGGTCACTCTGATGCGGATGTTCTTCTTCATGCAATAATTGATGCTCTGTACGGAGCTTTGGCATTGGGGGATATTGGAGCTCATTTTCCGGATAATGATCCGGTCTATAAAGGTGCAAATAGTGTGGACCTGTTAAACCGCTGCTATTCTTTGGTTCAGGAAAAGGGTTATGTAATTGGGAATCTTGACGCCACTGTTGTCACAGAAAGACCGAAACTCCGCCCTTATATTAAGAGTATAAGATCAAATGTTGCTGAGATACTGGGAACAGAAAATGAAAATATTTCAGTTAAAGCGACCACCTCTGAAAAGATGGGGTTTGCAGGACGGGAAGAAGGCATGATCGCACATTGTGTGGTCCTGTTAGTAAGAAGCTAATAAAACAGAATGGCAGATCAGATCATACAAAGTATTGTAGAGTGGATCAGTATGGTACCACCTTTGGGTATATATTTGATCTTATTCGGAATTGCCTATATAGAGAATTTGATACCACCTTTACCTGGTGATGTGATCGTTGCTTTTGGGGGATATTTAGCGGCAGAAGGTGTGATAGCCATTGTTCCGCTTTGGGGTTCTACTGTGATCGCATCAGTATTCGGCTTTATGACAATGTACTGGCTGGGATACAAGTGGGGAGTTCAGATCGAGGAGAACAGAAACGATCATTTGCTGCTCAGGTTTATCGATTACAAATATTTTAAAAGAGGTAAGAAATGGATGGGCAGATGGGGGCAAGGTGTGATACTTGCGAATAGATTTCTTGCCGGTACCAGGTCAGTTATCTCGCTCACTGCCGGAATGTCTCACCTGCATTTGATGAGGACGATCGTTAATTCTTTGATTAGTTCGATACTATGGAACGCTCTGTTAATAGGTATGGGGTGGGTTATACGTGATAACTGGAAAATTATCGGTGAATATTTATCTAATTATGGCAAGATAATTTTACTTTTAATTGTTGTTGTAGTTTCGGTTAAGCTTTATTTTGAGTTCTACTATCCAGGAAAGAAGAAGGGTTCTAAAAAGAGTTAAAAGTTTTTGGTAAACTGTATTGACAATCAATACAATCATGCTTAATTTTTAAGTCTTTCGCGAAAAGCCAGTGTAGCTCAGTTGGTAGAGCAACGGTTTTGTAAACCGTCGGTCATCGGTTCGAATCCGGTCACTGGCTCACAGCGATCTTGACTTATTGACCTGGGGGGATACCAAAGCGGCCAACTGGGGCAGACTGTAAATCTGTTGTCGTGAGACTTCGCAGGTTCGAATCCTGCTCCCCCCACGTGTAAGCGAGCGTAGCTCAATTGGTAGAGCGTCACCCTTCCAAGGTGAATGTTGCCGGTTCGATTCCGGTCGCTCGCTCAACCACGCCGATATAGCTCAGGGGTAGAGCACTTCCATGGTAAGGAAGGGGTCGTCGGTTCAATTCCGACTATCGGCTCAGGGCATAAATTTTAGGACATTATTAAACAATACTTAACAAAATAGCTTAATCATGGCAAAAGAGACCTTTCAACGGAATAAGCCCCACGTAAACGTAGGCACGATTGGCCACGTAGATCACGGAAAAACGACATTGACGGCAGCGATTACGACAGTAATGGCGAAGACGTACGGTGGCGTAGCGAAG
>NZ_JBSXOA010000009.1:0-344882 GCF_056857935.1 Gracilimonas sp. B-17
CTTCGCTACGCCACCGTACGTCTTCGCCATTACTGTCGTAATCGCTGCCGTCAATGTCGTTTTTCCGTGATCTACGTGGCCAATCGTGCCTACGTTTACGTGGGGCTTATTCCGTTGAAAGGTCTCTTTTGCCATGATTAATTAATTTATACTTAGTGTTATTAATTTCTTTATGATTGTTTCTCAATGATTTCCTGAGCCAATGTCTCCGGAACTTCAATGTAGTCGTGGAACTCCATAGAGTACACTGCACGACCCTGTGTCAATGATCTAAGATCCGTAGAATAACCGAACATTTCGGAAAGAGGCACATGAGCCTTAACTACAGATCCTTCTTTGTTAGAATCCATACTTTGCATGATTCCCCTTCTACTGTTAAGGTCACCGATCACATCACCCATATATTCTTCCGGAGTGATGATCTCAACCTTCATAACAGGCTCAAGGATTTTAGGTGCAGCTTTTCTAGCTGCATTTCTGAAGCCAAGTTTTGCACATAATTCGAAACTCAACTGGTCAGAGTCAACATCGTGATATGATCCATCTTTTAGTCTGAATCCAACATTTTCAACTGAATAATTTGCCTGAATACCACTATTTGTGGCCTCCTGGAAACCTTTCATGACTGATGGAATGAATTCTCTTGGAATATTACCACCCACGATCTCATTGATAAAGATGAATCCTTCCTCTCGGGTAATTCGGTCTTCATTACCATCGTAATTTTCAAATTCCTCGATCGGACCCATCTCAAAAGTTATATCAGCAAACTTACCACGACCACCGGTTTGCTTCTTATAAATTTCTCTGTGCTCAACTGTCTTGGAAATGGTTTCACGATAAGAAACCTGAGGAGCACCAACGTTTGCCTCAACCTTGAATTCTCTTTTCAGGCGATCAACAATGATCTCAAGGTGAAGCTCACCCATTCCGGCAATAGTGGTCTGACCTGTTTCATGGTCAGTTCTAACCTGGAATGTAGGATCTTCTTCAGCTAGTTTTTGCAGACCTGTAGAAAGTTTCTCACCATCAGCTTTTGTTTTAGGCTCAACGGCAAGTTTAATTACAGGTTCAGGAAAAGTGATCTGCTCAAGTATTACTGGGTGATCTTCTGCACAGAGAGTATCACCTGTATGAACTTCTTTAATTCCAATAATAGCAGCAATATCACCTGCTTGTATGTAATCAAGATCTTTCTTGTCATTAGCGTGCATCTCTAAAAGACGCCCAACTCGCTCTCTGTTACCTGTAGAAGCATTAAGTATATAAGAACCTTTTTCCAGCCTGCCAGAGTAAACTCTACAGAAAGTAAGCTTACCTACATATGGATCCGTCATGATCTTAAATGCAAGAGCAGAAAATGGAGCATTTACATCCGGTGCTTTCTTGACCTCTTCATCAGTTTCCGGGTCAATACCTTTAACCGGAGGAATATCAAGCGGATTAGGCATGAAATCCAATACACGATCCAATAATACCTGAACCCCTTTATTCTTTAGGGCAGTTCCCAGCATTACCGGTGTAATATCCTTGGAAATCGTTGCCTCACGAAGAGCAGAAATGATCTCTTCTTCAGAGATCTCCTCCTCCATGAGGTATTTTTCCATTAAAGAATCATCATAGTCAGCCAAAGCCTCGATCATCTTCTGACGATAGTCGGCAGCTTTACCACTCAACTCTTCAGGTATTTCTACAACATCATATTTAGCACCAAGAGATTCATCATCCCAGATGATAGCCTGCATATTGATCAGATCAACAACGCCCTGAAAATCAGCTTCAGAACCTATAGGAATCTGAATTGGAATTGGATTGGCATTCAGCTTTTCATCAAGCTCTTCTACTACGTTATAGAAATCAGCACCAACTTTATCCATTTTATTTACAAAGGCCATACATGGCACTTCATATTTGTTGGCCTGACGCCATACAGTTTCTGACTGTGGCTGAACCGCGCCGACAGAGTCAAGCACAAAGACAGCACCATCCAATACACGAAGTGAACGCTCTACCTCTACGGTAAAGTCAACGTGACCCGGTGTATCAATAATGTTAATTCGGTGATCCTTCCATATACAATGAGTAGCAGCAGACTGAATTGTAATTCCTCTCTCCTGCTCCTGCTCCATCCAGTCCATAGTTGCGGCGCCATCATGCACCTCACCCATACGGTGACTACGACCTGTGTAAAATAGAATACGCTCAGTCACGGTTGTTTTACCGGCATCAATGTGAGCCATGATACCGATATTCCGCGTGCGCCGGATCTTATCTAAAATTTTTGGATCTGTTTTTGTTGCTTCAGACATAATACTTGTTCAAATAATATTCTTTAAAATCTAAAATGAGCAAATGCTTTATTAGCGTCTGCCATTCTGTGTGTTTCATCCTTCTTACGAACCGCACCGCCTTCATTATTAGAAGCATCGATCAGCTCTCTGGAAAGTCGAATTGACATTGATTTATCGTTTCTGGAACGCGCAGCCTTGATCAACCATCTCATTCCAAGTGCCGTACCACGTTCTTGACGCACCTCAACAGGCACCTGATAAGTTGCCCCACCTACTCGTCGTGACTTAACCTCCACAACAGGAGTAGAATTCTGCAGTGCATTTCGGAATACATCGATCCCGGTTTCACCAGTTTTTTCTTCAATTACTTCAAATGCCTGATAAACAATCTTACGAGCAACATTCTTCTTGCCGTCTCGCATCAGGTTATTCACAAAGCGTGTTACCAGCTTATCCTCAAATATTGGATCCGCCTGTACATCTCTTTTGTCTGCTGTTTTTCTACGCATGCTCGATTAATCTTAAGTTCTTAATGTTACCCTTTAGGCTTTTTAGTGCCATACAAGCTTCGGCTCTGAGTTCTTCCCTCAACACCGGCTGTATCTAGCGTTCCTCTAATAATATGGTATCGAACACCGGGCAAATCTTTTACTCTACCTCCGCGGATCAACACAATACTATGTTCCTGTAAGTTATGTCCTTCTCCAGGTATGTAAGCCGAAACTTCAATACCGTTTGTTAAACGTACACGTGCTACCTTACGTAGAGCCGAGTTAGGCTTCTTAGGTGTTGTTGTGTATACGCGAGTACAAACACCACGCTTCTGCGGACAATTTTGCAGCGCAGGAGCTGTTGTCTTACTTACTTTACTTTTTCTACCTTTTCGTATGAGTTGTTGTATAGTTGGCACTGTTCAATTATTTGGTTATTGCCATCGAATCGAGAGCTTGCAAATATAGGGAACGTTCATGGAAGAATGCAAAAATTTTATATCATTTATTTCTTGTTTCTTCCTATTGCCCGATATTTTGGCGATAATGAGCGTTTATTTCACATAAATTAGGATATTAACTGTTTATCCGATATATAACTTTATATCAATTGAAATTAAGAGATCTTGACAATCTAAGCACCAAAAGGCTTGAAGTATTACATTCTGAAGGGATAAGGAATATCCTTGATCTGCTCGATTTTTTCCCCCGCAGATACCTTGACCGAAGCAATACACAGCAAATCAATTATTTAAAAGGTGCCGGCGAAGAAGTAACTGTTGCCGGCAAGGTTACTCAAATCAATATGGTTGGGTATGGAAAGAAAAAAAGACTCGAGGTGGTCATAAATGATGGTCATGGAGTATTAAAAGGGGTTTGGTTCAGGGGAGCTGGATACTTCAAACGTGTATTCAAAGAAGGAGAGACCGTAGCTTTCTTTGGGCCTGCCAAACGGTTTGGAAAAATGATCTCTATTGCTCACCCTGAGGTAGACAAGATCTCAAATGAAAGCGACCTTGAGGCATTCTCCAGGATCGTACCCATATACCCAGGCAGCAAGGGTTTGAGTAAAGCCCGAATTACAAGTAGCATGATCCAGAAATGGATGAAACAGATCATGAACAAGGTAACAGTCTCGGAATATTTACCCGAATCTCTACTATCAGAATTGAATTTCCCAGAACGGTCAGAGGCTTACCGGATGATACACTTTCCAGACTCACATAATGAACATAAAAATGCTCTAAACAGATTTAAATTTGAAGAGCTTTTTCTGTTTGAGATGAGCATGGAGAAAATTCACCATACCGTGAAGGAACGTGGCGCTGGGCATGTGTTCAAGAAATCGGGAAATTTCACAAAGCGCTATTTCAACGAACTTCTCCCTTTTGAACTAACTAACGGACAAAAAACATCTCTCTCTGAGATAAAGAAAGATGTCCGTTCAGGCAAACAGATGAACCGCCTCATACAGGGAGATGTTGGGGCCGGTAAGACCGTTGTAGCCATTGGTGCAATACTTATGGCTCTTGACAATGGTTATCAGGCTGCCTTCCTGGCTCCTACGGAAATACTGGCTGAGCAACATTACCGAACACTTTCAAATCACCTCAAAGATATGCCAATCAACATTCGGTTGCTCATTGGTTCCCAAAAAAAGGCTTTGAGAACCGATATACTGACGGATATTGAGGGTGGCAATGCACAGATAATAGTTGGCACTCATGCTATAATACAGGATCAGGTTCGGTTCCATAACCTTGGACTTGCCGTTATTGATGAACAGCATCGTTTTGGTGTTAAACAACGAGCTGACCTTCTAAACAAGGGAGAACATCCTCATATGTTGGTCATGAGTGCAACTCCTATTCCCCGCTCCCTTGCCATGACCGTTTATGCCGACCTGGATGTATCGATCATAAAGGATCTTCCAGCCGGACGTATACCAATCAAAACAGCCATTCGGTCTGAGAAAAAACGAGAACACGTTATGAATTTCGTAAGGCAGGAAGTTCAGGATGGCGGGCAAGTATATGTGGTGTACCCTTTGGTTGAGGAATCCGAGGCGCTGGACCTGAAGGATGCCACGGCCGGCTTTGAAAGGCTCAAAAAACGTTTTCCGGAATTCGGAATTGGCTTGCTCCATGGCCGTATGAAAACAGAGGAAAAAGATGCTGTCATGAAACAATTCATCAATCATGAGATCCAGATCCTGGTTTCCACTACTGTTATCGAGGTTGGTGTGGATGTACCGAATGCATCAGTAATGATCATTGAGCATGCTGAAAGATTCGGCCTTTCTCAGCTTCACCAGTTACGGGGAAGAATTGGTCGTGGCAAACGGCAGAGTTATTGCATTCTTATGCCTGACGTTAAGGTGAGTAAGTCGGGAGCTTACCGGCTCAAAACCATGGAAGAAACCAACGATGGTTTCCGGATCGCGGAAGCTGACCTGAAGCTTCGTGGCCCGGGTGACTTTCTTGGTACCAAACAAAGTGGCCTTCCCGATTTTAAATTTGCTGATATCGTAGAAGACCAGTACTTGCTGACTCAAGCCAAAGAAATGGCAAATGAATTACTGGCTCAGGATCCAAACCTTACTACTCCAGAAAACTCTGATCTACAAAAAGTCTTTGCACCATACTTTCAGAGTAAGGTCAAGTTTTATGGGCTAGGATGATTTTATTTGGATCAACCTTAAACCCCGGCCTTTTTCTTCTCTTCCCTCTTACGGTCGTTATGATCAAGGAATGTCTTGCGGATGCGCAAAGCTTTTGGAGTTACTTCTAATAGTTCATCGTTATCAATAAACTCAATACATTGTTCCAGGCTTAGCTTTCTGGCCTGACTGATCTTTACGGAATCCGCGGTTTGTGTTGCTCGGTGATTGGTTAGGTTTTTCTTCTTCACAACATTAACCACCATGTCATCGTTGCGTTTGTTTACGCCAACAACCTGGCCCATATATACCGGATCTCCCGGTTCAACAAAAAATTCTCCTCGATCCTGAATACCTTCAAGTGCATAGCCGGTAACATCACCTTGTTCTAATGCGATCAAGGCCCCACGGTTCCTTCCTGGGATCTCACCGGCATATGGCTCATAGCCATCAAACTGCTGGTGCATGATACCGGTACCTCGTGTTTCAGTAAGCATCTCGCCCCGGAAACCGATCAAACCTCGGGAAGGTACGCGAAACTCAATTCGGTTATTTTCACCTTCCTGACTCATGGATGTCATAATACCTTTTCGCTTTTGCAAATTGTCGATCACCCGGTTACTGTAATCGGTCTGAACATCCACTACAACTTCTTCAACCGGCTCGTGCGTCACTCCATCTACCTCCTTGAAAAGGACTTCCGGACGGGATACCGAGAATTCATATCCTTCACGACGCATGGTCTCGATCAAAATAGCCATCTGCAATTCGCCCCGACCTGAAACTTTATAAATATCCGGGCTTTCCGTTGGCTCTACCCGCATGGCTACATTAGTGCGAACTTCTTTATTCAGCCGATCTTTCAGCTGATTGGATGTTACATAATCACCTTCTTTTCCTGCAAATGGTGAATTGTTTACCCTGAAATACATGGCAATGGTTGGTTTATCCAGATCCACATATTCAAGTGGTGTCATATCTGCCGTATCTGTTAACGTATCCCCGACATTTACTTCTTCATAACCGGCCAACGCAATGATATCACCTGCAACAGCCGTTTCAACGGGTTCTCGCTGCAGTCCATTAAAGGTGTAAAGTTTAGTGGCACGGGCTTTTTCTCTAACCTCTCCCTTACCATTCATCAAGGCAACTTCCTGCCCTACTTTGATGGTACCTTGTTCGATACGGCCTACAGCTATACGACCTACATAGTCATTCCAGTCGATACTGCTGACCAGCATCTTGAATTTTTCATCCGTGTTCTGCTCCGGTGCTGGAACATGCTCCACTATTTTGTCGAGTAAGGGAGCCAGATTCACATCCTCATCTTCCAGATGCTCTTTCGCGATACCGTTTACGGCTACTGCATATAGTACCGGGAAATCCAGTTGTTCATCTGTTGCATCCAGCATCACAAACAAGTCAAAGATCTCATCCAATACGGCATCAGGGCGTGCATCTTTTCGGTCTATCTTATTGATCACAACGATCGGCTTGTAACCCAAACTCAGCGACTTTCTAAGAACAAATTTGGTTTGAGGCAATGGGCCCTCAGCCGCATCAACCAACAGGATCACTCCATTTACCATTTTCAAAATTCGTTCAACCTCGCCGCCAAAGTCAGCGTGACCCGGAGTATCTACTATATTGATCTTCGTATCTTTCCATTTAACGGCTGTATTCTTGGAACTGATAGTGATTCCGCGTTCTTTTTCAAGATCACCGGAATCCATTACTCTCTCTTCTACCTGTTGGTTCTCTCTGAAGGTACCGCTCTGTTTTAGAATTTGATCTACGAGCGTGGTCTTGCCATGATCTACGTGGGCAATGATGGCAATATTTCTTAAATCTTGTGACATGTAAGTGGGTAAAATCTATTATTTTAAAATGAAATTGCTGCTCGGTATATCTGTTATTAACTTGTATATAGTGAATAAGATGGCTGGTTCTGAACCAGATCCAATATTTATTCACATATTTATTTTACCGAAAAACAGCAAGCCTTAAATATACGGGTTATTTGACCAATTCCGTATTATTAAATAAATAATTGTGTCAAACCACATCCAAAACTCTTTAAAAGATGACTGTTCTTCTACTTTGGCTCACTCTCGGGCTTATTTTTTTGATAAAAGGAGCTGATCTTTTAGTTAATGGGGCTTCTGCACTAGCTAAAAAATTCAATGTTTCAGATCTGGCTATAGGGTTGACTGTTGTCGCTTTTGGCACCTCAGCACCTGAACTTGTTGTCAATATCATGGGAGCAATAGAAGGTCACCATGAGATCGTTTTTGCCAATGTTATAGGAAGTAATAATTTTAATCTACTTGTGATCCTCGGCATTACCGGCCTTATTACACCGCTTATAGTTCAGTCAAGTACGGTATGGAGGGAGATTCCCTTATCCCTGTTTGCCATCATCTTACTCTTTTTTCTCACGAATGATCTGTGGGCAGCTGATTCTTTTTTACTTAGCCGGCTGGATGGATTGATCCTACTGATCCTGTTCGGTGGCTTCCTTTTCTACGTATATAAACAATTATCTACCGATACAGCAGTGGACGCTGATACACCCACTCAGCTATCACCATTTAAGATCTGGAGTTTCATATTGATGGGTTTAGCGGGATTGGTAGTTGGAGGAAACTTTGTTGTAAATAACGCCATCGAAATAGCGAATATACTGGGTGTCAGTGAAAAGATCATTGGGCTCACAATTATTGCAGCGGGCACTTCCCTTCCCGAACTTGCTACATCTATGGTGGCCGCCTTTAAAAAGAACACCGACATTGCTGTTGGAAATATAATTGGGTCAAACATCTTCAATATATTCCTGATACTTGGTGTCAGTTCAATGGTAAAACCTATTCAATACAACCCCTCATTTAATTCAGAAATGTACCTGCTGGCAGGGGGAACCGTTTTACTTTTTATTGGAATGTTCACCGGACAAAAGAAAAAACTGGATCGGTGGGAAGCCACACTGTTGCTAGTGATCTTTTTGGGATATACCGGTTACCTGGTGGCCGGGGAGCTTTGATTGTTGAACCCACACCCAAACGCTGCGAGGTCTTGGGGACGCTCGCAGGTTTTACTTTGTTCACAATGTAACAACCTCGCAGCGTCCGAAGGTCCTGCGAGCGTTGTGGGACTTTAGAATCAATAGTTCAAAACCGGATCTCACCGATCAGCTCTATACGGCTGAAATCCGCCGGATCAAATACCGCCCTGGATTCTCTATGACTAAAATCGATCATGATCTTAGACCTGTCTTCAAAAACGTAAGCGAGCCCAACCACACTATCCAAAACGATCCACCTCTGACGATCCTTGTCAAATAATTGCTCTGTCCTCCCGGTTATAGCAATGGGTATATTTTTTAAAGGTTGTAATTCACCAAAAACACTCCATCCCTGAAATTGATAAGGTGTAATTCCCTGAAGATCTTCAAAACGAATATCGTCTGTTGACTCAAAACCCTGACCAACAAAATTAAACCGATTTGACTCAAAAGTTACAGCCGCTCCATAAATATTGAATTCCGGATTTGCAGAGGAATTACCTTTACCATATGCTCCAAAAGCAGACACCTGAAATCCGGGTAAGAACCCCGCAAATGGACGCAGACTTAATCTTCCTTCTAATAATTTATTGTTGTTTTGCTCAAGAGAGGAGTACCCGCCCCCGTTGTACACTCCTACACCAAAACTTCCATAACGGCTATCATTCGAACTTAAACTAGGTTCATTGAGGCTTTCCCCAAAACCGGTCTCAAAATAAATTCCATAATCTGCGGAGGGTAAAAAGTCATTTTGGTCGAGGTACATACTTTTTTGGGATCTGTAATCATTTATTTCCTGTTCAAAACTGATCCATGGACGTCTGGTTACCCCACCGGAAACAACCGGATCATTAAAGATCCCATAACCTGATAGATCATATTCCACAAAAGCATATTTCAGGCGCAGCTCAATATCCCCAATTCCATCACCTTCTTGATCAATTGTTACATCCTGAGTAATACGAGCGCTGAAGCGGTCAGCAAGCTGATGCCTGAAGTTAACATACCCCCTTTTGAGGGTGAACTGATTTTCGAAAGAGTCGCCTGTGATATCGTGTTCAAATGTGAAAAACATCACGCCATCAATGCGAAAGTTTTCCTGAAAACTTTGAGCCTGCACGCCTTGAAAAGAAATAGACATAGCAATGGCAATCACTAAAACTGTGAGCTTTTTCATCTTAATTGAATATGTTCGTAAGTGTGCTGATTATTATCGATGCAAAATACAGCATTCATTTGCCCTTTTCTTATTATCTCCCAAAACTTTACAATAACTTCATATCGAACTTTTTCCGGGATGAAATGTTTTAGAAATAATAGAACATAGAAATTAAAGAGAATTATGGACCTAAAACTCACCGATCAACGATTTGTAGTATGTGGAGCCTCCAGCGGCTTCGGCGAAGCTATTTCACGGCAGCTTTTACAAGAAGGAGCACATGTGGTTTTAGTGGCACGCCGAGGAAATTTGTTACAGGATAAGTTTTCCAACTTTGATGATAAAACAGAGATCATAGAAGGAAGTTTGATCTATGGCGAAACTTTGGATAAGATCGAAAAGTCGGTTCAATCAAAGGAAACGCATGGCATTGTATTTAATGCAGGAGGACCTCCCACAGGAACTCCTTTGGAAACCAAAATGAAAGATTGGGATTCTGCCTGGCAATTAGTGATGCGTTGGAAAATCGATCTGGCTTTAAGGGTAGCTCCTTTCTTAAAAGAAAAAAAGTATGGTCGAATGCTATTCATTGAAAGTCAATCTGTAAAGCAACCGCTACCCTCTTTAACACTTAGTAACAGTTTCAGGGCGGGAGTAGTTGGTTTTGCTAAAACGCTGGCGCTGGAAATAGCCGGATCAGGTGTGACAGCTAATGTACTCGCTCCGGGCTCTCACGAAACGCCGGCCATAGAACGAGTGATCCAGAAGAATAAAGCATCACTCAACATCAGTTTTGAAGAAGCAAAAGAGAAGATGGAAAAAGGCATCCCGGTTGGGCGAATGGGAACGGCTGAAGAGTTCGCTTCACTGGCAACCTGGTTACTTTCTCCTCACTCCGGTTATGTTACAGGACAAACCATTAGCCATGACGGTGGAAGTATCAAAGGGTTATTTGGTTAACCTGAATAATTGGTATTTCTTCTATCTGATAAAAGATTTAGTTCTTGAAGACTCTGACATAATCAACCAGCATAGTTGCCTCTGTCAGGTTCGGATCGATCCCATTCCTGCTACTTCCATCGCCGGTCTCTAAATCCCGGTCACTCCCCCAGTTACCTCCCATTGCAACATTCAGGATGATGAAAAAATCATCGTTAAAAGGCCAGGCTTCTGCTGTTTTTGAGCTTGGACTATAGACATAAAAGGCCTCATCATCCAGCTTAAAGGTGATGCTCTCTGGAGTCCATTCTAGTTCGTAAACATGAAATTCAGAACTAAAATCAGGGACATTTACATGATCTGAGTTTTGGGTGTTTCCGTAACTTGAAGGGGTATGCAATGAACCATGTACAACGCCCGGGTCTTTCCCAACATGCTCCATAATATCGATCTCACCGGCTGCCGGCCATCCTTCAGAAGATATATCAGAACCCAACATCCAGATGGCAGGCCAAGTACCTATGCCTTCAGGAAGCTTGGCCCTTACTCTAACAGTAACGTATTTAAATTCTTTTAATCCCTGCGTTTTAAGGCGTGCTGAAGTCCACTCACCATTTTCTTTCAGAGCACTTATTACCAGATTTCCACCTTCAATTCGTACATTTTTTGATTCGTCTGTGTAATACTGTTCTTCATTGTTACCCCAACCCCAATCTCCGTGCCCAATATCATAGGTCCAGTTACCTGAGTCTGGTGCACCGTTATCTGAAAATTCATCAGACCATATCAGATCTCCCGCTTGAAGTGTATCCGTGGGATCTGTTTCATTATAGTCAAAGCTGTCCACACTGTTTTCAGAACTACAATTTGTTAGGTTTATAAACAGGATTAAAATAAAGGCTAATAAGCTCACGTTTTTGGCACTTTTTATCATCGGTTTATTTTTTAGGTATAAAAAAAGGAAGGAAACTGTTGCCTCCTTCCTTAACTACTATTTACTAATACTATTGTGGTGCAGTGAATTCAATATCATCCAGGAAGAAAATACCCGGCTGGCTATGTCCTTCTCCACCTATCTGAATTATGATCTTGTCATAAATATCAGAATCACTCCAACCGCTGAAATCAAACTCTAATTCAACCCAGGTATCTAACTGATTTACCGGTTGAATGATAGCCGCTTGATTTTCCCACGGAGCAGGGTTCTTGGTATCATGCAGTTTCACTTCTACCTGTTGTTCCAGGATTCCTGAAGACCAAGCCTGTGCACCGGGATCAACTGTGGTATAATCGTTATATGAAGGCATGTAAACCTTAAGGCGAACAATATTTCTTTCATTCAAATTGATATTGTATTCCAGGTCGGTGTACACATTGTCAAACTGAGAAAGGTTTTTGACATACTTAGCTACTTTACCTGAAGTATTGACAGGTACAGGAGCAGGGTTATCATAGTTTTCGTTGAACTCACCAACTTCGTCAGCTGTCCAAACTATATTACCTTCTTCGTCAAAATTATCAAATAATTCTTCTGAGGTATAAGGCAGTTCCGGTTCTGGTACTACAGGATGAGTATATCCCTCTGGAATAAGAGTATGATACCAAACCAAACCATTTTTGGTGTCCTCATATCTGATTGTCATTTTATTTTCTGTTAACTCCAGCACCTGGTACCGACGTGCTCCAGCATAGAAACCGATAAAGGTTGGATCTGAAACAGTTAGAAACATATCACCATTTTCCTGCTCAACGAAACTAAAAGTTTGGTTATCAGGAGCAGTCCATGGAGCCATCAGATCAGCTCCATCTGGTGGAACGGTCGTGTTATCAAACTCATCTCCGTAAGAGGCATTCAGGAATACATCACCATTAGTTTCCATATCAAATGAAAAGCCATTTAGAATAAATGTATATCGATCATTATAAATACCTGATCCAGTTTTAGCTTCTGGTGGAGCTGCCCAATACTCCGGCCAATAACTGCTGGTTGGACCAACTCCCATATGTCCTGCCTGAGTACTGTCAATAACCCAGGTTTTACCATCAACGTTATCAACACCGCCAGTCAAGATATTAAGATTTGGGTCATCAAGCATGGTAGCATTGGTTTCCAGGATATCGATAGTACCTGTATTCATTGCCTGACCAGATGGAGTAAAAATAGTCAGTGTTACAGTGTATTCACCTTTCAGTGGATACTCACCAATTACTTCATCCCCTTCTGCTGTTTGACCATTTCCAAGATCCCAAACTGCTCTGAAGCTACCCTCTGAAGTATTGGTAAATTGAATCACATTTGGGTTTTCTGAATCAGGTGTTGATTCAAATGTCACTGTTTCAGATGTTGGTGCCGGATCAAGTGATGGATCTGACGACATCTGTGGTTCACAGGCTACCAATCCAAACAGTAGCAGTACAGGAACAATCCATTGAATTTTTGTTAGTGTTTTCATAGTGATATTGTTTCGGTTATAAATATTCTTAGTTCTTCAGATCCGGATCAATTATAGCCGTTATTCTGTTGTAGATCGCCATTTGATATATCGATCTCACTTTGTGGTATTGGGAACAAGCCCTCTTTGGTTGTATTGTAGGTGATCTCGAAATCAGGTGCGTCACCCTGGTATCCGGGTTTCACTTCTCCCTGTACAGAAATATTCTGTTCTGCTTCCTGCTGACCATATCTCTGAAGATCCCAATAGCGGTGACCTTCAAGTGCCAGCTCTATTCTACGCTCATTTTTAATGTTTTCCATAGTTGCCGGAACGGTTCCAAGTCCTACACGTAAACGTACCCGGTTAAGGTAATTTTCAGCAGTTGTTGGATTGCTATTCTTCAAGTGAAGTTCTGCACCCATTAGAAGTACATCTGAGAAACGAATGACACGATAGTTGTTACCCCAGTTGAGTTCCAACTGTCCATCCGATGGCTCATAGGACTTATGGGTCGTGTATTTTTGGGTATACTTACCTGTATGTTGATAGCCAACAGTAATTCCTGCATTCAATTCGCTTTCAAAAAGCACTGTAGCATCAAGTCTTGGATCGTTAGGATCGAAGGCATCCACTAACTCATTGGTTACAGGAGAAAAACTCCAACCCCTCTGATAGTCTTCGTTTGCAGGTTCATCCACACGCGGGCCCTGCATTTGTGGCGCCATGTTACCTTCACCACCCTGAATAAAGCCCCAGTCATACCATGGTCTTGAATCGGAATATGAGATCTCGAACACAGACTCATTACTGAATTCAAAATCTGGTTTGAAGTTATCCTCGTAGTTAGGCAACAGATCATGACCACTTTGTGTGATCACGCTGTCGATCATTGTAATAGCAAAAGCTCTGTCAACAGTTTGACTTCCTGCTGTCAGATCCTGGCCAAATACATCTGAGTAGTAAAGGTAAACCTTAGCTAACAATGCCTGTCCGGCCCACTTACTTATTCTACCCTGCTCATTTGCCGGAATTGTAACCGGAAGATGCGGAACAGCTTCCACAAGGTCCTGTGCGATCTGATTATAAACATCAGCAGGAGCTGCCTGAGGCTGGTTATACTCATCAGGATTGTCAAGTGGCTCAGTGATCAACGGTACATTTTGGAAGAAACGTACAAGATCAAAATAGAAGTAGGCTCTCAGGAATTTAGCTTCTGCGATCGTGCGATCCAGAAAAGCCTGATTGGCGTCAAGACCTTCGATCTCTGCCAAATATTTGTTAGCGCGATAAATACCGGTGTAGTATTTCTGCCATAAGCCGTGTACCTCACCATTGGTGGTTCTGATGTTATGTTTATCGATCTCAATGATATTCGGAGCGTCATTACGACTGGCGCCACCGGCGTACACGTCGTCTGAAGCAATATCACTCAGCATCTCAGGCACATGGAATCCAACAACGGTGTTCCATTGTAGAACATCATATATGGCCACTAATGCCTCTTGTGCATCTTGTTCTGTTTGGTAGAAGTTAGATTCTACTCGTTGGTCGAGAGGTTGTTCATCTAAGAAGCTATCACAGCTGCTAATAAAAACAGTGGAAGCAACAATCAAGAACGCTGTTAAAGTCTTTAAGTATTTCATGATCATGAATGTTTATGGGTAGAACTATCTGTTAAAATGTTAGGTTGACGCCAAGTCGGAAACTGCGCGCTTGTGGATAAACACCACGGTCGACACCGACACTTAATGGAGACGCTGAGCCTATTTCAGGATCAAATCCACTGTATCCGGTCAGGGTGAATAGGTTTTCAGCTGACACATAAATGCGTGCGTTGCTCAGGCTTAATCTATTCAGAATATTTTGTGATAGATTGTATCCAACCTGTACGTTTTTAACTCTCAGATAAGAACCGTCTTCAACGTAGAGATCAGAGATCTTAGACCAGTTACCATTGGCATCATTCCAGGTAAACCTAGGCAACTCGTTAGAAGTACCAGGGCCTGTCCATCTTTCAAGGTAGGATGCCGGCATGTTAGACATGGTCAGGTCATGACGACGGGTTGCATTGAAGATGTCATTTCCAAGGGTACCCTGTAAGAATAATGACAGGTCAAATTGCTTGTAGTTTGCGCCAAAGTTGGCCCCGAAAGTCATGTCAGGAGTCGGGTTTCCGATCTGTGTACGGTCACCATCATCGATCTGCCCATTACCATTCAGGTCTCTGAATATCACATCGCCAGGTTCGGCCAAAGGCTGAATAAGCTGGCCTTGCTCATTAACATAATTATCCACTTCCTGTTGGGTTTGGAAAATTCCATCTGTCTCATATCCCCAGAAATATCCAATTGGGAAGCCTTCTTCAGCACGGGTCACAATTCCGTAAGTTGCGAATCCGGTTCCTACGATCACACCCTCTGCATTACCGATATGAGTAACTTCATTACTGTTGAATGCAAAGTTCAAGCCTACATTATAATTGAACTCATTGGTATAGTCTCTGTAATCGATACTGAACTCAAATCCTTCGTTCTCAACAGTACCACCGTTTACAACAGGGGCATTGTTTCCAACATGTCCAGGGATTGGTGCTCTTACCAGCAATCCTTTGGTATCTTTTTGATAGTAATCAGCAGCCAGGATCAGTTTATCCTGCCAGAATCCTACATCAACACCAAAGTTAAGTTGCTCTGATGTTTCCCATTTCAGATTTGGGTTCGGAACACTGGATGGAATGGCACCGGTAGTAAAGGTTTCATTTGAACCAAATGTGTAACCATAACCGGTTGCAATTGTTGAAGTATAAGCGAAGTTACCAATGTTCTGGTTACCATTCTGACCCCAGGAAACACGAAGTTTCAGAAGGTTAATATCGTCCAGGTCTTCCATAAAGGATTCATTACTCATCACCCAACCTAGAGATACTGATGGGAATACAGCATATCGGTTATTTGAACCGAATTTTGATGATCCATCAACCCTTACAATACCTGTAAGTAAGTAGGTCTCATCAAAGTTGTAACTTGCACGCCCAAAATAGGAAAGAAGTTTTTCATTATAAGCTCCACCTGAGGCGCGCATCGATTCTTCATTGGAAGCAACGTTCAACCATGCATTGGAGGGATCAGACATCAAAAGATTAGACTTAGATCCGAACAGATCCTCGAAATGAACTTTCTGAGCTGAGATACCACCCAATAAAGTAATGTTATGATTGCTGAATGTATTCTCATAACTCACAGTATTCTCTGAATTCCATGTAAACCATCGGGTTTCAGACTTGCTGACTAGCGATTCACCATTTGTTTGAGCAGAATTCAAATAGAAAGTTGGGTTATAATTATCACTTTTAACAAAGGCAGCATCTATACCAAAGCTACTTCTTACAACAAGATTTGGCATGACTTCATACTCGGCGTACAGATTATTAACAAGCTTATCTACTTGTGTTTCACCGTGGGTAACGGCTAATCTTGCCAGTGGGTTGACGATCTCCTGAGTTACATAATTTGAGATCCCATAATACAGGCCATCTTCATTTTGAACGGCATTGCTTGGGTAACTTTGAAGGTCAGCTTCATCGGTTTCGAATATTGGAGTCAAAGGATCCATATTCAAGGCATTACTTAATGGAGATCCCCACTCACTGTTACTGAGAACAGCGTTTCGGTTGATTCGGCTGTAATTCAAACTATTACCAAACCGGAATACATCGCTTACCTGATTATCTAATTTCAAGTTAAAGGTATTGCGGTCGAACTGAGATTTTTCACCTCCGATGATTCCTTCCTGTGAGAAATAGGAAATACCGGTTGAATACTGAGTCTTATTATTACCACCGGAAATTGTGATCTGGTGATTTGTCATCGGTGCGTTGTCATTAAATACCGCATCCTGCCAGTCTGTTCCACCTGTAACCTGAGGATCGATAGGGAATGGCATGCTAACACCGGCATAGGACGCCCCTTCATTCATCATAACCATATATTGGCGAGCATCCAGCATGTTGATCTTTTTCCAGGCATTCTGAATACCAGCATAACCCTCATAGGTTACGTTGGTCACATCAGGACGGCCAGATTTCGTAGTGATCAATACCACACCATTTGCGGCACGCGCTCCATAGATAGCTGCCGAAGCTGCATCTTTAAGCACCTGCATGGATTCAATTGATCCCGGGTTCAGATAATCAATTCCTCCAACAGGCATTCCATCTACAACAAATAGAGGGTCTGCACTTCCTGTGGTACCGGCTCCACGGATACGGATAGTTGGTGCCTCACCGGGCTGACCTGATTGATTAGCTACAAAAACCCCTGCAGTTCGTCCCTGAAGAGCTTGTTCAACACGTAGAACCGGAGTGTCATCAATACTCTCTGAACTGATCGAGGATACTGATCCTGTGATCTGACTTCTTCGTTTGGTTCCATAACCAACTACGATAAGCTCATCAGATTGTAATACTGATGGGACAAGAGCCACATCAATGTAATTTCTTCCATCTACAGGGATCTCTCTGGTATTAAACCCAAGAAATGAAAAGATCAGTGTATCCTGTGGTTCAGCTGTCAGAGTAAATGATCCATTCAGGTCTGTAGCTGTACCTCTTGAAGTTCCTTTGATAAGAATATTTACTCCGGGTAGTGTTTCCCCATTTTCAACATCAGTAACACGTCCTCTAACCGTATCAGCTACAGCTTGTGAAAACGCTTCCTTTTTAGATATAACATAAACCTGCTCACCAAGATGCTTGGAGCTTAATCTATAAGGAGTAAGAAGTGTTTCAAGTTTTTCAGTTAAGCTTCCCCTAAGTTCTACCTTCGGGTGACTTTTACCTTCAATCAGATCTGTTTTGTAGAAAAACACTACGTTGTAAGCGCTTTCCAAACTTTTCAAAGTTTTTTTCAGAGAAACCTGTTCTGAAGGATCTATTTCATGAATTCCACTGTTATTATAGGCGAATTGTCCTTCTTGTTCTGCCCAGGACGTACCCATACAGCAAAATGCAAATAATAAAACTAGCAGGGTGAATCTTTTAGCTTTCATAATGTTACTGTTTGATGTTATATCTTCTATTATTGTGACTTTCTTTTCAGAGAATCACTTTGTTTTTTTTTTGATAAAGACCGTTTGTTCTTGCTTTGTGATATCTACGTCTAACACCTGTGCAAGACCTGTCAAAAGAAAATCTATGTTTAAGTTTTCCAACCTTCCGGTTAAACGCTGCCGCAGAAGATCATTATCCTCCACCTCAACACTGACATCATAGGTAAATTCTATTCTGTCAATGAGCTCATGAAGTGGGGTATTGTCGAGGACCAATGTGTCACTTGCCCATGATGTATATGCCAGAGCATTCACATTATTAACCTTGATCTCATCCATTAAACTTGAAAACTCTGCCAATTCACCGGGCTTCATAATGTAATTCAGTCCTTCCCGGTCATCGCTCTCAGGCACATCAACTCTAACCTGTCCCTCACTAAGAACAACACGGCTTCTTGATTTTGTTGTGTTTACTGAGAAAACAGTTCCCAACACTGACACATCACCATCCGGTGTATGTACTATAAATGCTCGTTTTGAGTCTGGATTATTTGTGATATTGAATAAAGCTTCACCTTCCAACCAAACTTCCATAGTATCGGAGTTAATGGATTTATCAGGGAGGCGCAGTTGTGAATTGGCATTGATCACAATTTTTGAACCGTCAGAATACTGAACCGATGTTTTTTGTCCCGTTTCCGTATTCAATGTTCGATAGGTTACCGAAGAGACCCGACCGTTATCTGTTCCGTCGTTCTGTAATATGGTATGTCGGGTAAAAAAACCAATCACCAATAAAATACTTGCCGCAACAGCAATTGCAGACCAAACGGCTGTTCTTGAACGTTTTCGAACCTCTTTGTAGGACCGATATCGATTTTGAGAGTCGACTCTCCACATCAAGCGTTCTAATTCTGCCTCAGTGTTTGGTATAGGAAGCGGCTGGGAACCTTCTTCTAAAAGTTTCTTTCCCTTTTTGAAAAGACCAGCTTGAACTTCATTTTGTTCAGACCAGGCACTCCATCTTGCAAACTCCTCTGATGACGCTTCTCCTTTAAGAAAGCGAACAAAAGATTCATCAAGTAGTAATTCTGAGAGCTTATCAGACATATAAAAATTTCTTAGTTAATTGGGTTACTCTCGGTTTGTGCCCTTATAGAGAAGCGCCGATTGGAAACCTACTCTATTTTTGTTAAGAAATTTTTAAGATAAGCAAATGTACTTTTAAAGTATTGTGCTGCAGTTAGTTACAACCCAGTAAAACTCATTCATCCAAAAAAGAACGAAGCATTTTCACAGATTCAGATAAAAAATTATAGATACTTTGTGCGCGGATCTCCAGGATCTTGGATATCTCATCAGTTGATAATCCCTCAAAATACTTCAAATAAATAATCTCACGCTGTCTGGGTGTTAGTTTTTCAATTGCCTTTTTAAGTTTCTTACTCTCTTTTTCCTGTAGATTCAGGATCTCATCCCATTTGGTGTAATTCAACAGAGGGTCAAACTCCTCATCAAAATACTTCTTATCAATTTCTTCTCTCCGTAATGCTGCTTTTTTCCTGTTCAGGAGTTCACGTCTAAGAGAAACGAACAAATAAGCTCTCACTGACCCCGGTTTGCTAAGGTTTTTGCGATATTTCCAAAGCTGGTAAAAGACTTCCTGAATAGCATCACGTACTTTTTCTGAGTTAGGTATGATCCTGTATCCGTACTTATATAACGATTCAAATGTAGAAGTAAACAAGACAGCCAAGGCATTTTTGTCCCCTGAACACAACTCCTGCCAAAGTTGCTCTAAACTATTTTCACCCTGCGATATATTAATTTTAGCCATTTAAATGAGGCAATGAAGGCTTATTCAATCTGAAATCTATAAAAGATGCTGATTCAGTGTGTTCTTTTGATGAATTACTTTTAAAACCAATCCCTAGATGTTACCAAAATATTAAGAGCTACCAAAAATATAGAATCTAATTTGTTTTGGGCTTTTTTCACATCTTGAAAGTCCGAATTTCTTAGCTTAGCTTCTCAGCGTTCCGGTGTTCTGAGATTATCAAAAAAATTAAAATATCAGAACTACATATATCTATGCAATCACACTTTCATCTACTGAACCTATCTTCAGACCATCTTAATAAGATCCTAAAAATAATTACTATAATAGCATTATCTGTTATCCTAAACCTTAATAAATCAGTGTCTGCTCAACCTTATATGGACCCTGCCCTTTCTATAGATGAACGTGTTGAAGATCTGATCGGACGCATGAGTCTGGAAGAAAAAATTGGGCAAATGACCCAACTTGATATCACCATGGTAAATAACAGGGGTGACCAAAGCGATGTCAGCCTTGATGCTGATAAAGCAAGAATCTTGCTGCAAAAGCATCATATTGGTTCGTTTCTTAATGGGGAAGCAGTACCTGCTCAACAATGGATCGATTACATTTCGAACTTACAACGAATTGCAGTTGAAGAAACAAGATTAGGTATTCCCATTATCTATGGAATTGACCATATGCATGGAGCAAGCTACCTGGCGGGGAGCACCATATTTCCTCACAACATCAATATTGGAGCAACTTTCAATACTGAAAATGCACTTCAGAATGGCCGGATCACAGCATTGGAAGCAGGGCCTTTAGGGCATGTATGGAACTTCGCACCGGTTCTTGACCTTGGCAAGAATCCCTATTGGCCACGTGTCTATGAGACTTATGGAGAAGATCCTTATCTCGCTTCCAGGTTAGGGGCAGCCTATGTTAATGGTTTACAGGCAAAGCATGATAAGTTCCCCTATAAGGTAGCCGCCACAGGAAAACATTTCCTTGGATATTCTGTACCCAGATCCGGGTGGGACCGTACACCTGTCGACCTCTCCATGCAAACCATTCATGAATTTCACCGCCCCTCTTTCCAGGCTGCTATTGATGCAGGTATGAAGACCATGATGCTGAATAGCGGTGAGGTAAATGGCATACCGGTTCATGCCTCTAAAGAGTTACTAACCGGTCTGCTTCGGGAAAAAATGGGCTTTGATGGCGTGATCGTTACAGATTGGGCTGATATTGGGAAATTATATGACTACCACCATACAGCCAGAAGCTACGAAGAGGCAACCTTTCAGGCGATCGATGCCGGTGTTGACATGAGTATGACACCCAGATCCCTCAAATTCAATGAGAGCCTGATGAACCTTGTAAAGAAAGGAAAGATCTCAGAAAACCGGCTGGATGATTCAGTTAGGCGTATTTTAAGACTAAAATTTGAAATGGGATTGTTTGAACACCCTTATCCTTCAGGTAAAGGGATTGAAAATATTGGAAGCCCCTCGCATAAATCAATCGCACTTCAGGCTGCCCGAGAGTCATTGGTTCTTTTACGAAATCAAAAACAGACACTACCACTATCGAAAGAGATCCAAAATCTGCTTGTGGTAGGTCCTTCTGCTAACAGTAAAAGAAATCTTTCAGGTGGTTGGACCCTTGCATGGCAAGGTGGAGCAGAAGACCAATACCCCGAAGACGTGAAAACCATTACAGAAGCTCTTCAGATGCAATTCCCATCTGCAAAAGTAACCGAATTGAATTCTATTGGGGAACCTGACACAAAACGACGATCTGAGTTTGAATCTGCTGCAAGTGAGGCTGATGCCATCATTATAGCAGCCGGAGAAGAACCCTATACCGAATTTGTTGGGAACATAACTGACTTGAGTTTAGCTGACGATCAACTTGAACTGATCAATGCGGTTAACAAAACCGGTAAACCATCTGTACTTGTTTTGATCGAAGGCAGGCCACGGGTAATTTCCGATATAGTAGATGATACCGATGCAATTATTTGGGCAGGCCTTCCAGGTTTTGAGGGAGCTGAAGCTATTGCTGATATGATCAGCGGTAGAATTAACCCAAGTGGCAAGCTCCCTTTCTCTTACCCTCAGTATGTAGGTTATTTTGTACCCTATAATCACAAACCGAGTGCATCGTATCACTTTGATTCTGAAGTTGCCAACAACATAGAACAGGATGATGAAACCATAGCAGAATGGGAATTTGGGCATGGTTTAAGCTACACCAGTTTCAGTTATGATGATTTCAACATCGATAAAACTTCGATCGATGAAAATGGCTTAATTGAAGCTGAAGTTACCATAACCAACACCGGAAACCGTATTGGAACGGAGGTAGTTCTATGGTTCATATCAGATGAGGTTGGAAAGATATCCCGACCTGTTAAAGAATTAGTTCAGTTTGAAAGGGTTAAATTGAAACCCGGTGAATCTAAAAGAGTGAGCCTGAATATCGAACCTAAAAAAGATCTGAGCTATCCTGATTTTGAAGGGAACCCTGTACTTGAAGAGGGGTATTTTAAGGTCCGTGTAGGTGAAGATTTCAAACGATTCTACCTTGAATTGACAGAACCAAAGTGATCTGAATTAGCTGGTATCATTTTAAAAAAAAAGAGGGAGCCTCAAACTCCCTCTTTCTTATCTTAGCCTTCTTAATCAATCCAGAAATGTAACTTTTCCACTATCCAGGTCATAAAAAGCGCCGGCGATCACAACATCACCATTGCGCTCCAATTCAGCGATGATCGGACTATTTTTACGCATTTCAGATATGGTATTTCTTACATTATTGTTAACCACTTCTGTTACGTAGTCATTATTTGATGTAGACTGCTCACCATCATAATTATTGGTCATTTCAATAGCCGGTTCGATCTTATCCAGCATGGCTGTAATATTACCCATTTCAACACCATCAATAGCAGCTTTTACTGCACCGCATGCCTCATGGCCCATTACTATAACCACCTTTGATCCTGCTACCGCAGTAGCAAACTCAGCACTGCCAAGAATATCCTCATTTGAGAAATTCCCGGCTACGCGCGCTACAAATATATCGCCCACGCCTTTATCGAATACATTTTCGACCGGAACACGGCTGTCAACGCACGACAGAATTATTGCTTCAGGAAATTGACCACTTGCAGTTGCTTTAACCTGAGACTGGAAGTCTTTTGGTGTCAGGTTATTATTGACATATCGCTCATTTCCATCTTTTAAACCCTGAATTATTTGCTCAGGTGTTAATTCATTCTGACCCTCTGCTGTTATCACATCAGAGGATAATTGCATACTATAGTTTTCGGTTTCATCTTCTTTTTGGGTACATGCTGTAATTATGAATGAACCCAATACCAATACAACTAACAGATTTAAACTTTTCATTTTATACATGATCTAAGGTTTAGTAATTAAATTTGAATAGCTATTACAAAGTTTTATGCCCATTCCTTTGCTTTGGGTGAGTTATCCATATAATTCTGAAGACACCATTTCTACAAAGGTGTTACTCACGGAAATAATTAGCTATTAGATACGGGTGGGCTTAGACCATGTCTGGGGGTGGGGTGGCAACATGAGGAGTAAACCGGTCCTCATAGATCATGTAAGATCCTTTATTATTTTGATCAGGTGACACATAAAATTCTTTAAAGTCATCATGCTCGATCTCATCTTCACTTCCCTGCTCCTCAATAACATCCGGAAGGGGAACCTGAGTTGTTGAGGCAACGGTTTCAACCGGTGAAGGTGGTAACAGCCAGTCATACTCATGCAATAGCGTAAACGATCCGAAAAGAATGGTTGCGCTTAAAACAAAAAAGGTATGCAAGTTCCTGGCTTTCATAAATCAAATATATTGAGTTGCCTTAAACTTTGCCTGACAATTCTCCGTTCCTTTTATTAAATAAATAAATTTTTACAGGTAACTGATTATGCAGGAACGACTTTCACTGCCCAATGCGTTTGGTCTTCCAACATTAATTCTTAACTAACCCTGATGATCCTACGTTCTTCGATCCTTCTGTTTATAGTTAACTGCATTTCGTTAGGCTTAGCTGCCCAGTCTACCGGTACCCTATCCGGTACTGTTACAGATGCCAAAACCGGAGAACCTTTGATCGGTGCCACTGTTTTGCTGGAGGGTACCGAACTCGGGGATGCAACAGATGCTAATGGGCGTTATACCATCACCAACATCCCTGCCAAGACCTACAATGTAAAAGCCTCTTTTGTTGGCTTTATCTCTCAAACAAGATTCAATATCGTCATCAGATCCGAAGGAAATATTGATATCAATTTTCAGTTACAGGAAGATGTCAAAGAACTGGATGAAGTGACGGTTACTCCTAATCCTTTTTTAAAGGAAGAAGTTACCCCGCTTTCCATACAAAAATTCAATCAGGAAGAGATCACCGCCTACCCCGGGGGAAATAATGATATCGCTAAGGTTGTGCAATCACTTCCCGGAGTCTCAGGATCCGTGGGTGGGTTCCGTAACGATGTGATCATACGCGGTGGTGCTCCCAATGAAAATGTCTATTTCCTGGATGGAATCCCCATCCCTAATATCAATCACTTTTCGACTCAGGGCAGTGCTGGCGGTCCGGTAGGCTTATTGAATGTTTCATTTTTTGAAGGAGTCTCATTAACCGCCAGTTCGTTTAGTGCTGAGTACGAAAATGTACTTTCAGGAATTCTTCAATTCGATCAGCGTAACGGCGATAGCAGAGAGTTTAACGGAAATCTGAGAGTTGGATCCAGTGAAGCAGCCCTAACGGTGGAAGGCCCAATTTTCAAAGGTGATGAGGCGAATTCAAATACAACCTATATTGCTTCCATTCGTCGATCTTACCTGCAATTATTGTTTCAAGCCATTGGCCTCCCGTTCCTGCCGGATTACTGGGATTATCAATATAAAGTGAATCACCGGATCAATAACAACAATCAGATCTATTTGACGGGTGTTGGTTCGTTAGATGATCTGTCAATAAATGATCTGGACGATTTTGATCCCGAACAGGAAGCCATTCAGAATCAGATCCCGGTTATAAGGCAAAATAGCAACACCATCGGGGTGGGTTGGAGAAGGCAGTTTTCAGACAACAGCGGGTTTATGGAGACTGTGTTAAGCAATAATACTTTGGGTAATGAATTTTTCAGGTACGAGGATAATGTCAACAAAACCGGACTGTATTTAAAAAATGATTCAAGAGAAACAGAAACTCATCTTAGATACCAGGCTACGACATTCCTCAACAATTGGACGCTTTCCGGCGGATTAAACCTGATAAATGTCAATTACTCTAATTCAACAGAAGACCTGATCAATAGCCGGTCATTTTTCACCGATCTCAATTTCTTTAGATACGGAATATTTGCTCAGTCGTCCGCAAACTTTAACAATAATCGTGTCGGTATTTCTTTAGGTGTCAGGGCGGATGGCAACAGTTTCACAAACAGTGGGAATCAATTATATCGTACCCTCAGCCCCAGAGCTTCATTTTCCTATAAGATCACAGAAAATGAAAAATGGACTTTGAATGCTTCTGTTGGGCGATACTTTAAGATACTTCCCTACACTACCCTTGGTTTTCAGGATAACAATGGTGCTTTTCCGAATAGATCATCAGATTACATACAAAGCGATCATGCTGTAACAGGTATAGAATACCTTCTAAACGACCGTGCAAGAATTTCGGCAGAAGCTTTCTTCAAATACTATAATGATTACCCGGTCTCAACTACCGACAGTGTTTCACTTGCCAATAAAGGAGGTGATTTCGAAGTCTTTGGCAGTGAACCGGTCATCAGCACAGGTAAAGGAAGAACCTATGGCGTTGAGTTACTCTATCAACAAAAATTTACCGGAAAGTTATATGGAGTGGCTGCCTTTACTTTCTACAAGAGTGAGTTCACAAATCTCTTCAGTAACGACTATAAACCTGCCGTTTGGGATAATGGAACTCTGATTTCATTACTGGGTGGATATAAATTTGGCAATAATTGGGAAATTAGTAGCCGATACAGATATTTAGGGAAAGCTCCTTATGCACCTGTAGATCAACAGCTGACCCTGCAGAATTACCCGGCTGTTTTTAGAGATTATAAACAACTTGGCAGTAATCGGCTTGATCCACTGAGCCAGCTTGATGTTCGTATTGATAAGAAATTTAACTTTCAGAACCTGAGCCTTGATGTCTACCTCGAGGTACAGAATGTGCTTGTACAAGCAAGCCCTTCCGAGCCACGTTATGGGTTGGACAGAGATGAAAACGGAAATATCATTACCCCACGAAGCCTGGTATTGGTCAATACAACCAATGATGCAGAAGTGCTGCCGTCCATTGGTTTGGTCCTGAATTTCTAAAGAGTCAGTTTATCACGGTAAAATATGCTACTGCCTTTGGTTTGAAATTACGAAGCCGCAATTCATATTCTGTTTCTATAAGTTCAATATCTGGAGTCACATATCCGGTCGAATCTTCCAGTATTTTTGAATAAGATACATAGGCCTCATAAGGTTGAAGATTCTCAACATCCGCATACTGTTCGATCGGTACATCGAAGGTTATCGTAAGAGATGCAGGATTATATGTTACATTCTGCCCTCTTGGCAAACCTCGTGTTTTGATGTATACGGCTGTTTCCCCCTCAGTGAATTCTGAAACATCAGCAACATAATTGATCTCCGTATCAGACAACTCTATTACACCTGTATCTTCCCGTAATGTGATAACTCTTGAAATATCATTTCGGACATCCTTTAGTCTGAGTGTATCTCTTACAACCCACTCACTCATATCTTCTATACGTGAGGCTGCACCGGTAACCGTAATACTATCCGGACTGATAACAGGTTCACCTATCTTTCCATATCTGTTTTGAAAATCAATATCCGTATTCAAAACCACAGGAATCTTTTTTGAGATCTTACTTTCCATTTCGATCTGGATCATCAGCGGCTGAACCTTAGATATGTCTATATCCTGAAGATAACTCAATCGCTGGCGGACCTGATCAAACAGGTTTACTTCTTCATTTTCTATGTTTATCACCACCGTTGGCGGGTCATTATATAGTGACAATAGCTGCCACCCATCTCCTGAAACACCTGCCTGAACAAACTCCGGCAGTTCCTCAAGCAGTGCCATATCCTCCGGAACGTTACCGGGTTCTATCGGCAGATTCACGTTGATGCTGTAACTACTGCTTAAATTTACAATAAACCATAATGCTACAGCTGTTATGTACGCCCCGACAAATACAATGACCTTTTCACGACGCAAAAAAGTCACCTCATCTTCATCAGAACCGGGTTTGGTTCCGAAATTGAAAAGATCTTTTATTTGATTTATAAGTGGGTGGTTAAAAAAATCTGGCATTCAGGAATATAGATGCAGGTTTAAGTTTAATCAACTAACTGCGAACAATGATGTCGGATATGATATCTCCTTTTACCTTAGCATTCAATTTTTTGGCAATGCTAAAGCGGTTCGAATGAATCTCATGTCTCCAGGCCGGGTGTTTGACCTTCATGGCCAGTTTATTCCCTTCAAAATGCAGGTCTTCCACTTCCGATGCCAATCGTGGCCCAACAACTTCCCCGAAGGCAGACAATATCATCCCCTGCTTCAGTTTTCTCTTCTGAGGAAACTTTTCCAGAAAATCTTCCAGTACAGAACTCAATGATTTGGGCGTATCAAATCTCATGCTTCCACCTCTTCAACATTTCCATCATCCACTTTATAAAACCGATTGTTTTCACCATCAAAGATAACATAATCCTTAAATGGAACCGGGTTTGCTGAAGTTATGAATATTTGACCTTTATGTTGTTGAAGTGCCGTCAATAATATTTCTGTTTTATTGAGGTCCAGATCACCGAAAACATCATCAAGCATAAGAATAGGCAGATCATCCAATTCATCTGAATAAAAATGTAGTTGAGCTAACTTCAATGAAAGTGCAAAAAGCCGGTGTTGTCCCTGAGATCCATACCTTCTCAGTTCAAATTCATCCAGATAAAAAACGACCTCATCCCTGTGTGGCCCCACAGTGGTGATCTCACGTTCTATCTCTTTTTCCTGAACTTTATCAAGTTCCATGTAGTAAGCTTCTTCTATTACCTTTGGGTCGGTATCGGGTGTACAAAATGTCTGGTATTCCAGGTTTGTTGTAAGGTCCATGCCTGAGATCATCGCGTAATCCTTTGCCAGATAATCCTTCAGTTTTTCAAGCACCTCATATCGTTTAGCAACAATTCTGGACCCTGATTCAACAAGCTGAACATTCCAGGGCTCCAGGTAAGATTCTAATACAGATTTAGGCCCCCTGTATTCCTGTAGCAGTGTATTACGCTGCTTTCTTATTCTGCGATATTCAATAAGATCTCTTAAATATGCCGGAGAGATTTGGCTAATAAAAGAATCAATATAACTCCTCCTTTCAGCAGGGCCTTCCAAAGTTAGTTTTTTATCATCCGGAGTAAGTGTAACCACCGGTACCATGCCGATCAGATCGGATAGCTTCTCCAAAGGGGAATCATTCACAAATATCTTTTTCCCATCTCCCCTGGAATACGAGCAGGATACATCAAACTCAGAACGGATCTGCCCCTCAAAATGACCTTTGATCATAAAATAACTTTCATCTTTATTGACCACATACATATCTGTATTGGATACAAAACTTCGCGACATACACAGATAATGAATAGCATCGATCAGACTGGTTTTCCCCGAACCGTTTGGACCGGTTATCACATTGAGATGAGGAGCCCAATCGATCTTGGTCTCAACATGATTTCTGAAATTTAAAAGCTCTGTGTGGGTATTTCGCATACACTATATGGTACGCATTCTATCTGTTTTTAACAGGTCGTAAAATAAAAAAAGAGCCGACCATCTATCCAAATGTCGGCTCCTTAGAAAGCTACTATGTTTTATGTAAGAGCAACTATAACTCAATTCCTTACAGATTATTATGAATTCTAATAAAACTTTTTATTCTCTTAACATTAGCAGTGCTGTTAATCGAAATTCCGCATGCTCCCCGTTTGCTTACTTTGTTGAATTCAGTTGGACATCAAATTAAAAAGGCCACTGCGATCGCAGTGGCCTTCAGGTCGTTTTGAATTATTCGGGATCACAGACCAAAAGTATCTCTACCAAGGAAGAGTGCCATATCTCCGAGTTGCTCTTCAATTCTGAGTAACTGATTGTACTTGGCAATACGATCTGTCCTGCTCATGGAACCTGTTTTGATCTGTCCGGCATTTGTTGCAACAGCAAGATCAGCAATGGTCACGTCTTCAGTTTCACCTGAACGGTGAGAGATCACCGCTGTATAACCATTCTTATGTGCCATTTCAATAGCATCCAGGGTTTCAGTGATCGTACCGATCTGATTTACTTTAATAAGAATGGAGTTAGCGATACCTCTTTCGATACCGGTTGCGAGCCGCTCTGTGTTGGTAACAAAGAGATCATCACCTACCAGCTGTACTTTATCGCCAACAGCATCGGTCAGTTTTTCCCAGGCGTCCCAGTCATTTTCAGCCAGGCCGTCTTCAATGGAAATGATAGGATATTTCTCCACCCAGTCGCTCCAGTATTCCACCATTGCATCCGTGTCTTTCTTCGAGCCATCACTCCATTTGAATTCATACAATCCGGTTTCAGTGTTATAAAATTCAGAAGCAGCCGGATCAAGAGCGATCAGTACATCTTCTTCAGGGGTATAACCTGCTTTTTCAACAGCTGTAAGGATCACTTCGATCGCTTCTTCATTTGACTTCAGGTTTGGAGCGAAACCACCTTCATCACCTACTGCTGTACTATAACCTTTGTCACTCAATACTTTTTTGAGGTTGTGAAAGATCTCTGCCCCCATTTGAAGTGCCTGACTGAAATTCTCAGCACCGGCGGGCATGATCATAAATTCCTGCATGTCCACACTGTTATCCGCGTGCGAGCCACCGTTAATGATATTCATCATGGGAAGAGGCATAACCTTGGCATTCACTCCGCCAATATATCTCCAAAGTGGCATATCCAATTCCTTTGCTGCAGCTTTGGCAATAGCCATAGACACACCCAATATTGCATTCGCACCTAGCTTGGCTTTATTTGGTGTACCATCCAGATCAAGCAATAGGTCATCCAGATAAACCTGATTGAAGGTCGATAAACCAAGTAATTCCTCTGCGATAACGGTATTAACGTTTTCAACTGCTTTCAAAACGCTCTTGCCCATAAAGTAATCTTTGTCACCGTCCCGTAGCTCCACTGCTTCGTGCTCTCCGGTAGATGCCCCTGAAGGCACAGCTGCACGGCCCACGGTTCCCGTTTCAAGGGTCACATCAACTTCAACGGTTGGATTACCCCGCGAGTCTATCACCTGTCTTGCATGAATGTCTTCTATAAAACTCATTATTAATTCTCCGATTTGTTAAGTGAGATTCTTACTTCTTAAAGGTACTGTTATTTAACATGTACTTAAAGCCATTTCAGCTCAATAATCGTAACTTAAAGTGAAGATGATATAAACAACTTATAAACTATTCATACATGAGACATCCCTGGATTATTTTATTCGATATTGATGGCACCCTGCTAACCGTTGACCGCGGGTTTAACCGGGCTATGCTGAGAGAACTCCTCGATGAACATCGTATCGACTATCCGGATTTGGAAAATGATGCATTTTCAGGACGAACCGATCATGATATATTCACCTCATTTTTGGTCAACCATGACTATGATGAATCATTGTATCAGACTTTCAAGGCAGCCTACCTGAAAGCACTTGAAAATAGATTAAGTGAAGAACTTGTAAAAAGGCATGATCATGTAGATGATGCCATATCTTATTTCAAAAACGATAATTTTGTAAGTGGGCTACTGACCGGCAATTATCCCAAAGCCGCACAATTGAAGTTAGATGCGGGTAAGATCGATTATGATTTTACCATTGGAGCTTTTGGCGAGAAAGATAAAGACCGCAACAGACTCCCTATGATCGCAATTGAGCAAGTCAGAACACAAATGGGAATTGAGCCTGATCCCTCCCGATTTATCATCATTGGGGATACACCACGAGACATAGAATGTGCAAAATATGCCGGAATGAAATGCGTATCCGTAACAACAGGCAAATATGGGCGAGATGAGCTTGTGCGTCACAACCCTGAAATGATCATCGATGATCTTTCACAGCCAGAAGTTTGGTTCAGAGAACTGACATCAAATAGATAGTTACCACATCCAGCCAAAAATGAAACTGATCTGAGCAGACCCAAAATATTTTCTTGGATCATTAGCTTGCTCTAAAGGAGCAAAATCACCATTGGGACCTACTGCAACTACCGGTGCAAACTCACAGGCATTCACAGGGGCCTGGTTGATTCGTGTGAGGTCAGCTTTGCAAGGCTGTAAAACCTGAATGCCATCGGGGAAATAATTCATAGTGTAGCCGAATTGAACAGTTGATAGATTAGAGAAATTATCCCCAAAATCTATACCGACCGTAAATTCTCCTCCCATGCCCCAATGGGTCTCAGAATCATTCCAACCGGAAAAAATATCATTCGTTCGCTCAGTAAATCCATAAATACGGGCATCGTTCTCTCTGAATCCGTTTTCACTTACATCATTGAAATAGCTGTAGGAAAATGCAAAAGTCGGGCCTGCGCTTATAGAACTAAACAATCTAAAATTATCGGCTATCTTCTCAGGGAAAAAACGTTGCTTCACACCAATGTATAACGGCACTGATATGACCCGCTGATATTTTTCAGGGGTGGTTCTATAGCCTAAAAAATCAGTAAATGTTTGTTCCGTTGGATCTTTAAGGCCAGCGATCTTAAGTGAGACCAAGGCTTCTGTATAAGGCTTAAGGCCAAAACGAAACTGACCACCGGCACCAAAACCAAAATCAGTTAAAGCAAGATTGAAACCAAACCCGGTTCTGTACCCTTCGTCATACAAATTTTTTGGATCTTCAATTTTACGAACTTCAGGTTCACCAAACTGTGCAAAGGCATTATTTGTTAGAAAAGCAGCAGCAAATACTAAGATTATGATAATTTTTTTCATCGAAAAAAGTTGGGTTTAAGATAGTTTAGAGCCCGTTAAGTGATGCAATAACGAAATTTTCTTCATTTTCTTATTGCGTTAATACAATATCATGTTATTTTCACCACAAATTTTTAGTAATAAACACATTCATAAAATAATTAATTCAAGCTACAAAGCATGAATTCACATACAACATATTTCGTATTTGGACCAACTGCAACGCTACGCAGAATGTCATCCAAATTGTTTAAGGAACATCCACCAAAATTTCTATATGAGTATTCTCCTGAGGGAACCTCTGAGACCATTTATGTAGCGGTTTATGAAGAATACGAAAAGCAGATAAATTCAAGCGTTACGCTTACCTGTATCTTAGAAAGCAAGGGTAAACACAATAAGATCGTACTTAAGAAGACCGGAGGACGCATGGGTTTTAGAGGGAGTTCACTTTCAGAAGAACAAACTGTTGAAACCAATGTCATCGATTTTATTCTTGACTTCTCAAAACGCCATGGGTTAACCCTTCAAGAAGAACAGCCCCCGGCTGAGACAGAAGAAGAATAATTTATGGCTAATATACCCTCCGTTTGGACGGTTCTTAGCATGCTTGAATGGGCCACTGAGTTCTTCGAAAAGAAGGACATCAAATCGCCACGGTTTAGTATCGAATGGTTACTGGCTGAGGTATTGGGTGTTAAACGGCTAGACTTGTATTTAATGTACGACCGGCCACTGTCTTCGGAAGAATTAGATATATTACGGCCACTTGTCAAAAGAAGATCACTGCATGAACCCTTACAATATATCACCGGTGAAACTGATTTTCTGAATGTGAAAATCAAAGTTGAACCCGGAGTTCTTATTCCCAGGCAGGAAACCGAACAGCTCGTAGATCTTATACTTAGAGAAAACAAAGATAGAGACAACCTGAATGTTTTGGATATAGGCACCGGATCAGGTTGTATTCCGGTTTCCATAAAAAAAGAAAAACCTGACTGGAATATTTTTGGAACCGATATTTCTGAAAAAGCTTTAGAGATCGCCAGGTCTAATGCGATCTATAATGATGTGGAAGTCAACTATTTCAGGGACGATCTATTTGATCCAAGTCAAATTCAAGCCGGTTATTTTGATCTCATTATATCTAACCCTCCCTACATTGAACCGGAAGAAAAAAACACACTCGATAAAGAGGTTGTTGAGTTCGAACCTGAGCTCGCTCTGTTCTGTGAGTCAACTGAAAAGATGTATCGTGCACTTGAAACTATTTGCCTCTCATCTTTGAGGGAAAATGGTACGATTTATTTTGAACTGCACCATCAGTTAGGTGCTGAGGTATCAAAGCTTTTCGATCCTTCAGTATGGACCTCCTCGCTACTGAAAGATCTGGATGAAAAAAAGAGATTTTTTAGAGCAAAAAAGGCTTGATTTTTTCAGCAAAAATTTATCGAACACCTTTATTGAATAAATGTGGAAAACTTGTGGAAAAGTAATTCAAAATACTTTTCCCTGTTTTTCAAAAAGGTTAATTCAGTGTTACGGCAATGTTATGGGGTGTCAAGAGGTTTTTGGGAATTATTTAAGGTTCTATGTTTTTTATTGCACGCCAACGACTTACGCTATTTATAACATTGTGGATAACTTTTACGAAATGCTTAAATACGAGTTTGACAAGTGCCCAATAAATTACCATTTTCAAAACCGAACGAAGTCAGATGATTATCTTTACTTGTGGATAACTGGCTAGGAAAGGATCAAACTTATTTAAGCTAATACCGTTAGGGGGATTTGGACAATTGCACGAGTTATCGGTTGAGAAGGCATGGGATGACTGCCTCGATATTATAAAGGACAACATAAGCTATCAGAAGTATAAATCCTGGTTTGAACCGATCAAACCGGTGACACTAAAAGACAGCACGCTCACCATACAGGTACCCAGTCAATTTTGGTATGAATGGCTGGAAGAGCATTACTACAATATGCTGCGATCTACACTTGCCAAAGTGTTGGGACCTGAAGGAAAACTGGAGTACTCCATTGTCATGGAAAAGTCTGATCAGTTTGAGAATAACCGGTCGGTCAGAATGCCTCAACGCCCAATGGGGCCGGTTCAACCGCAAGAATCAAACGGATATCCGGATTACCAGCCAGATAGGATCGAAAATCCTTTTGTGATCCCCGGAATTAAGAAGACCAAGATCGACTCGAATCTTAATAACAATTATGTTTTTGAGCGATTCATTGAAGGTGACTGTAACCGACTTGCCCGTTCTGCCGCCATGGCAATTGCTGATAACCCTGGAAGTAACTCATTCAACCCATTTTTTGTCTACGGCCCAACAGGTCTAGGTAAGACCCACCTGGTTCAGAGTATCGGCAATAAGATCAAGGAAAAGTTTGGGGATGAGAAATCAGTCCTTTATATCTCGTCTGAGGCTTTCACGAACGAATTTGTACATGCTATCCGGAATAACCGGGCCAGTGAGTTTTCCATGTTCTACCGAAACATTGACGTGTTGATGGTAGATGATATCCAGTTCTTCAGTGGAAAGGAAAAGACACAGGAAGAATTCTTTCACATATTTAATGCCTTACATCAGGACGGAAAGCAGATCATCCTCAGTAGTGACAGGGCACCTAAAGATGTACCGGATATCGAAGAACGCCTTATCTCCCGATTTGGATGGGGACTGAGTGCAGACCTTAAAATGCCTGAATACGAAACCCGTTATGCCATTCTTGAACGCAAGGCGAATGATAACGGTATAGAAATTGACCCTCAGATCATTGAGTTCATCGCCCATAATTTCAAGTCTAACGTCAGAGACCTTGAAGGAGCTATCATTAAGTTGTTAGCACATGCATCTCTGCAGAATATTGACGATATCGACCTGGCGATGGCCAAGCGCGTGCTGAAGGATATGGTCAAAGATTCCAACACACAGATCTCCATTGAGTCGATTCAGAATTACGTGTGTGACTATTTTGGTATCGACACCAATAAAGTACGTGAGAAAACACGCAAACAGGAGATCGTCGAAGCGCGACAGATCGCCATGTACCTTTCAAAGAAATTCACCAAGTCGAGTTTAAAGACCATAGGGCTTCATTTTGGCGGGCGCGATCATTCTACGGTCATTCATGCTATTTCTACTGTTGAAGAACGCATTTCAACCAGCCCGAAACATAAGCGCATGGTTGAAGAACTACATCAGCGCATTGAAGTAGCCAGCCTTTGATCATGATGGATACCCTCTCCGTATGTGGCATGAAATTTCTTGGGTACCATGGTGTTCAGGATTTCGAAAAAGAAGAGGGTAATGATTTTGTAGTGGATGTTATTTTCCAATGCGATCTTTCCAGAGCTGGTACTTCAGATGATCTTAAAGAGACTTTAAATTATACCGAAGTTCAGCAAGTTACTGCTGAGATCATGGAAGGTGGATCTGTTGACCTGATCGAAACCTTATGTTACAGGATCGGTAGTAAACTCTTCGAAAAGTACGCCGATACATGTGAAAAGATCGAGGTTCATGTACGTAAACTAAAGCCTCCAATAAAAGCTACCCTAGATCATACCGAAGTGAGGATGTCGTGGCCCAGGTAATTATTGCACTGGGCTCTAACCTGAATGATCCTCACAAACAGCTGTGCAAAGCTTTAAAATTCCTGGGAAACCTCAGTGATGATAAGGTCATGAAGTCGGCCATTTACCGGTCTGAACCGGTCGGCCCTTCTGAAAATGATTTTCTGAATGCAGTGGTTGCCATTGAAACTGAGCTGAAACCTGACAAATTATTTGAGAGACTTAAGGAACAGGAAAAAAAGCAGGGCCGCCCCTCCCGTTATCCCAAATGGACTGCCCGAACGCTAGACCTTGATATAATTGCCTTTGATGACTTGGTCATTGAAACAGATACCCTTATCATTCCACATCAAGAATATAAGAGCCGTTTGTTTGTTCTTTTACCTTTAAAGGATGTTAAACCGGATTGGCGGGATCCCGTGTCTGCTCAACATGTGGATGAACTGATCAAACAAGCACCAAAGCTCGACATAGTTAAAACAACCCTGAATTGGTAGCTGATGCCCAACTCATATGATTTTATTGCGATCGAAGGTGTAATTGGAGCCGGAAAGACTTCCCTTGCCTCTCTGCTGGCAGAGCGCAGAAATGCCCGATTGGTACTGGAGGAGTTCGAAGACAATCCGTTTCTGCCAAAGTTCTATGAAGACCGTGAACGATATGCCTTTCAGACCCAGCTGGCTTTTTTAGCGAGCCGGTTCAAGCAGCAACAAAATATGATGAGTCAGGATCTGTTCCATCAGTTCACGATCTCTGACTATATTTTTGATAAAGACCGCATTTTTGCCCGTCTTAACCTGGATCAGGATGAAATGGCTTTGTATGATAACATATTCAGTATCATGACTGGTATCGCGGCTCAGCCGGACCTTATCATTTACATCCAATCTTCAGTGGAACGACTGATGGAAAACATAGAGAGTCGAGGCAGAGATTACGAACGGCACATTACACCCGAATACCTAAAAGAGCTAAATGATGCCTATAATCATTTCTTTCACCATTATAACCGGGCCCCGCTGATCGTATTGAATGCTTCGGAGATCGATTTTGTAAATAACAGTGAGCATCTGGACTATATTGAACAACAGATATTCGATAAACCCATTACCACTAATACCCATATCCACATTTCACCCTAAGTGATATGCTAAAGTTTTTATTTTTTGTCATAATATTCTTCTTCCTGATAAGATATATCAACAGATTGTTCTTACCTTCCAATAAGAGAAACAAGACTTTTGATCCGTTTAGCGGACGTTCAAACAGAAGAAAACAAAGCTTCGATGAGATAGAAGAAGCTGAATACGAAGATCTTTCTAATAAAGAAAATTAAACACACTCCATGAATTTCGAAGAGAAACTGAATAAAGGTTTTGAATTACTAAGAGAAAAAGACATCGATTACGCTCTGGATGTTGCAAGAGAGCTACAAAAAGAACATCCGGATTCGCATGAGGCTTTCTATCTTGAGGCCCTGGTGATGCAACAGCTGAATCAATTTGATAAAAGCATTGAAGCGATCGAAAAAGCGATCGAGATCGATGATGATAATGCTCCCTACTACAACCTCCGCGGAAATGTCAGAATGCAGCTGGAAAAACTGGAGGGAGCTGAAGAAGACTTCGACAAAGCCATAGAAATGTCAGATACGTCAGCTGCCCACCGAAACAAGGTAATGCTGATGTTGATGACCGATCGCGGTCAGGAAGCTATTCCCTACCTGATCGAGCGCATCAAAAAAGACCCTCAGGATGCCGAAAACTGGATCCTTATGGGCGACATGATCAACAAAGGCGGCCAACCTGACAAAGCCCGTACCTATTACGAGCAAGCCCTCAAGATCGATCCTGACAACGAATATGCAAAACGGCAACTCGAAGAGAACGAAATTTGATGTAGAACTAACGGCCAAGGTGAATCGTCTTATGATTGCATAATAGTAATTCGCCTAAGCCTGATGTGTAACTCTGAACGAATGTACACTCAGCAAAACCCATTCAAGTTTTGGATGGGTTTTTTTGTAACATTTTGTATTTAACCCTCTCTATAAATAAGTTTATTAACAAATATCTATAGAATGAGGAAATCATATTTAAGTTTATTTATTATTGCGACATTTATTATTTATTTCGGTTGTAACTCAGTAGATACAAATAATGAATATGTTCAAATAACAAGCGATGTCGATGATATAGAATTTGTTAGAGCTTCAGTTAAAAGTTTCAAAGAGAAAGCTATCAATAACAGTTATTTTTGTTCAATCAGTACCTTAGCAAAAAAAAGATTTTGAACACGACTATGTTTATGATTCTTTCGTTATCAATATTCCAAAAGAATTGATAGAGAATTCCGATGTTAAAATTTTTGAAAGAATTATCACCTCCCAAAAAGTTTCAGAGCTTGATAGAACAAGTGAATATAGAGGAAGAGATAATGTTATTAGAGTTGCTCAATGTAAAATACCTGATAACAAACATGTTTTTGAATATGTTCAAGAATGGCTTTCCAAGTATGGAGCAAATAGTTGGTTAGCCGACTGGGTGACAAACAATAAGAAAAAAGCTTCTGGTGATTGGGAATGGGAATGTACCGAATATGGATCTTACGTGATTCTTATTAAAGATGAACATGGGGAATGGATTTATGCAACCACGTATGGTTGTGTTGATGGACACTGGAAATATGTTGAAACAGCTGATGACACTGGAGGAGGGGGCACTGGTGGTGGAGATGATCCATCACCACCCTGCTTAGATCCAACAATGCCGTGTCATGATGGAGGAGGATCCGTATCTGGTGAAATTTGCAAACCATATCAGTACAGAGATCAACTAGGAGAATGTCAAGATTTATATCAAAATCAACCCTGTCTTGGTGACGTAATTAAAAGCCCTACTGTAACTAAATCTAATGGATGGAATAAAAAAGGGGGACTTCACGGACATACAAGAAATTCAGGAAATACTTTTCATGATGGAATAGATATTAATGCACCAATTAATAGTGACCTTTTTTCAATGAATTGTGGAGTTGTAACTGACATAAGAGATGACTTCGATCCTGGAGAATTTGTTGAAGAATCTTATGGAAACTACATTGAAGTAAAATCAATTATTGACGGTACAGCTGTTTTCATCAGATATAACCATTTAAATTCTGTCTCAGTAGAAATTGGCGACCCAATCTATGCAGGTGAGAAAATTGGGAAAAATGGTAATACGGGTAATGCACAATCCAAGAACAACATTATTGTATTACCCCATGTTCATATAAAGACTCAGGTTGAGTTATCTGATGGTACACTTGCTAGTGCGAACCCAAATCAATATATGGCAACAAAATTTAATTCAAATGGAACAGTTAATACTTCAGAAAGTAATTGCAACTAAATAATATAACATGAGACACTTGTTAATACTATCCTTTTTATTCTGCTTTAGCACAATAGTCTTTGGACAGACCGGGCCTGTTTACGACAACATACCCGACCGAGACGTGATAACCATTGAACAAACAAATGGCTCAGGCCAGATCAAATATGGATTTACAACCAACCAGGTAATTGTAGAGTTCGGTAATCCTGATGACATCTCAACAGTTTATTGGGAGATGAGTGATGTTACTGCTACATATTATCAATATAATGATGGGATAAGGATAGCTTTTGTTGATGGTAAGGTTGATAGGTTTAAGCTTACATCTTCAAATTATCTTATTCGTATTGATTCTAACGTATTAAAAGTTGGGAATCATAAAAATACTCTCCAAGCTTTTCCCCTTTCTTATTCTAATTTTACGCTAACCGGGGGTACCGCTATAACCTTAGACCATGGAGACCATGACTACCTGTCTATCTCCACTTCCAATAATACGATACAAGAAATACACCACTTAACCTTTTAAGAATACTTATTTGTATCAAAAGCAAAACCCATTCAAGTTTTCTCTCGCTCCTGACGCTCTGCGTCGGAGCGGACAGAACTCTGAAGAGCTTCATGTTTTTTAGGGAAACCATTGAAATTTGAAGGGTAAAAGTGCTATCTTTGTCGCCCTTCAAGGATTACCAATGCTCACGTGGCGGAACTGGTAGACGCGTGCGCTTGAGGGGCGTATGGCCTAACGGCCGTGGAGGTTCGATTCCTCTCGTGAGCACCAAATAATTAAGCCCGTTTCTTTTGTAAGAAACGGGCTTTTTTTGTTTGATTAATCTTCTGATCCTTTTCATTTATTAATGACCCAGCCCCGTAGAGATACGATGTAACGTGTCTCTACGGGGCTGGGGAATACATCATCTCTCTTTCTTGACATTATCAATCAAAACAGGTAAATACTATTTAATTAGTAATCTGCTTAACTTATTGATTATGCTTCCCAAATTTATCTCTCCTCTTTTGGTTTTAATGATTATTTCCATCGGGTGTACTGAAAAAGAAACGACTGAACAAACAGAACCGGAACTTGTTAAAATTGATACGCTGTATACCTTCACTGATTTTGATACCCATAATATTGCACAGCCCACTTCTGTCAAAATATTACGCAATGGAATGTTAGCCGTGGCTGACTACGGACAGCAAACGATTAGCTTACTAAATAGCAAAGGTGATTTAATTACTGCCTTTGGCCGAGAAGGCCGCGGGCCCGGAGAGTTTTTGAATATTCGTCACCTTTATGATCTGAACTATGGACTAGCTGTATTTGACAGCCATCAAAACAGACTTACTTATTTTGATTATGAAGGAGAGCTTTTATCCACCCACGATCTTCCTTCACAAGCTTTAAATAAAGACTTTTCGCTCATAAATGACTCTCTTTATGTTGTGAACTTCGAAGGCCTTAACGGATACTTATTCCAACTTCGGAATATAAACAGTAACAAAGCTTCCGGGTTTGGGAAACCCAATGTAACTTGGGAGGAAAGAGGAGATCTTTCCGATAGTTATAATCAACTGATATCCGGTAAAGTCCCCAACATGCAAAAGAACAGAGCAAAACTGATCTCTGATGGAACACACCTTTACGTATTCTTTGAAGCGTTAAGCGAAGTACAGAAGTATGATCTGGAAGGAAATCTGATTTGGCATCATACAATTGATCTTCCTCATATAGAAAAGATTTTTCAAGGAACTGTAAAAAACGCAAAACAATATGGTTCTTCAAGTTATGTACCGGTATTAGATTATGCCGCGAAATTTCAGAGTTATGAGAATGGAATTTTTATTTTAACTATAAGGGCAAAACCTGAGAATGTAAAACAACTTTTAGTGAAGGTGAATGAAACCGGTAATATTCAAACTATTTATCATTTTCCGGAAACACACGAAATGTGTTTTGATTTTGATATTCATCCCCAAACTAACACCATGTATTTAACAAGCTGTCTTTCTGGGAATGTTAAACGAACGCAATTGCCCTTATAATTTAGATCATAAAAACCACATCAAGTTTTAAGCCCGTTTCTTATGTAAGAGGCGGGCTTTTTTGTTTCCTATTTATTCCCCTTCTTGAAATTCTCAATTTGTATAGAGTAATTACCAACTAATTAGTAATTAACTAAATTCGTATGAGAACTAAATACCTCCTTTTTTCTCTTGTTATTGCCGCCATAATTGGATGCTCACATAATAACGGAGGTACTACCGAGCAAACATCCAAAATCAATGCAGTCACCATTGATACCCTATATGCCTTTACTGATTTTGAAACCCATAATATTGCTCGACCTACAGGGATAACAGTTCTTAAAAACGGTTCTTTGGCTATTGTTGATTTTGACCAAAAGCAGATCAGTTTGGTTAGTAAATCAGGGGATCTGATCACAACATTTGGGCGTGAAGGTAGAGGTCCGGGTGAGTTTATTCGTATTGATAACCTATTTGTCACAGAAGATGTGATACATGTGATCGATACCAATCAAAATATGATCTCTAAATTTGATACCGAAGGTAATTTTATTAACGGTCATGCATATAAGTCAGCTGCAATACTTAAAGAAGTCTCCGCTATTGACAGAACCAAGTATATTATCGCTACCGGGGGTGTTGACAGTACTCTTCTTTCTGTTACTGATTTCAACACTGATTCTACCTTTTACTTTGGAACTCCAAAAGGTGAAAGCATAGAAGTTGTGGATTTTCAGGAAAGTCTCAACCAACTCAAGAATGGTGAGATCCCAGGCCTTTACAAGAACATGGTCACCTTAAGGACAGATAATGATCATATTTACGCTTTCCTGAATGCTTACAGTATCCTTCAAAAATATGATCAGAATGGCAAACTGGTTTGGGAGCAAAAAATTGAACTGCCATATAACGAAGACATTTTCAGATCAACGGTAGAAAAAGCTAAAAACTCACCGGGTGGGCTTCCCGCTTACACTTATATAAATGATCTTGAGGTCATTGATAAAGAGATCGTCATTCTTTCAAACAGAAAAAACTCAGAAGTCCCTCAGCAACTAATCAAAGTAAACAGTGCAGCTGAAATAACAGACATTTATACACTTCCTGCTCATGTTGGTTACCTTGCAGCATTTGATGTAGATAACGAAAGCAACACAGTTTATTTTGCTTCATCCGAGGATGGAATGGTATATAAATGCCCTATATCGCTATAAAAGTCATAAAACTCAGTAACTGCTTTTCATTCCCGAAATAACCCTGCCATATCCCACTTTTCGATAACATCCTTGATCAGGTTGCCCACACGGGTATTAACTCTATCAAAATATTCCTCAGCCTGAGCCTGATCGAAAGTCGGATGCCCTTGCCCCGGCTCATATAATCCTATGGATGAAGGAAACGGGTAAGCCGACCAGGAAGTACCGCTCGGATACGGGGTTGTCATTTCTTCTCCGGAGTACCACTCAGGATGAATGTGTTCGGGAGTTATGGCTTGCATATAGGCTGATTCGTTATTACCTGCATGACCTCCATTTTCACCAAATACAGCAAATGTATCTTCAGAAGCCAGGCTCCACCAATTGATGACCATGATCCGAACCTGCAGTTTATTGGACAATTCAGCGGCCAGACCCTGAAGCACGGCAGTTTGGCCTCCCCCATGTCCATTCAGAATGATAATATTCTTGAATTCATTTTTGTGTAATCCTTCCAGGATCTCTCCCACAAAAGCACGATACACGTTTTCACTCATCGCAAAAGCACCGGGATAAGCGGCCAGTGTCCCCGTCATCCCATAATTCAGGGTCGGTGCGACCATCGCATTTAACTCATCTGCCAATTCCCTTGCCATAGCTTCCGGGGCCAGGTTGTCGGATCCGTTTGGGATCACCCCATGTGGCTCCAGGGTTCCTGTAGGCAGTAACACGGTTTCTATCTTTTCAGGAACGAACTCTTCAAACTCCAGCCAGTTTATAAGATTCATTTCACGGGTCGTTGGTGAATCCTGTGCCTGATTATTCCCGGAAAAGATCGGAATGATCATTAACAACAATATGGCTTTTTTCATGATATACATTGTTTTTTATAATGGGGTTTGAATTTATATAGATACGGAAATTTAAGCGACTATTACATATCCAATTCCCATCGCCGAATATTATCTAAGATATACTCGGCAATAGATTCGTATTCCCTATAATTTCTGATCACCCTGTCATGATAATTCGCTTGCCAGCAAAAATCTGGGTTTATTTTTCTTGCCTGAATTGTTACTGAAGATTTGTAATCCCTTATAATAGAAGCCAAATTTTTTCTTTGAGGGCCAAATCGTTTCTGTGAATCGGTTTCAAGATCAACCCCGGTAGAGACGCGATGCATCGTGTCTCTACCGGGGTTGAATTGTATTTCTTTGGAATTATATTCGTTATTACCAATAACAATGATCCCATGTAAATGATCTGGCATGATCACAAATTCACCTAAGGTGATATTCATGTCTTTGCGCACCTCAGGTGTTCTCATCCATTCGGTTTTGGCAATTGATCCTATCTTGGTCAAGATCATTACTCCACCTTCAATCTTACCGAAAAAATGTTGTCTGTGTTTTGTACAAATGGTAATGAAATAGGCTCCGGGATTTTTATAATCCCAATATTCCCATCGATTGGATTCTATCCTGTATTTATCCCGAAATTTTGCCATTTATAACCCGATTCTCTTGCTTTTATCTCAAGATTATAATCTCCCCCTACCAATATTTCAAATCATAATTATTTCCCTGCCCGTAGAGGCGCGGTGCATCGCGCCTCTACGGGCAGGGTGTGGGTAAAATTTAAATTATTCCGTCAGGCTCTCAATCCCTGACTGCAAACCATACCGCCACCCCGCCACCTTTGGCAAGGTCTAATTCAAGAATGGATTCTGAGGTAACCTCCCGGGTGGTTCTTTCCAGTGGATATGGATTCGTCTCCCAATCTGCCTCTTCCCCATCAGCCCAGATGTGAGCTTCGTAGGTAATGCCGGGATCCAGAAATTCGAGACTCAGCTCAACCTGACGGGCTTCCTCATCGGTGATTCCACCCAGAAACCAATCGCTGGAATTTCGGTCTTTACGAACCACAATGGCATGATCACCGATCTCAGCTTCAGGTACAATTGTGGTTTCCCAATCAGTAGGAACAGCCTTAACCCACTCAAGTGCTGTTGGATTGGCTTCAAGATTATTTGGGAGATCTGACACCATCTGTAACGGACTGTAGATCACCACATACAGAGCCAACTCATGCGCCAGGGTGTGACTCACCCGATTGTTATCCGGGTTTTCCGGTTTGTCAGTCAGAAGCAGGTCAAATACTCCCGGAGTGTAATCAAATGGACTTACCAGACCGCGTGTGAACGGTACAATGGTTGTGTAATCAACCGGGTTTCCGCCGTCTACAGACCAGGCATTGTATTCTTGTCCGCGGGCGCCTTCCCGGGTCATCATATTCGGCCAGGTTCTCCGGATGCCGGTATCCTTGATCGGCTCATGCACATTCAGCATGATCTTATGCTCGGCCGCAAGCTTCAAAATATCCCGGTAATGACGCACCATGAATTGTCCGTGGTGCCATTCTCCGTCTTCCACAAAATCACCTACATAACCGGTTTTTACGGCCTCCACTCCCACTTCATTGTATAGGTCAAAGGCATCCTCAACCTGCGCTTCGTAATTGGAGATCCCCGTCGAGGTTTCATGGTGACCAATGAGTTTTACACCTAACGAATCGGCGTGTCTTGTCACCTTTTGAATATCAATATCCGGGTAGGTTTCAGTGAAACTGAAGATGTCTGAATTGGCTGCCCAGTCACCATCCCAGCCGGTATTCCATCCCTCCACCAATACACCGTAGAAACCGTGTTTAGCCGTAAAATCCATGAGTTCTTTCGTGTATTCGGTCGTTGCACCGTGATCCGGCCCGGATCCCCAGGTTTTGGTATTCAAGTGCATATCCCACCAGATCCCGGTGTATTTGCCGGTTTTGATCCACGAGGTATCCTTGATTTTACTTGGTTCATTCAGGTTCAGCACCATGTAGTTGGTCATTAGGTCACCGGCGGACTCACCAAAGGCAATGGTTCTCCAGGGTGATCTGTAAGGAGCCGAGCCGCGCACCTTGTCTCCATTTTTCCAGGGCACCAAATCAGCTTCTAACGAATTGTTTCCATTATTGGCTAGGGTTATACTTGCAAAATCTGTCAGAGCGGCTTCATGTATGGAGAGATGCAAGCCATCATCTGTTTTCATGGTAAATGGGGTATGAACCGTATCGATCTCAGACACCCGGGTTTCGTTAAATAAATGCTCATAGCGGTTCAGCTGATAGGCGCCGATCCACCAACTTGTGTGATCGGCGGCCAGGTTGAATTCAGTCACTTCATCTGTGATCACAAAATCCTGCAGTCCATCCTGCTCCGGCCACTCGTAGCGGAAACCCAAACCGTCATCAAACAAACGAAACGTGAGGTTCATCTTTTCACCGCTTCCTTTTTTAGTGAAAAACAGGTTTACCTCCCGATGATGATCCCGGATCTCCTTTTGCTCGCCCCAGGGTTGGGTCCATGTTTGGTCAGTGAGTGATGAACCAGATGCATCAATTATCAACCCATTCGTCATATCAATTTCTTTAAATATAACCCCTAACTTAGAAGGCAGAATTACCTCTTCGCCATTATAAGTCAATGAGTAATTCAGTGATCCTGAGTCTAGTTTAAAATTTAGTTCAAGTGATCCATTTGGTGAAGCAAAAGATCTCTCAAAATCGGCTGTGCCCAACCGGTTATTTGTAGTACAAGAAATGAGAAGTAGTGATAAAATCACCAAGATAATTGAATTAAATTTCATAATAATAACCTGAACTTTTTAGCGTGAAATACAAAAGACTCTTATCAGTTTACCAGAAACGAAAGTAAAGGGATTTTTTGTTGAAATACATGCAAGATTACACCGTTACATCAACCACTTGCAAAACACAGCTTATAGATTATGAATCGAATATTATTAATTACAGGACTTATTATAGGTCTTGGCACAAACCTTTTATTTGCCCAAACCATGGATAAAGATTTAGAGAAAGCCACCTTTGGCGCCGGATGTTTCTGGTGCGTTGAAGCTATTTATGAAATTGTTGAAGGCGTTGAACACGTGGAAGCCGGTTACTCGGGCGGACATGTAGAAAATCCAAGTTACCGGGAAGTAACCACAGGACGAACGGGTCATGCGGAAGTCGCCCGTATTCACTTCGATCCGGAGGTCATTTCATATGAAGAATTGCTTGAAGTGCTCTGGCATACCCACAACCCTACCACTCTGAACCGTCAGGGTAACGATGTGGGACCTCAGTATCGCTCCGTGATCTTTTATCACAACGAAGAGCAAAAAGAGATCGCCGAGAAATCACTCAAAAAAACCGATGAGTCAGACCTTTGGGAAGACCCCATCGTCACAGAGATCCAGCCACTTGAAAATTACTTTGTAGCCGAAAACTATCACCAGAATTATTTTGAGAATAACCCCAATGCCGGTTACTGCTCTATTGTGATCGCTCCTAAAGTAGCAAAATTCAAGAAGGAGTTTGATTACCTGTTGAAGGAGAATCCGAAGTTTTAAGTTTGAATAATACCTAATGCAAAGCTCTGTGATTAGAAATCACAGAGCTTTTTTTAATTTCAGCAGTCCTGTGTACATTTGTACATTCTATTTTATTATTTCACTGTACATAACACTCTATGAAGAAACTATTTACTAATCTTGTATTTGTACTCCTACTAACGGGTTCTGTGGCTTGTGCTCAGGAAGCCGACACCACCATGACCTTCGAGGATTATCAGCCTGAATCCACATTGGTTGTTCCCGGTGAAGAAGTCACTTCCGCCAAGTATCCGTTCATCGATGTTCACAGTCACCTTTGGAGAATGGGGTCCATGGATCTTAAACAGACCGCACGAGAAATGGACAGTCTGAACATGAAAGTGCTGGTAAACCTGAGTGGCCGGTCCGGAGACACACTCAAAGAGATGGTGGATGCAGCCAGAGAGCAGGCTCCCGGTCGTTTTGTGGTCTTTGCCAATATTGATTTCGACGGGATAGATGAACCCGGCTGGAGCGAGCGAGCCGTGGCACAACTTCAGGAAGATTATGACAACGGGGCCCGGGGCGTTAAGATCTTCAAGAATCTTGGATTGACCGTTTTAGACTCAGAGGGTAACCGTGTACATACCGACGATCCCCGCATCGATCCGGTGTGGGCCAAAGCCGGAGAACTGGGCATTCCGGTTCTCATTCACACCGGTGAGCCGGCCGTTTTCTGGGCTCCCATCGATCACAAGAATGAACGCTGGCTGGAAATGAAGAACTTCCCAGATCGGCATCGCGGAGATTCTTCCCGATATCCCAGTTGGGAAGTGGTGATGCAGGAGCAGTGGAACGTATTCCGCAAACATCCTGAAACCACCTTCATCAACGCACATTTTGGATGGATGGCCAATGACCTGGCTCGACTCGGTAAACACCTGGATGAATTTCCGAATGTATACACCGAAACGGCTGCCATTATTGCTGAGCTTGGTCGCCAGCCCCGTTTTGCCAAAGAATTCTTTATCAAATATCAGGATCGCCTGCTGTTCGGAAAAGACACCTATCGCCCCCATGAATATCACACCTATTTCAGGGTCCTTGAAAGTGACGATGAATATTTCGATTATTTTCGCCGACGACACGCTTTCTGGCAAATGTATGGATTGGATCTGCCCGATGAAGTGTTAAAGAAACTGTATTACAAAAATGCCCTGAAAATAATACCGGGCATTGATGATTCACTATTCAACACAACCAACTAATAATCCATTAAATCTAGGTACAATGAAAAAACTACTAAAATTATCGATAATTCCTGTTTTAGCTGCTATGCTGATGACAGGAACCGCTTTTGCTCAGGAACGTGGAAATGACAGCAACAGAGCCAGCCCAAATGCTGCCGTTAGCCAAACCATAGGTACAACAGAAGTATCTGTAACATATGGCCGTCCGGCTTTAAAAGACCGTGGCTATTTTGGTGACAATACACCTTTGGCTCCAATTGGCAGTGTTTGGAGAACCGGTGCCAATGAATCTACAGCCATCACATTTTCTGATGACGTGATGTTTGGCGGCGAAGAAGTAGAAGCCGGTACCTATTCTCTGTATACGATTCCCGGCATGGACGAGTGGGCTGTCATTCTGAACAAGAAACTCTCGTGGGGAACACAGTATGATGAGTCAGAAGATGTGGTACGTGTGACCGCTGATGTAGCTGAAGGTTCAGATCTTGAGTGGTTTGAGATCTACTTTAATGAATTGTCTGACACCAAGGCACATTTAAATTTGCACTGGGGAACCGTAAGAGTCGCGATCCCAATTACAACTGAGTAGATCAATACAAACTTTTTCAAAACAAAAAACCCCGCATATTGAGTATATGCGGGATTTTTTATTGGATAACACTTCCAAAAATAAAAATGGGCAAGCGACCTATATCACGCCGCTACGACCTAATTACCGCTGCTGCATTCCTGCCCTGACGGAGTTCAAAGGGAGCTGGCTGTATAGGACTTGCCCAAGGCTTTAAAGATAAGGGTTATTCCCCTCCACTATCAAGAATTATTTACCCTTTGTTTAGCTTTTCGGATCATGATCAACCTGTCATATATACAATAACAAATATTTCGAATCCTGTTCGCTGTGGTTTAAATTATTCTTATCATTGCAGCCCGAATCAAAGCCATTTATCATGCCCGAATTTTCTGTATTTGTACTGCCTGTCATCATATTTTTTTCACGGATAGCCGACGTTTCTCTTGGTACGCTCAGAATAACCATGGTTTCACGCGGTTATAAGTGGGAATCAGCTGTATTGGGCTTTTTCGAGGTTTTGATCTGGGTGATCGTGGTGGCTCAGTTGCTGACTAACCTGGATCACTGGGTGAATTACATAGCTTATGCCGCCGGTTTTTCGGCCGGAACCTTTATGGGGCTTTTTATTGAAGACAAGATGAAGATCGGAACCGTACTGGTTCGAATCATCACCCTGCAAAAATCCCATGATATCATTGAAGCTCTCAAAGAGGCAGGGGTTGCAGTAACCAGTGTGGATGCCAAGTGTGGGTTTAATGATGTCAAAATTATCTTCACGGTGCTGAAAAGGAAAAAACTAAATAAAGTTTTCGATATTGTGAAGGATATTGATCCGGAAGCATTTTTCTCTACTGAAGAGGTGAAGTACTCCAATAAGCATCACGACCACTTACCACTTGCAGATAACCTGAGTCCGTTAGACCGACTGCTGCGAATTCGAAAAGGAGTCTGAATTTCACTCACCCTGTAAGGTGATCACCAGTTTGCGTGAGCCTCCTCTATTGCGATGTTCACACAAGTATATTCCTTGCCAGGTACCCATATTAAAGCGACCATCAGTTATCGGTACAGTGAGAGATGAACCCATCAATGAGCTTTTTATGTGAGAGGTCATATCATCGGTTCCCTCCAGAGTATGCTCGTATAGAGACGTGTCTTCAGGTACTACTCTGTTGAAATGAGATTCAAAGTCGCGACGCACTGAGGGATCGGCATTTTCATTGATGGTGAGTCCGGCACTGGTATGCTTGATGAATATGTGAGCCAAGCCGGTATCGATCTTCTTGATCTCCGGAATTTCCCTTAGGACCTCTTCAGTAATTATATGATAACCTCTTGATTTCGGTTCAAGCTGAATTTCTTTTTGGATCCACATTTTCTTCGTTATTCGTTGGTTTGTTATTGGTTACACAACTAACAGTATCAAACCATTAGGCTTTATTCAGGTTCCAACTTTTCCTCAAAGGGTGAGATAACGTCACCCACTTTATTTGTACCCTCAAAATATTCCAGGATCTGAAGCAACACTTCATCTACCAGAATATCCGGACAGGAGGCACCTGAAGTCAAAGCAATTTTAATGGGGGTTTCTTTCATAGCAAGCCAGTCCCTGGTTTGCTTCATCTCTTTATCCCACTGATCGAAATGATTAATAGCATCCGGACTCAATTCTCCCTTATCCCTTACATGATAGGTTGGAAAATGATGCTCCAGGATCTCAACCAGATGCATGGTATTGGATGAATTATACCCGCCTACCACAATAGACAGATCTGCATCGATTTCAGCCAAAGCCAGTGTGGCCGATTGATTCTCGTTGGTGGCATAGCACAGGGTATCTGAGGTGTCTGCAAAGTGATCGAGTATATTGGCTTCACCAAATCGCTTGATGGCCGCTTCCCGTAAGATCTCCATTACTTCCTGGGTCTCAGTGGACAGCATCGTGGTCTGATTGATCACTCCAAACCGCTCCATGTCTACCATTGGATCGAAACCTTCCGTTGCCTTATGACCGAAATATTTTTCAAAGTCTGAAACCGGCCTGTCTTCCGTCATGATGTCGGCCAGTATTTGTGCTTCGTCAGGATCCAGAACAACTACTACTGCAGAATGATCAGCACTATGTGAGAAGGTAGCCCGTGTTTCTTCGTGCCGGTGCTTTCCATGAACCACCAAACTGTAATCCTTTTTACCCAATTGCTTTCCCCTCTTCCATACCTTTTCAACAAAAGGACAGGTGGTATTGTACTGATACGGATCGATCCCGACTTCTTTAAGCTGATCTTGTATCTCGAGGGTGGTTCCAAAAGCCGGTACGATCACAATATCCTCTGAACTCAGAGCAGAGAACGGAATACGTTCTGTACCATTGGTATCAAAAAGAAATTTAACTCCTTTCTTTTGCAGATCCTCATTCACAGTTGGGTTATGGATCATCTCACTCAACAGATAGATATTCTTATCCGGATGCTCTGCCACGGTACGATATGCGATATCGATGGCGTTCTCAACTCCATAACAAAACCCAAAAAAGCGCGGAATAAAAAACTGTACAGGACCAAAATCCAGAAGAGTTGGTTCCAGATCTTTTTTCATGGGATCGATGATCTTGGTCGCCTCCTTTACCTTGCGGATGATAGGCGACTGATACATCTCCGGTATGTCAAACTTCTTTCGTGCCAATCCTTGTAATTTCCGAATTTGAATTTTTCAATTGATCCTCCTTTTACGAATCAACGAATAACAAACTACCCACTGATCAACTTCTCGATCTCGTTTCTTTCTTTCGGTACATCCGTCAGGTTTTCATAACCATCTTCGGTAACCACGATATTATCCTCAATTCTGATACCACCAAACTCATACATTTGAGTTACTTTGTCAGCATTCAGAAATTGTGATTGAGTATCATCCTTCAAAGCAGGGATCAAAAGTGCCGGAATAAAATATGCTCCCGGTTCAATGGTTACGACCATACCGGGCTGCAGATCACGTCTGGCTCGTAAGAATTTGATACCGGGTCGGTCAATACGTTCAACACCTTTTGGATATCCACCTACATCATGCGTGTCTAAACCAAGGAAGTGCCCGAGTCCATGAGGGAAGAACAAGGCAAATAGATCATTTTCCATCATATCATCAACCGATCCCTTCACGATACCGGCATCTTTCAATCCTTCCATGATGGTACGTGCCGCATGCAAATGCAGGTCTTCCATTTTCACGCCCATTTTGATCTGCTCAATAGAAGTGTTGAGGGCGTTCAACACAGCATCATAGACTCCGGCCTGTAAACTTGTAAACTTTCCGTTAGCCGGATAAGTACGTGTTATATCAGAAGCATATCCCTGATACTCATGCCCGGCATCCAGTAAAAACAGATCCCCATCTTTAACCTGGCTATTGTTTTCAACATAATGCAGTATAGCACTATTCTTTCCACCTGCAAAGATACCGTTATAGGCATCTTGTTGTAAGCCATTATCATACTGGATCTTAGTAAATAAAGCCTTGAGCTCATACTCATACATTCCCGGCTTGATGGCTTTCATAACCTGGGTATGAGCCAGATTATTCACAGCAGCCGATTTACGCATGTACTCGATCTCCTCGTCCGTTTTGATAACCCGGCAATATGTTAATGCATCCTGCAGTGTTTCTATATCTGCCTCAAACCCACGATCCAGGTCTTCTATCAACTCAGCATCCAGATCATTCAGGCAATAGACCTTCTCCGGCCTGATCTTATTCATCACTGTAAGGATCTCATTGGTATAATGAAGATGATCCGGGTTATACTGTTCTTGCCATGCTTCTTGAGATTTAACATACCCATGCCACACCGCATACTGAGCATCTCTTTTAGGCACGAAAAGATGGTATTCCTCTGTTTTGAGATCCAGGATCAGTGCGCAATCCGGTTCATTAACCCCTGTCAGGTACCAAAAATTTGATTCCTGACGAAACGGATACTCATAATCGGTCTCATTTCTGTATAAGACCTCTGCACCTTGAATGAATACGGCTCCATTCTGTCCGTCATCGAATAATGAAAATAATTTCTCGCGGTGTTTTTGATGCATCATGGGATTGTTTTCTGATTAAATTCGGTGGTTAATTTTGCCTTATAAGAATAATGAAATAGCCGACTAATATCGACTGCAGGCTTAAGAATAGCTGTTCAGTAATTTACCAAGATCGACGACCCGATCTTTTAAAAGGATTTCCTTTTTCAGATCAATGACCTCGTTCAGGTCGATCCTTTTCTCACCTTTTCCTGAATGAACCACGCCTTCAGTAAATTTCATCATTCCAACTTCCGCTGTGGCAAAAGCAACATTCAATCCCTTTACATTCAGAATCACATTGAACCTGGTGCTTCCTTCAAAATTTGCAGCAATACTGATGCCTAGCTTTGTTTGTTGGTCGATCCCGAAGATCCTATAGAAATGATTCAGCGAATATGTGTCAGGAAAGCCGTCAAAGTCCAGATATTTAATGGGCTGAACAGGATCCCCGAATAAATGTTCATTGAAATTCTTCAGTACTTCTTTTGTGTCCTGGTCTGTTCTCTTACCAATGAACCCTCTCAACTCCCAGTATTCAGCATCCCTGGATCTAAGTTCTTTTTGTTCATACTTATCCGGTAACCATGCCAATGATTTTATACCCTGTGAACCATTTTTGAACCAATGATCCACCAATCCATTACTTATCAACAAATAACGGGCGTTAACTTTCTCATTATACCGAGCGATCTGAATAGAAGCATTCTCTGTGAGTTTTACACTCGGTGCTTTGCATTCGATCAGTAGTTCAGGTTTAAAATCCTTGTTGTAGTATATAAGGTCTGTTCTGGATTGGGTTTTATCTGCCTGTAGTTTTACGGGGCTTTCAAACGAAATGCGAGTAGGCGAAAAACTCAGGTCGCCGATCAGGTACTCTACTAAAGCTAGACGAACCCTTTCTTCGGGAAGGTCGGCAAAGCTTTTTTTCTGAATGGGATTCCAAAGGCGCTTATGGCCATTTTTAAATCGATATTCAGGATATTTTCCTAGAGCTTTACTGAGCAATGGCTATTGGTATTTTATGGTGAATGTGGAATAAGTAGATAAGGAATTAAGGTTTTAATTGAACCCATTTACTTATCTATTTATTCCCTACTACTATCAGGCAGCAGCCTCTTCGTTTTCCTTATCACCGTGCAGTTTTCTTTTGATCAGAACCTGCTGAATAATAGACAACACATTGAAGATCAGATAATACAAACTCAATCCGGCTGCAAAATTATTAAAGATAAACAAGAGCATGACCGGGAATACATATTGAAGCATCTTCATCTGACCGGCCATGGGGCTGGTTCCGCCACCACCGCCACTCATACCACCGGTAAGTTTACTTTGCACCATCATGGCAGCTGTCATTAGCAATACAAAACCGGCGATCTGCTCACCCAGAAATGGAATGCTGAACGGAAGGCTCAAGATATAATCCGGTGCCGAAAGGTCAGCCGCCCAAAGGAACTCCTCCTGACGGATTAGAATGGAATTCTGGAAATACCTCCAAAGCGTGATCAGGATCGGGAATTGAAGGAGGTTAGGCAAGCAACCACCAAGCGGATTCACTTTATTCTTGCGATACAGATCCATCGTAGCCTTCTGCTGCTTCTGTGGATTATCTTTGTATTTCTCCTGTATTTCTTTCATCTGAGGCTGAAGCTCACTCATGGCTGCCATACTCTTATAACTCTTGTAGGTCAGCGGAGATAATACCAATTTAACTAGCGAGGCAAAGACAATGATGATCACCCCAAAATTAGAAATAAAGCCATTTAGAAATTCAAAAAATGGAATTACCAACCAGCGCACAAATGGATCAGAAAACCATCTCAGCCAGCTCCATCCCACATCAACCATGTCGTAGGCATGCTCATCAACTTTTACGATCTCACGGTACTTCATTGGGCCTACATACAAACGGTAGGATGCAGCACCCTGTTCATCAAGGTCAGAACGAATAGATGACGTATATCGATGTTCAGTGTTTTGGTTATCAGCCTCACCGGTGACCTCAGCCGTCATCACAGCCGCATCAGTTGGCGTAAGTGGCTTGATGAGCTGTGTAAAGAATTTCGTTTTAGTAGCTACCCAGTCAATATTACCGTTAATGGTCGACTCTTCTCTTCCAGGCTCGTCGAGCTTGAATTGTTCAAGTTCTCCTCCGGCGTAGGTATAAGCTGAAGTTGCTAAAGCGTCCTGTGTATGATCCTTTTCAGTAAATTTCAGGGGTGATGTCCAGCCGAAGTCAATAGTTTGACCAATAACATAATCTGAGAGCCCTATGAATTGAACATCAACATCCACTTCATAGTTATTACCATTCAATAGATAGGTAAGCACCAGTTTGCGCCCCTCGCCAAGATCCATTTCATAGCGGATCTCCCTTTGTTCGCCTTGTCTAATTTCAATAGAGCTACCGGGTGTAACCTGCTCAAAAAGTAGGTTCTGGGTCTCAACGTTATAATTCTCAGTAGACAGGAATCCAATGTTATATGCCGATTGTGTAGTATCGGCAATCAATTGCACCGGCCTTCCATCCCAGGTGTCATATTCTTTAAGGATAAACGAATTAGGCCCGGCCCCTCTGTTTGTGAAAGTGGTTGAATATAGCGGAGTGTTTACTTTGATCTCAGTTTCTTCGGTAACAGGACTGGTAGAAAATAATCCCTGAACCTGCGCAGGTTCATCAACATCCTCACTTATTGCAGGCTCTGCTTTTGTCTGAGCGTCCTGATCCCGGGCAACATCGGTTCCACTGAGGCTATCCTGCATGGTTTGCTCTACCTGTGCAAGGCTATCCTGAGTGGCTTGTTCTCTTCTTTGCTGAGCTAATTCTTCTTCCGATGGCATGGTAAAATAGAACCATCCCAACATGAGCAAAAATATTAAAACAAATCCGGTTGCTGTATTCTTATCCAAAGGTATAGGGTTTAAAAAGTTGAATGAGTTGATAAGATCTGTTCACGTAGTTTTTCCATTCCGGAAACTACATCTCTTTGAACAGTCTCAAAGGTAAGGTCAGCGCGACGTGCCAGAAAAGCGAACTTAAGTTTTATGTCAGCTAACTGAGGCAATTCTGTTATGATATGTTGATTGAGTCGGTATGCTTCTCTCATAAAACGTTTTGCTCTGTTTCGTTTTACTGCATTACCGATCTTTTTTGGGGCTATAAATCCGACATAGTAATGGTTGTCGGTGCCACGTGTGACAGAATAACGAATACTCACCGCCGGGTTGGAGATGAATGAGGAACTGTTAAAAAGTTCCTCAAAATTTCGCCTGCCACTTAGAATTTGAGATTTAGGCAGAGTAAATCTGTGATCAGGAGAATATGTGGCCTTACTTGGCTCCTTTTCTCTCATCACTTACTGTCAGCTTGTGACGTCCTTTCTTGCGTCTGCTCGCAATGGTTTTACGCCCATTCTTACTGGACATACGTTCGCGGAAACCATGCTTGTTCTTGCGCTTCTTATTACTTGGTTGATACGTGCGTTTCATGAATCAGGATATTTTATGCGTTCAATTTCTTATCCGAAAAAGGCTATAAATATAAACAGAATCTCAGAAAAAACAGAACTATTATTTACACTAAAACCCTATTCTTTGATTCGCCTTTCTTACTACTCTCTATCTTTATATTTATACAATACTTACAAACGACTAAGTTTCACTGAAAGGTATGGAAAGAGAGGCGTCTGATCTACACGCTGAAGCGTATTGATATCAAAATTATACACATTGTTCCTATCGTATGTGTTTATAACACCTGCTTCAGTTTGTATCCCCCATACTTCACTGACATTAAATGCTCTTCCAACTGAAAAATCCAATCGATGATAATATGGGAGTCGCTCCCCGAATGGCCGACTGAATAGGGTCCGTGCAGTTCCCGGGTCTTCTTCAGGATCCTGAATAGGAACTCTGACTGCAAAATCATAACCAAAGATCTGTGTATATGGCTTCCCGCTGCCAAGTTCCCATCGCACATTCGCCTCGAATCCAAAGAACTCATACCCCAGCACCGCATTCAATTTATGGCGCTGATCATGGGCCGGCGAAAACTCGAAAACCGGTTCTGCGATCCATGCCCCGAGGTCCCCTGAAGTAGCTTCATAGTTAATTTTAGACCAGCCATATCCTACTGAACTGAAGAATTTTCCTCTTTGCACCTGAAAACGCCCATCGAATCCATATGCCAAGCCTTTTGCATTAGCCGTTTCGATACGGATTCTTGCTTCCGGGGTCCATTTTGAAACTGGAATATTTTCATAGGATCTGGCATACCCTTCAACACTTAATTTCACTGAGTTACCCAACCGCTGTTCATAACTCATGATCCCATGATAGGAGTAAGGGATCTTATCTGCCAGTTTAATAGGTTGCAGAACGGTAAATACTGCCCCTATATCCCTTTGATCACTGATACCGGCAAACATTTGCACATACTTTCCGGCTGCAATACTCAGCTCTTGCCGGTCGGTCCCATCTGGCTTCCAGGCCATTCTAAGGCGGGGCTCCAATCCTCCGGCATGATCCACTGAAACCTGTGTAGCCAATCCCGGTTGGACTTCAAACTTTTCGCTGACTTCCCAATTTCCGGATACGTATAAATTCATGATCGGGATGATCCTGTTGACTGATCGGATATCGGCAAATTTTTCACTCAGCAATACATCATAAAACCTGAAATTCACTCCGAACCCATAATTGATCGATACATCTCCGATCTGCTCTCTTAATCCTGCATTCAAATAGATCTGATTCAAACTTGAATAGCGTTCCTGTTCAAAGTCTGACCGCTCAGAATTTTTGTAGCCTGAATACCCGGCCGATAATTCAATAGGATATTTTAGACCTGTATCGTAAGCCAGACATTTTGTCCCAAAAACAGTATTGCTCCACTCACTGCGGATCTGTCGTGTTGGGATGATCTCCCCACTGTCTTTTGTATATAAACCCGTCACATTACAGCTCATGTTATCAAATTGTAATGTATATCGGGCAATAAAGTCGCCGAAATTAAGCGGTATTTCTTCATCTATCAGTGTTGGTGCTATTCCCTCAATGGTTGACTTCCTACCCATCACTAAAAATGATTGCCGGTCCCTCACGATCGGGCCTTCAGCATGAAAACTCACCATATAAGGACTAATAGCTCCACTTCCGGCGTACTGCCTCAGGTTTCCGGGCCTCAGACTTATATCGATGACGGCAGACATGGCATTGGAATACTCAGCCCCGTAACCTCCGGCATAAACATCCGCGTTCTGTATGACTTCCTCTGAAAAGGCAGAGAACAGATTTGAAACGTGGAAGGGTTTTACAACCGGCAGATTATCCACCAGAACTAGGTTTTGATCCGGTGTACCTCCCCTGATGTATAGATCCCCGCCACGATCTCCTGTGGTCACGATCCCGGGTTCGGTTTGCAGGAATGAAACCAGGTCCCCATCCACCCCGGGCGTTGGAATTCGTGCGATATCATCTGAACTGACCCGCTGGACGCCGGCCCGTCCGGTTGTTACCACACGATCACCTATCACCACCGCTTCATCCTGCAGTGCACCAACTTCCGTGTCCAGTTCCACGCGAATGGTCCTTCTTTCTTCCGGTTCCAAAACAAATCGTTCAGCATGAGCCGCAAAACCCACATATGAAATTCGAAGTTCAAATTCTGTCTCGGGGGTAATACCTCGGATCTCACAAAAGCCCGTTGGATTGGTCACACAGTTGTAGAGCAGTTCACTTTCATCATCTACGGAGTATATCAGAACATTGGCTCCAACCATGGGGCTGCCGTCTTCTGAAGAGATCACCACGGTTCGGATCAGAGCGTCCTGAGCAAAGGATTTGATTGGCAGACCATTGAATAAAATTATTAGTGTCAATAAAAACACTCCTCTGAATTTTCTCAGGTGACCCAAACTATGATATTTGATTAATGTGGTTATCATGGTTTCGCCCTTATGCAATCCGGAGGACACACTCTGGAGGTATCTACAGGAACTATGAGCGTATCACGGTAAAACGATCCGAATCGCTGTGTACTTTCAAATGCATCAAAAGAGGATGCATTTAATTCCTCGTAAAACCCCTCTGCATAGTGGGTAAAGTAAAATTCAAAATAGGGCCGAATCAAATCCGAACATCTGCTCTGACCTGAAGATCCAAAGGCCATCTTAGTGAGATCCACAGGCATAAAGGTGAACTGTGCTCTCGAATCCGATTCTGAATTTTTCCTGATGACATAGGGACCTAATCTAGTTTTGAAACCACCTGCCTGGAATTCAATATAAAACTCAATAGTGCTTTCATAAACCGGATCAAAGGTTATGGTAACGGGGGTATAACATTTCTCATTCAAAGGTTCGGCAATGGGATCAGGTTTGGTTGGTGTTAAGGTTTTTACAGAAATATTTTCACCATCAGACCGGGTAACTGTAACCCTGTAATTTGTATTAGGTTCAATTGAATCAGGTACTATATAATTATGGTGTGTAACACCAGACTCCGTCAGTAATTGAAAATCCAATAGCCGCTGCATGCCTGAATCGACATTCTCAAACAATACCCGGGCATCTATTTGCTGAGTGGCCTCTGATGTAAAGGGAACATTGAGATCACGAACTCTGACATAATTCGTAGCTTTATTCAGATCCAAAGCACTGTAAACAGAATAAATTCCGGTATCATAATCCACCGGCTCCAACGTGTTATCACACGAATACACCAAACCTGTTAAAAAAAGAACAAGAAATATTCTGACGAATATGTTGTTGAGCCTCAATGAAACCTCATATTAGATAGCGTTCATCACATATATTTACGCCATAAAAATAGGCGAAATCTTCAAAAAAACAACAACATAACTGAAATATATTAACACCTTTTCCGGTTTTATTTGTACTATTATTATATATAATAATGACTCTGACAACAAACCCTCCCAGGTCTATGAATACTAAATTTTATACTCTGTTATTCCTTGTGTGTTTAATTTCAACATCATGTGCAGGGCCTAAAGTAGTTTTAGAATATCAGGGATCCTCACCCTATCCAAGAGTAGATTCTACCACAAGTGAATCACACAGTCCAAAAACTTCTCTGGATTCATCTGATGAAAACTACGTCATCATCTCTGCTTTCCCCGAAATAAGAGGCGGTAACAGAGCCCTGCGCAAGAAGATCGAATACCCTGAAGAAGCTATTGAGAACCGAATTGAGGGTACAGTTTCTGTTCAATTTTTTGTTGAGGAAAATGGGGAAACTTCAGGGTTTAAAATTATTGAAGGGATTGGACATGGATGTGACGAAGCTGTTATTTCAGCTATAGAGGAGATCAAATTTGATATGAACGGGCAAAATGATGCTCGCTTTCTTTGGTTGGCAACAGTTAATTTTGAACTATAAAAAAGGGCAGACCATTGGCCCGCCCTAATATCTGTCATTAACTTTGGAGTCCGATTTTATTCCGGCTTCCAGTCCTTCACTCCGTCACGGATAACCTCGGCTAATCTTGAAACCGGGACCCGATCCTGACTCATATCATCTCTGTACCGGATGGTAACAGTATCCTCACCTTCAGATTCCACCCCATCAAAATCAACGGTTACACAGAAAGGCGTTCCAGCCTCGTCTTGCCGGCGATAGCGTTTTCCAATAGAACCGGATTCATCATACAGCACCGAAAATTCTTCTCTAAGTTCTTCCTCTATCTTATGAGCCAGATCCTGCAGTTTATCCTTTTTGATGAGCGGGAAGATACCAACCTGAGTTGGGGCTAATTTCGGGTTCATTTTCAGTACGGTTCTGGTATCACCATCCACTTCTTCCTCACGGTAGGCATCACAAAGAACCATCAGAGTGAGTCGATCAAGACCCACTGAAGTTTCGATCACATAGGGCACAAAGCGCTCCTGATTTTTCTGATCATAGTAGTCCAGTTTCTTCCCGGAGAATTCAGCATGCTGAGTCAGATCAAAATCTGTTCGGTTGTGGATACCTTCCACTTCCTGCCAGCCGATGGGATATTTGTACTGAATATCGGCAGCAGCTCTTGCATAGTGAGCCAGTTTATCCTCAGGATGTGGAGCCGTTCGCAGGTTCTCCTCACGGATACCCATTCTCTTATGCCATTCCAGGCGTTTTTCCAGCCATTTTTCGTACTCACCTTCATCTGTTCCGGGCTTCACGAAATATTGCATTTCCATTTGCTCAAATTCCCGCATTCGGAATACAAACTGACGAGCCACCACTTCATTACGGAAGGCTTTACCGGTTTGGGCGATCCCAAAAGGAATCGTTACGCGAGCCGTATCCAGTACGTTCTTATAATTCACAAAAATACCCTGAGCGGTTTCAGGTCGCAGGTACACGCCATCCTCTTCTGACGATGTAGCCCCAAACTGTGTCTTAAACATCAGGTTGAATTGTCGCACTTCGGTCCAGTCAAAAGCACCGGATTCAGGGGCACGGATCTCATTTTCCATGATGATCTCATACAGATCTTCAGTCAGGCTTTTACGTGAACCGCAGGTATCCAGTTTTTCCTGAATAGCGTTAGCTTCTTCATGCTTCTCATCTTTACGCAGCTTTTCAATGTGCTGCTCGATGATCATATCCGCGCGGTAGCGTTTCTTGGACTGTTTGTCATCGATCATTGGGTCGTTGAATCCACCCACGTGACCACTCGCTTCCCACACTTTTGGATGCATGAAAATCGCAGCATCCACACCCACAATATTATCGTGGCGGCGGGTCATCTCTTTCCACCAGGCATCACGGATATTACGTTTGAGTTCTACACCGAGGGGTCCGTAATCATAAACGGCACTAAGACCGCCATAGATCTCTGATGATTGAAAGATGAAGCCCCGCGCTTTCGCCAGCGATACAATTTTATCCAGATTGTCCAAATTCGACATATGTGAGTGTGATGTTTACAATTCTAAATTTATTGAATACCAAAGATAAGGAAAATTTTAAGTGAGATAATTTTAAATGTTAAATGCATGAGAAGACCTTTTCCACTTAAAATTGATCCTTATTCCTGTATGCGTATCTACTCACAAAATCATACCTTCAAGCCCACTTATAACTGTTTACTGCTAACTGATCACTGTAATGTCAAAAGACAAGAATAAACTCCCTAAGCTTCCCAGAAAAACCAAAGCCCAAAAAGAACGGGCACTTGAGATTCTGAATGAGCTTTATAAGTATTACCCCAACCCACATTGTGAGCTCGATCACCGAAACCCTTTTGAGCTTTTGATCGCTACTATTTTGAGTGCACAGTGTACGGATGTGAGAGTCAACAAAACCACTCCGGCTCTTTTCGAAACTTACCCCACCCCTGAGTTGATGAAAGACGCTCCGCTGGAGGAATTGGAGGAATTGGTGAGATCCACCGGCTTTTATCGCAACAAAGCCAAATCTCTAAAAGAAACCTCCCAAATTTTGGTGGAGGAATTTGACGGGGAAGTTCCTCAAAACATGAAGGACTTGTTAAAGCTGCGTGGAGCCGCCCGCAAGACTGCGAATGTGGTATTGGGAAATGCCTTTGGGATCAATGTTGGGGTAGTTGTGGATACGCACGTCAAGCGATTTTCAAATCGATTCGGCCTCACCAAAGAAAAAAAGAACACCAATAAAATTGAAAAGGACCTGATGGCCTTATTCCCCCGAGAAAGCTGGACGGATCTCTCACACCTGATGATACACCACGGACGAGGCCCCTGCAAAGCCCGGATATCTGAAGCGCCGGATCATCCGTTATGCAAGAATTATGGTATCAAATGTAAGTGCCAGAAAATGCGGGATAACGGTTAATTTTAAATTATGAAATGTTGAATGTTAAATGATCATCATGCCATTTAACATCTTCAGGCGGGCGTATGGGCGAATCGCATTCGCCTTTTGTTCTAAATCAACAATATAGGTTTTACCTGTAATACCTGTCCTTATTCCACAACTGCGGATTCATTTCAATGTATTCCGTGATCTTATTTAAAGATCTCTGATCTCGAATGATATGTTCATGGTAATTTCGTTGCCATATTTTTGATCCAAAATTTCCCCGAATTCGATTGATCTGTTTTGTAACTGTCGATTTATAACCTCTAACGATCGCACCAACAGAATTCGACGGAGACTTGAAACCCCGAGGTAGGGGCGTATCGCGATACGCCCCTACTACGTTTTTTTCGGTAGCGACAATCTGAAATATGGCATGCATATGATTGGGCATGATCACAAAATTACCCAATTTAACATTTGGTCGAATATTCTGTGTATTCATCCAATTTCTTTTCGCCACCAAACCATAATGGTTTAAAATCATATGGCCATTAAAAACCTCACCGAAAATATGACGCTTCTTATGGGTGCAAATAGTAATGAAATAGTAACCGGGCTGTTTATAATCATAACATTGCAGACGAATAGATTTTCGTTTACGTTTGAAGGGATTCATTTTTTTGATCATTAAATACATTGGGCGAATGCGATTCGCCCTTACGATTAATATTTTGCTAGTTCGTATAGTTAGAGCCTCCACAAACCAACTCCTTACATTTAATTTTCTGACGTGACTGATAAACCTGATTCCATTTTTTCATCTTACACTGATCCCATCCCCCCGATTAGGTTTGACGTGCAGATCATACCGATCGACCAAGACGGGGAGACTTTTCTATATTTTCAGGACCAATATGGGTATGCCCCGGATAATTTTGCGGTTCCGTATTCAGCACGGAACATTTTTTCGATGTTTGATGGTCAGCGCAGTATTCAAGACCTGATGGAATTTACGGGCAATGGGGTTACCAAAGATCAGATCCTGGAATACGTTCAGTTTCTGGATGGGAATGCCCTGCTCCACTCTCCTTACTTCAGGGAATTTGCGGAAAAGACGGAGGCGGAGTACGAGAACTCGAAGGTTCATGAGTCCATCACGGCCGGACTGGCCTACCCGGATGATGCTGAAGAGATGTCTCATTTCCTGAATGAAGCGTTTAAAAAATTGCCTGCCTCAGATCCGGTTCAAACCGCAAAAGCCCTATATGCACCACATATCGATATTCGGGTGGGGATGAACAGCTATGTCAAAGCCTTTTCAGCCATTAAAGACCTGAAACCAAAACGGGTGGTAATACTGGCTACTTCTCATTATTCCGGCATGCACCCTGATATTTATGAGGAATCTCCGTTTGTGATATCAACCAAAGATTTCAAAATGGTAAACGGTACCGTTACAACGGATCACACCTCTATTCAGAAAATCAAAGAGCACGTTGAGGGCACTGAAGAGCATTATGGAGTCACCTTCAGGGACCGTGCGCACCGTGTTGAGCACAGTATTGAACAGCACCTGATCTTCCTCAATCATCTGTGGGATCATGATTTTTCGATGATCCCGATCCTTGTTGGCGGACTGGATGAACTCTTTTACAAAGCCGATGGATTTCAGGGGCAACAGGTGGAGAACTTCACCGGGTTACTGGCTGATCTGTTTGCAGAAGATATTGATACCTTTTTCCTGATCAGTGGCGACCTGGCCCATGTTGGTAAAAAATTCGGGGATGAAAAACCGGCTAAAGAGATGTTTGAAGACGTCCGAAACTTTGATGACTCCTTCCTGAGCCATGGCGCTTCCGGTTCACACCAACAATTACTGGATCTGATAAGTGAAAAATATGACCCTTACCGCATTTGCGGATATCCTCCCCTTTACTCCTTTCTTAAAACAAAACCTGATCTAAAAGGTGAGGTTCTGACCTACGATATCTGGGATGAATCGGAGCGGGAAAGCGGGGTGAGTTTTGGTTCGATTATATACCGCTGATCATAAGCCCAAAATTCTAATTTAATTCACCAACTGATTATTAGATATTCTGAGCCAACCTACCTACGGACTATGAAAAAATTTAATTTCCCGCACCCTTTAACGATCCTGTTATTCTTTATCGGCCTTTCAGCGGTTCTGACTCACCTCATACCGGCAGGGAGTTACGACCGTGTGACCGACCCGGAGACCGGCCGTGAGGTAGTGGTGAGTAACAGCTACGAACAAGTGGAGGCTGAACCGATCGGGGTCTTTGATGCCGTTATCAAGGTACCGGAGGGAATCATTTTTGGCGCTGACCTGGTCGTATTGATCCTCATTATCGGTGGTGCTTTCATTGTGGTGGATAAAACCGGGGCCTTCAATGATGGCATTTCGGCTCTCATACATCGATTTCAACATGCCAAATCCCGTGTTATGATCCTGGTCGGGATCGTGTTTGCAACTGCTGGGGCTTTGAATCATACCTTTGAGGAGATCATCGCAATGATCCCATTCCTGGTTGTAATGGCCGGTCGGCTTGGGTATACCAAGATCTCTGCCATTGCGATCAGTGCCGGGTGTGCCTCTATCGGGGCTGCTTTCAGCCCGATCAATCCGTTTGGAGTTTTAATAGCTCAGAAGATCTCAGAAGTCACTCCTTTCAGCGGCTCATGGTTCAGGATCATCGTCCTGCTGATCGTCCTTACTTTCTGGATCTGGTGGGTACTCCAGAATGGCCGGGATGAGCGGTCAGAACATGAGGTCAAAACGGAGGATCATTCAACTGAAAAACTGCCAACCCGCTCTGCGATCATCCTTTATCTGATCCTTTTTACCTTCGCATTTATGGTGTATGGCATCATGACCTGGGACTGGGGCTACAATGAAATGTCGGCCTTGTTTCTGGTAACCGGGTTTGCGGCGGGACTGATCGGCCAGCTTGGCCTTAACGGAACATCCAAAGCCTATGCCTTTGGCATCAATGAGATGGCCTTTGCAGCCATCATTGTTGGGCTTGCCCGAAGTATTTACCTGGTTCTTCAGGATGGGATGATCATAGACACCATCGTATATGGGTTATTCAATCCACTTCAGGACCTACCGGTTTATTTATCTGCCGCAGGGATGATGATCTCCCACCTTCTCATTCACATCCCGATACCGAGCAGCTCAGGTCACGCGGTGCTTACCATGCCACTGCTTACCCCCTTGTCTGACCTTATTGGCATGTCTCGGCAAGTGATGATCCTGTGCTATCAGTACGGTGGCATTATCATGGATATGATCACGCCAACCAATGGAGCTTTACTTGCCATTTTAACAGCCGCAGGGGTTTCCTACAAAGACTGGCTTCTTTACTGCTGGAGGCCATTCGGCATCATCCTGGGCATCTCTCTTACTTCCATCATGATCGCCATTTTTATAGGATTGTAGATGCGTTTTTTCTTCTTTTTTCTTTACTGAATATTCGAGGCTCTTACTCTTTGATCTCCATCTTCTCGGCAAAGTAGTGGCAGAAATCACGCATGTCGCCGGCAATGCGTTCGTCGTCAATGGAACTTTCAAGGGTATTTGCCATAGTGACCAGCGTTTGGTGGAAAAAGATCTTCATTTCGTCTACGGTCATGTCGCGTGTCCACAGATCCAGTTTAAGCGTGTCCTTGTTCTTGGCATCCCAGAAGGAAAGCAGCATGGCGCGGCAGTTCACGGTATCCACGTTCGGCATGTCATCGGCCTTGAAGGCAATATTGGATGCGATGTTCTGATCGTCTAATTCTACGGTAATGTTGATTTTTTTCTTTGGCATGAGATCGATTGTGTTGAATTTCTTTTCAAATTAAGGTTTTCTGCACTGAATTTGTGAAGGAATTGAAGCTGAAATATACAGCCGGTTTCATATTCTCTGTATAGAAAAAGTGAAATACTCGATGTGTGGTTTTTGATATGTTTTCCTTCGCTAACTCTTTGGACCGGAGGTCCGGGCAGGCATTCCGAACGGGACGTTCGGAACGAGCAGTACTGAGTTTGTGAAGGAATTGGGGTGCCAAAATGATCTTTGAGATTCCCGCCTTTGCGGGAATGACCTTTGGGGAGTTAGGAGATTATGACAAACTACAGAGCAACAACTATCCACTACCTCGTCATCCTCGTGAAAACGGGGATTTTATGGTTACCCACACCACCACCATTGCATAAAAGAGGTAAACAGCCCCAGGATTAATTTCATACCGCAGCAATTAATCCATATTTTCATCCCTCACTTTTACTTCTCATTCAGATAGTCATCACACATTGTTAGCACTCGAAAACATTACATTACACCTGGGCGACCGTGAACTGCTTGACGGCGTCAGTACTTTCATCAACCCCGGTGAGCGGATCGGGTTAGTGGGTCCTAATGGGGCGGGAAAATCCACTCTGCTTAAGATCATTATGGGGATACAGGAATCGGATGAAGGAACGGTCTCGCTGGCAAATGAAGAAACCCTTGGTTACCTGCCTCAGGATGGCGTTGACCCGGATTTCACACTGACCGTTCTGGAGGAAGTGGAAACAGCCTTTGCAGAACTTTTCGAGCTTGAAATGAAAGTGAAAGGCATTCAGGAAAAACTCTCACAGGTAGATCCTCAAAGTGATGAGTACGAAAAACTGATGGAGCGTTACGGCCTCCTGCAAACGGAACTTGAATCGTCCGGCCTTTATGAGTTGCGTTCACAAGTGGAAAAAGTATTGATGGGACTTGGGTTCACTGAGGAAGACTTTCACCGCAATACCTCCGAATTCAGCGGGGGCTGGCTGATGCGTATTGCCCTGGCCAAACTGTTACTTCGCTGCCCCACCTACCTCCTTCTGGATGAGCCCACCAACCACCTGGATATTGAATCGCTACAGTGGATGGAGAATTTCCTTAACAGTTATGAAGGGGCCGTAGTAGTGGTTTCTCACGATAAGGCCTTTCTGGATACCATTACCAACCGCACCCTTGCTCTCAGAAGCGGAGACATCTCTGATTATGCCGGTAACTACTCATTTTATGAAAAGAAGTGGGAAGAAGAACGGGAATTGCTCCTGAATGCCAAGAAGAATCAGGAAAAACAGATCAAGGAAACCCAGGAATTCATTGACCGCTTCCGTTACAAGGCCTCGAAAGCCAGGCAGGTGCAAAGCCGCGTAAAGCAGCTGGAAAAAATGGAGCAGATCGAGCTCGAGGATGAGCAAAGTAAGGTCTCATTCCGTTTTCCGGAACCTGAACGCAGCGGTCAGGTGGTCATGAAGCTGGAGGATCTCCATAAAAGTTATGATGATAATGTAGTGTTTGACGGGATCGATTACGAGATCGAACGAGGCGATAAGATCGCGGTAGTAGGTCCCAATGGTGCCGGAAAATCCACATTGATCCGTATTCTGGCCGGTAACGAACCTTATCAGAATGGTAAACGCATTGTAGGTCATAACGTAACCGTTAATTATTTCGCACAGCATCAGGCTGAAGAACTGGATCCCAAAAAAGATGCCCTGGAGTCCATGCATGATGCCGGCTCCGGAGAAAAAGAAAGTCGCCTCAGGACCATTCTGGGCTGCTTCCTTTTTCAGGGCGATGATGTCTTCAAGAAAGTGAAGGTCCTTTCAGGCGGAGAGAAAAGTAGGCTGGCGCTGGCAAAAATGCTTTTATCACCTGCTAATCTGCTGATCTTTGATGAGCCTACAAACCACCTGGATATGAGCAGTAAGAACATCCTGCAGCAAGCCATTCAGCAATATGAAGGCACCTGCCTCATCGTATCTCACGATCGTGATTTTCTCGATCCTATTGTCAACAAAGTTCTGGATGTGCAGCCCGGTTATATCAAGACCTATCTGGGTAATGTGTCTTATTATCTCGACAAAAAGAAAGAAGAGGCAGAACAGGAAGCTGCTTCAGAAACAGCTCTGCAATCCGAAGAAGAAAATTCACAACTATCCCGAAAAGAACAGCGCCGCATAGAAGCAGAACGACGCAATGAACGAAACCGGCGAACCAAACCGGTCCGTGACAACATTCAGGCGGTCGAGAAAGAGATCGAACAGATGGAAACCCGCAAAGGTGAGATCGAAGAGACCATGGCCCAGCCTGATTTTTATGACGATGCCGACAAGGTAAAGGAATTCTCATTGGAATATGATCAGCTCAAAGCCGACCTTACAGACCGATATTCGAAATGGGAAGAATATCAGCAACGCCTTGAAGCGATCGAACAAGAGTTTGATGACTGAGCTCGCATCTCTTAAGTAAACCTGTATGAAATCATATTTAGCGCCAATTGTCCTACTATTCTCACTTGTTATTTTAATAGCCGGTTGTTCGTCAACGAAGCATGCGAATGATTCCAATTCTACGGCTCAAACCGATGATACAGCAGAAGAATGGATCAAGGTGAATATCAATGAGGCGATCTATTTCCATTTTCAGAAGGAAAATTCTGAGTGGACAGGTACCTTCAGGACCTATACGCTGAATGCTGAAAATGAAAAGGTAGTGGATCAACAGTATGTGTCAGCCAATGACAGCAGCTGGTCTGATTTTCAGCAGTTCGTGGATTTTTTGAACATTTACGAGATCGGTCCACAGTATGAGATCGAAGACTGGGTTCCCGATTCCGGTACCCTGCCCCGGCGGGTGTATAATTTTGAAGTGTTTGACGGAGAAACCACTCACTTTTTCTCCTATCAGGACCCCATTGATGGGATTCGCGATTACTGGCAGGCTCAGAACCTGTTAACTTTCATGACCCTTGTTGAAAGTGACCTTCAATGGGTAGAATCCACCAGTGAACCTTAAGCTTCGCTCCAACGCTGAGCGTGTGGAGCGAGTCCGTATTAGGTTACAGATTCCCTATCCCAGCTTTCCTTCGCACCACCCATCTAAGATGTTGAACTCTAAGCTACAATGAGGATCTTCCCATAAGCTAACTGCCTTAGTAATTTCTCGAAGATCCAGTATTTAATAGCCCCGTTCCTACGCTCTGCGTCGGAACGGATCGCCACCGGCTCTACTTTGCAAAGATCTGGCTCTTATCCCCAAAGGCCTTGAATTCCAGGGCGTTTCCACTTGGATCGAGGAAGAACATGGTCGCTTGCTCTCCCGGTTCCCCCTTAAAACGAATATAAGGCTCGATCACAAATTCTATGCCTTCATTCTCCAGTTTTTCCGCAAGCGCTTTCCACTCGTCCATCTCAAGGATCACCCCAAAATGCCGAACCGGCACCCCTTTTCCATCCACCGCATTCATGGCCGATTCCTTGGCCTCATCCGGACTCAAATGCGCCACCACCTGATGTCCCCACATATTAAAGTCGATCCACGAATCTGAACTTCGTCCCGTTTCGCAGCCCAACAGATCATGGTAAAATTTATAGGCTTCATCCAGGTCTTTTACAGGAAAGGCCAGGTGGAATGGATTGATATCGCTCATGATAAATTGCTAGTATTAAGTTCAAATTTCATTCAAAAGTAACGGAAGTCAGGATTAGAAACCACCTCTCGACATTAGTTTTACAGCTTTAAAAACCAGCAACTTTATTCTAAATATTAAGACTCTTGCCATCATGTATTATTAGATCCCCGCGAAAGTGGGGATCAATATGTTCTCCTAAACTTCTGCCCATTTTCTAAAATGTAATCTCAAAAAATCTCTTATTCGAGTATCTAAAAGATTTTGTATCCTTGAGCACGCAATAAATATCATACACAGTCACTTACTTCATTAACTGAACTATGGGCGAATCGATAGATACGCTACAATTAAACCTGGATAGTGGCGGGCTTCATATCATGAATGTCTCGCTGGCTATTATCATGTTCGGTGTAGCCCTTGAACTCACCGTTGATGATTTCAAAAAAGTGGCAAAAAATCCAAAAAGCACACTGATCGGACTGGCTTCCCAGTTCTTCATGCTGCCCGCCTTAACCTATGTGATGGTGATCATCATGGAGCCTCATCCCAGTTTTGCGTTGGGAATGATGATGGTAGCTGCCTGCCCGGGCGGTAATATTTCTAACTTTTTTTCATTACTTGCACGTGGGAATGCTGCACTTTCAGTAAGCATGACGGCTTTTGCAACATTACTGTCCATATTCATGACACCTTTCAATTTTGCATTCTGGGCAAGTATGTATGGGCCAACCAATGCGATCTTAACAGAGATCCACCTTGACCTGTTTGAAGTATTTCGCATCATTATACTCATTTTGGGCATCCCCCTTCTGCTGGGTATGGTACTCAGGCACTTCAGAGATGCCCTTTCCCAAACAATTTCTCCTTATATAAAGAACTTTGGGATCCTCTTCTTTGCAGGATTTGTGATCGTTGCCTTCAGTATGAACTTTGAGAATTTTATCAGTTATGTACATCTTGTCATAGTATTGGTATTCATCCACAATGCGGTGGCTTTGGGCAGCGGATATGCCCTTGGAGTTATCTTCAAACTTCCCCGGAAAGATCGTAAATCAATATCCATTGAAACCGGAATTCAGAATTCAGGTTTGGGCTTATTACTGATCTTCAACTTCTTTGATGGTCTCGGAGGCATGGCTTTAGTAGCAGCCTGGTGGGGTATCTGGCATATTGTTGCCGGCTTAAGTATTGGATGGTATTGGTCAATAGGAAAATCAACTTTACACCGCGTTTTCAGCAATGCGTAGAAAAAACTATCTCTGGTATCGGTTTTGGCGACATACCATAGTCGCCAATGGGCTCAAATTCTTTTATAAAGAGATAAAAGCCGTAGGCAAAGAACATATTCCCAAAGATAAACCGGTCCTTTATATACCCAACCATCAAAACTCTTTCATGGACGCCCTCCATGTGGCCGTAACTACCAGGCCGGTGATCTATTTCCTCACTCGTGCACAGGCTTTTAATCCCGATATAGTCGGAAAGTTTCTATGGTCCATCAATATGATGCCGGTATACAGAGTCCGGGATGGTTTCAGTTCCATTCAAAAGAACAATGAAATATTTGAACTGTGTATCAGCTACCTGAAGAACAAGGATACGATTCTGGTATTTGCTGAAGCAAATCACAACCTAAAACGCAGAATTCGACCTTTGAGCAAGGGGTTTACCCGTATCGCATTTGGTGCGGAGGAGAAATATGACTGGAATCTTGATCTGCAGATCGTACCCGTGGGGGTAAATTATGCAAGACATCGAAAAGCAGGCAATACCGTTCAGGTGAATTATGGTAAACCCATTCCGGTAAAAACCTACCGCGAAACATATCTTGAGGATGAGCGGAAAGGAGTGGAATCGATGAAACGTGATGTTTCAGATGCCATGAAAGAACTTGTATTTCATGTTGATAACCTGAATGAATATACAATTCAAAAGATTCTTTGGGATGACCTTGAGCCAGATGAACACAAAACCATAGATCCCGAAATTGCCAATGCCCGTATCGCCAAGACAAAACCATACTTATCTGAGGATCTCATTGAAAGAGCAAAAGCATTAAATGAAAAAGCTGAAAAGGCAGGTATTGAACTACAAGACCTGATATCAGAAAATAAATTTGGATTCAAGAAGATCCTGTTATCTCCATTGTATCTGTTTTCATATATCAATAATGTGATCCCTTACCAACCAATCAGGCATATGATTGACAATGCCATTAAGGATCGTGCGTTTGATGCTTCCATCAAGTTTCTGCTATCTTTGATCACATTCCCTGTATTCTATATTATTGTTTCTGTTATACTCAGCCTATTTGGATTGGGTTGGAAATTCATTTTGGGCTACCTCCTGATAAGTATTTTAACTTCTCCACTTTTTGTACAAGCTAAGGACCTCTTTACCGGTTCAGTGAAAAAGAAATTCAAAAAGAATAACCCTCAATTGTATGCCGAAATTGAATCGGAGCTAAAAGAATTCATTCGTTTACGTGAAACCATATTAAATGAATGAAGCTCAGATATTTACTGTTTTAACCCTGAATCAACAAAAACCAATAAATACATATGAAGCTTACTAGTTTATTTACCGCTTTAATCTTAATAACCGTTGGATGTACACAAACGGTGGAAGAAGAAGTTATAACTACAAATTTTGAACATGAAGAACTTGTTGCTACTGTAATGCCGGTTGGTGACAGCGGTGTTGCCGGTTCTGTTACTTTTATGGAAGACAGTTCAGGCGTTCTTGTTGAAGGTGAATTTACAGGCCTGGAATCAGGAAAACATGGCTTTCATATTCACGAATTCGGTGATTGCCGTGCTGCTGACGGAACCAGCGCCGGGGGACATTTCAACCCTTCAGGCAGCGATCATGGTGCTCCAACCGACGAAATGCGTCATATGGGAGACATGGGTAACATTGAAGCCAACGAAGAAGGTGTAGCAGCTGTCAGTTATGTTGACGGCACTATTACTCTTGAAGAGATCATAGGCCGCGGTATTATTATTCACGCCGGCGAAGATGACCTGACTTCTCAGCCTACCGGAGCTGCCGGTGGCCGTATTGCCTGCGGAGTGATCGGCATAGCCCAAACTCAGTAATTATGAAAAGCAATTTTTAAGCTGTTCGACCTTTCCATTCTCTGAAGAGCTGTTCAAGTTCTTCGGAGGATGACAGGTCAACTGCTTTTTCAGCAAGCTCTTCAAAATCTTTCTTGTTCCTGTTGCTTATCAGATCATAAATGGCAGGCAATGAATTGGGAACCATACTCAACTCGTTGATCCCAAATCCTATCAGGCATGCGGCACCGATCTCATCTCCCGCAAGCTCTCCGCAAACACTTACATCCACCTCCGCTTTTTCTGCTCCCTTTATCGTCATTTTTATCAGTTTTAAAACAGCCGGATGATAATGTTGAAACAGGTTATGGATCTTTTCATTCCCCCGGTCAACAGCCAGAGTGTACTGCGTCAGATCATTGGACCCAATGCTTAAAAAATCCACTTTTTTTGCAAAATGAAAGGCAGATAATGCCACACTAGGAACTTCAACCATGATACCGATAGGCAGGTCTTCATCGATAGAGGCGCCGGAAGACAGCAATGCCCCCTGCATCTTTTCGATCTCCTCACGGATCAGGTCGACCTCATTCACTACAGAGATCATGGGTATCAGGAGTTTGACCCTGCCAGGATATTTACCGGCAATGGTCAAAATGGCTTTTAACTGAGAGCGAAGCAATTTCTTTTCATCCAGCAATAAACGGATTCCTCTCCATCCTAAAAATGGATTGGCTTCCTTATAAGGCCGGCGGGCATTTTTATCGCCTCCGATATCAAATAATCGAATAGTGACAGGTCCCTCTACATTCTCCAGCATGGATGTATAAAATGCTTCCTGATCTTCCACATCCTTACGCAGCTTTTTACCAAACAAAAGGCTTTCCGTTCTTAGTAATCCTATCCCCTGTGCATTCATCTCAGAAACACGCGGAAGTTCAGCCTCAAATTCAACGTTAGCCATCAATTTAAAAGGATGTCCATCCTTTGTTTCAAAACCGACAGTACGATCCGCTTTAACTGAAACCTGCGCCCCTTTCAGTTTTTCAGCATACTCCTTCAAGACATTATCAGAGGGGTTTAGGATCAGTCCTCCTTTATCAGCATCCAGAATCACCGTATCATTTGAAGATACTATCTTGGTCGCTTTATCTGCATTGATCAAACAAGGGATTCCGAGTGATTTGGCTATGATGACAGCATGAGAGGTGATCCCTCCCTTTTCAAGCACCAATCCAGCGGCTCCCTCTTCATAATAACTCACCAATTCGGTTGGGCTTATCTTACTGGCAATCAAAATGGCACCATCCGGAATCGAGACATCTGTCTTGTGATCACAGACTTTTGATACATACCGGTCCCTGATATCTTCGAGATCTATGATGCGCTGCCTGAATAATTCTGAACCACTTTCCTTAAGCTGCTCAATAAATGAGCTGAAAGTCTCATATACAGCAAAATCTACGCTCAGAAACTTTTTTTCAATGATCTCAAAAACCGATTTCTCTATCTCAGGATCCTTAATGATCTGCTGCTGAGCCTCGATGATCTCAGCCGTACTTTTATCCTGAATACCAACTGCCATTTTTTGAAGCTCTTGAATTAGCAGATCTCTGGCTGCACAGAATTTTTCCTTGTTAGAATCAATCTGATCTTCAGAGATTGCTTTAGGGCTTATCTCTTTTGAACCGGTTTTAATGACCACAGCAGGACCAATCGATAAACCCTTGGCAGCACTACGTGCCATAATAATATTTTCATTATTCTCATCGAAGGAAAAGCTCATTCCTCATCCATCCCGAATTTATTCTCAATAGCTTCTATAATGGCTTTGAGAGCTTCCTCTTCATCAGGCCCCTCCAGTTCGAGCTCTAATTCCGCTCCACTCTCTGCCGCAAGTGTCATTACCCCTAATATGCTTTTTCCGTTTACCCTGTACCCATAACTATGGATATAGAAATCCGATTTAAATTTACTGGCCAGTTTTACTAACTGCGCAGAAGGACGTGCATGAAGTCCTGCTGAATTTTTTATGGTTACTTTTTCTTTGATCATAGCAAAAATTTAGTCTCTTAAAATGAAAATAATATTATCAATATGCCAAGTTTTTGAACCTTAATTATTTGGGCATAATTCTATCCACCTATTCATATTCAGGTATTTTTCAAATAAGATTAATCTTTCACCTAATGTTTCTTAAATTCAGTCCATTAAAATAAATCCTTATTTAAATAATATGTCAGTTACCGAAAAAGAAGTTCAATACATCGCCAATCTAGCACGTCTTCAGCTGAATGAGGAAGAAGTGAAGTCGTTTGCTGACGATATGAATAAGATATTAGGCTACATGGAGCTGTTGAATGAGGTAGACACTGAGCATGTAGAACCATTGGAACATGTTATTGACCTGGAAAGCCGCCTTCGTAAGGATGAAGCCAAAAAGCCACTATCTCACGACGATGCACTCAAAAATGCCCCGGATGCTGACAGCGATTACTTCCGTGTCCCTAAAGTGATCGAATAACCTCCGTTCCAAAATTAATATATGACTGATCAAAAGAACCTCACCAACCAGGATTTCTTCACCAGCCTTTCTGAGACCAAGCAGCACTTCATTGCGCTGTTCATTCTGTTCATCATCCCCTTTTTTTTATTCACGGCCACTACAATTGGGGGCAAAGAATTCCAGCGGCATGATACAACACAATGGCGAGCAGCTACTGAATCAGTTTTTGAATATCGGGATACCTACGAAAAAGAACCCCTTTGGGTTAATAATATGTTCGGAGGAATGCCGTCCTATGTAGTTTCCCTGGCTAAACAGACACCACACCTTGATGAGCTTCGTAAGTTTTTTGATGGGATCTTTCCGGCTTTTCAATTTTGGGTTCTTTTCAGTGGAATGTACTTTTTGCTTGTGTTGATGAAATTCCGGCCTCTTACAGCCACTTTCGGCAGTTTGATGTTCGGACTTACCACATACATTCCCATCATTATAGCCGCCGGCCACAACACCAAATTCATTACCCTTACTTTTATACCGTGGGTGATCGCGGGGTATTGGCTTTTGACACGCAATAAAGAAAGCCGCCTTCCCGGCCTGCTTCTATTTACGGTAGCATTGGTGCTGAATCTCAGAGCGAACCATCCTCAGATCACCTATTATTTCATTTATCTGCTTGGGTTTCTCTGGATCTTTGACACCTGGTCTTCATATAAAAAAGAAGAGATCGTTGAATGGAGCAAAACTACCGGTTTGCTGGCATTGGCCGGCATTGTTGCACTGATGGGACACGCAGAAACCTTTCTACCATTACAAGAATACTCCAATTACAGTCTGCGTGGCGGTTCGGCTTTAGATAACTCTTCCGGTCTTACTGAAGGTTATGCCTTTGCATGGTCGCAGGGGATCAGGGAAACATGGACACTGTTAGTGCCAAATTATTTTGGAGGAGCCTCCCCCGATTATTGGGGTCCCAAGTCTTTCACTTCCGGGCCACATTATATTGGTGCCCTGGCACTGCCCTTTATTCTCTTGGCATTGATCCGTGAGCGATCCAGGATCATGTATGTCTTCTTTGCCGCCGGAACACTGGGTGTGATGTTCGCCTGGGGAGGAAATTTCAGATCTCTGAACGAATTCGCTTTCGATTACATCCCACTGTTCGATAAATTCCGAGCTCCTGAGACCTGGCTTACTTTAACAGCTTTTTGTTACACTGTTGTGGCTGTTTATGGCCTTGATTGGCTCATAAATTTTATCAGATCAAAAAATGCACAACTGAAACAACTGTACGTCCCTATAGGCGCGGGTGCAGCTGTGATCGTTCTGTTGTTTGTACAGCTGAATTCAACCGATTTCAAACGTCCGGGTGAAGTAGCCAACATTGCCAATCAGATCGCACAACAAAACCAGGTTAGCCCCAATAATCCGCAGGTTCAGCAGCGGGCTGAACAGTATGTGAATGCACAGATGGTTCCTCAGCGTGAGGAGAAGGCTAAAAGCGATCTTTTAAGACTATCTATTATCTTTGTTTTGGGAACCGGACTGATCTATCTCGCTTTCTCCAGTAAAATTCCTGTAACAGTCGCCCTCTTTGGGATTATTTTGATCACAGCTTATGACCTGATCAGCGTGGATAAACGCTACATCCCTGACGATGTGATCGTTGATAGTAACAGGAACACGGAGCGACTGCTCGAATCTCAAAGGACAGATCTCACTGATTACATAGTTGAGAATAATTCAAAGAATACAAACTATTCGTACCGAACTTTCCCATTGCTTGATAATCCATACAGCAATGCGATCCCATCTTATTTCTATCCCCAAATAGGAGGTTATACGGGGGCAAAACTCAGCGTCATTCAGGATGTGATGTATAACGGTGGGCCGCTGGATGTTCAAAGCAACAGTTTCAATCCTCAACTGCTGGATCTCTTTAATGTAAAATACCTGACCTATAGCAGCGGATTACCTCTTCCAGGTTTTGAACCTGTATTTGAAGGAGAACGGGGCGTGGTTTACGAAAATCAAAATGTACTGCCAAAAGCCTTTTTTGTGGATTCGGTTATTACCGTTGAATCGCCCCGACAGGCATTCAACTATATTCAACCTCAGCAGATCGACCTTGCTGAAACCGCTGTTGTTGAAACCAGGGATCAGATAACCACCTCAACCGATTCGACTACCAGGGTTGAAGTTACAAACTACACCGGGCCGGAGATCACCCTTGAAGTTTCACGCAATGAGCCGGGGTTTCTTGTTCTGAGTGAAGTATACTACCCTGCAGGGTGGTCTGCTACTTTGAACGGTGAGGAAATATCGATCTATAAAACAAATTACTTTCTAAGAGGATTACAGATACCGGCCGGAGAGCATCAGATCGAGTTGAAGTTTGAGCCTAGTTCATATTCAGTTGGTACAACTTTAGCCTGGATCTCATTAGGTTTTCAGTTTTTGCTGGCCGGATTTGTAGCGTTCAGGTTCTTCAAAAAATAATCCTGACCTAGCCAAGCTTCCTCAAAAGAAAGACCTTTAATTCTTTCCAGATGAATTTAACCGGTACCCACTTGATCAGGTCTGACAAGCTATTAGCTTTACCGGTTGCCTTTTGGATCGTATAGAGCTGATACCGTTTCTGGTCTCGGCTCATCAAGTGTTTATGCTTTTCATAAAATTGCAGATAGCCTTTAAGTTGATTTTTGGGTGAAGTGATCTGCTCCCCTTCATGTTCCAAATGAATTTTTTGCAATGGTTCCTGAACATTCCGGATCGGTCCATACCTCTCACATAACCGTACCCAAAGGTCATAATCCTGAGCTGAACTTAGCGATTCATCAAATCCACCCACCTCTATCAACCGTTCTCTTTTGATCAGACCCTGATTACCCACCTGATTGGAATATAACAGTCTTTCAAGGGTGATGAGCGTGTCTTTTTTCCAAACCAATTCCCTGTTTGGATATATGTGCAACACATCTGAGGTGACAAAAGCATCTTCATCCCTGTAAGAATTCACCAGTTTATGAATTCTCTCCGGCATCCATTCATCATCATCATCCAACCCGGCTATGAACTCCCCACCGGCCAGTTCGATCCCTTTGTTGCGTGCCGCGCATGCTCCTTTTGGCACATCATTTCTGTGAAAAATCACATTGTATATTGTTTTCTCATATTCAGAGACTATCTCTTTCACAGACTCCAATGACCCATCATCTACCACCACAAGCTCAAGATCCTGGTAAGTTTGTGCCTTTACAGAATCGAGGGCTCGCCTTAAAAGGTCTTTGCGGTTATGAGTAGTGACCACAGCCGAAACCAGAGGATAATCAGGCATGATCCTTCTCACTCACATTAGAGTTAGCATGTTTCTTCATAAAAAATGTATTTTCAAAGCCATAAATCGTCAGACCACAGTATGGATCCATCCCCAAATATAACTTTTATTATCTGTACTTATAACCGTGCAGAATATCTTGATGATACGCTTCATTCAATGAGGCATCAATCTGTTCAGAATGTAGTGGCAGAGCTTCTGGTCGTCAACAACAATTCGACTGATCACACAGATGAGATCGCAGCTAAACATCGCGAGAACGCTGAGTCCACTGCTTTTAAGGTCAGCTATTTTGTGGAAACCGAGCAAGGTCTTTCATTCGCACGGAATCGGGGAATCAAAGAAGCGGCATCAGAGAATATTGTTTTTGTGGATGATGACATCCGGGCCGACCAACATTTTATAGAAAACTGGATGAAATTTTTTGAGAACTATCCGAACTACAATGCTGCCGGGGGTAAGATCCTTGTTCAGTTTGATGACCATAAACCAAAATGGGTCTCTCATTATCTGCTTTCCTTATTTGGACATCATAACCTTGGGAAAAAAGTCAGGGAATATCCCGGAAATAAATATCCGTTTGGCGGAAATATGGGATTCAGGAAAAAGCTCTTTGATGAAGCCGGTTTGTTTGACACTGATCTCGGCCGAAAAGGAGATCAGCTTACCGCCAATGAGGAGAAAGACCTATTCAATAGAGTAAAGTCTCTGGGAGAACCCATTCTCTATCTTCCAAAAGCTCTGTTACACCACCGCATAGGACCTGAACGAGCGACACAAGATTATATCCGAAAACAAGCTGAAGGGATGGGTAAGAGTGTGGCAAGGCAAACCAAGGGATCCTTTAAGCTCAAGCTCACACATGTGTTTAAAGAGATCTTTAAAACAGCTGTGAGTTTGGGTCTGTTTTTGATCTATCTGATCGGTTTTACACCGGCCAAAGGTATCATGTTACTTAAGTTCAGGTACTGGATACTAAAGGGTTATACGTCCGAAACTAATAAATCAGAGTAGATCTTTATAATGCAAAAGATGATCCACTTTATTGTATCTAAACTGTTTTGGGGTATTCTGATACACTTCCTAAATGATAAGTGGTACGCCAAGATCCGATACTGGCTGGTCATGAATAAATGGGGAGATTTTGTGAACCCCCGACTTTTTACTGAAAAAATTCAGTACATCAAACTTTACGAACGTACATCCATCCGTAAAATGGCTGCAGACCGATTGAAAGTTCGTGATTACGTTTCAGAAAAGGTTGGAGCTACATATTTGATCCCGTTGCATGGCACATTCAAAATCCTGACCAGAGAAACATGGGACTCCTTCCCTGAGCAGTTAGTATTAAAAGCCAATCATGGTTGTGGTATGGTCAAAATCATTCGGCCGAAATCCGGGTTTTCCTTTCAAGAGATATTCAAGCTAACCGAAAGCTGGAAAAATATCGATTACTACAAAGTGGGCCACGAATGGGTATATAAGGGACTTTCCCGTGAAATAATTGCCGAAGAGCTTCTCACTAATTCTCAGGGACGGGTTCCCAAAGATTGGAAATTCTTTTGTTTTCATGGTGAGGTAAAGATCATTCAGGAGGACATTGATCGATATGGAAATCAACCTCAAAGAAGAAACCTGTATGATCGGGACTTCAACAAAATCGACGCCGAATTGTTATACCCAGCTAACCATCAGCACAGCAAGAAACCGACTCTATTGGATGAAGCTATAGGGGTTGCAGAGGCTTTGTCTCAGGAATTCAATTTTATACGTGTTGATCTATACATGACCGATGATCAGGTTTATTTTGGTGAACTCACGAATTATCCGGGTAATGGTTTTATCCCCTTTCAGCCAAGATCCTGGGAATATGAAATTGGGACGATGTTAGATCTCAATAAGTAATTTATAACTGGATCAAATACCCAACACATTGTTATTCCTATAAAACACCGTTGTTTTTTCAACTATCATACCGCCCGCCTTCAGCCCGGTAAAACTGATCTCTTTGAATCCCTTTCTCTGAAAATATTCAAAGACATCGTCAAATTTTTCTTTCCAGCTATCATCCAGTATTACAACTCCTGTATCACCCAGATAGGGAATAACATGTTTTATACACTCTTCCCTGTCCCGCCCATCTACAATGACAATATCATATATTTCTTCACCGTGTTCTTTGATCGCCACATTGTACTTTTCAGGAGCAGGGTAATAAAATACCTCACAATTATCCTTGTCATTTAAAGCCTCCTTCATCTTAATAAACCATTCATTGTCATATTCAATGGAAGTCACAGATTGAACTCTTTCAGCGAGATAAAGGGTGGAGTACCCTGAACCATATTCAAATACTCTCATCGAGCTATTCAACCGGGGTTCAATAAAATCAATGAACGAATAATTCATCCAGGGAATAGGTTTGCCTTTTTTATTTACCGGTTCCTTTCTTTTTATTGAATTGATATAACCTGTTTCCACCAGATAAGCACCATTTCGCATAGATAACTTCTGAAGGTGTCTTAAAACATACAGTCTTTCATATATGCTTTTGGGTAGTAATTTATCGGCTAGTTCATCTAAGGTCATGGGTATGATATTTTCCTTTCAAATATATCGGCAATAAAGTAACACATTTAATATTGGATTAGACCGAAAAACATATGCATTTTTATCGATCGAAAGTTTGGGTTAGTTAACACCTTACTGTAACTGCCCCGATCACCTTTTAAATTTTCAACGAACAATTTCAGATCACTTGGGTGTCATAAAACAACAAAGTATTGTTAATACCTTTATCACCTACATTGGTATTGTACTGGGTTTTATTTCCACTATTTATCTGTACCCCAATTTTCTTGAACCTGATCAATACGGGTTGACCCGCCTGCTGCTTTCAGTTTCATTTGTGTTTACTCAATTCGCCCATTTGGGGATGAACAATACAGCTATCCGGTTCTTCCCATATTTTGAAGATGACAACAATGACCATAATGGGTTCCTGTTCTTAGTATTAGTGGTTCCCATTACAGGTTTTATTTTATTTTTAGGGGTCATATTCCTCTTCGATGACCTACTGATATCTTACTACGATACGTCAACCTACTTCGGGGATTACTACTTATTGCTCATTCCCATTGTATTTGGCCTACTCTACTTTGAAGTGATCAACAGTTATGTAAGGGCTCGTTTACATTCTGTACCCGGATCGATCATAAGTGAGGTCATCCTTAGGGTGATTACTATTTTACTTCTTGTGCTTTTCTGGTATGAGTGGATCAATTTTGAACAGTTCATGGTAGCCTTTGCCTGTTCATACATCATTCAGCCACTCCTTCTCCTACTTTTCCTTTTTTTTAAAGGAGAATTGTTCCTAAAACCGAACTTTGCCTATCTAAAAACAACTCTTGTAAAAAGAATGGCCAACTATGGATTATTTGCAGTTTTAGGAGGAATGACCACTCTTATCGTGAATAATATCGATATCATCATGTTGGGTTCACTGGCCGGCCTGACGGAGACCGGAGTTTACGCTATCGCATTTTATATTGGCAGTGTGATCATAGTTCCTCAGAGATCTCTAGGCAAGATAGCACCTTCTGTAGTAGCCAAGCATCTGAAAGACAACAATTATGATGAGATCGAACGCATCTACAAAAGTTCATCCATAAACCAAATGGTGCCCGGGTTACTGATCTTCATAGGCGTGGTAGCTAATCTTCACAATCTGAATGATATTCTGCCTGATGCCTATGCTTCAGCCTCATCGGTCATCATCATCATTGGAATATCAAAATTGATAGATATGATGGCAGGTGTGAACGGGGCCATCATCCTAAATTCTAAATACTACCGATTCGATCTGATTTCCATGATCATACTGATCATATTTTCAATTAGTCTTAATTACTGGCTCATCCCGATCCTTGACATAACAGGAGCAGCCATCGCCACAGCTACTTCTTTATTCCTTTACAACCTTATCAAGGGCATCTACGTTTGGATCAAGTTTAAAATGCAGCCCTTTTCATCCAAGATCCTGGTTTTGATAGGCTTCAGTTCTATAGTCCTTTTTGGCAGCCTTCAAACAGGATACTTTGATAACACCTATCTTGATATTCTCATCAGGTCTGTAGCTATTACCCTTATCTATAGCTTTGGAGTTTTAAGCTTAAATATTTCAGAAGAGGTCAACTCTATCTGGAAAGATCTCAGATCAAAATTCCTCTGAGACATTCTCCCCCACTCCCCTTATCTTTGGGGCTGTAGATAATTGACTTCAAACAAATTTATATAATGGCAAAACCCAAGTACACCTCACACGTTGGAATGGTAGATATACTTCCTGATGAATCCCCAAAATGGAGGGCATTGGAAAATATCATCCATGAGGAAGCCGCCAGGTTCAACTTCGAGGAAATTCGCACACCCATCATGGAGCAAACGGAGCTGATCGTTCGGGGTATTGGTCAACTGACCGATATTGTATCCAAGGAGATCTTCGCCTTTGAGAAAGGGGACAGCCATTATGTATTACGGCCTGAGCTAACAGCTCCGGTTGTGCGTTCCTACGTTGAACATCACCTGGATCAGCGGGGTGGTTCACAAAAACTTTACTACATCGGACCTATGTTCCGAGCTGAAAAGCCACAGAAAGGACGCCAGCGTCAGTTCCATCAATTTGGAGTGGAAGTGATCGGGAGTGATGACCCGGTTGCAGATGTGGAAACCATTGCTTTTATGATGAGGATCTACGAACGGATCGGGATCAAAAATTTTGAACTGAAATTGAACTCAGTCGGTGACCCGGAAAGCCGTGAAGCTTATAAAGATGCCCTCCGTGAATATCTGAAGCCGAACCTTTCCAAATTGAGTGAGGTATCCCAAAACCGGTTCGAAAAGAACCCAATGCGCATCCTCGACTCGAAAGAACCGGAAGATCAGGAATTCATAAAAAATGCCCCGGTCATACAGGATTATCTGAACGAGGAAACGGCCGCCCATTTTGATAAGGTAACCAAGTATCTCGATGATCTTGGGATCAGCTACACCATCGATCCTTACCTGGTGCGAGGGATGGATTACTATACACGTACAGCTTTTGAGCTAACCTCACCTGATCTCGGCTCACAGGATGCCCTTGCCGGTGGAGGCCGCTATGATCTGCTAGTTGAAGAGATCGGTGGACAACCTTCACCTGCTGTTGGTTTTGCAGCCGGTATGGAGAGACTACTGATCGCCTGCGAAGAGCTGAATATTGAACTTGCAGAGGAAAAATCAGTGGACGTCTATTTTGTTACTCTTGGAGATGCTGCCAGATCTTTTGCCATTAGTCACTTACCCAAACTGCGAGAAGCCGGCATTTCAGCCACAATGGATTACATGAGTCGCTCCATGAAAGCACAGATGAAGGATGCCAATCGTGAAAATGCCCGATATACCATTATCATTGGTGATAATGAGTTGGCTGAAGGTAAATTCACGCTCCGCAATATGAAAGAAAGCGAGGAAGATTCACTTTCCTTTGATGAGATCCTTACAAAACTGAGTTGAGCTGATCGACTATCCCTACGCTCCGGCGCAGAGCGTCAGGAGCAAGATAGGTCTTAGTTTAATGGATACTTCACCGCTCGCTCAGACGCTCTGCGTCGGAGCGATAGTTAATTGTGTATATAGATAATAAAAACACTTAGCTGAAGGATTGATCTTTCTTATCACATCAATCCTTCTTCTGATCTTGACCTTACTTCTCCAGCATCTTCTTAAGCTCATCGATATCTTCAACTTCACCAATTATTGAAAGCTCATCCCCTTCCTGAAGTACTGTAATACCATGAGGGATCTTGATGTCGCCCCCCCTACGGATAATAGTGATCAGACTTTGACCCGGGAATGAGATCTCCTTGATCATTTTACCGATATACTGCTGGGTGTTATCATCAGGGTTGAGTGTGACCTTGATAAAGCGTTCATCACGAAGGAGTATTTCTCTGAGCTCTTCATCATTCTCAGCACTGCACCAACGTTGAAGGAAATTCTTGGAGCCAACCATTTCTGCAATGTGTGCCAGAATCCTTAAGTGCTGGCCTGTTTTAGCTTCTGAACTAATGAAAAATATAATACTGTGCAGTTTATTATCCTCTTCGCCATCCTCATCAAGTTTCTTCTTGCTGTATCCCTCACGAATACGCACAAGGACCAACTCCGGTGATACATCCTTCTTCAACCTGGCATGGTTAAGCGCAACACCTTCGGCAATCTGGATAGCCGAATTATCTGCTGAGTTCAGAAACAGGTCTCTCAGTTCTTCTACAGTGATATTAAGTTTTTCAGCTAAACTGTCAGCAGCCTTGCTGAAGATCTCTTCATATTCCGTATCGGGTGAAAAGTCCAATACATCGGCCCTGGAAACCAATTCTTCATAAGGATCTTCCTGTCGGAGGCCTTTTTCACGCAGAATACCACGCATCTCACTCTCTAAACCCTGATCTTTATTTTCACCTAACCGGGCATGAACATGAAAGATGGCTCCCTGACGTTCAACCTTATCCTGAGCGTAATATTTGTACCAGATGATGGATGCTGCCGTCACGGCCACTGTAAAAAGTATTGAAAGAATTCCCATCTCAAAGATCAGGATGATCGATAATATTATACCGGCGATCTGTACCCAGGGATACCACGGAGACTTAAAGCCGGGATCATATTCCTGAATACGACTTTCCCGCATAACTATGACTGCCAGGTTCAACAAACCAAATAATAATAACTGAAAAGCACTCGCGAGCTTGGCCACTTCAGAAACATTAAAAGCAAGCAGGAAGAATAACATAAGTGCTACGGTTCCAATTACCGACCAGTGCGGAGTTCCAAGCTTACTGATATTGGCAAAGTTCTTATTGATCAGTTTATCCCGTGCCATGGCCATTGGATATCTTGAAGCTGACATAATACCTGCATTCCCTGTGGAAGCAAACGCAGCTACAGCTGCTACCACAACTAAGATCAAACCACCCGGTTCCGGTAACCAATCAAGGAATACCTCTCCAGCTGTGGCAACCGGAGTCAGATCTTCCCGAAACGCATTTGGCTCTAGTAAAGCCACCATAATATAAACCCCAACAACATACACTGTCACAGCTGTACCAATTGCCAAGAACATACCCAGGGGAATATTACGATCCGGATTTTTCACCTCCTCTGCAATACTCGCAACTTTAGTCAAACCGGCATATGAAACAAAAACCATCCCTACCGTGGCGAAAAAACCAAATACCCCTTCTGTAAAGAACGGCTTAAACTGACTCTCAGTGATCACACCAATATCCATTGAGAATATCTCGAAGACCCCCTGGATAATATAGAAAAACATGATGGTGACGAGTGCTGCCACTAATATCTTTTGAAGCCAGGTTGTCTCCTTGGCCCCAACTATATTCAGTATTCCAAACACAATGGTCAGGAAAACTGCTACAAATAATATATTGACATCATAAAATATGGCGATATAGGCCCCCATACCGATAAGAGCAAATGCACTTTTCAGTACCAACGCCAGCCATGACCCAAATCCACCAATGGTTCCCAGCATAGGACCTAAACTTCGATCGATGATGTAGTAAGTACCTCCGGAACGAGGTAAGGCTGTAGCAAGCTCAGCTACACTGAACATGGTAGGTAACACAATGATACCGGAAACCAGATAAGCCAAAACCACTGAGGGACCGGTTTCAGCTGCAGCTAAACCGGGTAAAAGGAAAAATCCGGAACTGAACATAGCCCCGGTTGCGATCGCATACACATCCGAAAGACCTAATTCTTTCGCTAATTTTTTATGCTTCATATATTAGTTGAATAGAATCTGAGTATTATAAATTTTGAAGATTGGGTATTGGACAATATAAAGTGCCAACTATAAATTCAGTCAAATGATTCGGATTCTTCAGAATCAACATCTTCTGAGGAATTAAAAGTTTTCCATAATCTGGCAACCATTCTGATACCGTAACCAATAATTATTAACCCGATCAACCCTTGTAGCTTTATACTTAAAACTGCATGAAGATCGAAAGCCTCAATTATAGCAAATTCAACAAGTGCAGAAATGCCGATAATAGCGATCAGCCACATCAACTCTTTGATCAATATTTTAAATGCACTTTTGTCCACTGCTTTACATCCTCTTTTAAACCAATAATAACATAACGAGAGTTAAAAACCATAAACTTCTGGTCAAAACTACCTTCAATATTCGTTATCAGTGTTATTGATAATCTACTAATGTCTTCTGTTATAATTTGTTTATCTTCAAGAGCTTAACATTTACCTACAAACATTTAGTCGATTTACGTCACCCGCGTGAATTCTCCCTATGACAGAAAGTATTTTAATTGGAATAACGAGTGTTATTTTTTTCGGTGTTGGAGCACAGTGGGTTGGATGGAAGTTTAAGCTCCCTGCAATTCTTCTTTTGCTACTTTCCGGCCTTCTTGCCGGCCCCATACTTGGTCTGGTTAAACCTGATGAGTTAATGGGAGACCTATTAACCCCTTTTATCAATGTTTCTGTAGCTATCATTTTATTTGAGGGGGGGTTAAGTCTAAAATTTTCTGAATTAAAGAATGTAGGTGGTGCTATAGGGAACCTGGTTAGTATAGGAGCATTACTCACCTGGGTTTTGACCTCATTGACAGCCTATGTCATGTTTGGCTTTGGATGGGAACTGGCTGTTTTATTGGGTGCCATTTTAATAGTGACCGGCCCTACCGTTATTGTTCCCTTGTTGAGGCAGGTTAGGCCCTCAGGTCAGGTTGGTTCCATTTTAAAATGGGAAGGCATAGTGATCGACCCTATTGGCGCTATGATCGCCGTTCTGGTATATGAAGTGATCCTTACCAGCGGTTTTTCTGAAGCAACCAGCCTCGCATTTATGAGTATTTTCAAGACCATACTATTTGGCTCAGTTCTGGGTTTGGCCGGTGCCGGTGTCTTATATGGTTTGCTTAAAAAACACCTTTTACCTGATTTTCTTCAAAACCCTGTGAGCCTGATGATCGTCGTTCTCATCTTTACGATCTCTGATATTTTCCAGCATGAATCGGGTCTTTGGGCTACCACTTTGATGGGAGTTGTGTTAGCCAACCAGAAATCGGCACGCATTCATCACATCATTGAGTTCAAGGAAAACATCAGGCTTTTACTGTTGTCAGCACTTTTCATATTACTAGCAGCAAGAATTGAACTGTCAAACCTTCTGGGTAATCTGAATATGAACATGGTGGCATTTCTTGCCATTCTGATCTTTTTTATAAGACCCGCTGCCGTTTATCTTTCTACTATTTTTTCACCGCTGAGCTGGAAGGAAAAACTATTTCTTTGTTGGATGGCCCCAAGAGGAGTGGTTGCGGCTTCCATATCATCCATCTTTGCAATTTCACTGATGCAAAATGGTTTCCCTGAGGCGACGCAACTCATTTCTATTGTGTTCATTACGATAATTAGTACCGTAGCCATATACGGATTGACGGCTCCCTGGGTAGCCAGAAAACTTGGAGTTGCTAAACCCATTCCAAGGGGATTTCTAATAATTGGGGCTCATGATTGGGCTATCGAGTTAGCCACCGAATTAAAAAAACACGATGTTAAGGTGATGATCGCCGACTCAAACTGGCAAAATATAAGTAATGCCAAATCTCATAACCTTGATACCTATTATGGGAATGTTCTATCTGAATATGCTCTTGATCACCTGAACCTGGATGGTATTGGAAAACTTATATCGGTGACTCCAAATGACGAGGTTAACGCTCTTACTGCAATTCGGTTCTCTGAACTATTTGGCCGCTCCAGGGTGTATCAACTTTCACCAAGCATGAAAAAGAAAACGGATGACAATGAAGACGGGATCATACAAACCGGGCGGATTCTATTCCAAAAAAATGCAAATTTTGATACTCTCACCCAACAATACAAGGATGGTAAAGTTATAAAATCTACTCAGCTCACTGAAGCATTTACCTTTCAGAATTTTAAAGAAACACATGGTAATGAAGCTATTCCGTTATTCCTGGTTTCAAATGATAAATCCATAGAACCATTCACAACAGATAACCCTCCGGTTCCACAACCGGGAAATGTTCTCATCTCCATGACCAAGCCTGAAGTTGAAATTCAAAGAAAACCAGAAAAAACCACTCAGGAAAAGCTACAAGATGCTTAATTGTTAATTTCCTGACCTTACTGCTTCAACAAAATACTGTAAACCTCTTCAGGACTTTGTGCTGAAATTAATTTCTCTACATTTTCGCCCGGCCTGATCAAACGGGCAGCCCGATTCACCCCTCTTAAATGGTCTTTGACCGGCAATTGTTTAGGACTTAGCAACATTAGAACGACCCGGGCCTTATGGGCTGTTTTGGGGATCTGAATGCCTTCTTTAACAATCCCAACCAATAATAGCTGTTCCTGAATCAAGGATGTGTGGGCATCATACAGAACCACCCCTGCCATCATTTCAGGGGAATAATCAGATGAATTGGTTAAAAGCCGATGTATCAGTCTTTCAACATCTTTTTCATCAATGTTTTTATTGGCACTCAGCATCCGTACAAACTTATGCTCCAGGCTTTCCCCTGTTTCAGAGATCACTATATCAGTGGATTTCAGTAACTTCACTCCTGATTCCTGATCCCTATTCTTACCATCCTGCTCCACTTCTGATGGATATACCGTGATGAACCCTAGATCAGGATACCTTTGGGATATCACCCTCGGAAGCCGGTCCAACGCAGGTCGCCATGAAAGGGAGCCTTCGCGGGCACTCAGTAACACAAACAGATCATCTTTTAATATATGCTTGTCCATCCATGCCGGCAGGTCTCCCCAACCATCCATTGAAATAAAGTTCGTCTCTATATCCGGCTTCACCTTCTTAATTCTTTTCTCCACATTCTTCATTCGTTCTTTTGGTGCCAGTATCGTCAAGGTACCTCCGATCTGATCAACCATTAGTTTCAAGGACCTAATAGCTCCTGAAAAACCGGGTTCGAGCGATGCGTATGGAGGAACCGCGATCACAACCCTTTGAACGGTATTGATCGGTTTATGGATCTTGGAGACCATTACCATTTCATCGATCTTTTGCAGCAATTGATCCAGGATACTTCCAAAAATGCGTTGCGTAGCAGAGGTTGCCCCGTTCCATCCGATCACAACTACTGAAGCCAGTTTTTCATTAACTGATCTGGCAATTCCATTCGCGATGTTCAGGTCAATAGAAGTCACAGGATTGACTGGAACCTCTGCTGCTGCTGCATGAACCACAGCATGACTCAACATCTTTTCACCCCTTGCTACCTGAGTGTCCACATCCTTGCCATCACGGGCTACCGTCAATGGAAAAATGGGTTCATCCGATTTTTCGTCACGGATCATAAAGGCAATATCCATTAGCGCATCCGATGTTTCAGGGTTTGCAAGAGGAACAATGATCCTTTGTGGTGTCTGGGACGGCTCATAAGGCTTCTTCTCTTCCTGAAGCACCACATCACGGCCAAACTTTTCAACCAGCCAGGGACCAACCAAACAAGTAAACAGGATCATGATGACCACTGCATTTACAGCTGTCTGATCAAAGAACCCAAGATCAAAACCGAGCAAGGTGACAGCAAGGGTCGCGGCAGATTGAGGTGTGGTCAACCCGAAGATCACGAATCCCTCGGCATTGGAAAACCCTTTGATCAGCCGTACAACACCGGAGGCCAGCGCTTTCCCAACAAATACAAGCATTGTAAAGATCAGAGCAAATATCCATACATCAAGATTGCCAAGAACCTGCACATCCACCAACATCCCGACTGAGATCAAAAAGAATGGGATGAACAACGCATTACCCACAAATTGAATACGGCTCATCAATGTACCGTTGCCCGGCACCAATCGATTCAACAATAAACCTGCAATAAAGGCTCCAATGATAGACGCCAATCCTGCCATCTCAGCGATAAAAGCCGTGGCAAAAAGTACCGCCATCAGGAAAACGAAATCTACATCAGTCTCGTGCTTCATTGTCCGGAAAAACCATCTTCCAACGCGTGGCAGGGTCAGAATAGCCGCTGCCAAAAACACAGCAATGGAAGTGGCAAAGACCGTCCAATATCCCGGCCCCAGCTCATCACCTACCGTTCCGGCTATGATGGCCAGAATACCCAAAGAAAGAGTGTCAGTGACCAGCGTCCCTCCCATCGACATGGTTACCGCAGTATTTTTAGTGATCCCCAGTCTTTCAATGATCGGGTATGCAAGAAGTGTGTGTGAGCCAACTATTGCTCCAAGTAACAGAGAGCTTTCAGGAGAATAATTCAGCCAGTGAATACCAACAAAATATGCTCCTACAGCCGGAAACAAATATGAGATCAACCCAAAGCCAATACTCTGATTTCTCAGTTTCTCAAAGCGATTCAGGTCAATGGACAAACCCGCTGTGAACATCAGATATAACAATCCCACCGTTCCAAGCAGCTCTATGGTGCTGTCACGCTCCAGCAGGTGTAATACACTTGGGCCAATCAGCATCCCCGAAAGTATGATCCCCACGATTCCAGGTATCTTGATCTTTCTGGAAAGAATGGGAGCGATAAGTATGACCACCATTACCAATGCAAAGATCAGAACAGGGTTTGAAAATGGCAGTGACAGGTTCAGTATTTCATCCATATGGTATCAGGCTGTAAATTGCTTTCAGGTATCGTCAAATTGAAAATTGACGATAAAGATCACCGGTTATTATTTCTAAACCCTTCAAACACGGCCCGCATCATTTCCGTTGCGGTAGGTGGGTTGAAGACAATGGCATCTGTTCCTGCACGAATGGTTTCCCGGATCGTTGAGTTATGCGGTCCACCACTCGCCATGATAGGTATTTCCGGAAGTAAGTTACGTATAAGACTTACAGATTCTGCAGTAAATTCCCCGGTTGCCACATTAAAGATGTCTACCCCTGCCTCAGCCAGGTCTTTGACCGGTTCTGCTTCGAACATCACGGTATAGATCAACGATCCATCGATCTCTGACCTTATATTTCGGATGACCTCAGCCGGGGTCGGCTTTGAGATCACCACTGCTGACGCTCCAACGTCCAGCGACCTCTTTGCTGCTTCCGTAGCCTCATGTTCATGTAGTAAACCACCACCTATGTCGCAAAATACGGGATTGACACTAAAATCAATGATCACCTCATCCATATGTGATGATTTATCAAACGGGTGTACCGCCATCACAGAATCGGCTTGCAAGCTGTTGATGAACGCAAGATCGGTGGTTAACAAAACGGACCGTATCAGGTGCTCCCCAACTTGAATACCGCTGCACTCATCAATAGCATTCGGAATTTCATAGTTGCTTGCAGAAAGCAAGTAATCTTTCTGATCTATACTCATGTGCTTTTATCGGAATACTAAAATTAAAGATGTGAAGACCGATCACACAGGCAGGGCATGTTCAATCTCCTATCAATGCCTGCGAAGTTAGCTGACGGGCTCGAGCTGATAGATGCTCTTTTCTTGTAAGAAATTCGCCCCACTTCCGGGTCTTCCGCTCCCAATTACATTGAGATTAGGCTGATTTTTTTAAATCACCAACAATTATACCGGCTTTTTTCTGATTGGTCAAACACAAAATTTTTACCCGGCAAGATCAGTGTTTTGATTGTTTTGATCTATAATACCTATCAAACCCTGCTGTAAATTTACTTATCTTTGTTCTTCAATAACTCACTCAATCACTTTTAAACCGATCTTTAATGTTCCCTTCGGAAGTCACTGACTTTTTTAGAACCCAAAAAACGCCTTTCTATTATTACGATCTCGATGTTTTGAACACTACTTTGGATCAGATCAAACAACACGGCCTGTCCAAAGGATACCATATTCATTTTGCACTCAAAGCCAACAACCAACTCAAGATCCTCAAATTGATCAAAGAAGCAGGTTTTGGCGCAGATTGCGTAAGTGGCGGTGAAGTTCAAAGAGCTATAGATAGTGGATTCTCAGCCGATGAAATCGCCTTTGCAGGTGTGGGAAAAAGTGATGAAGAGATCAGGCTTGGGCTGAAACACGATATCTTTTGTTTTAACTGTGAATCTAAGCAGGAACTTGAAGTAATTGACGAGCTTGCCGGAAAGATGGGTAAAACCGCTCGAATAGCCCTTCGGCTCAACCCGAATGTAGAAGCCGATACCCATCGTTATATCACCACCGGACTAAAAGAAAATAAATTCGGAATAAACGCTTCAGACCTGGATGACGTACTTGATCAACTTCCTGCTCTTAAAAACTTAAAGCTTATCGGAATTCATTTTCATATCGGATCACAGATCGAAAATTTCACTCCCTTCGAAGAACTTTGTGCCCGGGCTAATATGTTAAATGATCATATTGAGAACCGGGGTTTTGAGCTTTCTGTGATCAATGTTGGGGGAGGATTTGGAATCAATTACGCCCATCCAAACGATAATGCCATTCCTGATTTTGAACGTTTTTTCGGATTGTTTGAAGACAGAATAAAACTGAAAGATCATCAACAACTGCATTTTGAACTTGGCCGGTCTGTAGTTGGTCAGTGTGGAAGCCTGATAACTAGGGTTCTTTACACCAAATATGGCGAAACCAAAAACTTTGCCATTGTTGATGCCGGCATGACCGAACTCATTCGTCCGGCTTTATATCAAGCGGCTCATAGGATCGATGTTCTGACCAGCAACAAGCGCAATAAAAATTACGATGTGGTAGGACCTATCTGTGAAAGTTCAGATACCTTCAGGACAGATATCTCCATTTCTGCAGTTGAACGCGGAGATCTTATCGCCATTCGAAGCGCCGGGGCCTATGGAGAGGTTATGCGAAGTGCTTATAATTTAAGAGAGGCAAATCCCTCTGTGTATTCGGACGAGATAGAGTAATTCAGAATTAAGAATTACTTCAGCATCCCTGCAATATACCCCGTCGTCCAGGCTGCCTGAAAGTTAAATCCACCGGTCACCCCATCTATATCCAGCACTTCACCGGCAAAATATAAGTTTGGGGAATGACGGCTTTGCATGGTTTTCATATCCACATCATGAAGACTGACCCCACCACAGGTTACAAACTCTTCTTTGAATGTAGTTTTACCCTGAACCTGATATTCATCGTTTGTAAGAAGGTGAACCAACCGGTTTATATTCTTCTTTCCCATATTTTGCCATATCATCTTTTCTCCGAACTCTTGCTTTCCGATCAGGAACTCCCACAAACGTCCGGGAAGTTGGAATGGATTTACATTAGAGACCTTTTTTAAACCATGATCATCCACTACCGTTTTCAGGGTTGACCTGACTTCCTGTTCTGTACTTTCACCGGTCCAGTTCACTAAAACCGTGAATTGATAATCTTTTTCACTTAGTTCCCTCGCACCGAAAGCTGAAAGTTTCAAGATCGCCGGACCGCTCATACCCCAATGCGTGATAAGTAACGGTCCACTGCTCTGAAGTTTCGATCCAATGATCTTCACCGAAACCGGATCGGCCACAACACCCATCAGTTCCCTGATCGGTTCATCCGGCATGTTAAAGGTGAAAAGAGAGGGAACCGGCTCCTCAATATGGTGATCCAGATTTCTAAGCCAGTCAAACCCGGAAGAACGCGGGCTACCACCCGTCGCCACGATCACCTTATTGGCTTCAACGCGACCGCCCCGATGAAAACCGAGTTCATACCCGTGTTCAGTTTTCTTCAGTTTTTTGATGTTGGATCTTGTCTTTATCCCTATCCCAAGCTTTCGGGTTTCATTCATCAGGCAGTTTATGATAGTTGAAGAATCATCCGTTACGGGGAACATCCTTCCATCAGATTCCGTCTTCAGTTCTACCCCGCGCTTTTCAAACCACTTTATGGTGTCGGTGGGTGAAAAGATCCCAAAGGCTTTTTTAAGCGGTCGCTCACCTCTTGGATAGTTCTTTACCAGCTCGCGAATATCGAAACAATGGTGAGTAACATTACACCGGCCACCTCCGGATATTCGAACTTTGGAAAGTAGTTTATCCGATTTCTCATAGATCGTGACTTTTGTATCAGGATGATGTGTTTTGGCTGATATAGCTGCAAAAAACCCAGCGGCACCTCCGCCGATAACAGCAATTTGTAATGGTTCATTATTCATCTTTGAAAGATACCGTTTCTTTTGGTGAGTCACGAAACGGAACGCGGATAAAGCGAATGATGCGGATGGTCGCAGAAATTATAAATATACCTTTGCTCATCTTTATGTTCGCAGCTTGGGCTTTTGGTTCTTATTGACGACCCAAATGAACAAAGGCATCGATCACGGGAACAATTCTCGTGGATAAAAGACCCGGAACATATTTCCGGATTTTGCATGGAATAGGACAATAATCCCCTTATTTTCCACTGCAATTTTTAAGCAATTTATTCTATGCGGATCAACGTTCTGAAATTTGGCGGTACTTCCATGGCCGATCATCAAACATGGAAAAAGGTTTTGGAGATCATTAAGGAATATGAATGGCCGGTTGTAGTTGTTTCAGCCACGGCAAGAACCACACGTCAGCTGGTCAAAGCCGCACAACTTGCCGCTTCAGACGATCTTGTTGGAGCCTTTGAAATTTCGGAATCCATCAAGAAGCGTCATCAGGAGATCGTTGAGAATTTTCTGAAGGAAAATCCCCATGCCAAGAATGGATTGATCAAAGAAAGCTGTTTTAAAAATATGGATGCCAAGATCGGCAAGCTCAACAAGCTGCTGACTTATACATCCAGGCAGGGAAAACTGTCTCCCCAGATGAATGATGCGATCTCAGCCATGGGCGAACAGATATCATCCTACCTGTTGGCTCAATGCGGACTTGCAATGGATATGATGACCCAGCATATTGAAGCCCGCAGGCTCATCAAAACTGATAATGAGTACGGCAAGGCGAATCCCAATAAAATGTTGATCAATCAGCATTGTGGGTCTCTGGAAACTGTGCTTGAAAACGGGTTCACTCCTATCATTGGAGGATTTTATGGTGAGGCTCCTGATAAAACGATCACAACCCTTGGCTTCGAGGGCTCCGATTATTCAGCTAGTTTGATCGGCGGTGCTGTTGGAGCCGAGACCATTGAGATCTGGACGGATGTCAGTGGTGTTTACACCGGCGACCCCCGTTTCATTCCCGAGGCCAAACCTTTGGCTGAGATCAGCTACTTTGACGCCACTGAAATGGCCTATTTTGGTGCAAAAGTATTGCATCCATCCACCCTTAAACCAGCTCAGGAAAGAAACATTCCGGTTTATGTCAAGAACATGTTCAGACCCAAAGATCCCGGGACCAAAATCGTAAGGGAAGCAGATCATGACTTGCCTGTGTTAGCCTTATCTTTCAAACAAAACATGTCGCTTTTAACGGTTAGTGCTTATGAGACATTAATGGGCTTTTCTTTTCTGCCAAAAGTGTTCAGTGTTCTTGAGTCCTACCGGTTACCTGTAGATGCCGTTAACACCACTGAAGCCTCCGTCACCATAGCCATTTCTGATACTGATATCCTGGATCAGCTTTCACAGGAATTTATTGAGATCGGTTCGGTATCAATAGAACGGGATAAAGGACTTCTCACCTTGATAGGTTGCTCAGTGCAAACGGCAGATGATTTCCGGAACCTCTTGTTGGAACCACTATCAAACCTGAAGATAGATATGATCTCTTATACTAAAGAAAAAAGGATCTTCAATTTGGTGATCAATGACAAGGAATTACTGCCAACCGCACAAAAAATTCACCGGGCTTTATTCAGCTGATTCTTTTTGCTCGGAAGTATTCACTTCCTTCAGTTTATCGGGAATCACAATGCCCAGTCGTTTAGCTCGCTCTCTCCATTTTTGGCGAGCCAGCTTCTGCATATCCTCGATCGCATCTATTTCATCCACGATCTCCATACCAAGCAGAGTCTCTACCACATCTTCCATGGTCACCACTCCGGCAAAGCCACCGTATTCGTCGACCACAACGGCTATGTGTTCCTGCTTTTCCAGGAGGCGTTCAAACAGGGTTTTCAGTGATATGGTCTCCGGTAAGATCAGCACTTCCCGTTTGATATCTTTGAGCTGTTTCTCACCATTCCCTTCCGAAAGGTTAAAGTACAGGTCATTTTTTAAAATATAGCCCGTAATGTCCTCTTCGTTCTCATCAAATACCGGCATTCGGGATACTCTTAGCTCTTCTTTATGCTGAAGGATCTCCTTAATAGTCTGATCTTCCTGGAATTTCACAACCACAATTCTTGGAGTCATGATATCTTTAACTCTGAGAGACCTAAACCTGATCAGGTTTTTGAAAATATTGGATTCCCCTTCCTCAAATACCCCTTCCTCAAAGCCAAGTTCAGCCATAGCACTGAATTCCTCCCGACTTACCGATGGTTGCTTTTCCTCACTTGACAACCATTTTGTGATCCACTGAGAGAGCACTACAAGCGGATATGTAACAAAAATAAGTAACCGGGTAGTTCTTGCTGCGAATCCTGATAGTTGTTTCCAATAGGTAGCTCCCAATGTTTTTGGAATGATCTCGGAAAGCACCAAAATGGCAAGCGTTAGTATTGCAGAAGTCAGGCTAACATACGCATTACCGAACACAACCTGAGCCTGGGCACCCACCCCGGCAGCGCCAACTGTATGGGCAATGGTATTCAAACTCAATATAGCAGAAAGCGGACGGTCTATATCTTTTTTCAGTTCCTTCAACAATTGGCCTGTTTGCGGGTCATTTTTTTCCTTGACCGCTACGAAGGAAGGAGAAATTGACAACAAAACAGCTTCCAGAATTGAACATAGAAATGATACGCCAATAGCCAGAATCAAATAAAAAATCAGTAATCCCATATACTTAATATACCATTATTGTTGATTTACAAAAGTGACTTGATGAATAGCAATTTTAGTATTCGGCTTTACAGTTCTCTCTTAACATGGTAAGTACATGCTGGAAATCATCCGGCAGCTCAGAATCAAATCGAACTATCTCGCCGGTTGTAGGATGTTCAAACCCCAGGGTTTTGGCATGCAGAGCCTGCCGGTCCAATCCTGTGATCAAATTATGGAACATAGATTTTCTGGAACCGGTGTTCGGGCCATAGCGTACGGAGGTTCCGCCATAGGTTGGGTCCCCAAACACGTGGTGACCAATATGTGCAAAATGAACGCGGATCTGATGGGTTCTTCCGGTTTCCAGCTTAACTTCCACCAGACTTAAATAATCAAAATATTCCAGAACCTTATAATGCGTAACCGCTGATTTCCCTTGGCCGGCCGGTTTCACGGTCATCAGTTTCCGGTCCCGTTTAGACCGACCGATATCGCCTTCAATTGTGCCTTCGGCATCGGGAGTTCCCCATACAATGGCCCAGTAAGTTCTTTCAACATCTTTTTCCTGAAACAAAGCACTCAATTTTGCCAGGGTCTCATCATTTTTAGCAACCACGAGCAAACCACTTGTATCCTTATCCAGGCGATGTACGATTCCCGGACGCAGGTTTTCGTCTTCATCCTCTCCGGCCAGTTCATCCACATGGTACATCAACCCATTGACCATGGTGCCACTCCAGTTTCCATATGCAGGGTGAACCACCATGCCGGCTTCTTTATTGACCATTATGATATCATCATCCTCATATATGATATTCAGGTCCAGTTTTTCGGGTTTAGCTTCAGGTGGCGGTGGTTGTGGGAGTTCAATGTAGATCTCATCCTCAGGCTGCATGATATAGGATGCTTTTTCCTTTTTCCCATTCACAGTCACATATCCATCCTTGATGGCTTTTTGCACCTTAGATCGGGAGGCATTCTCCACAAATGAAGTGATGTAAACATCCAATCTTATATCCGAATTTTGCCCTTCGGGTACGGTATGTTCGTAGATCGTTGACTGTCGGTCTTTTCCGGCTTTCTTTTTCATAGCCTAAAGGTACGGAGATTGTGCATTCTTTTTAGACCCATATAAATTTTGTAAGGAATTCAATTCTAATTGCTCTAACTGTATAATTCAAAGTGAAAAATTCAAAATTAAAAATGGAGCTTCATGAAAGAAAACGTTGTTCAAATAAAAAGTTTCGAGTTTGCACTGACTATTATATCATTATATAAATTATTGCAGGATGAAAGAGAATATGTCATTTCAAAACAACTTTTGCGTGCTGGGACTAGTATTGGTGCCAATGTTGAAGAAGCAATTGCTGGTCAATCAAAAAAAGACTTCCTGTCTAAAATATCTATCTCTTTAAATGAAGCTCGTGAAACACGATATTGGCTTCGACTATTAAAAGAAAGTGAGCTGATAAATATCAATGTTGATACTTACCTTATGGATTCCTTTGAATTGATCAGCATTCTATCTGCAATTGTTAAAACCACAAAGCTGAAGCTGAAATAAATTTTTCATTTTGAATTTTAAATTTTGAATTTCTGATGATCAAATCTCTCTACATAAAAGATTTTGCCCTGATCGATGAACTTGAAGTGGGTTTCGAGGAAGGACTGAATATTCTGACAGGTCAGACCGGGGCGGGTAAATCGATCATTATTGGTGCACTGAATATGATCCTCGGGGAACGAGCCGACACAGATGTTATTCGCAGAGGTGCAGACAAAGCTATTTCTGAAGCTACCATTCGCGTTGAGGATTCTGCTGAGCTGAAAGAATTACTGAAAGATAACGAAGTCGAATTCAGTGAATATTTGATCCTGAGACGGGAGATCCGAAATACCGGAAGCCGGGCTTTCATCAATGATACACCGGTTAACATCAGTGTACTGAAAGCAGCGGGTGATCTTTTGGTGGACTTACACGGACAGCATGATCACCAACTTTTACTCAAGGAAGAAAATCACCTTGGGGTGATCGATGGTTTTGGGGAAGTGGAGCCTGTACTGAAGGCTTACAAAACAGAATACCGTAAAATGACGGAGCTCCAAAAAGAATTGCGTTCACTAAAAAAAAGGGAGAACGAGCTGCTGGAAAAAACAGAACTCTATCGATTCCAGGTGCAAGAACTTCAAGAGGCCCGATTAGACGAAATTGATCTTGAGCAACTTGAGTCTGAGATGAACCTATTGGATAATGCCGAAGTCTTGGATCAAAAAGCTGCGGCAATTTCTGAAATGGCTGAGTCGGATGATGGAAACATAATACAGCTACTAAATTTCCTTAAACTGAATCTGGAAGACCTGGCACGGATCGAACCCGAGTTCAATAATTACCTCGAAGAGATCAATGCAGCCCGCGTAAGTGTCAATGAAGCCATAGCATTTGCAGAGCGATACAGAAACAGTATTGAGTTCAACCCAAACCGCCTGGAAGAACTTCGACAGCGGCAATCTGAGCTGAACCGGCTTCAGAAAAAATATCAGCGTGACCTGCCTGAATTGATCAAATACTTGCATGAGATACAAAGAGAATTATCCCTGGCAGATAACTTTGATCTTGAGATCGAAAAGATCGAACAATCCATTCAAAAGCAATCTGATATCCTGAAAGAACATGCTATCACTCTTCATGAAAAACGGAATGATATCGGTGAGAAACTGGCCGTTCAGATTCAGGAAGAACTCAGTAAAGTTGGAATTCCACATTCCAAACTGGATGTACGAGTCGATTGGTTGTTATCAGACAATGGATGGATCGAAATTGAAGGCAAGACCATCGAATGTACAGAAAGGGGTTGCGATGATGTCAGAATGTTCATCTCCACCAATAAAGGAGAGGAACCCAAACCACTTGCTAAAATTGCATCCGGTGGTGAGATCAGTCGCGTGATGCTGGCCCTGAAATCCATTCTTGCTAAAGAGCAAAGCCTGCCGGTTATGATCTTCGATGAGATCGATACAGGTATCAGTGGGGAGATCTCGGAAAAAGTGGGGGCTTCAATGCGTAAGCTATCGGAGCACTGTCAGATCGTGGCGATCACACACCAGCCGCAAATTGCGAGTCAGGCTCATAAGCACTATAAGGTGGCCAAAGTGGAAGAAGATGAGCGAACAGTTACGCGTATCCTCCCGCTTTCAGATGAAGAGCACATTCACGAGATCGCCAGCCTGATGAGCGGTTCACAGATCACTGATTCTGCCTTGAACAGTGCGCGTGAATTGATCGAAAAGAATACGTTTAAGAATTGATCTAACTTAATGTAGAGATACAAAATTTTATCTTACTACATTAACTAATCACGGTCATAAAATCGTACTGACAAGCAACGTCGCTGGATCTGATGCTCTAAAAGCCATTGGACTGATTCCATTCCTGAAACCACTCTTTATCATTCAGTTCATCCTTTTGACCCAAAATTCCAATTTTTACCTCAGGTGTTATACCGTAGTACCATCCTTTTGCCACTGTAATATGAGCGGGGCCGGTTTTCCTTCTGTACATCATAAGAATATCAGTTGATGTAGGATATGGAGACACTGAATTTATACTTTTACTGATCTTGGTACGAGTTAGAATATCTGGATAAAATACATCTATCCTTTTGTTAAGCATTTTCCATTTTATGATCTTCTTTTCCTTCACATCGATCACAAAATGAAACTCACCTCCAAGATAGTAGGGCTCGCCTTCCTTCCATTTTGGCAAAAGATAAACAGAATACTCATTAAGTCGGTAGAAATTGACAATTACCTCATATTCAAATTTTGAGTCAGGCACATCTACTTCCTGTATTGCCAATTTTGCCGCAGTGGCCATTTCAAAAACTTTAGTAGTATCAGTTCCGTTAGCTTCTATCTTTTGGATTGGGGATCTGTTTGTATCAAAAACAACTTCTGTATTGAAATAAAAGTGATCTGATTTTAGCTCCCCAAAGTATACTTTCCAAGTCTCCCAATCCATTTCACCAGTTTCATCTTCCTCATAAACAGAAATACACGTCTTGTATCCCTCAATGGTATTGGTCTTACCTGTAAATGCTTCTGCCCTTTTACAGGTACTATCATGGAGCATGAGACTCGATGCCTCGTTATGTAAATATTGAAGCCATTTTTCCTCAGGTTTATCTGAGCTTAGACGCTCAGGAACCCAAGTTTGAGCAAGTAACATTGATGAAATAAAATGCATTAGAACAATCAAAAGTAACAGCTTTGTGATAAACCGGATTTTCATATTTAAGATTGTTTAGTAATCATTCTATGAATAAGTGTTACCGGATGCAAAGCCTTCCTATCCACCCCATCTTTGATCTGATGTCGGCATGAAAATCCGGGGGCACAAACCTCATCTTCCTGATTATTCCGTAATGCCGGAAACAGAACCAACTCTCCAATATCCTGTGAGACTTCATAATGATCTTTTTCGTACCCAAAGCTTCCGGCCATTCCACAGCAACCTGTTTCAAGGACCTCCACCATATACCCGGCTGATTCCAGGGCCTCTATCGTAGGCTCATTTCCAACCAGCGCCTTGGCATGGCAATGCCCATGCAGCATGATCTTTTTGGTTTTATCTGACTTTGGAAGACGCTGGTTATTTTCTGCTATAAACTCTTCGAAGGTATAGGATAACTCTGCAAGCTTGTTTGCAAGAGGCAGCTGATCTTCCTTGCATAACTCAAGGAATTCATCCCGAAGGGTAAGTATCTCTGAAGGTTCAATGCCGATCACTGGTATACCTTGGTCAACATACTCCTCAAATTCAGTCAGTACATTCAAAGCTATGGCTTTCGCCTCCTCGAGAAACCCTTTCGAGAGTTGGGGGCGGCCGGATTCCATAGCTTTTGGAATGATCACCTCATACCCCATTTTTTCAAGTACTAGCACGGCATCCATTCCGATCTTTGGGTCATTGTAGTTCGTGAACAGATCGACAAACAACACCACTTTTTCATCAGATCTCAAAGCTCCATTTTTCTGATGCTTTTTGAATAGAGAGCGAAAAGGCTTTTGGGCAAACTTCGGAAGATCCCTGCGGGAATCGATACCAAACACCGTCTCAAAGATCCATTTTCCCGGAGCGGATCCGGTAAAAAAGTTAGACAGTGACGGCGTAATTGAAGCAAGAGGAAATAGTTTACCGGCGTTTGCGAAGAATTTTTCCTTTAGCATGGAGCCATTCTCCTTGTGCCAACCATTCATGAACTCAGCCTTCATTTTGCCCATGTCCACGTTGGCCGGACATTCACTTTTGCAGGCCTTACAACTCAGGCAAAGATCCAGTGCCTGTCGCAATTCTTCTGAAGCATAACCGCGAGGGTCATCTCCGGAAAACACTTGCCTGAACAAATTTGCCCTGCCTCGTGTTGAATCTCTTTCCTCTTTTGTTGCCATATATGAGGGGCACATAGTTCCACCACTCTCAGCCAACTTGCGACATACTCCGGCTCCGTTGCACAATTCCATGGCGCTCCCAAAATCACCTTCCTTACGCCATGCAAAGACCGTATCAGGTTCCGGCCTTTTGTAACCAGGCGAAAACCTCAGATCAGCATCAATAGGTTTGGGATCCACGATCTTTCCGGGGTTGAAAATGTACTGCGGATCCCAGATCTCTTTTACCTGCTTCAGCACCGGCACCATTTCATCCCCTAAGATCTTATGAATATAGGGAGCCCGAACCCGACCGTCACCATGTTCACCGGATAGCGACCCGTTATATTTTTTCACCAGATCTGCAATCTCTTCTGCCATGACTTTCATGGTTTGCAAACCGGATTCCGTATTAATATCAATTTGAGGTCGCAGGTGTAACTCCCCTACAGAAGCATGGGCATAGAACACACAATTTGTATCATGATTATCCAGGATAGCCCGAAATTCCTTCACATATTCAGGCAAGTCTTTCACCCGAACCGCGGTATCTTCGCAGAAAGAAGGAGAACGACCGTCTTCTCCCAAACCCATTAGCAGACCTAATCCGGCTTTACGCAGATCCCAGACTCTCCTCATCTGGTCTGATTCTGTGATAACAGGATACGCGTAACCCAAATTTTTCTTCTGTAAAACACTGGTTAATTCCTTTGCCTTGCTCTGAAGTTTAGCAGGATCATTCCCTTCAAATTGAGTGATCAAAATGTAGCGTGGTTCATCTTCCAGAAAGAACCGATTCTTACGCTGTTCAATATTTCCCTTGGTGGCATCCATGATAATATGGTCGACCAGTTCTACCGCGGCAGGCTCAAAATTCACGATCTCAACTGCTGCCCTCATTGTATCTTCAAGTGAATTGAACTGAGGTACCACGACCAGTTTATGCTCGTCTTTTGGAACCAGATTCAATTTTGCTGAAGCTGTTAAAGCGAGTGTCCCCTCACTCCCACACAATATCTCGCAGAGGTTGAATTTTCTACCATCGGGTTCAAAAGGCTGCATCTCCAATAATTTATCCAACGCATACCCGGTATTTCTGCGGATGATCTCCTTATGCGGATAACTTATTTCAATAAGTTCCCGGTTTTGCTCAAGCAGATTTAGCATAGACCGGTATATATGGCCCTCCAGATCATTTTGCTGTTTTCTGATTTCCAGTTCTTCAGCAGTGAGAGGCTTGAATACAGCTAGTGACCCATCACTAAGAATGGCCTCGATCTCAACGGTATGTTCGCGCGTAGTTTGGTACTTGATAGAGAATGACCCGGATGAATTATTCCCGATCATCCCACCGATCATACAGCGATTGGTCGTAGCGGTATCAGGCCCAAACAGCAGTTGATGTTTATCGGCTTCACGGTTCAACGTATCACGGATCACACCCGATTGAACATGTGCTGTATTTGATTCGGGATCCAGCTTTATAATATCCGTCATATAGCGAGATACATCCATAATGACCCCACCACCGGTTGTTTGCCCGGCTAAACTTGTGCCTGCACTCCTGGCAGTAATACTGAAATTTTCCTGATTGGCTTGTTTAACGAGAGCCTGGATATCCTCAATGGTTTTGGGGAAGGAAACACCCTCGGGAACCTCCTGATACAAAGAAGCATCCTGCGCATATAATTTACGGGTAAGGGAGTCACGACTGATCATTCTAGTTTCCGTAATCAAAATTATCTTCTACTTTTCTAACGATCTCATCCCCTATGGCCAATCCAGCCGTTGCGGCAGGACTCGGTGCATTTAACACATGAATTTGTCGGCCGGCTACTTCAAAATAGAAATCATCCAGGATCTCCCCATTGCGTTGAAGTGCCATTGCGCGAATACCCGAAGGGGACACTTTAAGGTGTTCCTCCCGAACTTCAGGGATCAGTTTCTGGAGTCCCTTTACAAAAGCTTTTTTTGAGAATGAACGACGGTACTCATCCAATCCCATTCGCCAGTGTTCTTTTGCCATTTTCCAGAATCCCGGGAAATTCAACGTTTCAATAGTATCTCTCAGGTCGAATGAGAGCTTGTTATAACCTTCTCTCTTGAACGCGAATACTGCGTTGGGGCCGCATTCGATCCCGCCTAAAGCCATCCTTGTAAAGTGAACACCTAAAAATGGGAATTCAGGGTTTGGTAATGGATAGATGAGATCGTTGACCAAATATTCGGCTTCCGGTTTCAGGTCATAGTATTCACCTTTGAAGGGCACGATCTTAACCGGGGATTTTACCCCACCACTTTTTGCAACATGATCAGAGTACAAACCCGCACAATTTATCAGGTAGGATGATCTGATCTCTTCCTCTCCAGCACTGACTATAAGTTCCGTTCCTTGTTCGGCTATCCCTGTAACCTTTCGATTGAATCTTACTTCACCATTACCGGCTTCAAGCAACTTCTGAAGAACTCTACAAACACCGGCATAATCCACGATACCGGAACATGGGACATGGATCGCAGCGACTCCATTAACATGTGGTTCCAATTCATTCAGCCGATCTTCACCTATCAATTCAATCCCTTCGATCTTATTTTGAAGTCCCCTCTCGTAGATCTCTTTCAACTTAGGAACTTCAGACACATCCGTGGCAACGATCACTTTCCCGCAAATATCTATTGCTACATCATTCGCATGGCAAAATTCTACCAATTGATGCCGGCCATCTACACAATTTTTAGCCTTATAACTTCCGGGTTTATAGTAGATACCGGAATGAATGACACCAGAATTCTTACCGGTCTGATGAGCTGCAACCCTGTCCTCTTTTTCAAGAACTAGTATTTTGCAGTCAGGATATTTGAGTGAGAGTTTATATGCCGTCGAGAGGCCTACAATGCCGGCCCCTACAATTGTAAAATCGTACTTCATATCACTAAAGATATGATTATTAAATCAAAAATTGACCCTTCTTTATTCATTTACCCTAATCGACCAGTTTGTGGTTTTAGTTCATAATTCACGAAACTAAACCTTATCTTAATTTGGTTATAATCGCAACAAAGCTACTCAAACAACATTCTGTATGGAAAAACTTATTTTACCAATCTTTGGATTGATCTTAATAGGGCTATTATCTGCATGCGATGCACGAAAAAACCCCAGGGACCTGAGTCAACAGGATACTCATATTGATGAGGTGATCTGGAATGCCACCTTTTATGACCTGGAAGGAAATGAAGTCTCCATTAAAGATTTTGCAGGAAAAGTAGTCATGGTCGATTTCTGGGAAACGTGGTGTAGTCCGTGTTTACAGGTTTTTCCTGCTATGGATTCTCTGCAAAGAGAGTATAACGATGATTTTGTCATGCTTGCAGTGAATCTCAATAATTCCGATTCTGAGGAGGATGTTGTTAATTTCAAGAACAACAATGATTATACATTTAAATATATATTGGATAAAAACAGAGTTGGAGCCGAGGTTATCACGTTAGGTATTCCCTTTAAGGTCTTTATTGATCCTGAAGGATACTTGATAAAATCTGAGTTGGGACTATCCGGTAATGATTATAACGATGCAAAAGAAATTATTGAACAACATAAAACATCATAAACAACATGCCTGAAGTAAAAGAAGAGAAACTACCATATAAAGTTAAAGACATATCTCAGGCCCATTATGGTCGGCAGGAGATCGAACTGGCTGAAGCAGAAATGCCAGGATTAATGGCACTGCGTGAGGAGTACAAAGATGAACAACCATTGAAAGGGGCCCGTATCGCAGGTTGCCTTCATATGACCATACAAACGGCTGTTTTGATCGAAACTTTGATCGAGCTCGGAGCTGATGTCACATGGTCATCCTGTAACATCTATTCCACTCAGGATCATGCCGCTGCCGCAATGGCAGAAGCCGGTGTTCCGGTTTATGCCTGGAAAGGTATGACTGAAGAAGAATTTGACTGGGCAATCGAACAAACCCTCTACTTCCCCGATGGTCAGCCATTGAATATGATTCTTGATGACGGCGGAGACCTAACAAACATGGTGCTTGATCGATATCCGGAATTGGTGGATGGTATCAATGGTATTTCTGAGGAAACTACAACAGGCGTTCTGCGTTTAGTAGAGCGTGAGCGAAAAGGAACCCTCACTCTACCTGCCATCAACGTGAATGATTCAGTAACCAAGTCAAAATTTGACAACAAATACGGCTGTAAGGAATCAGCAGCTGATGCTATACGCCGTGCCACAGATGTAATGATGGCCGGAAAAGTAGCCGTTGTTGCCGGTTATGGTGATGTAGGTAAAGGTACTGCAGCCTCACTCAAAGGTGCCGGCGCCCGCGTGATCGTGACCGAGATAGACCCGATCTGTGCATTGCAAGCCGCGATGGATGGCTTTGAGGTCAAAAAAATGGACGATGCCGCTGAGGAAGGTGATATCTTTGTTACTGCAACCGGTAATAAGGACATCATCAAAGACCGACACTTCAAGAAAATGAAGGATAAAGCCATTGTGGGTAACATTGGTCACTTTGATAACGAGATCGATGTTGCATGGCTGAAAAAGAATTCAAAAGAAGAGAACATCAAGCCACAGGTTGACATATTTACACTTAACGACAGTGGCAAACAAGTGGTTCTGCTTTCACAAGGTAGATTGATGAATCTCGGTAATGCTACCGGACATCCATCATTCGTAATGAGTAACAGTTTCACCAACCAGACACTGGCTCAGATCGCACTTTGGAATCGGCCTGAAGAGTTTGCCCCAGGTGTTCACGTACTACCGAAATCACTGGATGAAAAAGTTGCCCGGCTGCATCTATCCAAGATCGGTGTAGAACTGGAAACACTGACTGAAGACCAGGCTGAATATATTGGTGTTCCGATCACCGGACCCTACAAGTCTGATCAGTATCGCTACTAGTTAATTAAAAATAAAAAAACCGTTTGGTAAATTATCCAAACGGTTGATCCAATATAATCTGGATCCTGCATTGGTCATACAGTGCAGGATTTTTTTATATATTTATTTTTTCTCGAAATGAGCCACAGCCTGATCCAGAGTCCGGAAATGATTGAACACCTTAATTAACTGTGTTACCATTAATAAGCTCTCGATCTTTTTATCTGCCTGGCAGATCACCAATTCTCCGCCTGCATTTTTCATTGTGGTCAGGCCTCCAATGAGTATCCCCAGCCCGGAAGAATTCATAAACTTCACTTTACCCAGGTCTACCACTACTTCCTTTTTGCCTTGCTCAATAAGTTTATGGAGTTCATCCCGGAAAATCTCAGCATCAGGTCCCCCCATAACATTACCTTTTAGTTCGATAATGACGCAATTATATTTTTCCGAAATATTGTAATTCATACTATTCCTATTTGATTTAATTGAATGGCAACAAAATAAAAAGCTGAATTAAAATCCACCTACAACTCCGCTCTTCGATTTGATAATACAAAAAATCTGCTATTTTAATCGGGTAAAATGTGGGTATTCATTAAGTATCCTTTTTTGAAGCATAAACCAACTCACTTAATTATTTAGCCAGATAGATCTCTAATTCCTCCAGAGATTTGCCTTTTGTTTCAGGTACGATCCAGATCACAAATAGCAATCCCGCGGCTGCAAATACACCGTAGATCAAAAAAGTAAGGGAACTGCCAAGGTTTGCCAGCTCCCAGGGGAATACCAGTTGCACTCCAAAGCTAACTCCTGAGTTGATCAGCCCGACAAATGAAATAGCTAATCCCCTTATGTAATTAGGGAATATTTCAGAGAACAGCACCCACATCACCGGACCAATTGATATGGCAAAAGAAGCCACAAACCCAATAATTCCGATCAATATAAGGGTCGCATTGATATCTGTTGCCTGAGTGATAAGCTGTGACTCATAGCTTTGAGCCATATCTTCTCCTAAGGTGTTTGCAAGAGCCTCTTTAAACGCCAGGTCACTTTCATAGGTCACCCCTACCATTGGGCTTATCTGCTGCTGGTTGATGGCTTCAGGGAGCTCGATCACCGTTTCAGGCTGAAGCGTATAGGTGGCTTTATCGAACTCGTAGGAAAGAATAAACATGCACAGAGCAATGCCCGCTAACCCAAATATAAGTAACGGCTTACGCCCTACCCTGTCAATAAAGAGTATGGCAAGAACTGTAAACACCAGGTTGGTCAGTCCAACAAGAATAGCCTGCACAAAAGAAGCATCGGTCCCGATCCCCGATTGTTCAAATATCATAGGGGCATAAAAGAAAACCGCATTGATCCCTGTTATTTGTTGAAGGATCCCTATTACTACGCCCACCAGAAGGACCAGCTTGAGCGCCGGTTTGAACAGATCAAGTATGGAGCGTTTATTCTGATCTTTCTCAGCCTCAAAACTTTCTTTAACGGCGGAAAAGGCCTCCTGAGCCTTTTCTTTGTTGTTTACTTTATTCAATACTACCTGAGCTTCTTCGTCTTCTCCTTTCATGATCAGCCAACGTGGACTTCGAGGTACAAAAAACAGTCCGACGAAATACAAGACCGCAGGCACAGTTTCCAGGCCTAACATCCATCGCCAGTTGTAGGCGTCGATCTGCAGGGTCTGCACCCAGGATAGATCAGACTTGCCCAGCTGCAGGATCATATAATTGGTAAAAAAGGCTACCGATATACCCAATACAATATTCAATTGGTTCAATGAGACCAGACTCCCCCTGTTTTTAGCCGGAGCCATTTCAGCAATATACATGGGCGCCACTATTAGTGAGGCGCCAACTCCCAATCCACCGATCATTCGCGCGATCACTAAAAACATAAACGAGGGAGCCAAAGCAGAACCGATCGCTGAGATGGTGTAAAGAATAGCTGCAGCACTCAAAACGCGTTTTCTGCTGAACTTATCACTTAAAGGACCTGCTATGAACATTGCAACTGTAGAGCTTAGTGTAAGGGAAGCAACGGCCCAACCTAATTCTATCTTAGAAAGATCAAATTCAAGTTCTATGAATCGGTTTACTCCCGATATAACGGAAGCATCAAACCCCATGAGAAAGCCGCCCAATGCCACAACCAATGATACCGCATAAACATATTTTTTATCTCGCATACCGAAAAATCTATTATCGCTGATTATGAGTTGAGAGTGATTCTGCTGAAAGTATTTGTTTTAGTAAAAGAAATGAAATATAAATACCTGAGAAGCAGCGTATTCAAATTAATGCAAATTATTGATCGCAAATAAATTGTTGATGAAGTTAATTTATTTAAGGGTCGCCTCTTGTCATCTGGCCTTACCCAAATTCAAGAGTGATTTCTGATAACACTTACTTTTAAATTAGCCTTTTAACTCATTTTAGCTATATTCATCACATAATTACTTTCCGTCAGTTACCATGGGTATGATTCAAAAAGCTTTCTCCTGAATCTTTTTTGAGCCTTTCTACCGTAGTCATGATAATTCAAAATGGGTATTTAAATGAAGTTGCTATGGTTTCTATCCAAACGGATAGAGATGAAACCGGGTAAGACCCCTCGTTTTGTTAGGGTTTATATGTAAATGAAAACGATTCTGCACCAGGAGTATACTATGAAGTCTCTTATGAGATAAATAGTAAATAAAGGAACCGGCTTTGGGCCTAGTAACACCAGGGACATCATAAAAGCACATGGAGGCAAACTACTTATAGATACCAAGATCGATAAGGGTTCTACTTTTACAGTGGTACTCTAAAACCATCATTTTTTCCAAAAGCCATGTCAAATAATCAACAAATTGCTGAACAACTAAAGCAACGTGAGGCTGAACTCGCTGTCATCAATAGTGTACAGGAAGCGCTGGTAGCTGAAAAAGAACTGGATGACATATACACCCTGGTTGGGGAGCGTCTTCGAAAGTTATTTGACGCTCAGGTAACCGGCATCTATTCGTTTGACCATGAGACTGAACTCGAACATTTTAAATATCTGTTTGAAGATGGTGAAAGATTATATCCTGAATCACGCCCCCTGAATAATATTAGAAAGTGGATCATTTATAATAAATCCATTTTACATATCAGGGAAAATGCGGATGACGCCATCTTTAAGATCACCGGGGATAAACATGTGGCCGTTCCCGGAACACGTTTGCCAAAGACCTTACTATTTGTTCCTCTAACCATCGGCAATACGGTTATGGGGTGCGTCAGCTTGCAAAACCTGGATCGTGAACATGCATTTTCAGACTCAGATGTTCAGTTGTTAAGCACCTTATCCAACAGCATGAGTGTAGCCCTTGAAAACGCCCGCCTGTTTAACGAGACTGAGCAACGTAATGCCGAGCTGGCTGTGATCAACAGTGTACAACAAGGCCTGGTTGCCGAAATGGATATGCAGGGCATCTATGACCTGGTTGGAATCAAAGTCCGGGATCTCTTTGATTCTCAGGTCACGGCTATTGCCACCTTCAACCATGAAAATCATACCGAAAGCTTTAAATACTTATTTGAAAATGGCGAAAGGTTATACCCAAGTTCCAGACCCTACGACAAAATCCGGCAACGTCTGATCAATACCCGAAAGTTGATCAATGTAGAAGAGAATGCCCGGGAGGCTTACACAACCATTACAGGCCAGTCACCTACAGCAGTCCCCGGCACAAAGTTTCCGAAATCAATGGTCTTCGTTCCCCTGGTTGTCGGTGAAACGGTTCGGGGTTATGTCAGTCTTCAAAACCTGGATCGTGAACATGCGTTTAGTAGCGGTGACGTACGGCTATTGAGTACGCTGGCAAATAGTATGAGCGTGGCTTTGGAAAATGCCCGCCTGTTTAACGAGACTGAGCAACGCAATGCCGAATTGGCTGTGATCAATAGCGTGCAGCAGGGCTTGGTTGCTGAAATGGACATGCAGGGCATCTATGATCTGGTTGGAAATAGAATACATCAATTATTTGATGCTCAGGTGACCGGTATTGTGACTTTTGACCATGAGGCCAAGACAGAGGATTGGAAATACCTATTTGAAGACGGGGCGAGAATGTACCCCAAAGTAAGGTCATATGATAAGATCAGAGAAAAGATCATTCATGAAAAAACCGTCCTGAATATTCAGGAAAATGCTGCTGAGATACTCTCTAAGATCAAAGGAGAAAGAATTAAACCGGTACCCGGTACCAGGTTGGCAAAATCAGCTTTATATGTTCCAATGACTGTGGGTGAAGTAGTAAGAGGTTATCTGACTCTTCAAAATAATGACCGTGAACATGCTTTCAGCGATTCTGATGTTAGGCTATTGAGTACTCTGGCAAATAGCATGAGTGTAGCTATTGAGAATGCGAGGTTATTCAATGAAACTACACGTCTTTTGGCCGAGACCGAGCAACGTAATGCCGAACTGGCTGTGATCAACAGTGTGCAGGAAGGGTTGGTTCGCGAAATGGATATGGAAGCTATTTATACCCTGGTAGGAGACCGAATTTGTGATGTCCTGAATACCTCAACCATGTTGATCCGCACTTTTGACCACGAAAAAAGTCTGGAAAACTGGGAATATGCCATCGAAAACGGTAAACGGCTTTATATGGAGCCAAGGCCCTTCATTTGGGCCAACAAACATATGATAGAACATCAGAAACCAATCTTTATAAATGAAGATTACATAGAGACAGCAAAAAAATACGGAGATACTGAGGCCGGTATAAGTAAGGGCTTACCACCAAAGTCAGCCATTTTTGTCCCAATGATCGTTGGTGATCAGGTCGTCGGTTCTATCAGCTTGCAAAATGTGGATGAGGAACACGCCTTTTCAGAGTCTGACATTCGCTTGCTCACCACACTAACCAACAGTATGAGCGTGGCCATCGAAAATGCACGTTTGTTCAATGAAACATCCAGACTCTTACAGGAAACGGAACAACGTGCCGCTGAACTTCAAACCGTAAATAGTATCAGTAAGGCTATTGTATCACAATTAGAAGTGGATGCCTTATTCAAACTGGTAGGTGATAAAATGAAGGATACCTTCAAGGCTGATATTGTCTATCTGGCTATTCATGACCAGAAAACCAATATGCTTCACTTCCCCTACTATTACGGTGATAAAGCAGAATCCCGACCATTTGGTAATGGGATCACTGAAAAGATCATCACAAGTAAAGAGCCGCTTCTGGTAAATCAAAACCTTGATGAAACCTATGATAAGATAAAGGCAGAGAAAAAAGGAAAGATGGTAGAATCTTATCTTGGAGTTCCTATTCGGGCGGGTAAACATTCACTGGGTGTGATAAGTGTACAGAGCAAAGAGCAGGAAAACAGGTTCAGTGAATCTGATCAAAGGCTGCTTTCAACCATTGCGGCCAATGTGGGTATCGCGATCCAGAATGCAGAAGCCTACCAGAAGTTACAGTCAGCCCTTGAAGAGCTGAGAGCTGCGCAGGAACAACTGGTTCAACAGGAAAAACTAGCGTCTCTTGGTCAGCTTACTGCCGGCATCGCACATGAGATCAAGAATCCCCTCAACTTTGTAAATAATTTCTCAGAGCTATGTATAGAACTGATCGATGAAACAAAAGAAGAACTTTCAGCACTTAGCGATCAACTCACCACAAAGGATACCGAAAGAATCAGTGAAGCTTTTGATATTCTTGGTGACATTGATACAAACCTCAGGAAGATCCATGAACATGGAACGAGGGCTGACTCTATCGTAAAATCCATGCTTGAGCACAGCCGTGGGGGAACAGGCAAGGTAGCTCCGAGTGACCTGAACGCATTGGTCAAAGAATATGTAAACCTTTCCTTCCATGGAATGCGGGCCTCCAAAAAGCCTATCAATGTAGACCTGAAATATGACCTGGATGATGATATTGGAATGGTGCCGCTTATTGCAGAAGATTTTTCCCGGGTGATCGTAAACCTTTGCAACAATGCCTTTGATGCGATGCGTGAAAAACTGAATTCTGAATCCGAATTTCAACATTCAGAAGAATACACACCGCAGCTAAAGATCCGAACAAAACAGTCTGATACAAGCGTGATCCTTGAAATTGAAGACAATGGGCCCGGCATTGCCAAAGAAGTGAAGGATAAAATTCTACAACCGTTCTTTACCACAAAGAAAGGTACCCAGGGAACAGGTCTTGGACTTAGTATAACGAACGATATCATCAAAGCCCATGCGGGTAACTTATCCATCTATACCACACCAAATAAAGGAAGTACATTTAGTATCATACTACCGGGAGAAACTCGTAATGATTGAAATGTCTAGCATAAATAGAAATCTGAAGTTTCTCGCTTACCTGATTTTAGCTCTCCAATCCCCCGACTTGGTAGCTCAAAGTATGCCATTTACTCACTATACTCCTGACCGTGAGGTAAATCCCCTGCCTTCTGCTGAGGTTCATAACATATATCAGGACAAGATTGGTTACTTATGGTTTTCTGTTTACTCCTCTGGATTGGTCAGATATAATAGCAGTAGCATGGAGTTATATGGTATACAAGATGGGCTTCGAGATCTGTCAGTGTGGGAAGTTAGTGAGGATTCAAAAGGCAGGCTTTGGGTTACTTCAAATGCCGGATTGGTTGCTTCTGAAAAACCACTAACAGACTATGAAACGGGGGAATCTGTTAATTTTGTAACAGAAATTGACGGAATTGGACTTTTTGATCGCTCCGTGAATCTTAATAAAATGTCTCTTGATAGTCAGGGCAGACTGTGGGTGGGTACAGATAACCTGGGGATAATTAGATATAGCTATTCATTATCTGGAACATTTACCGCTGATACCATATCTACTGTGATGCCGGAGAAGAGTGAGAATTCTCCTGTACGTGCAATTGAGGCTGCCGGCAATGGGAATGTTTGGGTTTCTTTACCAGATGGTGTATTGCTTCTTTATGACAAATCCGGAGAATACGCTGCATATAAAACCGAAGACTCAGCAACTATAAATGCATTATACATAGACTCTGAGTACAATGTTATGGGAGGCGACCAAAAGGGACGACTGTGGTACAAGAATAATACTGAAAACAGGTTAGCCTTTGAAATAATAGATTCGACTCTCTCAAGTAGTATTATAGATATAACAGCAGATTCCAGAGGAAATATTTGGGTTTCAAGTGAGGGCGATGGAATACTTAAGATGTCTCAAATTAATGAAAGCCTGCCATCAAAAGAGCGGATCGAAATTTTAGATGGCCTTCTTAGCAATGTTGTATATAATGTGTTTGAAGACCGGGAAAAAAATATCTGGATCGCACAGTCAGGTGGTGCTTCGAAACTTAGATACAATTATGGTGCCTTCAAAAACCTAACATCGACCTCCTTTTCCGGAGAAGAACCAATACTACCGGGATCATCAATAGGGAGTGTCCATTATGCAGAAATAAGCTCGTTTGATTGTAACTTTTTTGCCGGAACAAGTGAGGGTGGGGTTGCCTGTATAACAGATGAATATCATTCAGTGGCCATTGATCAGAATATGGGATTGCCAAATAATTGGGTCAATGGATTAGAATCTGATGATTCCGGTCGGATATGGATCGGTACTACCAGAGGCCTTAGCAGTATTTCATCAGTAGAAAAGCCTCCACTCAATGACATAGCTTCTACGAATGAAATTCAACTCTTTGAACAACCAGCTGTATTAACCAATTACAATACCTCAAGCATTCTTGCCGCTGAAAAAATTAAACTCAGGCTTAAAAGTACAGAACCGAATGCTGTTTCTACACTTTGGTTTCCCGGATACCATGAAGTGTATGTGGTAGCTGAAGAAACACTTTACACGATTGGGCAATCAGTTGGACTTCCTCCGGTGATCTATCATTCTGTAATTACAGATGATAAAGGATATCTTTGGTTAGGAACACGAGATCGTGGCATATACCGTTCTAAAGAGCCTTTTTCCCTTCAAGTTCTTAAAATGGTAACAACTACAGACGATCCGCTGGATCTTTTTGATCAGGTATGGTCTACTGAAAACGGTGCTCCAAATAATCAGATCGAAAAAATGCTATGGACAAACGACCTGGTTTGGGCTGGTAACTCTGCTGGTCTTCATGCATTAGATCCAACCACTTTGGAGATAAAATATTTAGTAAATGTTGAAGATGGATTGCCCGCCAACAATGCCACCAGCTTTGAAATTTCACCTACCAGCCAAAACTTATGGGTTGGAACAAACTTTGGGCTCGCCGAGATAAACCCTGCTTCCGGAAAAGTTTTAAGAACTGTGACCCGGCGAGATGGACTCATTGATAATGAAGTATGGTACTACGGTTCCGTAGATATTGATCAAAGTGGTGTTGTTTATTATGGAACAGCCAAAGGAGTAGCAATTTATGATCCTGAAATGGACTACAGAAATGTCGAACCTCCGATGGTAATAATTGAAAAAGTTGTAACAGAAGAAGAGCAGGGCGAGCGCAATCAATTTACTTTTCATTATTCAGCATTAAGCTTTGGTAACGAGCGTGGCATCAGTTATCAGACCCGTTTGCTTGGATTTGAAGACGAATGGTCTTCTATGAGAGACCAAACACGAATAAATTATACCAACTTGCCAGCTGTTTTCCTGCCGAAAGAGTATACCTTTGAGGTTCGCGCTGTTAATGAAAGTAATATAGCTTCGCTTTCGCCGGCAACCTACTCATTTTTTGTATCCCCTCCGATGCTTCTTCAATGGTGGGCTTTTTTACTTTATACGATCGTTTTAATCAGCGGAGTTTGGACTGTAGATCGATATCAAAGGAAAAGATTAGTTCAAAAAGAAAGGGAAAAAGTCCGGGAAAAAGAATTGGAACAGGCAAAATCTATAGAAGAAGCGTATAAAAAACTGGAAGTGACCCATCAGAACCTGAAAGAGGCTCAAGACCAACTGGTACAACAGGAAAAACTCGCCTCCCTTGGCCAGCTCACCGCCGGTATTGCCCACGAGATAAAGAACCCGCTGAACTTCGTGAACAATTTTTCGGAGCTGTCAGTAGAATTGATCGAGGAAATCAGAGATGAGGTAATGGCGTATCGCAATGTGCCCTTACAGGACCAAGGCATAGAAGAGATATTGGAGTTGTTAAAAGGCATCGAAGTCAACCTTAAAACCATCCACAAGCACGGAAGTCGTGCCGATTCCATTGTCAAATCGATGCTGGAACACAGCCGGGGCGGTTCGGGAAAAATGGAGCCGACCAATTTGAATGCCTTGGTAAAAGAATTTGTCAATCTCACCTTTCATGGAATGCGGGCCAACAAAGATGCTATCAATGTAGATATCGTCTACCAACTGGATGAAAATACTGGGACCGTGCCACTCATCGCTGAAGATTTTTCCCGTGTCGTCATAAATCTAACCAACAATGCATTTGATGCAATGCGGGAAAAGCTGTCAACTTTCAGCGATCAGGCTTCAGATGGTTATGAACCTGAACTTACGGTTCGAACTAAGGCTGAAAGAGGGGAAGTCTTTATCGACATTGAAGACAACGGGCCCGGAATTCCCAAAGAAGTAAAGGATAAAATTTTGCAGCCATTCTTTACCACAAAAAAAGGTACCCAGGGAACGGGGCTTGGACTTAGTATAACGAATGATATCATTAAAGCTCATGGGGGGAACTTAACCATCAATACCACACCAGATAAGGGAAGTACGTTTAGAATTTCAATACCGCGGTAGCAGCAAAGTTGAAGGACCTCCTCTAAGGAAGTTAAACAAGCTTATATCGAAATTTAAATCCAAATGCAGTTTATGAAAGTGATTTTCATGTTAATATTCTGCTTGCTTGCAAGGGAAGGTTTTTCGCAGCAAGTAACCTTCCGTCATCTTTCTATTGATGACGGCCTTTCTCAGAACGCCGTTTATTCAATGCTGCAGGATAAGCAGGGTTTCATGTGGTTTGGCACAAAAGATGGACTTAATCGGTACGATGGGCGTAATTTTGTTGTTTATCAGCACGATCCGTTCGATTCAACCACAATTTCAGATGCGTATGTATCACGGTTGCTTGAAGACAGCCGGGGAGTTATCTGGACCGGTTCATTATCGGGTGATATAAATGTTTTTCAAAGGGAAAGTGGGGTCTTCTGTAAAATTTCAATGGTTAATAAGTTGGGTGAGAATGTGATAACCAACGAAATTACGGATATTGCTGAAGGTCCAGATGGAAGTATATGGATAGCAACCAAAGGTGACGGACTATTTAACGTCCTCGTTGATGACAGCAAAAGCTGCAATTATAACTTTAGGAGGTTTCTGCATGATCCGGCCGACGATCTTAGCTTGAACAGTAACCGAATTGGCAATCTGTTTTTTGATGAAAATCAAACATTTTGGGTTGGTACAGAGGAAGGTCTCAATCAATTTCATGAATCCAGTGCAACATTTACCCGAACTGTTTTTGAAACCAAACACCCGGAAGCACCTGCAGGATCAGGTGAGCACAAAATTACTTCAATGCATTTAAGCCGTGCTGGAGATTTTTGGATCGGAGCGCCTAGTGGCCTTATAAAGTTTGACCGAAATTCCGGTGATTACGAATTCTATCCCAATAAGTATGAGATACTCGAATATGGCTGGGGAAGCATTCATATCATTGTAGAAGATCATACAGGTCATCTTTGGTTGGGAACAGTCGCTGGATTGATGAAATTTGATCCGTCAACGAAACAATACAGCTATTACAGGCACGATCCGCTTAACTCTCGATCCCTCAGCTATAATATTATTTCTAGCCTATTAATTGATAAAACCGGAATTCTATGGGCAGGCACATCAGGGCTCGGAATTAATATCCTCGATTTTAAGGCAAACCGATTTAACACCCTTGTCAGAACTCCGGATCCCTCCTCCAGGATTGCTGGTTTTAGTATTCGTTCAATCCTTGAGGATAATTCCGGAGATGTATGGATCAGCGCCGATGTCCTCTACCACTGGGATCGGGAAACAGGAAAACTCAAAAGCTTTGAAACAACCTCTGATCAGATAGATGAATTTGGTAATACCGGTGCCTATTCCATGATCCAGGCATCAAATGGGTTGCTTTGGTTTGCAACCTCCCAGGGTTTATTCAGTTATGAACCGTCTACAAACGAACAAAGGCATTATAAATATACTCCGGGAATTGAATCTGGTTTGAAGTATCAGGAGGTCAATGCTGTTTTTGAAGACAGGGACAATTCCATCTGGATTGCCACACACAACTACTTTAGCATATTGACCAACGAACAAACGGGTACATTTAAACACTTCCGATATAAGTTATCGGATCACTCAATCGGAATACCAAGACCTGTAATTTTCCAGGATATAGGCGGGATATTCTGGTTAGGAACGGCTGACGGCCTGGTACGATTTGATCCCGAGACTGAAACTTTTAAAAAATTTCTAAATAATCCTGATCAATCCAATAGCCTGAGCAATAATCATATTAAATCCATTATTGAAGATCCTGTTCAACCAAAAAAATATCTTTGGGTAGGTACCTCCGGCGGACTCAATAAATTTGATTACAGGGCCGGAACATTTGAACATTTTACCGTAAAGCAGGGCTTACCGAATGAGGTAGTTTATGGCATACTGCCGGATGATGATGGCAACCTTTGGTTTAGCACCAATAAAGGACTCTCTCGGTTCAAACCAGAAACAGGAAGGTTTCGGAATTTTGATGTGTTTGATGGCCTTCAAAGCAATGAATTTAATACCGGCGCTTATTTCAAAAGTAAAAGCGGGGAACTGTTCTTTGGGGGAATACAAGGCCTAAATTATTTTTACCCAAATCAAATAAAAGATAATTCGCACCAGCCCCCCGTGGTACTTACTGGCATAAAGCTGGGTAACCGAGCGATCTCTAACAGATCAGATCCCGAAATGTTACACGCTGCAATTCCTGCCCTTGATCACATCACCTTATCCCATCATGATGATGTGATTACCTTTGAATTTGCTGCACTCGATTTTTCGGCACCTGGAAAAAATCAGTATGCCTATATGCTTGAAGGTCTAAATGAAGACTGGATCTTATCCGGGAATCTAGCTTCCGCAACCTTCACAAACCTCCCATCTGGAGAGTATACATTCAGAGCAAAAGGCTCTAATAATGATGGAATTTATAATGAGGAGGGTTTATCTCTTTCTGTAATTGTAACTCCACCCTGGTGGCACACATGGTGGGCCTATATCATGTACTCTTTCCTGTTCTTGATCGGGCTTTATTTATTGAGACGTTATGAACTGAACAGGTTCAATCTGAAAAATCAGCTGGAGTTTGAAAGAGTTAACACAGAATCTCTCAGAAAACTCCATCTGGAGAAAAACAAATTTATAGCAAACATCAGCCATGAGTTCCGAACACCACTAACCCTGACTCTTGGGCCTTTACAGGATCTTAAAAATGGAGCTTATGGGGAACTCCCGACAAATGCTCTCGATCAAATCGATCTCGCCATTCGTAATTCGCGCCGGCTTCTTCGACTGGTTGGACAACTTATGGACCTGACACGGCTCGAAAATAAGAAATTTGAACTGCACATGAAGTCAGGGAATCTGTCAAACTATCTAAAAACTTTGTCCGAACCTTTTGTACCGACAGCAAAGCGAAGGGGTATCAGTTTTGTTCTGGATCTGCCTCCAAAACCCATAAATGCCCTTTTTGATGACGCACATTTTGACAAAGTTATCGCCAACTTACTCTCAAACGCTTTTAAATTTACTCACAAAACTGGTACAGTTACCTTACAACTAACAGAAGTGAACGGAATGGCCGAAATAAGCATCCGTGACACCGGCGATGGAATTTCAGAGGAACATCAGAAACAGTTATTTGATAGGTTTTATCAGGTTCAAAAATCAGAACTGCAGCCTGGTACTGGAATCGGGCTTTCCATTGCAAAAGAACTGACTCTCTTGCATGGTGGTGAAATTGAAGTCAGAAGTGAAATTGGTAAAGGAAGTAATTTTATTGTCAGGATTTCATTAACCGGGTCTACAGAGAAAGCGAATGATGTTACCAATCCTTATACGACTGATTTGACGTCAATTGACGGAATGATCCGTAAACAGAATTCCAAAATACCACCCCAAACTTTTGATAAAGGACCTGACTCTGAAAATACCATTCGTAAAACGATATTAGTTGTTGATGATCATTCGGATATACGTTCCTATCTGCACACTCATCTCAGTAAAACTTATAACGTGATGGAAGCAACAAATGGAACAGAAGCAATATCAATCATTGAGAAAGAATTGCCGGATCTTATTATTTCAGATGTTATGATGCCTGATGGTGATGGGTTTGATTTATTAAAGCAAATCAGAAAAAATCCAGAGATCAATTTCCTCCCTGTCATCCTGCTAACAGCAAAGGTTGAAGCTGAAGATAAGCTTTCAGGACTTGGCATTGGGGCAAACGATTATATCACAAAACCTTTTAACATCCGTGAAATCCTAGTACGGATCGAGAATATATTTAAATATCAAAAGCGATTACAGCATTACTTCAAACTGCCACCAACTTTAAATGGTCACGCAAAAATTCACCACGATAAGGTAGAAATAAAATCTGCAGATGAGATCTACCTTGAGGCCGTAAAGCATCAGATACAGAATCATTTAAGCAACGAAGATTTTTCTGTTGAAATACTGGCTGATAAACTAAACCAAAGTCGCTCTAACCTTCATCGCCGCCTGACTAAACTTACAGGTGAAAGTCCAAGCTCCATGATTCGCCGAATCCGAATTGAACTTGGTGCACAACTATTGATGCAGAATACCGGAACTATAAGTGAAGTTGCTTACTCTACCGGCTTTAAAAGCGTAGCTCATTTCTCTCGCGTCTTCCGGGATTATTTTGACCAAACTCCCACTGAGTTTATGAATTCACAGAAATAACGCATTTCTGAACTCTGCACTTCTTCACTGACTATTCAAAAGACCTAAATGCAACAAATTGCGACACAGATATAATGCCATCTGGTTCAGATGAAGTACATTGGCACCTCAAATACAGCCGTAAATAATTGAAAACGGCTCAAACTAATATATGGGTGCTTAAATGAATACTTTAAATCAAGTACAGTTCAATTTTTTGGGATTTTTTAGTAAAAAAATCACACCGCTGTCAATCTTATTTATGCTGGGGTTTTTGTTCTACGGATGTAATGAATATCAAAACCCTGTTTCAGAAGTGTCGAAGTCGGAAAATCTTGTTTTGCAATCTTCGTCCGCATCTTCTGTAATAGGTGTAGATGAATCAGAGATAATTCAGATCCTGAATTTTAATATTAAATTCAATGGAAATAATTACGATTCAGTTTCTAATACCTCGACCTTTTCTTATACCGTAAGTAGAAGTGACGATGCAACGGGGTTTAATTACTTATCTTTTGAAACCCCTGCATGTGCAGATTTGGTTGACTACTCTCCCCGAGAATCCAGTACTATGAATAGTGCCAATATTACCTGGACAAATTCAATTGGTTCAAATAATAGCCGAGATTACAGCTTTACTTACAGTGGTAATCAACCTACAGGAATGGTAGATGCAACGATTCAGGATAGTGGTACAGGTAACATCGTAACAAAAAAGGTTCCCGGTGCATGTAAAGGAATCTATACTCTTTCCGGCATTATTTATGTGGATGAAAATGGAAATCAAACCAAGGACCTGGGTGAAGATGGCATAGATGACGTGACTGTTTACCTTCTAGAAGGCAATAATGAAGTATCAGTGAATGAAAGTTCTGCAGACGGATCATATTCATTTAGTGTTTATACTGGCAGTGCTTCAAAAGACTTTTCTGTTAAACTTAAACCAGAAAGTGATCCTGTCCTTTTTGAGAATTTCAGTCCAACAACTAATCCCCCTGAGATCAACTTTACTGTTGATAACGGTAACGTATCCGGGTTAAACCTGGGCTTTAAGGCTGAAACACAAAAGATCATAAGTGATTTTGAGCAAGAAATCATCAAACTGAGAACGGAAGACCCTGAGTTTTGGGCAGACGAACTTAAATTTTCAGACAAAGGAAAGCAGTCCATCTTCACAAGAACCAGGTTATTAGGTTTTCTTGTGGAAATTGAAAATTTAGGGCTTACCTATTCATTTCAATTCGGAACGGATAAAATAGCTAAGGCACAAGAAATACTCACGATCCGAAATAAAAGTACAGAATATGAAATACTACTTGCTGAATTACTTGCAGCCAAACTTAATGTGGTAAGTGGTAACGGAGCAGTTGACGAGAATGGTGTCCCAATTGATGAATTTAACACCCTGATACTTAAATCAGGATCAGCAGCAGCAGTATCATCAAATCCAATTATTGGTAACTCCATATTAATGAACAGCGCTACAACTGAAGCTGCTGCAGTAACAAATTTATCGTTTGAGTCTGATACCAGCCTGCTTCTTTCATCATTTAATAGATCTGGCGGTGGTGGTGGAACAGTAGGGTCAAATTAAACCCTGCTACAAAGAATCGAAGGTAGATTTATTTCATAAACAGAAGTATAGCTTTTAAAAACTGTTTTCAAATTGCTGATACCGGGTGTATCGGAAGGTCAGGTTCTTCCGATCACCCATTATTAAACCTTAAATATTTTCTTCTGAGCTGTTAACTGTGGAAAGATTTTCGAACCTATTATAAACACAAAATCAGCAACCGAACGCACCAGCCTGAGACTGAGCCATAACTACAATACTGTGACTAAACACTCAACGGAATATTTAAAAGTGGGATCTCTGAGCTGAAAGGCACACCATTATATTTTCCCATTACCTGCAAACATGTAAGGTAATGCCTAATCCTGACTTCATGAAATATAAGATACATAACGGATCATGGTCTTTGATTCAGAACCTGAGTACAAAAGGATCAAAAGCGGAAGATTACAAAGCGTCTGAATATGTGAGGCTGGAAGCAGATTTTTTTACTGAATCATACTGTAGTCCTACATTTGAGGATTCGGTTGAAACATCTCGTAATAGAACAATATTGGTGATTTCCTTCCCTCATCCACTACTCAATGGAATCGTATCGGAACTTCAAAATAACCTTGGAGATAAGGTGATGGTATTAATAGCCTCTGACCAACAATCTGTTCAAACAATTTTAAATAATAAGGAAGTAGGCCTTGTACTATACACCTCAAAACCTGATGTAATTGGCGGGTCTTCAATTTTAAAGGCACTACAATCTGATGGTAATTTCAGCCTTAAATCCACTCTTATTTTGATCAGGAAATCTGATCCAGAGATTCAGAGCTGGATACAAAATTCATTGCGATCTAAACATATCATGAAAACGATAAATCAGCTTAATGAACTAACCTAAATTTTACTGATCCCGGCGGTATAAGTTAATACAAAGAGTGATTTAGGCCTATCACTAAACTTTATTCTTGCAGTTTATGGAAAGCTAGATACAATGACCTACGCGAAGCATTATTTAACAGTCCACTTTTTTGAAAATCGATTATGGACCCATATGACTTGTATCTATCACTAAATATTTTAGTGAAAAATATTTTACAGGATCAACTATTAAGTCTTTTAAGAAGAAACAAGCAACTTTCATAGAAATTACTGATAATGTCCTTAGCAAGCATAAAGAAGGTATAGACAAAACCCTTTTGCCTCTTTAAAGGCAAGAAAGGAACCGGGTTGGGGTTAAGCATTACCAACGATATTATAAAAGCGCACAGTGGTTTTCTAGATGTTTCCACTAAACCTGATGAAGGTACCTGTTTTACTTTAAAACTATCATAACGTGGAATGTCAATGAAACTACAAAAACACCGCATCTGCTATTTTTTCTGCATCATCATATTGTTTTGTTGCTTTAATATGATAGCTCTTGCGCAAGTAGAGCAGGAAATTAAGCCTACCATATTGCAAAGTGAGGCCCCATCGCTTCGTTTTGAACATATCGGTCTAAATGATGGAATGGCTCAGGCAAGTGCCAATACAATCATGCAGGACAGTAAAGGGTTTCTTTGGGTTGCAACACAGGGTGGCCTTCACCGTTATGATGGCCATGTATTCAAAGTATACAAACAAACACCGTTTGATACGACTTCCCTATCGGAAAATTGGGTATGGGGAATGGCTGAATCAAAGAATGGTGATATATGGGTAACTACCGAAGGAGGCGGATTAAATCGTTTAGATCAGGCTACCGGTACATTTAAGAAATATCTACACGATCCTGAAGATTCTACGAGTATTTCAAGTAACCGGGGATTCATGCCTTTTGAGGATAGCCGTGGAGATCTCTGGGTTGGGACTTTTGGAGCAGGTATAAATCGAATGCCTGCGGGTAAAGATGGTTCTTTTATCCGTTATACTCATGTTCATGATGACCCAAAAACGATCTCAAGCCATACCGCCTACTGGTTCAACGAAGATGAAGAAGGGTTCATATGGGCGGGTGGTAATAATGGCCTCACAAGAATTAGCCTTGATACTGATGAGATCACACGCTTTCTTTTTGACCCAGAAGCACGTGGTTTTTATGGAGAATCCAGCAATGTTTTAGACCAATATTTAAATCCTGATCAACCGGGTATTCTTTGGCTGGCGACAGGAAATGGATTGGTTCGCTTAGACAGTAAAACAGGTGATTATGAACGCTTTCTTATTGCGCCCAATGAGGAAGATAATGTCAATCCGTTAAACTTTCTCCATCAGGTTGTTCCCGATCCCGATAATCCAAACGTCCTGTGGGTAGGCGGTCCGGGTACCGGAGTATCACGTTTCGACATATCATCTGAGTCTTTTACCTCCTACCGTGCCAATCAGCGCGACCCCAATAGTCTAGGGGAGAACTTTGTTACTGCTCTATATGCAGATCGATCAGGAACCATATGGGTAGGAACTGCTACTAAAGGACTGGCAGCGTTTAACCCGGGAGCTGTAAATTTTTCACATTTAAAGAACGACCCTGAAGACGACCAGACAATAGCCGGTGGTATAGTCTGGGGGGTGTATGAGGACAAGGAAGGCACCCTTTGGGTTGGCAGTGAGCTGGGAGCTGCAGGACATGTACTAACTGAATTTGAAATTACCTCAGGAAGAACTAATCGCTATACCTTTGATCCTGATGATTCTACCAGCATTCTATTTGGTTCCATTAGGGTATTTGCTGAAGATCCTGAAGGAAATTTCTGGGTCGGTGGGGGCGGAGGCCTCAATAAATTCAATAGGCAAACAAAAAAATCTATTCGTTTTCGACATCCTCAGCTTGAAGAAAATCGTGGACGGAATTCATTATTCGCTCTTAAACCCACTGCATCAGACTCAAGCATATTCTGGGTTGCAAGCATTGGTGGTTTAGATCGCTTTGATACAAAAAACGAACAATTCACTCACATTCCATTACCACTTAAAGAATTAGGCTTGGAGTATAATCCCGCCATTTTAAGTTTATATCAAGATACAGACCAAGTTTTATGGGCCGGAACAAATAATGGACTATTAAAAATTACCCCTGAAGGAAATGCTACAGTAGCTTCTGTATATGATCCCAATGACACTACCACCATAAATCACAATCAAATTTCTACTATTACACAACTCGAAGATCAACCGGATATCCTCTGGATAGGTATGCAAAACGGTGGATTGAATCGCTTTGATACCAAATCGAATACAGCTACTCATTATACAGAAGATCATGGCTTGCCAAGTAACACGATATATGGGTTACTGGTCGACCAAAACAATACCCTTTGGATGAGTACCAACCGAGGAATATCTAATTTTGATCCTGTAACTGAAACCTTTCGTAATTATGGGCTTGATGATGGCCTTATGGCATTAGAATACAGTCAAAACGCTTATTTTAAAGCAAGAAACGGGGTATTCTACTTTGGAAGCGGTGAAGGAGTAACTGCTTTTGTTCCTGAGCAGTTACATATCAATGAAATTCCCCCGCAGGTAGTTCTTTCAGATTTTAAGATCTTCAATAAGTCAGTCTCAATTGGTCCCGATTCGCCGCTTACCAGACCTTTGAGTGAAACCGAAATCATAAAGTTGCCATACAGACAAAATGAAGTTACGTTTGATTACGTTGCACTCCATTTTACCAACTCTAAGAGCAATACCTATGCCTATCAGCTTGAAGGGTATGATCCTGACTGGATAGACGCAGGGAATAAACGATCTTCCAGTTACACCAACCTGCCTGAGGGTGAGTACACGTTCAAAGTGAAGGCAGCTAATTCTGATGGTATCTGGAATAACGAAGGTGCCTCGATTGGTTTGACCATCCTCCCCCCCTGGTACCGAACTCTATGGGCTTACGGACTTGGTATTTGTCTGCTGGGATTTATGGTATTTGGCGTAGACCGGTTCCAAAGAACCCGCATTTCCAAGAAAGAGGAAGAACGGCAGGCATTAAGAGAAGCAGAACTACGGGCAGAGGCTGAAAACAGACGGCGGGCCGATACGGAACAACTGAGTCAGATAGGGCGAGCCATTACCTCCACCCTTTCAGTCGACAAGATCATTGAAACCGTATATGAACATGTAAATACATTAATGGATGCAGCCGTTTTTGGGGTTGGAATTTATAACAAAGAAAAAAACCGGATTGACTTCCCTGCAACTAAAGAAAAGGGGAAAATGCTGCCTCCTTTTGCCAATTATCTTCACGAAGATGACAGACTAGCTGTTTATTGTTTTAAGAATCAGGAAGAGATCATCATAGGTGATTATGAGAAAGAGTATGATAAATACGTTAAATCTTACAAACCTCCGATAGCAGGAGAAGCATCACTTTCCATTTTATACCTCCCCCTTATTCACCAGAATGAGGTAATTGGGGTAATTACTACCCAAAGTTTTAAAAAGGATGCCTACACCGGTTATCACGTAAACCTGATCCGCAACCTGGCCACATACGCTGCCATTGCGCTGGATAACGCATCGGCTTACCGCCAATTGAATGCAACCCTGAGTGAACTGCAAAATATGCAACAACAGTTGGTTCAACAGGAAAAACTGGCCTCACTTGGACAACTTACGGCCGGTATTGCCCATGAGATCAAGAACCCACTGAACTTCGTGAATAACTTCTCGGATCTTAGCATCGAATTGCTGGATGAGGCACGGGTGGAACTACGTAAAGCCAATAATGGCAAAGAGGCCCCTTGTTTTGAAATTTTGAACGACATTGAGGTTAACCTGAAAAAGATCTATGAGCATGGCACACGGGCCGATAATATTGTCAAATCTATGCTCGAACACAGTCGTGGTGGAACCGGCAAAAAAGAACCAACAGACCTTAATGCCCTCCTTAAGGAATACGTCAATCTCAGTTTTCATGGTATGAGAGCCAGCAAGAACCCGATCAATGTTGGGCTGGACTATGATTTCAGTGATGCTATTGGTCAGGTTCCTCTTAAAAGTGAAGATTTTTCTCGGGTCATAGTGAATCTGAGTAATAATGCCTTTGATGCCATGAGGGATAAACTTGAAAGTTCAGATAGTAACTCAGAGGTATATAAACCAAAACTAACAGCTCGTTCATATACAAAAGACGGGAAAGTGGTCATTGAAATTGAAGATAATGGTCCCGGTATCCCAGATGACCTAAGAGATAAGATCATGCAACCTTTTTTCACCACTAAAAAAGGCACAGAGGGAACCGGATTGGGACTCAGTATCACCAATGATATAATCAAGGCCCATGGAGGGACCTTAGAAATCGAAACTGAACCGGGAACATATACCCGTTTCAGAATAATTTTAAATCATCAATAATTGTTATGGGGATGTTATGAAAGTATTAGTAGTAGACGATGAACAAGATGTAGAAATGTTATTCAGGCAAAAATTCAGGAAGGAGATCCGAAATGGAATACTTTCATTGGTATTTGCTTTCTCAGGATCAGAAGCCATAGAAGTTCTAAAGAGTAATGACCCACCTGAGGTTGTTTATATATTTTCAGATATAAATATGCCCGGTATGTCAGGTTTAGAATTGCTTTCGAAGGTTAATGGGGAGTTTCCTGACATTAAGGTAAGTATGATCTCAGCCTATGGCGACCAGGGAAATTATGACAAAGCTATGGAATCGGGCGCAAAAGCATTTTTTACAAAACCAATCGATTTTGATGCTTTAAAAGCCGAGATAAATCAACTTCTTATCAATTAATTTTTTAAATCAACGCCCTGAATCATGGAACAGCACAGAATTTTAGTAGTAGACGACGAGCCTGATCTGCAAATGCTGATCTTACAGCGTTTTCGCAAACAGATCAAAGACGATACCTACGATTTCTGCTTTGCTGAAAACGGAGAAGATGCTCTTGATATGCTCAAAGACAGAGATGACATCTCCCTGGTGCTGTCTGATATCAACATGCCAAAAATGGACGGACTCACCTTCCTGACAGAGGCTCAGAAACTGAATAATCCCATGTTTAAAACCGTTATTGTATCAGCCTATGGTGATATGGATAACATTCGTACAGCTATGAACCGGGGGGCATTTGATTTCGTGACCAAACCCATAGATTTCAGTGATCTTTCAACCACCATCGAAAAAACCCTTCGCGAAATTCAGCTGATCTATGATGGTGTTCAGCACAAAAAAACATTGGAGGCTGTTCAAACCGACCTTGAGACGGCCGCTCGTATCCAAAAGAAAATGTTACCACAGACCTTCCCTCCATTTCCTGATCGTAAGGAGTTCGGCATTTACGGTGAAATGCATACTGCTAAACAGGTAGGAGGTGATTTCTTTGATTTTTTCCTGCTGGATGACCATCATCTGGGATTTGTGATCGCTGATGTATCGGGAAAAGGAGTTCCGGCTTCTTTATACATGGCAGTTTCGCGGACCATGCTCAAGGCTATTGCTTCACAAATTGACGACCCTTCACTGTGCCTTTCCACCGTAAACTCCATGTTGATCCCGGAAAGCGACCTCACCACTTTTGTTACTGCTTTTTATGGAGTATTGGATACACGCACCGGTACCGTACGGTATTGCAATGGCGGCCACAATCTTCCTTATATAATCCGTAAAAACGGAACCGTTGAAGAGATCGAAAACACCAATGGATTGTTATTGGGCAAGATCGAACCCATAGAATTCGAAACCAAGGAGTTTACTTTATCACCGGGTGAAAAGATCATGATGTTTACTGATGGCGTAACGGAAGCAACGGACCAAAACGGCGATATGTATGAAGAACCCCGCCTCGAAGCTTTCCTTGCCAAACATGCTGATGATGACCTTAATAAGTTGGTCAGGAGCCTGATAGTTGATGTCCTGAAATTTATGGGTAAAGCAGATCAATCAGATGATATAACCGTTCTTTCTGTTGGTTACAATGGTTAATAAACATCGATCTGGGCTGTTTTCATGAATAATTTATGTAACAAATTGCAATCTCTTCCTTTCTGAAAGCAATTTCTAAGATCAGGTTGTAAATAATAGGATTATATATACTACATTTGTTATTTCCACGCTCCTATTAACTTCATATTCAACATGCATTTTCAGAAACCGATCAATGAATTAGATGAACAATACTCATTATCTCCCTTCTTTGAGTTGTCATCTGACCTGCTGTGTATAGCTGGTTTTGATGGCTATTTCAAAAAAGTAAATCCTGCACTCTGTAAACTGCTGGGGTATTCTAACAAGGAGCTTCTTGATCGACCCATCAACTCGTTCATTCATCCGGATGACCGCATCCTGACAGAGAAACACAGGGAAAACATCAGAAACGGCAAACCTCTTCTGAATTTTGAAAACAGATACCTTTCAAAAGATGGAAAAACTGTTTGGTTTTCATGGACATCGATGCCGGTTCACAACCGTAAGTTGGTTTACGCGATCGCAAAAAACATCACTTACATCAAAAAACATGAATCGGAAAGAAATCAATTGCTTACTGAAGCTACTGAGATCAATCAGCGCTTAAAACAACTCAATTACACTACAGCGCATGATTTGCGGTCTCCCGTCAACAATCTGTTAGCCGTATTCAGTATGCTGGACACTGAAAACATCAAGGATGAAGAAACACTGGAGTTTATTGGAATATTGCGGTCTGCTTCAGAAAACTTAAAAAATACCCTCGATAATTATGTTGATGACCTCCAAAGTGATGATATGCTCCAAATCCAGAAAAAAGAACTGGACCTTAAAGTCGTGTTAAATAAAGTCACTGACTCCCTCGGCTCATTACTCAAGGATGCCAATGCAAAGATCATCACAAACTTCGATTCCTTTGAGACCATTAATTTCAGTCAAAACTATCTTGAGAGTATTTTTCTGAACCTGATCACAAATTCAGTTAAGTATGCCCATCCTGACCGGAACCCCGAGATCATCCTTTCCACTAGCTTTAAAGACGAAACAAAACAACTGACTTTTTCAGACAATGGGCAAGGATTTGACAGTAATAATAATCAGGAAAAGGTTTTTGGACTCCATCAAAAATTCCATGATCACAAAGACAGCAAAGGGATCGGTTTATATCTGGTGTATAATCACATGACAAATTTAGGTGGACATATCAGTGTTGAAAGTGCCATAAATATTGGAACTACATTCACTCTCACTTTTTCTGATTAAAATATAATCCAAAAAAAGGCCCCGGTGCATAGCATCGAGGCCAGTTAATTTTTTAACACGTGAGCTTCATTAGTTTTCTAAACTAAGGCCTGCTTCCAGTGCTTTTCCGATACGTACCTGAACCTCACGCAAATGGGCTTCAGTATAAGCGTCAAAATTGTATGGCGGTGACAAGCGTCGGTTGATCCGCTCATTTAGGTCATTTAACTGAAAACGGGCTACAGCACGGGCATCTGCAGGCATATTAGCCGGAGCATCAGTCACTATTCCGATCATTTCATCCAGGTATGCACGCTGAAGGTCACGCCGATTACTATCTATGTTACTACCGGGGGCAGACCATACTTCACTCCAAACCGCATTAGTAATGGTTCCCATCAGTTCAGGAATAGTAAGTGTGTTGGCTTCACCGAATTTTACTTCTGTATCACGGATCCTTTCCAAACGGGTTCCATTCAATAGCTGAGAAAGCAGTGAAGATTGTATTCCCAGAAGCTGTGAATGAAGTGGGTAATCTATACGGCCGTTATAGGTATTGGAATTTCCCCAATGACTCCAACGATCGGCTCCCATTTTCTGGAACACATCCTGTGGAAGTTCAAAAGCATCAGCATCAAGTGCGTAGTCGATGATCATATCAAGTGCTTCCTTTTGCTTGGTTTTCGGGATCGCAACAAAAGGCATTCGTCCATCAGGATCTCCCACATGGTCTCGGTACTGATACTGCCCACCTATATATTTGATTGCCGGGGCCAGGGTTCTTGAATACTGGAAGAAATAAGTATTGAACAGATCCGTGGCTTCAAAATAAGGCATGTTATCAGCCAGTACGATCTCAGGAATTTCAGGGATCAAACCTTTTAGCAGTTGTGCCCTGTCTTTACCCCAGGCCAAAGGGTCCTCTCCAAGGTCATAGACATTGATCAACGGATCAACCGCCCCGGCACCACGAGCATCCTCATCAGTACCATAAGCGTGTCCCGGTTGAGCTGCCTGCCTTGCGATCTCCCTGGCTTTCTGGGCATCAGGAGTGTAACCATAACTGATCACCCATCGGTCATAACTCCCCACGCTGGGATTATAGTAATATCCATCTGCCGATCTCCCCTCATTTGAAAGATTTACGGTAGGATATTCCATAGCTGAACTGAATACACCATTTTCTTCCGCCCATTCCTCATTATGTAATTTATCAAGTGGGGTATCAACAGATGATCGGAAGTTATGGCGAAGCCCAAGCGTATGGCCCACTTCGTGCATGGTTACCCACCGCAAAGCCTGATCCACAAATTCCTTGGGAACCGGATCACCGGGTTTCATCATGCCCCTTGCTAATAATACACTTTTCACGATATCTAACTGCATCGACATTTCCGCAAAGAAGGAACTTGTTTCTCCAAAGCTCATACTTCTGATCTCAGCCTCAGATACATTGAATATTTCATCAATCGCAGATCGTGGCTCTACCATTTCACGATATTCATTTTTATCGCCCAAAAGCATATTGGCCTCAAACAGGATATCTGCATCCAGGATCTCGCCGGTTCTTGGATCGACCACGGAAGGGCCAATAGCCCCATATCCCGGCTGATCCGATACATTCCACCGCAAAGTAGCAAAACGAATATCCTCAGCTTCAGCATCCTCCGGCAACATCTCTGCACGGACAGCATTTCGAAATCCGGCTGCCTCAAAAGCATTACTCCACTCTGTCACCCCTTCCATCATGGCCTTGCGATATCTCACAGGAACCGTGTGATCGATATAATAAGTTATCGGTTCAATAGGATCACATAAACCATCAGCTCCGGGTTCACCATCACATTCCAGTCTCCATTTGTTTACATAGCGCTGAAAGAATTCTTCATTGTCATTGGAAAAATCTTTATGAACGGTCATAAAGTAGCCGGTTCTGTCATCTGCCATTCTCGGCAACATTGGGTTTTCAGGTAATGCAGCCATCGTATAATGAATTGAGACAGGAATAAATCGGCCATCGGCCACTGTACGAGGGGCTCCTCGTTCCCCATTATTGAATGTTAAACTTGCAACAATATTGGTATTCATTGGAAAAGACTTCACTGATCTGATGTAACTTTTATCCTTATCAAGGGATGCACGTCCCGGTTGACCCGGCTGGGATGAAACAGCTGACTGAACCCTTTGGGAAATATTGGACAGATCACTGACGAACCAGCTATATACATCCAACAACATGACATTCTCTTCATTTGTTGCTTCTACTTTAGCTGTTTCCAATACGGAATTACCATAGGTAAGCTCAACAGCTCTTGCTTCAGGAGTTCCTTCTTCAGCCTTATAACGGTGGGGTAACTGAACTAAAAAGATCTTTCCCTCTCGTTTTTCCAATTTTACCAGAAGTCCTTCAAATATATTTAGCATAGTGCCTCCATATAGTCCGGAAGAACCTATCCCCTGAGACAATTCAAAATTCATCAGAAATTCTTTGTTCAGATCACTTTCTGTTACCGCCATATATAGTTTATCATCTGTTCTGTACAGATCGAAAAACCCTTCCAGATGCTCTGCATCCTTAATAAGCTCTGTGAATTTATCTTTGTCATCTGATTGCTCATCTTTTCCCTCTTGAGCAAACAGTACTGAGCTCGATAGAAAGAGTAATGTTGTTAATAGTAAAAGTCTTTTCATACTACACTCCCATAAATTAATGTTGAAGGATACATTATAATTCTTTTTACCAAGAAATGAACCGGTATGTTTGGCCTAAGACGAAGCTTCAACTGTATATTGAACCGATTGCATCAGGCAGGTTAGGGAATTTGAAACTACACACTTAAAATAAATTGCCCTGCTGTATATAACTTCTTATCTTTAGTGCTCTCAAATAATTGCACCCGTAGCTCAATTGGATAGAGTACCTGACTACGAATCAGGCGGTTGGAGGTTCGAATCCCCCCGGGTGTACTTCAAAGGTCTTGAAAGCCATCCCTTTTTGGGGATGGCTTTTTCTTTTTTATTCCTTTTGCTCTCAGCCGCGCACAATTACGCTTCCTTTTTTATACCAGTCTATTCTATTCATTTACCGTAATGCAAATTAATGTACCTTCAATCGCATTTAAACGGCTATTTTAGGCGAGATAAATTTTTTCACTTTTTTTGTAAGGAATTGCTTTGAGATTGCTCTGACTATATGGTCAAGAGAACCAATTTGGGTAATCGTGGGTGCAAGTACAACCACCCTCGCCTTTTAAAGGTGGGGGTGGTTTTTTTATTGAAATTAAATTCCTGTCATTTGTTTTCACATCTTTTTCATAATCTGAAGAGATATTGCTTGTTGTTTGCACAATAAAGCATTTAGTTTATCCAAAAGGTTAACTTTTTAATGCATTTAATATCATGCTGCGGGTCCCGGATCTACTGAAGCCAAACGCTTTTTCTATTACGGTCTACTATCTTGTTTTTGCCATGCTATGGATCCTGCTCTCAGATCAGTTGCTCATATGGCTGACCAATGATGCCCGGCTTATCTCACAATATCAAACCATTAAAGGCCTCTTCTATGTTGCCGTAACGGCATTGTTTCTTTACTACCTGATATACCTTAGTAATGACCGCATCTCAACTGAAAAAGATCGGATCGACACGGCTTTATATGCGGCCGGAATGGCTACCTGGAGTATTGACCTTAAAACAAATAAGATACAGCGTTCAAAATTTCATCATAAACTATTCGGCATTTCTAGAAACCCCTCGAAGTGGAGTCTAAATGATTTTTATAATGCCATTCATCCAAAAGATCGTGACAATGTTCGTAATGAACTTGAAAAGACCATAAACAAAGAGAATGTAAACTTTGAGGTTAAATACAGGGTCCACCCCAAGGCTAACGATCTACAGTGGATGCATAGCCGTGGAAACCTGGTCTACGATTTAAATGGCAATGCCACGCATTTAGCAGGAGTAGTAGCCGACATTACCGAGCAAAAAAAGCTGGAGGATGAATATCAACGGGAAAAAGAATTATTTGAAAGTGTTTTTAAAAACATTCCCGTCATGATCGATATTACCTCAAAAGATGGAAAAACAATCCGGGTAAATAAGGCTTATAAGGATATTACCGGGTTTACTGAAGACGATCTTGAACGATCAGGTATCATGGAGTTCGTATATCCTGATGATGAGATGCGAAAAAAAGCCTGGAGGTCGATCGAGAAAGCAGATGGCACATTCAAAGAATTTGAGACGGTCACAAAAAGCGGGCAAAAGCGAATTCAGCGATGGGCCAATATCAGGATCTCTGACGGCAGTACTATTGGAATTGGTATTGACATTACAGAGCAAAAAGAACTGGAACGCAAGCATGAGCAAGACCGGCTCGAACTGCAGAAGGTGTACAATAATATTCCCATTCTCATAAATCTCCATAACGAACAAGAGAAGGTCTACCGAATTAATAATTTCTTTGAGGAACGTGCCGGTTATAGCAATGAAGACCTCAAGGAGATCGATCTGATCGACACTATGATTCCGGATGATGAGAAAGAAAAAGTAGTTCAGCATATGTTAACAGCTGACGGCAGTTGGGAAGACTTCAGGATCATCACAAAATCAGGTGAGGTCATTAACACCTCCTGGTCTAATATCAAAGTGACGAACGATCTATCTATTGGTATTGGAATTGACACGACCGACCTAAAAGAAAAAGAGCGCAAACTTCAGGACCTAACAAATCAATACAGAAATGCTGAAAAACTTGCCAATTTTGGGCACTGGAAACGAGACCTGATCACTAATGTATCAGATGTCTCAGACGGATTCTACGAGATCGTAGAAGTGGACCCGGCAGTTCAGGAATTTAACTTTGATTTATTGAAACGTGTTATCCATCCGGATGATTTTGATTTCTTTTTAAAGGCTGTTGAAAAGTCATATACCACCGGTAAGCTGGATATCCATTACCGGATCATCAAGCAAAAAAGCGGTGATATTGCCCACATTCATGAATTGGGGCGTGTGGATTTTGATGAGAACGGTGAGCCTTATTTGATAAGTGGAACGGTTCAGGACATCACTGAAATGGTGGAGTATCAAACCCAGCTTCAAGAACTTGCTGAACGATACCGTAAAGCAGAAGAGATCGCTGACTTTGGGCATTGGTGGAGAGATCTGAAAAACGACACTGCCGTATTTTCACAGGGTTATTACGACATTGTTGGGCTGAAAAAAGGACAAAGAGATAGCAGTTTTGATACCTCAGTTAACCTTATTCATCCGGAAGACAGGGAACAATATCGCAATGCCTTCAAAGAAGCTCTTGATACAGGCTCCCTAAATGTCCGGTTTCGCATCAAAAAGCCTGATACCGGTGAGGTAGGTTACTTTCAGGAACTTGCTGAAACAGAATATGATGCTGATGGTGATCCCGTTGCCATCAGTGGTACCATTCAGGATACAACGCAACGTGAAGAATTTCAGATCGCACTGAGCCAGCGGAATAAATTTATTGAAGCAACTCTTGAAAACCTGCCTATTGGTGTGGCGGTCAATCTGATAGATACCGGAGAAGTTACGATCATGAATAAGAAATTTGCCGAGATCTATGGTTGGCCAAAAGAGGTTCTGACTAATGTCGATACATTTTTCAAAAAGATCTACCCGGATGATGAACACCGAAAACGCATGATCGAGATGGTGATGGCTGATATGGCTTCCCAAAATCCTGAACGCATGAATTGGGAACACCTGAGGATCACCACTCAGCAGGGAGCCGAAAAACTCATCAATGCCAAGAACATTCCATTGTATGAACAGAACCTTATGATATCGACTGTGGTTGACGTTACCGCTCAGGTGGAAGCAGAGGAACGGCTGGCTGAATCTGAACATAACTACAGATTACTGTTTCAGAAAAGTCCCCTGCCAATGTGGATCTACGATCCTGAAACCCTCAAGATCATTGAAGTGAATGATGCTGCCATAAAACATTATGGTTACTCCCGTAAAGACTTTTACGGCATGACCCTCCTTGATATCCGGCCTAAAGAAGAACGAAAAGAATTCCTGGACACTGTTAAACTCCATGTTGAGAAAAACATAACTGAAACCACGGAATGGCGCCATATCAAAAAGAATAAGGAAGTTATTAACGTTCGCGTCACAGGCTCATCCATTAACTATTTTGGCAATCAGTACCGGTTGATCTTGGTCAACGATATCACAGAGCAGAAAAAAGCCGAAGAAATGGTACTTGCCTCACTGGTAGAAGGTGAAAATAAAGAGCGAGCCCGCATTGCTCAGGAACTACATGACGGATTGGGGCAATATCTTGCAGCTGCTAATATGAACCTTAATTCTGTAAAGGATGAAGCTGACGCATTGAGTGAACGCAAACAAGAGCAGTTAGAAAACGGCCTGAACCTATTGCAATATGCTGTTACGGAAACAGCCCAGATCTCAAGGAATCTTCTTCCCCGTGTTGTTGACGATTACGGTCTTGCCCTGGCAATAAAATCTCTTGTGGAGAACTATAAAGGGACCTCAGGCATGGAGATCAAATATTATCACAATATTGGTGAGCTGGACCTTGGGAGGGAATTGCAGTTCAATTTATATAGGATCTCCCAGGAAGGATTGTCAAATGCTGTTAAGTATTCAAACGCAAGTGAGATCAATATTCAACTTATTAAGGATGAACTTGATTTGATTCTTTCAATTGATGATAATGGTAAAGGTTTTGATGTGAACTCAGAAGATTTCAAGCCGGGTTTGGGCCTTCAAACCATAAAGACCAGAGCCGGAGCCCTTGGGGGAACTTTTGAATTTGACAGCAAACCCAACAGGGGTACTTTCCTGAGTGTGGTAGTACCGATCAAATGAAACTAATTACGGGACTATGGCAAATATTAAAATAGGTATTGTTGACGATCATAAGATCGTGCGTGATGGCATCAAGATCATGGTTGAGGATCATCCCGGCTTTGATATTTTATGTGAAGCAGAGAACGGAAAAGAAGCCATCGACCACTGTGCCGAGAAATCACCCGATATTATAATCATGGACATTACTATGCCGGTAATGGATGGTATTGAAGCTACACGGATCATCAAGGAAAACCATCCTGATATCAAGATCCTGGCATTAACCATGCTTAGTGAAGACCAGCATATTCGCAAGATGATCAAAGCCGGTGCTTCAGGTTATATTCTTAAGAGTTCGGGGAAGCAGGAACTCATCAAAGCCATTGAAACCATCATTGAGGGTAAACATTACTTCAGTAATGATGCTACTCAAGCTATTCTTCAAGAACTCGTAACTCCGGATGTAAACAAGGTGAATGATGACGATGAAGTTCATATCACCGAACGCGAGCATGAAGTACTAAAGCTGATCGTTAATGAATTCACAAATCAGGAGATCGCTGAAAAATTATTTGTCAGTGTTAGAACCATTGATGCCCACCGAAGAAACCTACTCCAAAAGACCGGAGCTAAAAACACGGCCGGATTAGTAAAATATGCGCTAAAAAATAAATTATTCAGCAACAACGGTTAAATTCAGCGAACCAAAAACAAAACTGATCTTACAATCTCTCACCTGTTTTTTCAGAAAATTGCCGTACTGATCAATTAAAAATTGGTTTTACGCCTAGGTAAAAACACCTACCCATTTTTATTAAAATTAGGGCTTAATACCTATTCACCTTTACTCTTGTTTAAATTAGATTTATAAAAAGCAGAAGATAGTCCCAAAACAGTGAGGGGTAGGGTGTTGAAAATTGCATATATCGGAAAAGCTAATCAAACTAATAGCTTTATTTGTGATACCATTCAGTCGAACTATTCCGCTGCCATTACTTTTCATAAACCCGATGAACTGTTAAAAAAACCCGAAATACTCGATGATGGTGCACTGGACTTAGCAATCCTTGATCTCAATTCATCCTATGGAATTGGTACTGCCCCTCAAAGTATCAAAAAGATCAATCAACATTTAGTGACTTCTCCCCTTTTGGTAATGTATCCATCCAACTTTAACCTCATTGAACCATTGGTTGAAGCCGGTGCAAATGGAGTTATTTCCAACACACCAACAGAACCTGAAATTACCGGGGCAATAGATAATCTGTTAAATGGGGAAAATTATTTCATTGACCCAAAGTAGGCATATTTACCTAAGTGAATTAATCATGAATTACAGTTTTATACGTAATTTCAAAATTAGGCTTTTCACGTCATTCAAATGCACTAAATGTGTCCTATCTTGCCATTCAACAATTATGGTTTAGTACCGGGTCTAAAGAAAATGAAAAGAGATCAAGACATATTTACGACAACTGAGATTGACAGCCTCTCTGCAGGCCTGCTCAATGCATTTGATTCTCAGATAGCAATTCTGGATGAACAGGGTAAGGTTGTAGCTTTCAATCAACAATGGAATAATTTCAGGGAACGTCTTGAAAACAGATGGTGCCATCCTGCACTTGATGTTAATATATTACAAAACCTTCAGGCTCCCCTGGCCGATGGTAATGATTTTGCTCTTCGTTTTTTGATTGGCTTAAAAGAAGTACTTGCACAGGAAGTTACTTCATTTGAAAGCAAGTGCTTTTTTAAAGACAGTAGCAATGACCAATACTGGTTCAGGGTAAAAGTCACTCAATTGCACAGCCAAAGTGGTGCCATCATCATGTATGATGATATCAGTGATCAGATCAAAAGCACCCGATATCTAAAAGAGACCCAGCAAAAATTTGAAAGCCATTTTCATAATAGCCTTTACGGTATTCTTGTAGCAGATCAAAACAAAGTGATCATTGAAGCGAACAAGGTTGCTTGTAATCTCCTTGAAACAACGGTCGAAGATATTTCCTTTTCAAATATCACCAATTTCCTGAACCTGGATATGGATATCGATCATCTTCAGAAAAAGATCAATCGTGATGGAAACATATTAGGAGAAGTTGATATCACCACGGCTAATGGGAAATCCATACCTGTTGAAATGAGTGTGACCCTATTCAGAAATGAAGACGGGAATTATATCACCAGCTGGGCCTTCAATGATATCTCGGAAAAAAAGACCACTGAAAAAGCGTTAAGACAGACTGAACAACAGTATAAGCTTCAATTTAACAATACCCTGGAAGGAATCATCATAGGCAGGCCGAATGGCCAGATCTTAAAGGTCAATCCGGCTGCCTGTGATATCCTGGGTTTTAATAAAGAGGAACTCGAGGGTAAGCACCGGGATATAGTTTTTGATGCTGAAGACCCAATAAATAAAAAGGCTCTAAGAAAAAGGCGAAAAGATGGAAGTGTTGTCGGTGAAGTAACTTTCACACATAAAAATGGACAACCTATTCATGTAGAAGTCAGCAGTGTAATCTTTACAGGCGAAGACGGTACAGAGAAAACCATTGTAAATATTAAAGATATATCAGAACGAAAGTCTGTTCAGCAACAGCTCATTGAAGAAAAAGAGTTTACTGAATCAGCCATATCAAGCCTTCCAACGGCCTTTTTCGTGTTTTCTACTGAGGGTGAGATGATCCGATGGAATGATATACTTGAAGAAGATCTGGGTTACAGCGCCAGAGAACTTGCTCGAATAAATGTCATGAAGCTTGTACATCCTGATGATAGATACAAGTTGAGAGACATTCTAAATGATGAATTGTCAGGTAAAAAAGTACGCGTTGACGTTCGGTGTATGACCAAGGATGGAAAGGTGGTAAACTACCTCCTTAGAGGTACGAGTTTTGAGCAACACGGAAAAACTTACATTGTAGGCGGTGGACTGAATCAAAACGACTTTATCGAAATTGAAAGTGAGCGTAAACGGAATGCAGAATTACTTAGTCAGCTTTTTCATAATTCCCCAATAGGCATCATCCTAGTTGATGCGGATGGTAATATTTTGAGTTCCAACGATAGTTTTGAAAAAACCTTCGAGTATAGAAAGAAGGAATTGGAAGGAATGACGTTAACCGAGGCTATAGTGCCAGATTATATGGACAGACAGGCCCAGGTATTTTCCGAGCAGGGTTTTACCGGAGAGTCGTTCCAAACGGAAGCTGTCAGAATCACTAAGAACGGCAATGAAGTACCGGTCCTGATTGGTGGTGTACCTGTCGAAGTTGACGGTGAGATCATAGCCATATACGGCATGTATGTTGATATATCTGAGCGAAAGAAATTAGAGGATCAGATCCTTGACCTGCTGGAGACCGAAAAGAAAGCTCGATTACACATGCAGGATATGTTTGAAGAAGCGCCTACTGCTATAGCAGTATTGGAAGGTGAAGATCACAAATTTACGTTCGTCAACGATAAATACCAGGAATTGATCGGAAAGGAAAATGTAACCGGTAAGACAATGGATGAGGTCTCACCTGAATTAAGCGATCAGGGCCTTACCAAAATGCTTGACACTTGCTTCAAGGAAGGTAAAGCCTTTACGTTCAATGAAAGAGCTGTCTATTTTCGCAAAAAGAATAGCCTGGAAAAAGAAACACACTACCTGAATTTTGTGTATAAACCACTCCATGATGATAATGGAGATACTTATGGCATCTTCGTTCAGGCCGTTGATGTAACCGAACAGGTTGAGGCAAGAAACCTGATCGAGAGATCTCTTCAGGAAAAAGAAATTCTATTGACTGAAGTGCACCACCGCGTAAAAAATAATCTGGCTATCATATCCGGGTTACTGGAACTTGAGATCATGAGCGTGAATGACGAGCAAGTCACTAAACACCTCGATTCCACACAATCACGGATCAAAACAATAGCAAAAGTACATGAGTTGTTATATCAAAATGACAGCTTATCACACGTTAGTTTCAAAGAATATATCGAGAGTGTACTTGGCAAGACCAGCAAACTTATGAAAGGTGAGTATCCTTTGATTTCTGAATTCGATCTCGGGGAAGTTCACCTTAATGTAAATCAGGCCATTCCTGCCGGTATGCTGCTGAATGAGATCCTGGAATACCTGCATGATACCTGTACCGGTGAAACCAAGAGTAACGCTGAAGGTCAGATCTCATTCAGGATGCGAGAGGAGGATAATAAAGTGATGATCGATCTATTGGATCCCAAACACCGTGTTCTTGATTTTCAAAAATCAGATTCAGGATTAAGAAATACATTGCGAAACGACCTTATTGAAGTACTGTTAACCCAGATCTACGGCGACATTAAGATCACCCACGGAGATCGTAGCATATTAACGGTCTCTTTTCCGAAAAGAGAAGCTAAAGGACCACATAATGCCTTATATAATTAGGAAAGGAGAATGAAAAACATGTATTTGCTTAGACAACAAGATCAGGAAATTGCAGAGAATACTCCGGTTTCTGCCAATGAAGCGGAAAGGCAGGCTAAGCTTGAGGAATATGATATCCTGGATACTCTTCCCGAAGACGAGTTTGATTCTCTGGTCGAACTGGCTGCCATGATCACCGGCTCACCCATTTCTCTTATGAATCTGTTGTCTTATGACCGCCAGTGGTCTAAAGCTGCACATGGCATGGAAATTCAATCTACACCAAGATCAGAATCCGTTTGTCAATACACTATTCTTGATGAAACGAACTTTGAGGTCGAAAATCTGGCTGAAGATAATAGATTTTTACACATGCCCTATGTGATAAATGAACCCAATTTACGTTATTATAGCGGTCATCCACTACGCACATCAGATGGATACAATATTGGTGCCTTGTGTGTACTTGATACAAAGCCAAAGAAATTAACGGAGGAACAAAAACGGGGACTTCAGACTATTGCTAATGAGATCATGGCAAGGCTGGAACTCAGGAAGAAGCAACATGAGCTTGAACAGCTTAACAGAGAAAAGGATCATTTTCTGCGCGCTGTGAATCATGACATTAAAAGCCCCTTAAATGGGATCGTCAGTTCTACACATTATTTAATGAATATGTGGGATGGTGATAAAGAAGAATTGAATCAGATTCTATCTATGATAGAACTGAGCGGAAGGAAATTAATTAACTATACCAGCGAACTAGTTTCTAACTCTATGGAACAAGGTGAATCTAAACTCATTCTTGATGAAGTTGAGATCGAAGGTCTGGTCCAAGACCTGATCGACATATATAACCCGCTTGCAAATGCCAAAGGGGTTAATATAAATTCCCATTTCAGCACCCCCGGCACTTTTCACCTGGATAGCGAAAAGTTCAAGCTCGTTGTAAGTAACCTTCTCTCTAATGCACTCAAATTTTGCCGCGAAGGTGACAACATTACTTTAGATATTAAGATATCCGGTACTGACGATAAAACACTATATATCTATCTCTCTGATACTGGAATTGGAATTCCTGCAGAGTTCCTGCCAAATATATTTGATAAGAAAAAAGAACATCAACGTCAGGGGACCAAAGGTGAAATTAGTACCGGTATGGGGCTACCCATCGTTAAAAAATATGTGGATCTCCACAACGGTGAGATAAGAGTTGAGAGCATTGTAGGAATGGGAACCACATTCCATATAAACATCCCGGAGAACCTACCCGGGTAAAGAGTTTCATTTGTACCCCGAAAAACCCAAGAGTCGCTCCCTGATACGGAGCGGCTCTTATTATTTCTGATAGTGATCAGGCTTTATTCTGTACGATCTGTGCAAGTTTTTGCTCAAGTTCTGCCGGATTAAAGGGCTTGGTCACAAAATCATTCATCCCGGCTGCATAAACATGTTCACGTACTTCTTTCAATGCTGCGGCAGTCAAGGCTACTATAGGCACTTTACGCTTATAGGGGTCATCCAGCTTTCTGATACGTTCTGTAGCCTCATAACCGTCCATTTCAGGCATTTGAAGGTCCATCAGGATCATATCAAAATTGCTTTCCTGTATAGCATCAACGGCTTCTTTACCATTATTGACTACCTTCATTTCCACTTCCCAGCGTTCAAGGAACCGCTTCATCACCTTCTGATTCACAAGGTTGTCTTCTGCCAGCAGGATCTTCATTCCTTTTAACAGACTTACGTCATGGTCATTTTTTTGGGTTCCGTTATTCCCCAGGTCAATGCTCTCTGCAATGCCAAATTCCAACTCAACAGTGAAGGTGCTTCCAACTCCCTCTTCACTTTCCACAAGGATCTCTCCTCCCTGCAACTCGGTTAACTGTTTACTGATAGTAAGTCCAAGCCCTGTTCCACCGAACAAACGCTTCGTATTTTGGCTTGCCTGAGTAAAACTGTCAAATATAGTATTGATTCGTTCCTCATCTATTCCAATCCCGGTATCCCTAATTGCGAACTGAAGAGTAACAACATCAGCATTTTGTTCTTTTGCGCTAACCTCAAGTTTGACCTCGCCTTCTTCAGTAAATTTAAGGGCGTTGCTGAATAGGTTATTTAAGATCTGTGTGAGGCGAGCCGGGTCTCCGATCAAACGGTTAGGAATATCATCATCTGTCTTCACCACCAAATCGATCCCTTTGTTCTTGGCAGTGGTCCTGAAGCTTTCCAGGATCACATTTACAAGGTTATGTAAGTCAAACTCGATATGCTCAAATTCGATCTTGCCGGCTTCTATCTTTGAGAAATCCAACACATCGTCAATCAGTGATAACAGTGTCTTACCAGAAAAATCCAGAATATTTATAGGTTCAAGCTGGTCTTTTCTTGGGTCATCCTGTTTTAAAAGGTGCGTCATCCCAAGAATAGCATTCATGGGAGTTCTTATTTCATGGCTCATTGTAGCCAAAAACTCTGATTTTGCTTTGGTGCTTTTTTCAAGCTCAGCCGTTGTCTCTTCCAGCTGATTGATATAATTCTCCAGTTTCTCCTGTTTCACACTCAATTCTTCATTGAGTTCTTTCTCTTTCTTAAGAAGTTCGAGCGTTTGCTGTTCAGCATTTTCCTTGAACTGTGAAAAGGTATTGAAGATAAGCCATGTCGTTACAAATGAACCCGTCAAAACAGCCCATCGGACCAGGGAAAATCCACTGGCTGACATATTGATCCTTTCAAAAATAATGTAATCCAGTATGAAATAAGAAAGTATTGATAATAGGATCCCAATATTTCTAAGATGTATCTGAGTATTATCAAATAGTAATATGGAAAGCCCCATGGCAGGAATAAAGAATGCTTGTATCATGGCATCATTCCCGAATACTGAACTCAGAATTATGATACCGATATCGGCATAGGCAATCAGTAAAATCTTGGATGCCTTTTCAAAGCCTTGCCTTGCCAGCAACGGTATTAAAAGAAATGCGATGGCTTCAGACAGGAAGAACCAGGTGAGTGAGACCGATTCATTGATCTGAAAAGCCACAAGAAAAAGGATAGAAACTCCGGCAAGGAAAAATGAGACAGAGTTGAGTATAGACATACTGGCTTTAGATCCAATAACTTCATTTTCAGCTCTCAGATCTTTTCCCAGAGCAATATCTGAGATACCTGTCAAAGAAAACTTTTTACTCATATCCATAGTATTTCCAATTAGGATATGAATTAAAGCAAATTATGGAAGTCTAACAATTAGATTACGATAACTTTTCACTTGATTTAAAGGCCATAGCATAGATCTTCATCTGTTTGATCATAGACGCCAATCCATTTGCCCGCGTAGGAGAAAGGTGGCTTGCCATGCCAATTTTTTCAATGAATTCAGGTTTCGTATTCAATATCACATCCGGCTCTCTTTCCGAATAAAAACGGATCATCAGTGAAACGAGTCCCTTGGTTATCGCTGCATCGCTGTCTGCATTAAAGATCACTTTCCCGTTCTCCATTTTGGCCGTTAGCCAAACCTGGCTTTGGCACCCTTTCACCAAATTATCCTCAATTCTATCCCCTTCAGGAAGCGGGTCTAATTTCGTACCAAGCTTGATGATATACTTATACCTCTCCTGCCAATCTTGAAGAAGCTCAAATTCTCTAATGATCCGATCTTCTGTTTCCTTTATATCCATTTTTATTTTAAATATAAGGGTTCAATAATTCCTTAAAAAGAAAAAGCCCGTACATACGGGCTTTTTCGAAGATAAATTCAGAGTGAAGCTTCTATTTTTCAACTTCGAGTTTTATCATGGCTACACTCTTTACACTCTCTACTACTTTACCATTGGCCCCATAATCGGGTTTAAATGATTGCACAACTGATACATAATTTCCATCAGATGTTTTATATCTGCATTGTACACTTGTAGACTTACCTTCAAAGGCTTCCTCAAGAGCCGCCTCAACATCACGCAGATCATCAGCATGAACTGCATCCTTAACACCGCTTTCAATAACTGAATCAGGATCCAAACCTGTAATGGCAGTGTATCCGTCAGAAACAAATTTACATCCGGTTTGCCCATTTTCTTTGATCACAAAACGCAGCGTAAATTCATCCTTCTTTTCTACAATGTTTTCCAGATCTTTTTTCTTTTTCTTGAGAGTCTCTATGATCCTATCCCGTAATGAGATATTGTCAAAATGAATCCTGATAATGGTTTCTTCATTATTCACAAAATAATTCACTTTTCCTTCCAAACGAACACTTTCGCCATCTTTTTGAATAAATTCCCAGGGATAAGGCTCGTCTTCTAATTTTTCTGCATCAAAATCTCCGAAGAGTTCCTTCATCTCTTCTTTGTCTTCATCAACTACAAGATCCCAAACCTTGATCGTTTTGAATTCATCAGCATCATATCCAAGCAGGTTTTTGAATGAGCTGTTTGAAGAAATGATATTACCCTGTACGTCAAGATCAACAAAGGTCTTTTTAGACTCCTCAACCAGGTTGTCAAAATCGAGATTGGCATCAAATACAAGTTTACTGGATTCTTTACGGTCGGTAATATCTCTTTGGTAGGAAACCCAATGCGTGATCTCACCGTTTTTATTAGTTAATGGGTGAATATCCCACTGGTTGATAAATTCACTGCCATCTTTCTTATAGTTCACGGTATGACCAAAAAATGCCTGCCCTTCGATCAATCTTTCTTTTAGACGATCCAATACATGCCTGTCAGTCTTTTCACCCTGTAACATTCGAGGAGTATTACCGAGAGCCTCTTCTTTGGAATAACCTGTCATCTTAGTGAAACCATCATTGACATAAACAATTTTTGGTCCCGGCTTCTCAAGATCTAATTCCGTGATCAAAATGGAATCATAATCATGTTTGATTGCCTGCTCAAGAAGTGAAAGCTGCTTGTTCACTTTCAAATACCTGTTTTCCAATTCGGTATAGAGCTCCTTAAGCTTTGAATAGGAAGCTTCATCCTTACTACATTGTTTTAGCTGATCTAAAATCTTTTGGTCCATTACTACATTATTTATTTGATCCATGGGTCTTATCTGCCAAGTAAAAACTCTGTATGTAGCAACATCATTCCAAAATTCCCAAAATATTTTATTTATTACTACTATATTAGTAATATTATGATGAAGTTCATACACACAATGTTTATTGTGGCATTCTTATCGTTTATAGGGTGCTCAATGTTACATAAAAACCCACCAAAGATGAAACCGGAAATGGTTTTTGTTAAAGGCGGGTCGTTTTTTATGGGGGATGTTTTTGATTCCAGCAACTCCGATGCACTTCCAGCACATCAGGTAACCGTTAAGGATTTTTATATTGGAAAGTTTGAGGTCACCTTCAAACAATATGATGATTTTGCTTTGAATACTGACAGATCTCTGCCGAACGACAGGGGTTTTGGCAGAGGTGAACGAGCCGTTGTTTATATCAACTGGGAGGAAGCAAACGCCTTTTGTAATTATTGGGGGTGGCGTTTACCCACAGAAACTGAATGGGAATATGCAGCACGATCGGGAGGAAAATCATACAGGTTTGCAGGCACCAATGACCAGGATTCTCTTGATCAATTTGCCATTTCAGTTAACTCGAACATAGAATTCTCTTACCTGGTTGGCAGTAAAGAACCAAATGGCATCGGTCTTTTTGATATGAGCGGCAATGTACTTGAAATGGTCAGCTCATTCTATCAGGACTACTCAAAACCCGATCAGCTGCATGATCTTGATGAAAGCTCTTTAAGGATAATTCGGGGAGGTAGTTTTGATGAAGAGATCGAAACCAATCAAACGTTCTGGAGAGTGGGCACTTACGACCTGATGATCCATAACGATGTTGGTTTTCGTTGTGCCATTTCCAGGGAAGAGGTTGAGAATAATGGGCTGTTTAATGGCTTTTTCAACATTGGTAAAAAGAAGCCTTAAAATAAAAAGGGGGCCGAAGCCCCCTTTTTCTCACTCACTCATCGAAGTAGCAGCTTTGCAATAGTGCTAAGCTGCATGTTCGTTGTACCCTCGTAGATCTTACCGATCTTAGAATCACGGTAATATTTCTCTACGGGATATTCTTTGACATATCCATAACCTCCAAAAAGATCAACAGCCTGAGAGCTTACACTTTCTGCAACCTCTGAGGAATAGAACTTGGCCATTGCGGCTTCTTTCAGGAAGTTTTGCCCTGCCATTTTCTTTCTTGCTGCGTTGTACACCAGTAACCTGGCGGTTTCAATATCTGTTGCCATTCTTGCCAGCTGAAACTGAACACCCTGGAATTCTCCAATCGCCTTACCGAACTGTTTACGTTCCTGCACATAGGCTAAAGCTGCATCAAAGGCTCCTTGAGCAATCCCGATCATTTGGGCTCCAATACCAACCCGACCTTCATTCAAGGTTTCAATGGCAACTTTATATCCTTTTCCAACTTCACCTAATACGTTCTCTTTTGGTACCCGAACATCTTCAAGCAAGATCTCACAAGTGGAACTGGCTCTGATACCTAATTTATTTTCTTTCTTCGCGATTGAGAATCCATCCATTCCGCGTTCAACCACAAATGCCGTAATTCCTTTATACCCGGCATCCGGATCTACCGTTGCCATTACGAGGAAGATATCCGCCTCATTTGCATTGGTGATCCATAACTTTGCCCCGTTCAGAACATAGTCATCACCGTCTTCCTTAGCGGTTGCTTTCAGGGCAAAAGCATCGCTACCTGAACCGGCCTCAGAAAGGCAATATGCACCTACTTTTTCAGTCGCCAGTTGTGGCAGATATTTATCCTTTAAATGATCTGATGCAAAATTCACAAAGGCATTGTTCACAAGAGTATTTTGAACATCCATAAAAACACCTGCCGATGCATCCACTCTTGAGATCTGCTCGATGGCAACAATAGACATCATAAAGGTACCGCCACCACCAGAGTACTTCTCAGGTATATCGATCCCCATCAAGCCCATTTCAAAAAATTGCTTCACAAGTTCCGGATCCAGTTTTGCTTTCTCATCCATCTCTTCAACCAAAGGCTTGATCGAAGCTTCTGCAAAATCTGCCGCAGCATCCTTTAACATTTGTTCGTCTTCGGTAAGCTGAGTTAGTGGGGCAATTAATTGATCCGTCATGTGCTTCTAAGTACTTCGTTATTATAGTTTATGTGAGTAGGGCTAGGAATATACAAATTGTAAGCGCTTTTTTACTAATCAAAACGGTATTTTTTAACACTGGTTAGTAAAGAACTTCTGACCTCTTTATTTTGTGACTCCATAATCAATCCCAACACTCAACCTGTTTATTTTGAAAGACCTGAATTTCGAAGGTGAACTTAATTTTAATGAGTTTCCACCGGTAACCACTGAAGAATGGGAAGAAGTAATCCATAAAGACCTTAAGGGTAAAGATTACAAGGAAACGCTTCGATGGGATACGCGCGAAGGCTTTGAATCTCTCCCATTTTACCGAAGTGAGGACCTGAATAAACTGGATCATACGGTTCAACCATTGGCAAGCTCAGCAAACTGGAGTATTCTTGAGATCGTTGAGGATGCGCATCCTTCTGAAGCGAACAAACAGGCTTTACTTGCCTTGGAAAATGGGGCTGGTGGACTTGATATCAGATTGACATCTGAACGAATTGCTTCTAAAGAAGATCTGGAATCATTACTGAATAACATTCAGTTAGAGATCATTACGCTTGTTTTTTCTACTTCCATGTCCTCTCAAAAGGTCATCGAGTGGGTTCAAGAGATCATTTCTGATCGTAATTTAAACCCCGGATCCCTCGACATTCACTTTTCAGTCGATATCTTCAGTCATGCTGCTCAATCTGGTCACTTGCCTTCAAAAGGATGGGAAGAGGATGTTACAGATCGACTGTCATCCAATGCCGGTTATTTATTGGTCGACATATCAATTTATGCAAATGCCGGGGCTTCTCTGGTACAGCAACTGGCTTTTGCCCTGGCAGCAGGAAATGAATACCTGGGAGTATCTTCTGAGCTTGGAACATCACTATCATTTCGTTTTTCAACAGGTCCCCTGTACTTCCCTGAGATCGCCAAATACAGAGCATTCAGACTACTCTGGGGAAAAGTACTTGAAGAATACGGGGTCAAGGATCAAACCGTGAACATCCTGTCTGAAACCGCATCATGGAACAAGACCCAAAATGACGCCCATAATAATATGCTCAGAGCAACCACTGAAGCCATGTCTTCGGCAATAGGCGGATGCAACGGGATCAGTATTCACAGGTTTGATGAACACTTTAACGAACAAACCCCTTTTGCCTCACGGATCGCCAGAAATACTCAGCTTATTTTACAGGAAGAATCCTACCTGAGTAAGGTTTCTGATCCTGGTGCAGGATCCTATTACATTGAGGTACTGAGCGAAAAAATAGCAAATATAAGCTGGGACCTATTCCAGGAGATCGAGGCAAATAAAGGTTTTTATGAAGGTCTCAAGTCAGGTTTCCTTCAGCAAATGATCTCGGAATCCAGAGATAGAAAGATCCGGGCCTACAAAAAAGAGGAAGAATCTTTGATCGGTGTGAATAAATATCAACCAGATGATGAGACCGACATCTCACCCCGTGAGGTAAAACAGAGTGATATAACCCATCTTGATTTGAATGATTTTGTTGAGATCACACCTGTCAAACCCCTATACCTTGAAGCCGAACTCCAAATGGGAGATGCATAATGAAAAAGGATTTTTCAAACATTGATCTGAAATTAGACGGTATAAACAAAAAGAAAACCGCCAAAGACAGTACCTGGGAAACACCTGAGCAGATCCCGGTCAAACCTCAGTTTTCCAAAGAGGATATTGAATCGCTTGAACACCTTGAGTATGCGGCCGGAATTCCTCCCTACCTCAGAGGCCCCTACTCGACCATGTATGCCGTGCGCCCATGGACCATAAGGCAGTATGCCGGGTTCTCGACAGCTGAGGAGTCTAACGCTTTTTATCGGCGAAATCTGGCTGCTGGGCAGCGCGGGCTTTCTGTGGCATTTGATCTTGCCACTCATCGCGGATATGATTCAGATCACCCCAGAGTATCCGGTGATGTAGGCAAGGCCGGAGTAGCTATAGATTCTGTGGAAGACATGAAGATCCTGTTCGATCAGATCCCCCTTGATAAAATGTCTGTTTCAATGACCATGAATGGAGCTGTGATCCCTGTTATGGCGTTCTACATTGTAGCAGCCGAAGAACAGGGCGTATCCCTTGAAAAGCTATCCGGTACTATACAGAATGATATTCTGAAAGAGTTCATGGTTCGCAATACTTATATCTATCCACCGGTACCATCCATGAAGATCATTGGTGATATCTTCGAATTTACATCACAAAATATGCCGCGCTTCAATTCTATTTCAGTGAGTGGCTATCATATGCAGGAAGCAGGTGCTACCTCGGATATTGAATTGGCATATACCTTAGCCGATGGGCTCGAATATCTCCGTACAGGCATTGAAGCCGGCATGGATATCGATGAATTCGCACCCCGCATTTCTTTTTTCTGGGCTATTGGCATGAACCACTTTATGGAGATCGCAAAAATGCGGGCGGCCCGACTTTTATGGGCCAAGATCGTAAAATCATTCAACCCAAAAAATCCAAAATCACTTTCCTTAAGAACCCATTCTCAAACTTCAGGATGGAGCCTTACTGAACAGGACCCTTACAATAACGTAGCAAGAACGACCATAGAAGCCATGGCTGCTGCTCTCGGTCACACACAGTCGCTGCATACAAATGCTTTGGATGAAGCTATCGCCTTACCGACCGATTTCTCAGCTCGCATTGCTCGTAATACCCAGATCTTCTTACAAGAAGAAACAGGTATAACCAAAGCGGTGGATCCCTGGGCCGGGTCACACTATGTGGAATTTCTCACAGATAAAATCGCACGTCGTGCATGGTCCCTGATCGGAGAGGTTGAAGAATTGGGAGGAATGGCAAAGGCCATAGAGACCGGTGTCCCCAAAATGAGGATTGAGGAAGCTGCCGCCCGCAAACAAGCCAGAATTGATTCAGGAAAAGACACTATTGTTGGGATCAATAAGTTTGTTACCGATGAAAAATCTGAGATCGATATACTGGAAGTTGATAATGATAAGGTCCGGCGCTCACAGATCGAACGCCTTAACAAAACCAAGGCTGAACGGAATGATGAAAAGGTTCGGCAATGTCTGAATAAAATTACCACGTGTGCTGAAACCGGTGATGGAAATTTATTAGCTTTAGCTGTGGATGCGGCTCGTGAGAGAGCCACTCTTGGTGAGATCTCTGATGCTATGGAGGAGGCGTTCGGCCGTTATAAAGCAACAATAAAATCAATTTCAGGTGTGTATTCTTCAGAATTAAAAAATGACGACCAATTCAAGGCCGCACTTAAACGCGCAGATGATTTTGCTGAGATCGATGGCCGCCGCCCGCGCATAATGGTTGCCAAAATGGGACAAGATGGACATGATAGAGGGGCTAAAGTGATCTCTACCAGTTTTGCTGACCTTGGCTTTGATGTGGATATCGGGCCGCTGTTCCAGACCCCGGAAGAAGCCGCACGACAGGCCGTGGAAAATGACGTCCATATTCTGGGTGTTTCGAGCCTTGCCGGTGGACATAAAACTTTAGTTCCTCAGGTAATTGAGGAACTAAAAAAACACGGACGGGACGACATTATGGTGATCGCCGGCGGTGTTATTCCCCAACAAGATTATGACTTTTTATACAATGCCGGTGTGTCTGCTGTCTTCGGGCCCGGCACAGTTATTCCAAGAGCTGCAAAACAGATCCTGGATACACTTATTCAAAATTACTCAGACAACGGTTCATGAGTCGAAACCTCCCCTCAAAGAATGAATTCATAGACGGCATTCTCTCCGGCAACCGCATGTTGCTTAGCAGAGCTATTACCCTCATCGAAAGTACTAAAAGGGATCATCATGAACTGGCACAGGATATCATTGAAGGATGTCTTCCCCATGCCGGAAACTCTGTGAGGATCGGCATAACCGGGGTGCCAGGAGTTGGAAAAAGCACCTTTATTGAAGCCTTCGGGAATCATATTATAACCGAGGAAGAACGCACGCTTGCCGTTCTCGCTGTTGATCCAAGCAGTTCAAGAACCAAAGGCAGTATTTTAGGTGACAAAACCCGCATGGATACATTATCCAACAATCCTAAGGCTTATATTCGTCCAACTCCCACTTCAGGCTCGTTGGGTGGTGTGGCACAAAGTACCCGTGAAACCATCACATTATGTGAAGCCGCAGGCTTTGATACCATTTTGATAGAAACGGTTGGAGTTGGACAATCAGAAACGGCCGTCCACTCCATGGTTGATTTCTTTTTATTACTGATGCTTGCCGGTGCCGGCGATGAACTACAAGGTATCAAACGGGGTATCATGGAGATGGCCGATGCAATTGCCATCAACAAAGCAGATTCAGGTAATGAGGATTCTGCAATGAGGGCTATGACCGAATACAAAAATGCACTGCATCTTTTCCCACCCACTGAGTCGGGCTGGATACCAAAGGTCACTACTTGTTCAGCCTATCATAACAAAGGCATTGATAATGTATGGGATATTGTGGCTGAATATATCCGACATTCAAAATCCAAAGGATATTTTGACAATAAAAGGAAAGAGCAGGCAGTTTATTGGCTGGAAGAAAGCATTAATCATGAGCTTCACCGTAAATTCTATGAAAATGATGACCTGAAGCAAATGCTAGAATCCTTTCGGGAACAGGTTCAGCGGGGTGAAGTTTCAACCCAAAAAGCCGCCACGTTACTCATTGAAAAGTTTTTTAATAAATAAATACAACCAGATTCTAATATTGATATGATCTTCAATAACAAATTATTTACCCTCATACTATTTTGTTCAACTTTAATACTTGGAGCCTGTGGAAGTGACTCCACCCCAACTCCAATCGTTCCTGACGAACCTGAACCAAATACGGAATTCGATCCTGTTGGCACCACCTCTACTCTTGATTTTGGAACCTGGAATCTTGAATGGTTCGGTGACACCGGTAATGGCCCTACTAATGAAGACCTTCAATTAAATAATGCCAGCTTTATCATTTCAGGTCTTGATATGGATATCTGGTCGGTTCAGGAGGTAACATCCACTTCTCATTTTAATGATCTTATTGATAGTCTTGAAGGTTATGAGGGAATTTTAGCTAATGCCCCCGTGGTTCAAAGTGATTCTGCATATTATGAGGATTTTGGCGGCAATGAGCAGAAACTTGGATTGATCTATAAAACTGATATCATAACTGTCAACAGTGCTCAGGTCATCCTTACTGACTATGACTATGAATTTGCAGGCCGTCCTCCTGTTGAGATTCAGCTTACAGCAAATGTGGATGATCAATCGGCCGACATTGTGGCGATCCTGATACATGCTAAATGCTGTACAGATGACGAATCTTACAACAGAAAAGAAGCCGGTGCTAATGCATTGAAATCATACCTTGACACCACCTGGCCTGATGCTAATGTGATCGTTTTCGGTGATTTCAATGATGATGTGGATACGTCAATTTCTTCAGGCAGGGAATCTGTTTATAAAACATTTGTAGATGACGCACAAAATTACACTTTCCCAACCATGACACTTTCCGAAAATAATATCTCTTCCACTACTGGATATCCGGACGTGATCGATCATCACCTGAATTCTAATGAATTGTATGCTTTCTACGTAAGCGAATCGGTTATGTCTTTTCAACCTGAAGACTATGTACCGAACTATGCTTCAACTACCAGTGACCATTACCCCGTGTTAACCCGATATTCGCTGAATCAGAATTAAAAGCCTTATTTAGAGAAGTGAGCCTGATCAGCTGAGATTCATATCGGCTTGGGAGCTGAACGCAACGTCTTCCTCAAATTTCTGATTTCCAAAGGATTCTTCCATCTCAGCTCTTAGTTTCTGAATGGTGAGTCCACTGGTCAGGGCTCCGTTTCTGGCAATTGAGATACGTCCCGTTTCCTCTGAAACGACGATCACAAACACATTATTGGATTCACTGATGCCAACAGCAGCTCGGTGTCTTGTACCGAAGGATGTAGAAATATTTGGGTTTTGCGAGATGGGCAAATAACAGCTTGCAGCAACGATCCGATTACCCCTGATCACTACTGCTCCATCATGCAGTGGAGTTTCTTTTTTGAAGATAGTGACCAACAGCTCGCTTCTGATCTCGGCATCAATATTAACACCTGCATCCACAAGGTCTTGTAATGAAGATGTTCGTGCAAACACGATCAGTGCTCCGATCTTGTTTTTTGACATTTCCTTGACGGCCTCCACTACTTCATCTATGGTTTTATCTGAATTGTTGGTGGTAAAAAATCGATCAAGGCTGGTATTAGTACCCAGACGGTAAAGCAGCTTCCGGATCTCGGGTTGAAATAAAATGATCAGGGCAATGATACCCACATCAAGGATCTGACTCAAGATCGAGTTCAGGGTTGTGAAGCCCAGTAATCCGATCACTACATTCAGGATCACAACAAATAAAATACCAAGAGCTGCCTGAATGGCAAAGGTACCCTTTACCCACCGGTATAGGTATACCAATACGAGCGCTATTATAAGCGTCTCGGCAAAATCTTTAATTCCGAATTCGAGAAAACCGATCGGGAACAAAGTTGCTCCTTTATGTTACTGTTGGGATTGAATTGCGTTGAATATACGAATAGAATCGGAAGCTTCCTCCACATCATGCACTCTCAGTATATTTGCCCCTTTCATAAGTGCATGATAGTGTAGAGCAACGGTTCCGGCTACACGTCCGTCTGTTGGCCGCCCGTTTAATATAGTACCTATCATTGATTTTCGGGAAGCCCCTATCAATATAGGTAAATCAAATTTCTTAAAAATCTCAAGACCATCGATCAATTTCAGATTGTGCTGCAGGGTTTTACCAAATCCTATACCGGGATCTAGAATGATCTTGTGCACCCCTTTTGTTCTGAGCACTTCCAGCTTTTCTTCAAAAAAACTAAAGATATCCTCCAATACGTCATCATACTGTGGATCCTTTTGCATTGTTTTTGGATCTCCCTGGGAATGCATCAGGATGTACCCCGCTTCAAATTCCGCGCATAGATCGGCTAATTTCGGCTCCTTTTGCAGACCACTGACATCGTTGACTATGTGAGTCCCACTCTCCAGTGCAGCTTTAGCGACTTCATATTTTGTTGTGTCTATCGAAAATTCAACATCTTTAAAGATGGGTATTGCCTTTTCGATGACAGGTATTACCCGGTCCATTTCTTCCTGAACGGATACCGGATCTGAACCGGGGCGCGTTGATTCCCCTCCAATATCAATGATCTCTGCACCATGCCTGATCATGATATGTATACGATCCAAAGCCCTGTCCACCTCTAAATACTTGCCTCCGTCACTAAAGGAATCAGGGGTTGCATTCAGTATTCCCATCACTCTGGGACCACTTTTTGTATGTAAATTCGGATCTTTTAGGGGCAAATGTTCAGATCTTTGAACAGTTTAAATTACCAGTTCTCAACCAGCTTGTCTTTCTTGTCTTCTACTTCAGCCCACTCATCAGCATCATCCAATGCATCCTGTGTTTCATTGATGATCCGGTCTGCCCAGGTATCAGCAAGGCGTTCATTAATATCAATGTAGTCTTCCCATTTTTCAGGTACTTCATCATCCGGATAGATCGCTTCTACCGGACACTCAGATACACAAGCGTCACAATCAATGCATTCCATTGGATCGATGACCAGGAAATTTGGCCCCTCGCGGAAAGCATCCACAGGGCAGACAGCAGCGCAGTTAGTATATTTACATTGAATACATGGTTCAGTTACAACGTATGCCATTTTATATAATCAGTTTATTCAAATAATGGGGTAAATTTTTGCAGATTGGAATATCCCCTCACTTTAGGATAGATGCAATCTTTATAGCATTTAAGAAATGCTTTTTTTGGTGAACCGTTCCTTCCTTAGTTCAGCATTACAGAAACACTATCTACTGATCCATCTGTTTTAACCGGTTCAATATTCAATAAGTGCGTTATCATTTCGTAAATGTGAATATTTTCGAATGCCTTCATCTTGTAACCACTTTTGAAATCCGGGCCGGAAGCAACAAACAATGCGTGCATTTCTTTTTCCATATTATCAAAACCATGAGCACCACCGCTTGGATAACCCGGACGAGCTTCAAATACTTCCTGTGTATTGATAGTATATCCAAGATCAGCAACAATGGTCAATTCCGGAATCCTGGGGTGATTCTTAAGGTGATACCTGGCCGGAATTTCATCTTTCAGATAGACCTTATAATGTTCTTCATTTTCTTTTAGTGAACGGTAAATCTCTTCTAAGTTGGCCCCTTCCTTTACATTTGCCATAATGACCGGACTGAATGCTATCATTTCCAGATCATTCGGGTCTATGATATCATCAAGCACCACGATCCTTTCCCTCGATACGGAAGCCATTCCATGATCGGAAACGATCATAAGATTTGTGATATCAGTCAGACCTGATTCCTCCATTCTTTTTTTAAGATAACCAACGAGATCATCAGCTCTTTCAACAGCCGATTCCAATTCCGGAGAATCCGGGCCAAATCGATGCCCTTGTGTATCAATAAAATGAAAATATAAGGTAGCCAGATCAACTTCTTTTTCATTATTAAGGGTCATCCATGAAATTACCGAATCTATGCGTGCTGAATCACCCATCGACTCATCGTATTGTTTCCAGAAAGTTGGGCGTATATCCTGAATGGGGGCCTCAGATCCAACCCAAAACATGGTTCCTGCATTCTTTCCTGCTTTTTCAACTGTATTCCAGATCGGCTCACCCTGATACCATGCAGGGTTTTCAACGGCATCCCGATCCCGGATTGCAAAATTTGCGTCCATCTCAGGATCATACATATTGTTCCCTACAAACCCGTTGTTTTCAGGATACAAACCGGTGGCGATCGCGTAATGATTAGGGAAGGTCTTGGATGGGAATATGGGAATAAGACCTTCGCTGATCACCCCGTCTACTACCAGCTTGTCAAAATTCGGTGTTTCAGTTTTGTTGAGGTAATCGTACCTGAAACCATCGAAAGAGATCAGCAACATCTTCTCTCCTTTAGGTTCATTTGTAGGTGATTGGTTTGAACAGCCAATAGCTGTCGCTAAGATAATGAGTGTAAAGATCAGGTTTTTCATAATGCTTGAAAATAAAAAAGCAGCCTGTCAGAAACAGGCTGCTTATAAAAGTTTACTTAGTTTTTACTTTGGTGTGTAAGCTTAGAAGTTTACACGGATACCAAAGTTATAACGTCTTGGAAGACCTAAGAATACCTCAGCGTCATCCGCATCGTGGTCATCATCGTAACCGTTGAATCTACTGTTATCGGTAGCATCCTGAATATATGTTTCATCAAGTACGTTGAACAGGTTCAGGAAGAGTGTAGAACCTTCTAGAATATTGTCCAGTTTATAGTTCAGGTGCAGATTGAAAACGGTGTAGTTAGGTGCTTGCCATGTTTGCGCTCTATCATTAGGGTCGTCTCTGCTAATTGGATCGAAATCTGACCAGTGACGGTAGAATGAAGTACCTACTACTTGAACATCGAAATTGTCCACCGGCTGTAATCCTAATACATAAGCAAGCTGTGCTTGTGGAGCATTACCAACTTTAAGACCATCTAGATAAAGGTTCAGGTTGGTTGCACTGTTAGGATCGCCCTGATCGGCTAGGTATGTAGCAGAAACATCGCTTTGATATTCCCATAGGTTATAAGAACCGGAAACATCTAAACGAACCCAGTCGTTTGGCTTGTAAGAAGTTTCAACCTCAACACCGGTATGCATTTGGTCAAGACCGGAAATATTGATAAGTCCTTCATCACCATTTGGCTGATCAACACCACGTGTGAACGAACGGTCACGGCGGTCAGTCAGATAATAGTTTGCATTAAAACCAAACTGTCCACTTGGGTCACGGTAACGCACACCTGCTTCGTAGAAGTAGAACTTCTCGTTTTGTGGATCCTCATTGATCGCACCGTTAAAGTCACTGATCACGTTGTCAAAGATAGGTACTTTAGAAATGTAACCTACGTTCAGGTAAATACCTGTATTGTCAGTAACGTTGTAAAGACCACCGGCTTTTGCCTGGTAACCAACGATGTTATCAGACTCACGTGTCAGCGGACTTCCACCTTCATTGATAAAGAAGTTTTCATGAGAATACTTAATAGTTGAAATACCACCGGTTGCATACACACTGTATTTGTCGGTTACGTATTCACCCTGAACATATCCACCATACCAATCAACGGTGTTGGTAAAGTTATAGTCAACAACATCACCAAGACCGGCTCTGTAATTAGGGTTGAATGGGTCACCCGTTTCAACGTAATACTGCCCACCAAGTAGATCACGAACTTCGCGATAGTGCTCGATCTCAGCAGTTCTCCAATCTAAACCGGCTTGCAGCTCAAAATTTTCACTTGCCTGGTAAGACAATTTAAGAATATCACCAATGGTCCATTGGTTGTTACGGCTGTTACGCAGGATACCGTTTGACTCACCATTTGGATCATTATCTGCAATGGTAGCATCCCAGTCAGCAATTCGCTGGTTGTGTGTGTAATCCCATTCGATATCTCCAAGAGTACCGGTACCACCACCTTGTCCACCTGAGTAGTAAAGTACGTTGGTCAGAGTCAGATTTTCGCTAAGCTCGCTATACCAGTTCAGGTTTATTTGAGGCTTATGGAAAAAGTTTTCACGTTCGTTAATGAAATCTTTGCTGTAACGGTTTTGGATCGAAGAACCGTACCATGCACCGTCACCTACGTATTGATTCCCATCATATGAATTGTTGACACCTGCAACGTTTGCGTTGAAAAAACGACCTCTTTCCCCGTGAACATCTGCAGCAGCTGCGTCATAACCGTCTAAGCTAAGGGCATAATCGCGATCATAAGTAGCTGTATTCATTTTGTACAGGTTCTGTCCGTGACGCTGAGGAGCGCCAAGAGCAAAAAGATCTAATCGGTTAGACTCATTCACTTGGTAAGAAGCGGCTAAGTGGTAAGCCCATTCGTCAGCCCAGGTTCCTTCAACAATTCCATCAGCTGTTTTTCTTACACCAACAGCGCTAAAGGCAAATTTATCGTTGATCATACCTGAGTTCAACTGAAGAGTGGTTTTGTTCAGAGCACCACTTCCGTTCTCAAACTTGATAGAACCACCGGCTTTATTTTGAGTCGGGTCAGTAATAATGTTCAGCGTACCACCTACAGAAGGAACTGCAAGGTTTACGTTTGAAATACCTCTCTGTACCTGAATAGAACGAGCAGCATCACCAACACCACTCCAGTTAGACCAGTATACCCAGCCATTTTCCATATCGTTCACAGGTACACCGTTGATCATAACGGCTACGTTACGCTGGCTAAATCCACGCACGTTAATTCTTGCATCACCAGAACCACCACCTTCTCCGGTTGAATAAACAGAAGGTGTGATATTCAGAACTTCAGGAAGGTTACGGGAACCAAGCTGAGTTTGAATAGCTTCCTGATCTACATCAGAGAAAGCAACAGGTGTTGTTTGATCTGAACGGGAAGCAAATACCTCAAGTGCCGTCAAGGAAGCACTGGTAAGTTCCAGTTCAAAATCCAGTTCCAGATCGCTGGAACCAACAGTAATTTCTTCAGTAATAGTAATGTAACCAACACTGGAAACACGGATGGTGTATGTACCTGGCTCAACGCCTCTGATTACATAATCACCGTTCAGGTCAGTAGCATTACCCTGGGCTGTGCCCATTAGGATCAAGTTGGCACCAATAATAGGTTCCCCGGATCCTTGCTCTGTCACGGTACCTCGGATGGCAGATTGCGCAAATGCTGCCCCTGAAATACCAAGAATTAAAAATACAGTGGATAGATATTTTAACATGGTGTTTGTTTTTTGTTGTGAGGTTTTGTTATAAAACGACTTTTGAAACATTCTTAATTATTCCAAGTCATAGACTTAGGGCTCTAGTTAGATCTTACAAGATTGAAACAGGCTTATAAGTTCTATGCTCAAGCATCGTTAAGATAGGGATAATGAAACCCAACATCCCCGACTTTTTGCTATTTAACACTAACTTAATACGTGTTGCTGATCATTTGTGACCGATAAAAATTAACGATCGTCTTTTGTTGTACACCTAAGTAATACAACAGCACAATAATAGTAAAAATTAGCTGTAATTTGAAGACACCTATTCGCTCGTATCGCCGTCCTGATGTAGTTACTGCCTTATGTATTATTTGAAATTGCGTATGCTTTTTGATCCGTTTTACTATTTCCTGATCTTCCATGACAATTAGCGATTCATCAAATCCACCGATCTTATCGAATAGCGTTCCTTCGATGAGTAAGCTCTGGTCCCCAAACCTGAAAAGGTCAACATCAAACCTGGTGAACCACGCATAGGTTTTTAGGGCCCAATGATCGATATCAAATTTAAGCCTGAAACAGCCACTTTTTACCCCGCTGTTAACCAATCCTTTAAGATCTTCAATAAATGATACAGGGGGAATAGTATCCGCATGAAGAAAGTACAACCATTCTCCCCCTGCCTGACTTGCCCCATAATTCATTTGGCTGGCTCGACCCTTTTTTGGTGATATCAATGCTTTTGCACCTGCATGCTCCGCTTTTTCAACCGTACCATCTGTACTGCCACCATCAATTACCAGAATTTCTATTTCTTCCGAACCGGCACACTCAGTTAGGTACCGGGCCAATTCACCGATCTTTTTTTCTTCGTTGTAAGTCGGAATGACGATACTAAACATGATCTTTGAGCTTATTTAACAAAACATCCTTTACTTCCAACCAATCCTCAATGGTGTCCACGTCATTTAATGCTTTTAACCTGGTGTATGACAAACCAAGCTGTTCAATGATATTAATTGTAGTCTGAAGAACTACTTCGGTACTCCATTCCACACCTTTAAATACCTTAGGGTAAAACTGATTCATGCCCAATAAATAGTAACCGCCATCTCTGGCAGGCCCGATAACAAAATCATTGTCATCCAGCGATCTAAAAGCGTCTTCAATTATTCCTGCCCGGATCTCTGCACTATCGCTTCCAATGATCACTGCTTTATTTATACCGCTATCAAAAGCAGTTTTAAAAGCGTACTTCATTCTTTGTCCAAGACCACCTCCTTTCTGAAGCTTTTTTGTGAACCGGTCATTTTCCCAAATATCATCTTTCTTGATATAAGAAGAGTACCATACTTCCTTATTCATTTTTAGGGAACCTGTTTCAGCATATGTATGCTTAACCAGTTTTTGATACACTTTTAGTGCTTCTTCATCCCCAATACTTTTAGCCAGCCTTGTTTTAACCTTGCCGACTTCTTCGTTCTTTACAAAAATGATGAGCTTGTTTTCAGGCATTAATTTGTTGGCTTTTATGAATGACTTTAGAACATTTTCATTTCACAGATTTGTAATACCTAGGGCGTATGCGATACGCCCTTACTGCTACTTGTCTATCTACACTTCAAAATTCGATGTTCAATGTTCCTTGTTGAATGTTCAAGCGGTTGCCCCGCCACAACTGCTGCCGGCCCCGGCTGTACAACCAAAACAGTGTTGATTCACTCTGATCTCCCTGTTGTTGAGTGATGCAAGATCGAAATCTTTGATGTGCTGAGCACTGTCTTGATGAGTTTCCATTTCCAGCATTTGGTTGAAATCACAGTCATATAACTTTCCATCCCAACCGATCGATATGGTATTACGGCACATCACTCCCTCGGCGGCCGACGGATTAAATGACTCCACCAGTTTTTCCATATAATCTTCAAGATTACCTGACATCAGTAAGAAATTCAGAAATCGGCTGATCGGTAAATTGGTTATGGTAAAGAGATCATTGAACTCAATATCATGTGTCCGCTTCAGTTCTTTTTTAAATTCCTGTTTGATCTCTTCCTGATCTCCGGGCAAAAAAGCTCCAACTGGATTGTATACCAGGTTCAATTTTAAACCTGATCCCTCTTTACCATAACCGATATCATTCAGTCTTTTCAATGCAACAATGGATTTATCATAGGTCCCCTTCCCTCGCTGTCTGTCTGTCCTAGATTTACTGTAAAAGGGAAGTGAACAGGTCACCTCAACCTTATGCTTTTTGAAAAACGCGGGCAGGTCGCTGAATTTATTTGTGGTTAGGATGGTAAGGTTAGATCGAACAATGATATGTTTTCCAAGCTTGGAAGCCTTCTCAACAAACCATCTGAAATGTGGGTTCATTTCCGGAGCACCGCCCGTCAGATCCACTGTATCTATATTTGACTCTTGCAATGCATTCAGGCAATATTCAAAAGTTTCCCTGCTCATGATCTCCTCCCGATCCGGTCCTGCATCTACATGGCAATGCTTACAGGTCATATTACACATATAACCTACATTCATTTGAAAGATCTCGATCCCTGTAGGTTTAAGGGGGAATAATCCTATACTGTCCAATGTATTTTCAAACCTGGAAAGTGATCTTATCATTGAATTATGGTTGTTAATGATATCAAGCTGCACTTCAGGCTTTGAAAGCTCGTGCGTTTCTGCTTTAAGAGTCTTCATAATGTATTGAGTGTTAGTAATTTAATAAGGCGATGAGATGAAACTACATTGATAGATCCTTCACCTTATTCATCATCTGAACGCCATGTACCAACGACGAACCGCCCCGAATGGCTGCAGAAACATGTACCGCCTCCATCATCTGCTCCTCACTGGCTCCGTTTTCCAGACTTTCTGTGGTGTAAGCGTCAATACAGTATGGGCATTGAACGGTATGGGAAACTGCCAAGGCTATCAATGCTTTTTCCCGTTTTGTTAATGCACCTTCCTCAAATACTTCTCCATAGTACTCAAAAAATTTATTGCCTAATTTTTCCTGGAAATCAGTGATATCACCAAATTTCTTAAGATCTTCTTTTATATAATAGGATTTATCCATGCGAAACAGCTTTGATTTATAATATTTATTTGACGTAATCTTTAACCCGATTCTTACCAATTTCATTTAGACTTGAACCTAAGCATCGGCATAAGAACTAATTATTTTACTTAAATATGAAACCATTCACCGTATTTTTCCTTTAAGTACATATAAACACTAATAAAAAATCTTCCAATGAAACTAACAAAACTACTTACACTACTAATTGTCACATCCGGCTTCGTACTGCTTTCCAACCCGAGGGCCCATGCACAGGTTAATGGAAATGGTGGCAACCTTGGTATTGGAGCCATGCTTGGTGAGCCAACGGGTATATCTGTTAAAGTATGGAATAACTCACGGAATGCCTTTGATGCCGGAGTGGCCTGGTCTTTCGGCGACAATGATGCGCTACACCTGCACGGAGATTATCTGATGCATAAATGGTTCAGCGATATCGATCAGGGAGCTCTTGCTTTTTATTATGGTATTGGGGGAAGACTAGCACTAAGCGATCCCGATGCAGAAATAGGGATCAGGATACCTTTTGGCTTAAATTACATTATACCAGATTCACAGATCGACTTGTTTATTGAAGCTGTTCCAATTCTGAATCTTGCTCCTGATACCGACTTTGACGGCAATGGTGCCGTAGGTATCCGCTATTACTTCTGAGTTAGATCAAAAAATGGGCAGGTCGGTTCAATTGAGATGGCCTGTCCTTCTTTTGCCAAACTGATGTATTTGAATTTTGAAGCATGCTCTTTTTGGATCTTCTTATCCACACTATCCAAGACATCATCATCCTTATCAGGGTCGTGATGTATAAGGCATAACCGTTTTACTTTAGCTTTTTCAGCAAGCTTTATTACCTCTTCCCAGGCTGAATGCCCCCATCCCTTACGTCCCAGATATTCATCACTGCTATATTGGGAATCATGCATTAAAATATCTGCATCCTTAACAAACTCTACAAATTCCTCTCTGAAGTCATGAACATCCTTACTGTTACCTATCATGATCTCATTATCCGGAGCATACACAATTGTAATTTCACCGGCTGTTAATTTATAAATCGCTGTTGGCACAGTATGAACCGCCCACATATACTCTACCTGGTAGGCTCCGAAATCTATAGGGTCCGGATCAGTTGTCACACAATTAATGTCTGCTTCCAGCATATCCATTGACACAGGGAAGAATGTCTTGGACATGTGGCCCTGTAAGATCTCCTGACAACCCATATCACCGTTTGGAGGCATATATATCCGGAAACTGTTTTCAGAATCATAAAAAGGCTTAAAGAATGGAAATCCTTGCAAATGATCCCAATGTGGATGTGTTATAAATACGCGCCCTTTGTGGCCGGCTCCATTACTGTGTAACTCATTACCCAGGTTTCTAAAACCGGTACCACTATCAAAGACCACTAATGCGTCCTCGCCGGGTATCTCAACCTGAACACAGGACGTATTTCCACCATATCGCATATTTTCTGCGTTAGCGCATGGTGTAGAGCCTCTGACTCCCCAGAATTTTATTTGTATGGGATTTGAGTTCAAATGATTGTGATGATATTTCAGCCAGAATGTCCTTCCGGGATGATAAAATGTTGTATGACAAAGATATCGCCAAATCTACTACTTGGCTATTATAATAAAGTAATATTTACTCCTCTTCGTCATTAGTCTCATCATCACTGCCTGAAGACCGTTTCAATTGGTCGATCTCTTTTTTCAGCTCTGCAATGCGGTCTTGTTTATTCTCAATGGTCTGATCTGCCTTATCAATTTTTTCCTGAAGCTCATCTAAAAGGGCGTTCCCTCTGTTAGTCGGCTTAAAATAGGTCTTTGCTTCCTGAAATTGGATCATTTCACTTTCTAACCTGGAAACCTCTTTCTTAAGTTTGTCCCTTTCTTTCTGAAATTTGATGATATCTTTTCTGGTATCCGGATCAATTCCCTGGTTGGCAAGTTTTTTCTCCATCCCAAGATCAGATCCAAGTGCCCGATATCGGTCATATATTACATCACAGGCTTCTCGGTATTGTTTCCAGATCTTATTTTTCATTTTGATCGGTACATACCCAATATCCTTGAATTCCTGTTGCAGCTCTTTTGCTTCCTGAACTGCCAGCGCGGGGTCTTCATGTTCACCAAGTTCCCTTAGCTTTTCCAGGATCTCTTCTTTTTTAGCAAGGTTTTCCTTCTGATCTTTTCTTTGCCCCTTGAATGCTTCACGGCGCCGGTCATAAAACTCATCCATGGCCCCCTTGAACTGTTTCCAGATCTTAGATGACTTCTTTCGCGGAACAGGGCCGATCTTTTTCCATTGCCCCATAAGACTTTGCATGGTCTGATGACCCTTGTCAAAATCGTCAGTTTCTTTAACTTCGTTAGCCTTGTCGATCAGTTTGAACTTCTTCTCGAGATTTTCTTCTTCTTGTTCCCTTAATAGATCAAGATTATCAGATTTCACCTCGTTGAACTTATCTGTGGCTGCTTTGAACTTATCCCACATTTCGTTCTCATCTTTCTGCGGAAGATTACCGGCCTTTTTCCAGGCTTTATGAAGCTTATTAACTTTTCGTGCTGCCTTGGCGATATTTTCCTGATCGACCAGTGCCTCAGCCTCCTTTACCAGTTTCTTTTTCTTTTCAAGGGCCTTTTCGATCACCTCTCGATATTTCTTATCAACCTTGAAACGGATCTCATTGAATGTATCCTGTACTTTATTGAAGCGATCCCACAAAGGCTGATTCTTTTCTGAAGGAACCCTACCTACCTTTCTCCACTGTGAGATCAGTTTATTGAATTCATCTTCAAGCTCATCAAAATCAGGACTTTCATCTTCCAGCTTTTTGACCAAAGCATCCATTTTATCTAATAGGAGAAGCTTTAACTCTAAATTCTCTTCTTCTTTTTGGAGTTTTTTAACAAGTCGATCAACTTTATGGTCCTCGAATTCATTCATCAATTCCTTGAACCGCTCATCGAGAGTCTCTCCTTCGCCCTGCGGAAGAAGTTTAATGGATTCCCACTGACCTTTAATTTTGCCTACTTGCTTGGTAGCCGTCCAGTTTTCCTCATTTATGATCTCAGAAAGTGACTTCAGCAGTTCTTTTTTCCTGGCCAGATTCGCTTCTTTCTTGCGATTCAGTTCTTCATAATGGGCTTTCTTCTTTTCCTCAAACTTCTCCCGGATTTCCTCAAATTCACTTATCAGTGACTGAACCTTCTCATTGGTTGATTCCGGCCCCTCAGTGATATTTTGAGCAAGATTGGCTAATTCTGTTGTTACAAAAGGCCAGTCAGTTTGTTGAACAAGTTCTTTTGCCCTGTCTACGATATCTGAATAGAACTCCTCGGCTGATTCCTCATCGTCTTCAACAGACTCACCTTCACTGGGATCTTCATCTGCTACATCCTCAGTTTCAGCTTCAGGCTCATTAGTTTCTTCAGATGTGCCAGAGTCATCCGCTTCTTCCGGCAGATCCTCTTTACCCTCAACAACTTCTTCTAAATCTCCTGACTCAGGCTCACTATCCGTCTCTTTGCCGGAACCTGACTGATCTTCCTCAGTTTCTGCACTTTCAGTGTTTTCAACCTGCTCTATTTCATCAGCAGTTTTTTCTTCTTTCTTCTCAGAATCGATATTGTTTTGCTCCAGGTTCTCCACAGTAACCTTCCTTTCCTCGTAGTTCTTTTTGATTTACGGCTCTAAGCCTGCTATTTATTTTAGTGAAGATAATATATCTGTCTATTCTTTGGCAATTGAAAGGGAAATCTAACCAAATTTGTTACAGACAGGTCAGATCTCTATTCCCTAAACTCGATCAATAAAAAAAGGTGCATTCTCATGCACCTTTTAATGTGGTTGATCTAATTGCAGGTTATAAAATCATTTCTCCTGAAACATGTGAACATCTCTTTGTGGATATGGCATTTCAATATCTGCTTTATCCAGCTCCTCTTTTATCTTTTCCATGTTATCCCAGAAGAAACCCCAATATTCGCTCGATTGGGTCCAGGCTCGTGCAGACAGATCCAGTGAGCTATCACCGAGATTGGTCAACACGACTATGGGCTCCGGCTCTTTTAAAGTCCTTTCGTCACTATTAAGCACATTAAGAATTACCTCTCGAGCCTGCTTTATATCATCATCATAGCTTATCCCGATCGAAAAATCAGCTCTTCTTGTATCTTTAGCTGAATAATTTTTGACCGGGGAATTTGCCAGCTGTCCGTTTGGTATAACGATACTTTGATTGTTTGGCGTATTCAAAATAGTATGCAGAATGTCGATTCTTTCTACTGTACCCGACTCGCTTCCTCTTTCGATAAAATCTCCAACCTTAAATGGTTTAAAGAACAGGATCAAAACTCCTCCTGCGAAGTTTGCAAGGCTTCCCTGTAACGCCAAACCTACAGCTAAACCGGCAGCACCTAATACAGCAATGAATGAGGTCATTTCTATACCCAGCATTCCAAGAGCCGTGATGTAGACCATTACTTTCAATAAAATGGACACCAGGCTTTTAAGAAAAGATTTCAGAGCTGTATCAACACTGCTCTTTTCAAGTCCTTTTCCTACTCCTCTAACTATTAGCTTAACGATCCAAAGTCCAATAACCAGCGTTGCTATTGCTGCTAAAAGTTTTGGGCCATACGTGGTCACAATGCTGATGAGATCATCAGGTGAGATATTGAAGTTTTCCATTGGCTATATACCCTTTTTGTTTATTTGATGATTAAAAATAATATGAACAAAATATTTAACTATTTCTCATAGAAAAAGGGAGGGGTTAACCTCCCTTAATTTTTAAAAAGTGTCTTACTTAAAGTTCAGCAAGCTCTTTCTTTATTTCATCTTTTGTTTTACCCAGTTTCTTTTGAAGCCGACCAATAAGTTCGTCTTCCTTTCCTTCTGTGAAAGACAGGTCATCATCGGTCAGTTCTGAGAATTTTTGCTTCAGTTTACCTTTTATTTCGTTCCAGTTACCCTTAATTGTTAGATCATTCATTTTTATCTCTCTGTGGTTTATGAACTTTTCTTTGCTGATTCGAAATTACATTTGCGATTCAGAAAGATCTGATTAATGTATTTTTAGTTTTCCAAATGGCTTCTCAGCATCCATGCTGTTTTGGAATGCACTGTAAGTCGTTCTGTTAAAAGATCAATGGTTGCTTCGTCTTCAGCAGCATTTGCCGGTTTTAAGGCCTCTCGTGCTGTTCGTATCACCTGTTCATTTGCAGTTGTCAGGCGCCGTACCATTTCCAGTGCTTTCGGTCGATCCGTATCCTCTTCAATTGAAGCCAGCTCGTTAAACTCTTTGAACGTACCCGGTGCCCTGAAACCAAGAGCCCTGATCCGCTCTGCGATCTCATCGATGGCTTCAGCAAGCTCACTATACTGCTCTTCAAATTGTTCATGTAGCTGATGGAATAACTCCCCTGTTACATTCCAGTGATAGTTATGGGTCTTTAGGTATAACAGGTATGAATCAGCCAAGACCTTGGATAAACCTTCAGCGATCTTCTCTCTATGCTCTTCTGAAATTCCAATATTTACTTTCATTGGTTCTACTCCGTTTAATGTATCAATACTCATGATTTACTTTTTTCTGAATATTCATCTATTAAAACACTCCGTAGCACAAATAATTCCAATGGTTAAGTGCTTATTTAAAAGGATTTACAATAAACCTTATCGAGAGTCTCGATCAAAAAAAAGCCCCGTGTTTGTTAAACCACGGGGCTCGAAATATATTAGGAAGGGTCTGCTATTCCTCAACTCCGTAAACCTCTTTAAGAATACCTTTGGCATTGGCATCCCCATCCTGCATTACACGATGCTGTAAATTGGTGATGATCTCCTGCTCAGCCTTTTCATAAGCCAGTTCCTTGGCACTTTTCTCTGTATTGGTTCGGATCAGCTCATAGATATCATCGGCGCGAACCACACTGTAGATCTTGTCATCATTAAATGCATGGGATCTCAGATCTTCAAACTCTTTGAATACCCGTGGAAAATCTTCACTGTCTTCAGCCCGTGTGACCACCTCAACATGTTCAGGTCCTTCCGCACTTAAAGGGGTTTTGCAGAGATAAAAAAAGTTTTGTTGGTATTGCATCTGCTATGTATTTGTAGATTGAATTTTTTTGCTGCGTCAATATAACAAATAGTGTGTTAAATGTGCCATTTTAGGTGACAGGTTTTATTGGTGAGGTGTTAGGTATTAGGCGATAGGTGTTAGAGGCAAGCCTAAAACCTAACACCTAAAAACTTGCACCTATGTTCTTAAAATTTTCGGGATCATCATCCACTTGATCTGACAGGTGCCCGGTGCCACTTCCTCCCAGGTGTCAGCAAAACATTCAAGGCAAACCAAGGCTGCTGTTGGCATTCGAACTGCGATCTTGTGTTCGGAACCTGCAAGCAATCCTGCTGTATTCTCCATGATCGGATTATGACCTACCACCATAACCCTTTCATGATCATCTGAAGCCGCCTGGATCTGCTCGATGTAATCTTTCATTGAGCCATAGTACAGATCTTCATTCCATTGAATGTTATCCACCTCAATTCCGGCAGCATCTGAAAAAAGTTTGGTCGTTTGCTCAGCTCTTTTAGCCGGAGAACTGTAAATAACAGCCGGACTATATCCTGCTTTGTTGACAAACTGACCCATTAAGGGAGCGTCATTTAACCCACGTTCAGCTAACGGCCGGTCAAAATCATTCAACCCGGGATCATCCCAACTTGACTTAGCGTGTCTTAATAACAAGATCTGTTTCATTTCTACCCTTTAATCTTCAGTTTCGATTTCTACAATTTTTACTTTCCGGGCATACTTTCCCGTTTCAATTTTTCCCTCTGTAAATTTTGCTAAGGTTCCAACCAATTCTATCCCAAAAAAGATGATAATACCCGAATAATAAACCCACAACATCAAAATGATAATTGATGATGAAGCCCCCGTGAGTTGAGTCAAAGAACTGTTTCCAATCACAATTCCCACTAGAAATTTACCCAAGAAAAGTAACAATGCGGTTATCAAACTACCCCAAAGCAGCGCCTTTATTGGCACTTTGACGTCAGGAAGTAAATAAAACATGGCCATTACGGCTAGCATGACCATTAATAGTGAAAATAAACTACCGGCTATTCCGATGAATAAAACCTGATCAGCTAAAGCACCAACGGGTATGATGTTCATTACTGCGGTCATTATGGAATCAAGGACGAGCGAAAAGATCATAGCCGCACCCAATAATAATATCATCCCAAATGCTAACACACGGTCTCGAAACACCTTTACGACAGCAGCTTCAGGATGTGCCTTTACCCTAAATATCTGATTGAAAGAATACTGCAGCTGAATCAGGATACTTGTTGAAGAGACCATCAGGAAGAAAATGCTAATAATTAAGAAAAATCTATTCTCAGTATTTGTCTGGATGGTCTCAGCCAATGCCATGACTCCCCTGGTACTTTCTTCACCCAAATTAGAATTTAGAAATCCTCTCAACTCAGCAAGGGCGCTTTCACTTCCAAAAAAGATTCCGGCAACATAAACTGAAATAACTACAATAGGGGCCAGCGAAAAAAGCGTGTAGAATGCTGTTGAAGCACTATACTGAAAACAATTGTCCTTTATAAAGGAATTGACCGTCACTAAGAGTATTCGTCCAAAATTTTTCAGCTGCTCAACCATTATAGTCTGTTTGCTTTGAAAAGATTCGGCTTGGGGCATACAATGTGAGTATTACCCCTCGCGCCACCATAAATGCTGTCATCGCCATCCACAACGCATGAACACCTGCAAAGGATTCGCTCACGTAATATACCGGGATAAACACCAGTATGGTTGCCACGAGCATTGAATTTCTCATGGCAGCTGTGGCTGTTGCTCCAATATAGACTCCATCCCATATAAAACACACACTGTTAACAACGGGTGCCACTATTAGCCATATAACAACAGCCATGGCCACCTCTATCACATTTTCCTTATCTGTGAACAGAGAAAGTATTTCCGCATCAAATACTGCGTAACTGATGGTTCCTAACAATCCGAGCCCCAATCCCCATAACATATTAGCCTTTACGGCCAGCCTGAGACTGTCCTTATCATTGGCCCCCTTAAATTTACCAACCAGGCTTTCAGCAGCATAAGCAAAACCATCCGTACCATAAGAACTTATATACCACATTTGTAATAAAATAGTATTTGCTGCCAGAACCACATCCCCCATTTCAGCAGATTTTGCTGTAAAGAATGCATAGGAGAAGATCAGGCAAAGTGTACGAATAACAATATCACTGTTAACTGAAAAGAATTTTTTAAGCTCCGCTGCTTCTATAAGCTCGCCCCACTTTATGTTTAGCCTTGCACCTCCGTATTTCTTCTTATAGAGCAAAATGGCAAGCCCTAATGCCAGAAAACTTGCGATCAAACTACCGGTTGCCACTCCATCAACGGTCATATTGAACCGGAACACAAAAATCAGATTCAAAATGATATTTACAATATTTAAGAAAATGGTCACTATCATGGGATAGGTTGAATTCTGCATTCCGAGAAACCAACCATTCAAACCAAATAATGCAAGGGTAGCCGGAGCTGCAAAGATGCGAATATGGTAGTACAACCTGGTATATTCTTCCACTTCCGGGGAGGCATCCACAATTGCCAGAGATACCTCAATAAGGGGGTATTGGAGTAGGAGGATCATCACACTGCTGACTGCCGCCACTAAAAGAACCCGCATTAAAATGACCCTTGTCTTTCTGTCATTTCCTGCACCATAAGCCTGAGCAACCATTCCGGTGGTCCCCATTCTCAGAAAACCGAAGCCCCAAAAAATAAAATCAAATATGATACTGCCTACTGCAATGGCGCCCAAATAGTAAACGTGCTCAAGCCTCCCTACAACAGCCGTATCTATGGCACCAAGCAGTGGAACCGACAGATTACTTATTATATTGGGAATAGCCAGTCGAAGTATTTGCCGGTTCAATGAAAGGTGTTTTTAATTTTAATGTTAAAAGACTAAAATAAGGCCATTGATAGAATAATAAATTCATATTTTTTGAAAGCTCTGTAAAGTTGCATATCTATGGGTGTGCATGTATTTTCTTTCTCCAAAAATTCTTGGGAATTAAACTTAATTATCTAACTCATTTGCTTTTCACATGAAAATTGAAACGCGTAACACGATCCTGACTATTGTACTTGGAATAATAATTCTTGGGCTTACCTACTGGTTATATGATTCCTTGATCACCCCTTATCAAGAAGTTAAAGAACGGCAGGCGATGACCGAAAAAGTTCGCCAGCGCTTAGTTGACACTAAAGATGCTTTGATTCAGTACGAGTCAGTACATGATACATTTCCACCAACTGAAGGCGGATTAGACAGTCTGGTAAACTTCCTCAAAACTGATTCATTGATGATCGCAATGGGTGATTCTCTGTTTGGATCTACTTTTGATGTCTTCAACCCGGATTCTTTGGTGTATTCACCACGTCCTCCACATCCAAAATTTGAGTATGCGTTGAATGACACCTTGCGTCCTCAGATCTATCTGTTGACAATTCCGGGATCTGATGATGCCATTGGTAGCCTTGAACGTACGACCATGCGTAATGCTCCAAACTGGAATTAATGGGTGACCAACCTGCAAATTTAGGTGTTTGTTTTTTTTCTGATCGATTGTTCTATTCCATCAACGATCCGAATAAAGACAAGCACCTTTTTCGTATCGGTTCATTTGACTTTAATTTCAATGTGATCGATGCCATAACTCGCCAGCAGGACCCAAATTTTTCTCATGTCTTATCCACTTTTGAACAATTCAGGGCCGATTACAATATAAAATCGGTAAGAGCCCTTACGAATCCTGCCCATGAATGCTGGACTGTTTTTCCAAAGGTGGTCTATGACAATGCAGATGAACGTGAAGATCATCTTTCTATTTTAATGAAGGGAGTGGACCGTGAGAATATTGAGCCAACCTGGCATTCACTACACAACAACGAATATAAATTCCTTTCCATACGCAGAAGAAACCTCATGGAAGGTTTTGACAAACTCACCAGGCAGGTAGCTACCACAGATTTCAACAGTGATTTTGAAATGGCTCAGCAATGGTCCAATTTTGCCAAACCGGGAGGGTCCTTTTTAATGATCGGTTGCCATAAGAACGTGATCTCGATCACATCCTACCTGTTGGGTAAATTCAGGGCTGCAACCTACATATCATACGATCAACCTGAAGACCTTCCTTATCATTGGCTACAGTATGCCAAAAACTCAAGCTGGCTAAGGGGATTACATGAGACCATATATCTGTTCGGCACCGATACCCATAATATTGAACACGCGCTCCAGGGGTTCTGGGATGATTCTGCCGAGATCGTGAAGCTCAATTCACTGGACTCCATTGGTGTAAAAGCAGAGGAAGAAACCTATGGCTTTGAACTCACCGCTGCCTTTCCTGCTATTTTGCTTAGTCTCGATTTTTGATTTTGTAATATTTAATGCTCAGTTATAAGTGTTAAATTACGGCTGAATACCATTTACATTTATAATTTTAATTAAATATTCATTCCGCCATGCGGATCATTACAGGAAAATTGAAAGGCCGTCAGTTTACTATCCCAAAAGGACTTGACGTTCGCCCCACAACCGACAGAACCAAAGAAAGCATTTTCAATCTGATCGAATCCAGGGTTTTTATGGAAGGGACGATCATTTTGGATCTGTTTGCAGGGTCAGGAAACCTCGGATTTGAGGCCATTTCAAGAGGAGCAAAACACGTTACTGCAGTAGAGCGCGACTCTCAAAACGTGAAGCAGATCGAAAAGACAGCCAAAGAATTTGGTATAGACAAACAAATGCGGATCGTCTGTTCTGATGTTCAGAAATTTCTGAATGGGATGGCTACGCCACACCATTTTATCTTTTGTGACCCTCCCTACGACTATCCTTTTATGGATGAGATGATAGATCAGATACTCACCAATAACTGGCTAACCGAAGAAGGGTGGTTAATGCTTGAGCATGATAAGTATAAAGACTTTTCAGATCATCCAAACTGTACTTTCTCAAAAGCTTATGGCCGTACAATAGTTAGCATCTTTCAAAAGCATCCGGTAGATTCGAAATAAAAATCAATCCATGAAAACTATCGCCCTATATCCCGGCTCATTCGATCCGATCACCAACGGACATCTAGATATTCTTAAGCGAGCAACTAATCTGTTCGAGAAAGTGATCGTAACGGTTGCAGTAAACAATAAAAAGGATGCTGTATTTAGCGGTGAAGAACGAGTCGAATTGATCAAACAATGTATAAATGGAAAGGAATGGGCTAAGAATGTTACCGTCAATCAATTTACCGGACTTTTAGTAGATCACGCACAAAAGATGAATGCGGATACCCTGGTAAGGGGTGTCAGGCAGATCTCTGATTTTGAATATGAATTTCGAATGGCACTTACCAACAAAAGACTTGCTCCTGAAGTGGATACGGTCTTTCTGATGCCTGATGAAGAATTTACATTCATTTCTGCTTCGATCGTCAAAGAAGTAGCTTATTGGGATGGAGACTTAAGTTCTTTCGTACCAGAGGTGGTTGCGGAAGCACTCAAAAATAAGTTCCGAGCCAGAGAGGGATGAGGCCTTGGAAATAAGGAGTTGTATAGGTAATGAAAACTCTAATTCCTTATTTCACCAAACTCCCCCATCTAGAATTCTAAAATCATTCACCCAAAACACTTTTAATTTGTAGTACCACATGATCTCAAAACGAGCACAACAATTACAGCCTTCTGCAACACTTAAAGTCACGGGCCGAGCCAAGGAATTAAAACGACAGGGTAGATCGATCGTATCACTAAGCGCCGGCGAGCCTGATTTTAAAACCCCAAAACATATTTGTGATGCGGCAATTAAAGCTATCAATGATGGTTTTCACGGGTATACCATGAATCCGGGCACACCGGAATTGCGTGAAGCGATCTGTAATAAGCTGAAAAGAGATAATGGTCTGGATTACGACCCTTCTCAGATCATATGCTCTAACGGAGCTAAGCAATCAGTAGGTTTCAGCATTCTGGCTCTTGTAGACCCTGGCGATGAGGTGATCATACCTGCTCCATACTGGGTATCTTATCCTGAAATGGTCAGATTGGCAGAGGGAACTTCGGTTACCGTCAGAACCTCGTTTGAGAATAATTTTAAACTGACTCCCGATCAGCTTGAAGAAGCGATCACAGATAAAACAAAAGCGTTGATCCTATGCTCACCTTCTAACCCAACCGGTGCTCAGTACACAAAAGATGAGTTGAAAGGTCTGGCAGAGGTCCTAAAGAAACATCCGCAGGTGTATATCATCTCTGATGAGATCTATGAATACATCGTTTTTGAGGGCGAACATGTTAGTATTTTGAATGTAGCGCCAGAATTGAAAGACCGAGTGGTACTTATAAACGGATTTTCAAAAGGTTTTGCCATGACCGGTTGGAGGCTTGGTTACCTCGCTGCCAATAATGAGATCGTGAGTGCTGTTTCAAAGATCCAGAGTCAGGAAACCTCAGCCCCATCCTCTATTTCACAGAAAGCGGGAGAAGCAGCTTACAAAGGAGATCTTGATGAAGTGGTTGCCATGCGCGAACAATTCAGGAAGCGCCGCGATTACCTTGTAGGGGCCTTAAATGATATAGAAGGAGTAAGCTGCTTTACCCCGGGTGGAGCTTTTTATGTATTTCCTGACATCTCTCATTATATCGGTTGCTCTACCCCAAATGGCTCATCGATCGAAAGCTCAACCGACTTATGCCTATACCTGTTGGATGAATTTGGGCTGGCCCTTGTACCCGGTGATGCTTTCGGCGAACCAAATGGTATCAGGTTAAGTTATGCAGCCTCCATGGATGACCTTAAAGAGGCTATAGAGCGTTTGAAAAAAGGTCTGTCCAGTTTGACCTGATACTTTCTGAATGGCACAAAATTTGTAAGTGACATTTAAAATTTACCATAACTCAATTTAACATTTTCCAAAATGCCTACTTACGAATATAAACGAGAAGACGGAACAACCTTTGAGATCCTGCAAAAAATGAGTGAGCCTGCTCTGACAACTTGTCCAACGACAGGCCAAAAAGTAAGACGAATCATTTCAGGAGGAGGCGGTGTCGTTTATAAGGGTGATGGCTGGTATGTCACCGACTATAAAGATGGTGGCCGGAAATCAGCCTCAAAACCTCCGTCTGAAACTTCTGAAAAAGGTAGCACGGAGACTAAAAATGAAGCTCCAAAGGCAGAAAGCAGCAAAGAAACCAAATCGTAACCCATTAATGGTTAATCGTTATTCGTATCTTATTCCCATTGTACGAATAACGATTAACGAATAAACCATTACCTGATGGAACACAGCAAAGCATATCAGGAAGCCCTGGACCAGTTTGTACTTTTATGGGGGGAAATGGCTTCAGCCTGGGGAATCAATAAGACCATGTCTCAGATACACGCCCTATTATATGCTGAATCCCAACCCCTGGATACAGATTCTATTATGGAAACCCTTGATATAAGCCGGGGCAATGCCAATATGAATCTCAGGAGATTACTTGACTGGGAGCTGATCCATAAAACAAGTTACCCGGGTGATCGCAAAGATTACTACTCTGCCGAAACCGATGTCTGGAAGATCGTTTCCACGATTATCCGGGAACGGCAACAACGTGAGATCGCTCCTATTCGGGAGAATTTGGCCAAGTGTGTGGAAACTCTTGAAGCAGGCGGACTGGAAGATCAGGAGAGCAAGGAATTCAAGGTTCGCATAGAAAACTACATGGAGTTCCTTGAAATGTTCGAACGATTCACTGAAGCTCTGCTGCCTTATATCAATAAAAAGAACCTCGGTTTCCTAAAACAACTCGTAAAACTGGTCGAGGTCAAGGAGTCTCTTACCGGAAAGAAAAAGAACGATGACTGATGCATCTCATCGCGAGATCGGCAATGCCGGTGAAGACCTGGCTTGTTCTTTTCTGGAATCAAAGGGATGGAAGATCCTGGACCGTAATTTTTTTTATGACCGGGCGGAAGTCGATATTATCGCCCAGGACGGAGATGTGGTCGTTTTTCTGGAAGTAAAATTAAGGTCAACCACCCGATTTGGACAACCATTTGAGCACGTTACAGAAAGCAAAGTAAAAAAAGTATTTAAGGCTGCAGAGGCCTGGGTCCGGGAAAATGACCTATATGATTCACCAATGCGATTCGATATAATCGGTATCATCAAAAAAAAGAACCAAGCGCCGGAATTTAATCACATTGAGGATGCTTATAGATAGATGTTAGGTTCAAGATACAAGGTGTCAGGTGCAAGAATTTCAATGATGAACTCTTGCACCTTGATCTTAAAACCTTGCACCTCATAACTATTCCATTAAAAATATTGAAGCCCAAAATATAATATGCCCTTTACCAACGACGATATTGCCTCGAAACTCCGTGAAGTTTCACAACTGATGCAGCTTGCCGGTGAAAATCGCTTTAAAGTGATCGCATTTGACCGGGCGGCTCAAACCATTGAAGGTTTGCAGGAGAATATTAATGATCACATACAGGAAAAAACTCTGACAGACATCAAAGGTGTGGGCAAATCTATCGCTGAAGATATCTACGCTCTGGCAGAAACCGGTAAAATGCCCGTATTGGAAGCCTTTAAGCAAAAAGTACCGGAGGGCTTGGTTGAGTGGCTTAACATATCCGGCCTGGGACCAAAGAACGCCTATAAGATCCACAATGAACTCGGTATCAGTACCATTGAGGAATTGAAGGAAAAGCTTGAAGACGGTTCAGTCGCTTCACTTTCAGGTTTGGGTGAAAAGTCAGCAGAGAAGATCATGAAGTCCATAGAATGGATGGAGAAATTCAACGAACGCTGCAGGCTTGACGAGGCCAAAGATATCGCTAGCCCAATATTTGACAGCCTAAAAGAACTTAATGGTGTTAAACAGATCGAAGTGGCCGGTTCTTATCGCAGAGGGCTTGAAACCATTGGTGACATTGATATCCTTATAGCAGCTGAAAAGGAAAATATTGCAAACCTATTTGATGTGTTTACCCGTCATGAGCGTGTTACGGAAGTATTAGGACGGGGCGATACCAAGAGTTCGGTTCGCACAAAAGAAGGCCGACAGGTTGACCTGCGTATCGTTTCCGAAAAAGAGTTTCCTGCGGCTCTTATGTATTTCACCGGAAGTAAGGAGCATAATGTTGTACTGAGACAAAGAGCACGTGAGCGTGGAATGGGGCTAAATGAATATGGCCTCTTTAAACTCAATGACGACGGAGAAACTGATTTTGACTCCCCCATTGAGTTTGGCAGCGAATCAGATATCTATGAAAAACTAGACCTCCATTTTGTACCACCAGAGCTTCGTGAAGATCGAGGTGAGTTTAACATATATGAAAAACAGGAGAGCATAGACCTTATCACCGATGATGATATTCGCGGGGTCATACATGCTCACAGCACATACAGTGACGGCAAGTATTCGATCCGTGAGATGGCTGAAGCCTGTATGGAACGAGGCTATGAATATCTTGGACTTACCGATCACTCCAAAACTGCTGCTTATGCCGGAGGGCTATCCGTAGAGGATATCAAAAGACAATGGGAAGAGATCGATGAGCTGAATCAGGAATTCAAGGATGAAGGCAAGAACTTTGTCATTTTCAAAGGTATAGAATCAGATATTCTGGCTGATGGTTCACTGGATTATGAAGACGAGGTCCTGGACGGGTTTGATTTTGTGATCGCCAGTGTGCACCAATCTTTGAATATGCCCCGAAAGGAAATGATGGAACGCATGCGGAATGCCATCAAAAACCCCTACACCCGAATTCTCGGTCATCCAACCGGTCGCCTGCTGCTGAAACGTAACGGCAGTGACCTGGACCTGAATGAATTGGTTGCTTTGGCCGCTGAACATAATACAGCTATAGAGATCAACGCAAACCCACACCGCCTTGATATTGACTGGAGGTTTGGGAACAAAGCCCGTGAAGTTGGAATGATGACTTCCATCAACCCGGATGCCCATACCATTGAGGGTATTGATGATATTCAGTACGGCGTTCGGATCGCAAGAAAGGGTAAGTACGTCAAAGACCGTGTCTTAAATTCCAAAGAGGCAGATGAAGTTATGAAGTTTTTTAAAGCGAGGTAAAAGTCTGCCACCCCGGCCATTATTTTTGATATCTAAAATTGGCTACCTTTGGCCTAACCTGAAACCTATAATAATATCGTTGTGATCATCGATAAAGCTCAGTTCCCGGACGTTGATATCGTTAAACTTGTTAAAGGCACGGTTGTGCCAAGACCTATCGCATGGATATCATCCGTTGGGAAAAGCGGGATCCCCAACCTGGCACCCTATAGTTTTTTTAACGTGATATCTACCGATCCCCTGATGTTCATGATCGCCAGCGGTCCGGGTGAGAATGTCGGCAAAACCGGTGATAAAGATACACTGACTAATATCCGGGAAACCGGTGACTTTGTGATCAATATGACCTCAGCAGCATTGGCCGATCAGATGCATCACTGCAGTACCGTGTATCCGAAAGATATCAGTGAATTTGAAAAAGCGGGGCTGACCGTTGCCAAAAGCAAGTTGGTAAAGGCTCCCCGGGTTGCTGAGGCTCCGATCAGTATGGAATGCATTTTAAAAGACGTACTCGAATATGGCAATTTCAAACAGATCATTGGAGAACTTGTCTGCTATCATATTGATGATGAGGTTTATATGGATAATGACAAAGTTGACTATCAAAAATATGATCCCATTGGAAGAATGGCAGCAAACTACACTCATGTAAGGGACCTATTCTTTCCCGGAGAGGTTTAGGCTCTTCACCCCTTAATTTTCAGAAGAAAAAAACAGGTCAAAATTGGCGTTAACGCTGGTGATCTCACCATTTTGTCTTTGACCGCCTATGGAATTGAACACGAGTTTAACCTCCAGGGATCCACTTTTTTGAGTCATCGTCATGGTTTCAACAGATACTGTTTCGACTTTATCAGCCCCTGTATCTCTTAGTCTCCCAATAAAAGCTTTCAGATCAAAGACCAGGATCTGACCTGAATCCAGTCTTGATATCTTGATATCATAGTTCTCATTATCAAGAGAGATCGTGTATTGATGTCCCCCAATTGAAGTTTCCAGATCATTGGAATTTGACCAAATATCCAGGTCACCTATAACATGGTCATAACCTTGCAGTGGAACAGGATCCATCCTTCTTTTTTGATATTGAAACATGGCATACTCCTCACCGGTACCATTTTCCATTTCCCAATCATATACATACTCTATTCCGATCAGGTTAGTGATGGCTTCAGCATCCGATACCACGTTCATGCTGTCTTTATTTGCTAAAACCTCCTGAAGGTCCTGATCAAAATATGGCTGTATAGCTCCGATACCCTTCAATTCTATCAAATAGTTGATCCCTGAACTAATTTGTTTGCGGTCTTTAAATGGAATGTCTTTCTCAGACATGAGCACGGTTCCGTTCTCTGAAAGAAGCTCATATTCCTTCAGTTTATCCTCGAGTCGGTTTACCTGGCTTCGCTCAGATACTTCAAATGCACTGAGAGGACCATACACGATGAGAACTGAAACCAAACACAATGAAGCTGGTATTACTTTGATATTTCTTTTCTTACTCAATAGAAAGTAAATAACGAGACCGGCCAACCACACTGCAAGCGTGGCCACTAAGTATCGATTTACCGTTACCCCGTATTCTGAAATTCGCACCCAAATGGAAAGCATTAATAGCACAACCAATGGGATCATCACAATGTAGAATCCCCTGGAAAAGATCCTGATCCACTTGTGACCTTCCTCCTCCTTTATTGGGTGAAGCAATAAGAGAGAAAGGATGCCTACAATTGAATAACTAAGGACCAGATTAGATACCCATCCATTCGGCCACTCCCATTCTATGATGATCTTACCCATGTACATATACAATATGGCAATATATACCACTACGAGAGGTATCAGCACATATTGGGAAAAAATCCTCAGGCCTTTTGGGTAGAGTTTCTCTTCACTCGTTAGCTGATCTGGGTGAGGTACTCCCGAAAGAAAGAACCAGGTTCCAAATATTCCGATCAGGAAAATAGCCAACTGCCCATACCTGATCCCGGATATATCAAATTCAAGAAGTACTTCAATAGAATAAATAGCTACCGATAATCCATTGAACAAAATGCCAACATACAGAGCTGAAAGTAAAATCCTCAAAAACAGGATCTTGTTGTATGCCCAAAAATCATTGACTCTTTCCAGGCCTATATAAGGTGCAAACGACACAAATAAATGGGAGGCGATAAACAGGAGAGAATATCTGTAGAATTCCACCGACCCTGATGGCTCAAAATCTTCGGGTAAAGCCAGATAATAGATCACCAATAATATTAATACAACAAACCGTACTCCAATTTTTGTAATCCGCTTCCAGTTTCTACCCTCACTCATTACCGTTACAGCCATGAAGACGGAAATGGATAAAGCTGAAATCCAACAGAAGTTTCTGATGAGGTAACTAACCTCCTCTTGATCCCATGACCTATCGACGATCCAGATTACGCCAATGGTACCAAGTAATGCGAAGGTTAATGCAATCGGAAATCTTCGGAGTGTCGCTGAGGCTTTAGTTATTATCTGATCGATGGAAGGCAAGCTAAGCATATTGGACCCTTTAATTTAAACCTATCCGAATGTACTATAATTTTGTTTTAATTAAATGTGTAATCTCATTGGTTTGGCCGTTCATCATCGACAGACCGGTCAGGGTTTTCTTCACGATTGACAACTGTACCAATGCTATCATACTCGATCCAAACCCCGGACTGTCGCCCATTTACATATTCACCGATCACTTTCAACTTTCCGTTAGGATGCCACTCTTTGATCACCCCATGAAGGCCCACACCGGGTTTAAAAGGAAAATATCGTCGCATATTTCCTTCGGAATCATATAAAATACTCAAAGTGTCCCTTCGTACGGTGTACCTTTCCAGATCTCCTTCCCGGTTGTAATAACTGTGCATTGTATCACTAATGATCTCTTTAATGGTCTGTGACCCCGTATAGTAATAGTACACCTCATCATGATTAGCCGACGCTACCAGTGAACCGGCTGAACTCCATAAAGACAAAGTACCCTCTCTAAACTTTTGATCCATAGCAAGAATCCGGTTCGGGTGCCAATATCTTAATCGGAAGATCTTACCGTCCTCAAACTCTCCCTGAATATTATATCGATCTCGGTGAAAGGTCCTGATATAGCCGGTATATGGCTCGCCGGACCTTTTGTGTACCAGCGTCAGACTTGTATCTCGTACCCGGTAATAGCGATACCCATTCATTGTCGTTCTGCTAATGAAATCTCCGGGTAACACCGTATTCCCTGAAATATCCTTAAATACAAGATTATCGTAACCATCCAGAAAATAATGCTCACGACTGTTTGACACTTCCTTACATGAAGTGGAAATAATCAGGAAAAGCAGAGCAATGAATGTCCACTTGAAATGGGTCATTCTTCCTCGTTGTATTCTATGGAATTGCCCAGTAGATATCCATAGGGTTTAAGGTCCGGAATCTGATCAAATATGACTTTCAGGATACCGATAAGCGGAACAAACAGTATCATTCCTGAAATGCCCCATAACTGCCCGCCAATGATCAATGCCACCATGGCTACAAATGGGTTTATAGAAACTTTGGATCCGACAATTTTTGGGGTAATGAAATTACCTTCGAGGAACTGCACCGTTGCAAACACTGCGACCACCAGCAGTGGCGTGATCAACGAGTCTGTTAACAGTAAGGCAAACAGTAAAGGCGGCAATGCTCCGATTATGATCCCTATATACGGAATAATGGCTAACAGTGAAGCAAAAACACCAAAGAATAGAGCGTGTTCCAGGCCAATTATAAACAGACCGGTCGTGTTCAGCATGGCCAGGATACCGATCACGGTTAACATCCCAACCAGGTAATTCTGTGTGACTTCCTGTATACGATCCAGCAGACTGTTAATGTGGGTGTAATCTCCTTTCTTAGCGGTAAATAACTTTTGAAAGAAGACCCGATACATTTCCTGATAGTACAGCATGAAAAAAATAAAGATCGGCATCAACCCCAATACCGTGAACATGTTAGTGGTTGCACTAACTACGGAGCTTACCAGATTTCCACTTTGATCGATGAGGTTATTAATACCTTGTTCTAAATATTTACTTTGCTCCTCCTGTGAAATACCTACCTGTTCCTCCAAAAACCCTATAGTTTGTGCTGTGACTGTCTTTAGTTTTTCTGTAACCTCGGGCACCCGTTCCGCAAACTGAGTGAACTGTACAGATATAAGAGAAAGTATACCTGCCAAAACAATGATCACAGCTATCATACTCAAAATGATACTAAATGCTTTTCCGATCTTTAACTTTTCAAATGATCTCACAAGTGGATTTAACAGCATCGCCAGGAAAGCAGAAAAAGCCAATGGCATCAGGATGAATTTCGCATTGGTCAACACAATGACCAGTAAACTCAATCCGATCAATATCATCGTGGTCTTAAACCAAAATGGATATTTTTTTTGATCTGAGATAGGATGATGTGATAAAATTTTAGGCATATAGTTCGTTTCTTATTTAACGGGTGAATTCAATATGTTAAAGCTAATATAACCTTTAAATACTTTTTGATTATAAGGGTAAAAATCATGTACTCTTTGGCAATCGATAGGCACATAAAACATCAACTCATGAATAAACATTTTTTTAAACAACTTTGCCTTACGGCTCTTACCTCTATTTTGTTTTACACATCAGGATATGGGCAGTCTTATGAATGGAACACCTCAAAGGAAATGGAGGAAAGACCATTGTTCTCCACTCATTTTAGTGTGGATGAATTTGCTTCGCGACAAGCCAAAGTTTTTGATGCCATCGGCAGTAATACAATTGCTGTGTTACAGGGTGCCCCAAGTGCCGCAGGATATCTTCCCTTCTGGCAGAATAATGAATTCTATTACCTGTCCGGGATTTCTTCACCCCATGCCTATCTGGTTCTTGACGGTACCACCCAAACGGTTTTATTGTTTTTACGGCCCCGGGATGAACGAAGAGAATATGGTGAAGGAAAAGTTTTGTCGGCCGAAGATTCCACTATGATCTACGATCATGCGGCAATTGATGAAGTTTATTATCAGAGTGATTTTGAGGATGTGATCACCCGGTTACTCAGTTCTGATGATATTGAAACGGTCTACACTCCCTTTTCACCTTACGAAGGAATCGCAGGAACAAGGAGCATGTTGAGCCGGGCCATTAGGGACATGGAAAGTGATACCTTTACAGATCAAAAAGCCCGGCATGAGTTGTTCATTTCTAAACTGAAAGGGATCTCAGCCGATAAAGAAGTCCGCGATCTGGATCCAGTTATTGATGAACTTCGTAAGATCAAATCTGAAAAGGAGATGGAACTCATCAAACGATCCACAGACCTGCAGGCAGCTGTTATCATGGAATCCATGAGATCAACTGAAGTCGGCATAAAACCCTACGAACTTGAAGCGGTTTCCAAATACATCTACATAAAAAATAACATTCAGGATGATGCTTACTACCCGCTCATTCATTTTGGTCCTGATGCTTACATGAATCACTATCATGAGAGTGTTCGTCCGGCAAGAGATGGGGATATGATCCTTATGGATTACGGAGCCTATGTGGACTATTACTCAAGTGACCTGGGGCGCATGTGGCCGGTCAATGGAACCTTTAATCCGGTTCAAAGGGAACTCTATACCTTTTATTTGAAATTTTACGAAGCCATTTTATACAACATCAAAGTTGGACTGACACCGCAAGAGGTCATGAAAAATGCCTTAATTGAGATAGACCAAATACTTGCAGCTACTGATTTTTCAAAACCTGTTTACCGAAAAGCTGCTGTAGACTTTGTTCAGTCTTATCATGATAGAGCCGAAGATCCAGACATGACTCTAGGTCACGGTGTGGGCATGTCGGTTCATGATGTAGGTAACTACTCCGTACCCATTAAACCGGGTATGGTTTTCGTGATAGAGCCACAATTCAGGGTTCCTGAAGAACGAATTTACATCCGCCTTGAGGACATGATATTTGTGACAGAGGATGGAGTGGAGATCTATAGTGATTTTCTTCCTCGTGATATAGAAAATATAGAAAAGATCACGCGCGAACCCGGCTTGCTTCAGCAATATCCGGCAGATATTCAGAACTAATTTTAATTCAATACCTATTTATTCATCATGCATATAGATCATATTGGCATTGCCGTCAAAGACATCAAATCAGCTACTGAAACCTATAGCAAGATCCTGAACAGTTCTCCTACCAAAACGGAAGTGGTTGAAAGTGAAAAGGTCGAAACGGTCTTCTTTCAAACCGGAGAGTCAAAGGTCGAATTACTTGGTCCTACCGACAAAGATTCCGTGATCGCAAAATATGTGGCTAAGAAAGGAGAGGGATTACATCACGTTGCTTTTGAAGTGGAAGATATCCACGCAGAACTTGATCGCCTCAGAAAAGAGGGATTCACCGTACTAAATGAACAGCCCAAGGATGGAGCCGACAATAAACTGGTGGCTTTTGTGCATCCTAAAGACAACAACGGCGTTTTGGTGGAGCTGTGCCAGAGTAAGAAATAAACTTTGGGTAAGGAAGTATTAGAAGTGCAGGTATTTAGCTAAATCGATATAGGCACCTAAAATATTAAAGAACTTGCCTATCAATTCGGACTCCACTCCATACGGTGTTTTACCACATACTCCGCCCCAGTTTCATCAATGATTTCTTTGCTATAAATAAATCCTTTTTTAAATTGAAAGTGTCTTTTATAGGCAGGAAGATGAAGCTTCGCTCTCAGTTCTCCCGTTTCTTCAAGGATCCACCATTCATAATATTCGCTTTCTTTTTCTTTAGTCAATGAGATCCAGATCCTGTTCTTATCATCAACTCTCATTCCTTCCACAACACGCTCTGTTTCTGGGAGCTCTTCACCGTATCTCTCAATAGTATTCATTATATCACGCCGGTTATACGAACTGCTTTCCGTGTATTGATCCAATTCCAGGGGAAGTCCTTTGATTTTGTAATAGATCGCTGAATGATATACTCCTTTTTCATCAAACTTTTTGATGAGTAAGTCTCGGTTAAATATGGAGAATAATCCGTTATCTTTGGACGGTTCTACAAATGTATTTCCCATAAAATGAAGGGGTCTGAATGCACTGGGTGTCATTGAGTTTGGTTTTATGACATTGACACCTTTAGGAAATGTAGCGATTCCATATTCCAATGGCTCACCTTCCGGGTTAATCAAAAGGAATTTGACCACAGGCCGTCCCTCATCCATAAAACGCTCAGAGAAAACGGCATATAGATTACCATCATTTCTGGGAAATAAAAACGCGAAATTTAGCCCCTTAGTTTCCATTTGATCCACTACAGGCAGGCGCTCTTCGAGCATAGTCTTTTGTAAAGTATAATTGGAAGTATTGTACACATTGACCCGCTTATTAAGGGGATCATAAACAAAAAAATTATCGTCGAGTGTTCCTGCCATTAGTGGCACTACGTATTCACCGGGTCCCTTCCCCTTTCTCCCCACTTTTTTGAAGTATGAGCCATCGTTATTATAGGCATATATCTGTTGTTCAAAATTATTCCCGGAATTCAAAAGGATCACTCTGTCTTTGTCATCTATGAAGTAGTTAAGTACTTTTGTTAGATACGGCTCACCATCTTTTCCATACGTTTGTTCCGGTATGAGTTCGAGCGAATGAGTAGGTTTTGTATCCCCTGGTAATACGGTGAGATTTTCAATTTCCTGCACATGCGAGGGAATCTCATTGATGACCTGATAACTAGCCTTGGGTTTTTCTACTGTTTCTTGATCAGTTAGTTCGTTTTGAGATGGTTTAGAATTTTGACCATGCTGATCACTACACGCGGCAATGAAAATTGCTAAGACTAAAGTGACAAAAATTCGCATTTATTTGTTTTATATTTGATGTAGTTATCTTGAATAATTACGCTATTAAATAATTAATAATCAACACGATAAAATAAGCCAATAAAACCGGAATCAAGTCCCTTTCTTATATTTCAAGTACTACCAATTATTCTGCTTTAGAAATAATGGCATATCAATAGTAATACGATACCAATCTACTATCGAATTGCACAAAAACCGAAAATATTAGATTGATGCCCGCCTCAAATCAGCGTATCTTTGGTATCTAATGATCGGGGCGTGGCTCAGCTAGGTAGAGCGCTCGGCTGGGGGTCGAGAGGTCGCTGGTTCAAATCCAGTCGCCCCGACATTTCAAGGGATGCTAGTTTTGCACTGGCATCCCTTTTTTATTGTAACAAATTTCTCCCTCGGAACTTTATGTTTAAGTTCAGGTTAAAATGATCAGACACCCATAAGTCCGTAGCAGTATGTACATCATAGATAACAAACGACAGATCGAACGCATCAACAGCATGGTTCCACTCCGTAAGAACCTGGAAACGTTTGAAGTGTATTATCACGATCCGACTACCGGAGAAATGTGGAAGAGCTTTTTCCCAAAAGGATATCAGGAACACAAGGGGCCCAAACTGCTCCGACCCGAACCACTCCCAAAAAGCCTGGAACTGCAGCTTGAGATCTGCCTGAACGGAAATGATGAAGCGGATGCTATTGGCCTTGGAATAGAATGTTCCGTAAAGCCTGAACAATGGCCTCAAATACTTGATCTACTCGATAAGAACCGCAGCAATTATTTGAGATCTCATCTCAATACATTCATCCATCATCTAGGTGTTTTGGATCCTCTCAATACCCTGAAAGCTATTGAACAGACACCCGAAGAAGCCGGACTTTCCGGAGATGAACTCAACCGATTGAAAAAGCAGGCAAGAATGATCAAGATCAAGAGATTCCTGAGACTCTGACTCCTTTTTCGTTGCCGTTTTCTAATCTTTGCCCTTCCCCTGAGGTGTAGCCTCAATTTCTAATAAGTGTAAAAACCCCTCCTGAACGCCTCATGTACTACTTTTTCCCCTACAGAGAAATAGTCCATCTCCGTTTCAAATATTAAGATTTTTTAATATTAGAAATATTTAATAATTTAGGGGTGAGTTAAAACAAGAGACATCCAATGAAAACGCTCATTCTTTCCATACTGACTTTATTAATGACGGGGTTTAACCTTCAGACCAATGCTCAGGTAACCGCAGTAATGCAAGCCCGTGTAGAAGTGATCAGTGGTGCAGGTTTTACCACTTTGACTGAACATCTTATCGATTTCAATTCTGTAAATGCTTTTGAAGACTTTGAAGCCGGTACATTCACACTTGTAGCCACTCCCGGTTCAGATGTTAATATTCATATTGAGAATACAGATCAGATCACCAATGAGAAGGGAGAAACTCTAAATTTTGAAGAATTGGATGCTGATCAGATAATTTCTGATAATGGTGAGTATCAGATATCCGTAAATGGTAAAGTAAGCGACCTGCAAGAACTAACCGGCCACTATCAGGGGGCTATCACTGCCGTTGTAGAATATTACTGAAAAGGTCATAGAGCAACACACAGGACATCGTTCTTCTCAGAATAAGAAACAGTTTTACTTTTTCAAGGCTTTAAACAGGTAAAATTGCCAGTACTTATATTTCCACTTTCTTTCCTTTTCTATTTGGAAGTTTTTCTCTTTCAGCATCTTCCTCGACTCTCCGGCTGATCTTGTATTAATGATCTCAGGCACTACTACCTTAATACCATAATTGATCAATCTGAAAAACCCTGATCTGTTCCAGTCCAAAAGGTAAAGATAGCCTCCCGGTTTTAGCACCCTTTGCATCTGCTCCAATGCTTTATCCTGTTCAGCATAGTTATGGAAGGCATTCATCGATATAACGATATCAAATGCCGAAGTATCAAAACCAAGTTCCTCTACATAAGCACACGAAAAATTCACGTCCCCCCTCTCATCGAGCCGCTGTTTTGCCAGCTTAAGCATTCCGGCAGATACATCATTAAGGGTCAGTGTGTTAAATTCATGCTCACCTTCGATCAAATGCTCTGCAAACAACCCTGTACCTGCACTCACATCAAGGATCTCAGATTCCGGCCCACTCTTAAAATCCGATAAGAGGACCGAATGGGTATGATCCAGGTATTCAGCCCACTTTTTTTCATAGTTTCGGGCACTTTTAGAATAGGCTTCCGAGGTTAGCTCTTTGCTCAATTTTTTACCTGTAAATTGATCTCAACCTCACCGGCTTTACTCAATTGCAACAGCACTGATACTGAATCTCCGGTCTTCAGATCATGATCAAGCTGCATCAGCATAACATGCAATCCACCCTGTTCAAATACAATGGTTTCTTCGGGTTGAACCGGAATATTTAATCTTTCACGCATCCCCATCATCCCATTTTCAGTCTCATACGTTTCATGGATCTGTGTCAATGCTGCAATATTACTTTTCACCCCAATTATCGTATCCGGTTCACCAAATGTATTTGTGAAGCTAAAGTAGGCAGCACTTGTGCCACCGGCAGCAACCGGACGAATTCTCTGTTCGATCCTTGAATCCTTCGATTCTGCAACCGGTTCGGTTTTTTTCCCCGATCTGCACGCTGCAAACGACAAGCTAATTATCAGTAAACCTGAAATTAATCCCTTCATCTTAATTTATTTAGATCTTCAACTACAATAGACGGCACCACTTTTTGACTCCCTCCATACTCAAAGATCACTTCTGATTCTTTGTTCAAAACCATGATCTTATCCGAGTGATTAATAAAATAAAGCTCACGTCCGTCATCGGTGGTCTGAGACATGGAAATCTGACTTCGCACCCTGGCACTGTCCATCAGAGCAAACACTTGTGTAGAATCTCCGGTCAGAAAAGTAAACCCCTCTTCAATCCCAAAAGATCTGGCATAATTCTTTAAAGAAGAAGGAGTATCACGCACCGGATCAAATGTAGCTGCTACAAATTCAACATCCTGAGGGTAGTTCAGGTCTTTCTGGATCTTCATCAGGTTTTGAGTAATGAGCGAACAAATATCCGGGCAGTTTGTGTAGATGAATCCTATAACAACGTATTTTCCTTGCAGGTCATCAGGAAATGTTACTGCTGTGCTATCCTGGTCCAAAAGCTGAAAAGAGGCATCCCCCATATCGTCGATCACATCCGGATCATTTCCACAGGCGAAAAAAAGTAGCGGCAATAGAAGTAGTAATAAAAGTCTTTTCATGATTTGAATGTAAGGAACTTCAGGAATAACTTTAAGATTGTGACAACAAGTATCAACCTTTTTAAAATTCCGAAATGAATAAAAATGTAATTTTCCTGACAACCCTTTTCATTACAATGTTGATCTTTATAGGTATAGCCTGTCAGCCTCAGCAACCTCAGGATACTATTTCAGAAACCGAAGCTCACCCGGATGCTGATGAAAATTACGCGAACACTGTCCCTCTTATCTACCACATGTCATTTATTCAGCGCTACAGTACCAAGCTTTATTTTGCCGGAATGGAGCAAAACTGGGGACTTGCTGATATTTATGCTCATGAATTGGAGGAACTTTCTGAGGTGATCAGTGAAGGTAACCTCAAAGATGATGGTATTAATGTAAGTAACCTGATGGCAACTATGCTGCCTCCTCAGCTCAAAAAGGTTGAAGAAGCTATTGATAAACAAGACCTGACAATGTTCAAAGCCAATTATGAAAATATGATTCAAACTTGTAATAAGTGTCACCAGGCATCAGATTATGGGCTTGTTAAGGTCACGATCCCGGAGCAAAACCCATTCAATCAGGATTTTTCAATTCCCACTGAATAGATCACTTTAATTCAGTGTTGATGAGCTACTTCATGTTTATGTGCATTGCAGGGCTCAAATTCAAACTCCAACGTACTATGTGAGATATTAAATTCATCATGCAACACTTGTTTGATGGCTGATTTTATCTCTTCCATCATGTGCATGTCTTCTTTTAGTATCACAATATGACTTTCGAGCAGAGTGCTCTTCTCATCCAGCCTCCATACATGCACATGATGTACTTCACATACCTTGTCCACTTTTTGCATGGATCCTGTCAGTTCAGATATATCAATGTCATCTGGTTTAGCCTCCATTAATATCTCAATTGCCTCCCTCAGCATATGGTAACTATGCCACAAAATGTAAGAGCCAATGATAAGTGTCAGCACAGCATCTACAACGTACCAATTGTATTTGATGATGAGCCAACCGCCTACGACCACTCCAACAGATGAAATTGCATCAGCCAGTATGTGAATGAATGCGGCTCGCATGTTCAGGTCATCCCCGGAGTTCTTCCAGAGCAGAGCAGCTGTTATGAGATTGGCCGCCAGGCCTATCAAGGCTACCCAGAACATAGTAAGTCCATCAATGGTCTCAGGTATAAAGAATCGCTCCACTCCTTCTTTGATAAGGAATAAAGCCACGATCACTAGTGTGATCAGGTTGACGAATGCACCAATGATCTCAGCTCTTTTATATCCAAAGGTCTTGGAGGAATTAGCCCCTTTATTTGCAATTTTTTTGGTCACCAATGTAGTCACCAGCGACATAGAATCATTGAAGTTGTGAACTGCATCAGAGAGAAGCGAGAGGCTATTTGATATAATGCCACCTATAACCTGAGCCAGTGTGATACCAAGATTCAAAAATATCGAAACCCATAATTTCCATATGGAAGAATCGTCAATTTCCGGATGATGATGGTGATGGTGATTATGTCCCATAATACGTCAAAATAGCCTGAATGCTGACCGGTTAGAATGCAACTGAGTTTAATATTGCAAAAATCCGGATAAACATTTTCTCGAATTATATCGAGTTATTGCTGAATTCTGATCATTAACCCAAATACCAGATCGCAAAACTTCCCACGAGCGTGATCACAAATAGGATATAGGCTTGCTTCACAGGTTTATCAGGCAGGTAGTTGTATAAGGGGTTTTCAGTAAAAAACTGTTCCAGTTGTTCTCGCCTCGACCTTTCATTTTCATCAAGATCATCCTCTTTCTTAACCAATACTTCTGCATCACCCTGAACTTCTTCCAGACTCTCATTTAAAAATCCGGCGATAGTATACTGATCTACCTTTCCAAGGTTGCTGACAATGAGGTAGGCAGGTGTACCCACCATAAAAATAGCTATACTCACCACGGTTTTATCCCAAACGGTAAGCTGTACAAATTCACCCAGCATCATACTGATAAATGCTGCAAGCCCCATAATACTTAAGAGTGCACTTAGTATGAGCCTTAGCTTCCAGTTCTGTATTCCTTCCAGTAGTATTTCAGATCCCTTCATAAACTGCTAATCAAAATATTGATAATAAATATGTACAACGCTGTGATAGTTATCAAGAATTTTTGGCATTCCATTCATCCATTAATAAGCGCATCAATGAACGTGCAGCTGACCTGGAGATCTCGTCTAATTTATCCAGTGTAAGCTGATCGTCAACCTCATAGGTCACGGCATCTATGCCAAATGTATGATAGAACCAATTCTTCGCGATCGGTGAACTGGTATCAAATTCCTCAACAGTAAATTCTATCCCCTCATTATCCTGCATGATCATTTTGATCCAATTCTGGGTGATATTATCAGGTTGGGTCTTAACATTCTCATTTATGGGGTAAAACAGGTTTTCATTGGTTGAGTGAAAATCGATCGCGTAATACATGATCCTTTTGTTATGTCCTTTCATCCATGAAAGAGCATCTCGAACCACTTTTGTTTCAGGTTGATTGAAGTTTTTCCAATCCCGGTTCAGATCTATACCACCTGCATTATGTCTCCAATGGCCAAGATCAGCACCGTCAGGGTTGATCAGGGGAAATGCTTTGACCACAAAAGTATTCCTGAATTCCTCTGCCAGTTCAGAATCAGAGGTCAGTTCTTCCAGAAAGCTTAACGAAGCAAGATATCCCGTCACTTCAGGCGGATGCTGCCTGCCCACTATTGCCAGCACCGGAGCCTTTTGATCAGGAGAGATCTCAGTAATTTCAAGCTCAATTATTTCTCTCCCTCTTTTCGACAACCCTGCCCTACTAAGTTTTACAAAATTATGCCCGGTAATGGCCCTTCTTTCCAGCTCTACCTTTAGATCTGATGTGGTCTGTAGCGGTTGTGCGGATATATAAAACGGGGCTTTACTTAATGCCAGGTCAATGATCGCAGTACCATCTGTTGAGTCGAATTCAAATTCCAGTTGTTCATATTCTGTTAGTTTAACGTTCCCTAAACTATCCGGCCTATGTAATTTAGGAACATAACGATGTGTGGCATCCTGATAATTAATCTTTATTTTAGCTGACCTGAGAGTATCACTCCAGATCTTAAATGCGTACCATGGACTGTTATTGATGGGGGCATTTTCTGGCTGAATAAAAACCTCAAACAAAGAATCATTTTTCATATAAAAATCATTGAGCCGGGCACCCTCAAATTCATTTGAAACCCAAACTTTAGGTAAACCTGCTCCTATTACTCTCTTATATTGTGGGATCAGTTCTTTGTCTGTGGTATCAGTTACATCAGGCGGGTCATATGAAAAACCTGAAAATTCCTCTGTACTTTTGCAGGATGACAGTAATAAAAGCAGAGATACTATGATCAGTGCTGAACGCATCTAAATAATGATTTTAAAACTTTGATATTATATCATTCAACCAGGAACAATTGCTACCAAGATAGTAAACATTCAATTATACTTATCATTCAAATAGCAGTTTCTATTTCCCAATATTAAGAATGCACAAACTAACTCAATTTTTCATTTTGTTTTTGGGACTCCTGATCTGCCCAATGAGTTTGGTCAATGCTCAGGAACAGGATGATGAACCGGTTCAACCCCGGGTCTGGAGCATAGATTTTAAGGGAAATACCACCTATGAAGACCTGGTTCTGCGTAAAGTCATTTTGAATGAACCGCCGGGATGGTTCAAAAAACTTGTTTTCTGGAAAAAACCGGGCATGAAGCTAAATGAAAACGAGGTGCGCCGTGATGTTATCCGGATTCAGAGATTTTATCAACGGCGAGGTTTCAATGAGGTAAGCGTAAGTTATGAAGTAAAAAGCCTGACACGGGAATGGAAAAAAGCTATTGTATTCATTATCAAAGAAAATAAACCCATTCGTATCTCTGAGGTAAACTTTGATATCAAAGCCAATGAAAAAGACCGTGAACTCATAACCGGTAATGAAAGATTTCAAAATATTAGAGAGAGGCTGCCCTATCGTAAAGGAGAACGGTACGAAACCATCAATGAATCTGACGTAAGAGCAAATTTGACAGGGGCTCTTAATAATCTGGGTTTTCCATATGCCAGCAGCTCTGTCCAGGCTCAAACTGATAGTGCAGCAAAATCTGCCGTGGTCAATATCGAGGTGAATTCAGGTATGAGAGCTAAGTTTGATTCTGTTACTGTAGAAGGTGAAGAAAACCTGGCTGCCAAATATATTGCCCGTGAAACCGGGATCAGGAATGGCGATTATTTTAGCAATGATCAACTTAGAGAAGCACAACGTGAAGTATTCAGCCACCATCTGCTTCGTTTCGCGATCGTATCCATCCCCGATCAGCCACAAGATTCCACGATCACTGTAAATGTTAGGGTAAAAGAATCTCCTCTTCGAACAGTGCAGGTATTATTCGGGATCGGAAACCTGACACGGCTCGATAATGGATGGGCTGACTTCTACAAACTATTCAGAGGACGCGCTTCATGGACACACAGGAATGTAAGGGGAAGAGGTGAACGCTTTACTATTTCAGCCGGTGCTTCAGCTATCGAACAGCGGCTAAGTACTGATTACCTGTTCCCCTATCTATTCAATACCAAATCATCTTTTGTGACCTCACCTTTCATGAGTCATCAACTTGAACCTTCTTACGAGATATTCAGGGGTGGTTTTACCAATAGCTTTGTATATCAATACAGTTCCAACCTAACCGGTACTGTATCTTACGAGTTTACCTTGAACAATGAATCAACGATCAATTCTCAGGAAAGCCTACCGGATAGCATTCAGTCATACAATACCTCATCATTCAACCTCAACGGTTATTATTCAAATGGAATCAACCGCGGGCGCAGCGGCTGGTCTGTTCAGCCTTTCTGGGAATTATCCGGTTTGTTTGGTGAATCTACCTATAGTTTCCAGAAATTCGGTTTGGATACCCGAAAGTTTACTCCTGTAACTGACAATATCGTTTTTGCAAAGCGCATCAACTTTGGGGGCATATATTTCTCTAAAAATGATACACTTCCATCCAATATTCGGGTTTACAGCGGTGGAACCAATTCTGTTCGCGGCTGGAACCGACAGGAACTTGGGCCTAAAAGGGCCATTCTTGATGCCAACGGTAACTTCGATCGTTATGTGCCGATCGGTGGACGGGCCAGTTTCAGTTTTAACACCGAATTTCGTTTTAGATTTGATGGGTTTATAAAAGGATTTGGTATGGCAACCTTTCTGGATGGCGGACAGGTATGGAGAAGCTTTGAAAACATTGCGACCACTCCTATTCAATTTGGAACGGGAGCCGGTTTGCGTTATCAATCTCCGATAGGGCCGATAAGAGTTGATATTGCGTATAAAATAAATCCAACTGATGAGGATCTGCAGTTTTACCAGGGGGTTGACTTTGGCAGTGCCTGGGATCGATGGGGAATTCATTTCAGTATCGGGCAGGCATTTTAATGAGTGAATCCAAATCACATATCACCAATAGAATCTGGTTTAAGCGAACAGCATGGGGACTCCTTACTTTTATTTTGCTATTGGTAGCTTTGCGTCTATCACTGAAAACTGCTCTTGTTAAGAATTTTGCTAAAGATCAGATCGAATCTATCGCCAATTCATCCACCAATGGAACTCTGCATATCGCTTCCATTGATGGAGATCTTTGGAGTGATTTTACTATCAGGAATGTCACCTTAAAAGATCCTGATACTTTAATCACTATCTCAAAAATTCAGGTTAAGCACTCTCTGTTAAAACTTTTAGGCCTTACGTACGAAAGCTCACTGATCTCCATAGATAGTCTTAAATTCTACCTGAATGAGGACAGTACGGGTCGTTTTAATGCCCAGGAAATCGTAAAACAGGACAGTACAGCTATTGAATCTGAAAATGGATCACCCATAGATCTCGACCTGAAGGACATTCGTTTATTTAATTCGGCCATTTATGTGAATTCACCCTCCTATCTACCAGATGGATCATTATCAGTCACTGATCTGAATGCACGAGCCCAAATAAAATTATTTGATGAGTTCTCAGCCAGTTTGAGCCAATTGGATCTTACCATTAACGAAGGACGCTTACCTGAACCGATAGATCTGAATACCTCAGCCAGTTATGCGGGTAATCAAATTACACTGAATGAGTTGATCCTGGGAACTGGAAGGTCGTTTTTAGAAGCTAATGCCACAACCAACCTTAAAGATTCAACACTAAATGCTGCTTTTCACGCAGTCCCCTTTTCCTTTTCAGATCTCAAGCCGTATATCGATCAACCTCTGCCCGATGAGAACCTGCAATTATCCCTGGAGGCCGGCGGAACCTTTGATTCACTCGATGTCAAGGTCACTGGTGACGGTACCGGGATCGATGATCTCTTATTTGTTTCAACTCTCTCTATGAAGGAGCAACCAATCTTTAAAAAAGTAGGTTTGAGCGGCAGAAACCTTGATATCGGTTATTACACTGCTGATTCTGTTGAGGCAATGATATCAAATTTTCAGCTCACTGCTGAAGGATATATTGACCCGGATCTGGACAAAACAGATCTGACCTGGGGTTTTTCGCTGGATAACTTACGCTATGAAAACTATAGGCTTCAAACTCTTTTTGGAAGTGGAACTTTGAAAAATGGATCAGTGCTCGCAAATGTTGAAATGCGAGATGGTCCGGAGTCCATTGTCATAAATACTGACATTGAAAAAATATTCAGTAATGATCCCGAATGGCTTGCAGAGTTAACGGTCTCAAAGCTGGATCCGGCACGCTGGATGAAAACTCCTGAAATGAGAGGGCTCGTTTCCCTAAATGCCAAAGCTTCCGGAGTCGGATTTACACTGAATGAGTCACCTTGGGATTTTGCTATCTACAAGCGTAAAGCTCCTGTTTTGATCGATGAGCCATCTAATGCCAGTTTTGGGAAACGAATATCACTTCAATCGGAGCCGATCGAACTGGCAGGGTATCAAATTCCGGATCTTTCAGTTACCGGTTCTATTAGTTCCGAAAGATTGACCACAGAAGGGTTCGTTGACCTGTTTGAAAACAGGATCAATTTTAAATCAGCCATTCAGCAGCTTTTGCAGGAAACCCGAACGTTCACATTCGAAAGTTCTACAAAGTCGTTTAATATTGCTGACCTGCCGGATCTTGAATCAGTGTCAAGCTCCATCAACCTATATGTAACCGCTAACGGCAGTTTCACCAATACGGATACCTTCAGCTTTGAGACCTTGACACAGGTCGACTCAAGCTATATAAACAATGCTTCAATTGACTCATTGACGATCGATGCCGAATTACTGAATAATATTCTTAGGGTGAATAAAGGGAATCTTGTGAGTGAGGTTATATCAGGAACCTTTTCAGGACGCCGTAATCTTTATGACCGAACCGACCCAAACAACAATTTCAGCCTCGACATGGAGATCCTGAGCCTGCAGCCACTTGCACCTTTAGCCGGAGCCGATCAACTTGAGGCAACCGGCTCCATCACCGGTAAAGTCAGTGAGGTTGTAGAAAATGAATTGCTTTTTGACGGAAATATATCACTGTCCGACATTCGATATGATTCATTATTCACGGCAAACTCAATTTCCGGCTCCACGAAGATCTCTATCAGAGATGAGTATGGATATGACCTGTCGCTCAGTATCAGCCAACCAATAATTTCCAATGTGCCTCTACAAGATGTCACATTTCAAACCATTGGTGTTGCCACAAATGAGTTCACTTCCGGTTTTTTCAACTTTGATATTATCAGTGAAAACGCCGGTGAGATCAGGCAGTCGGGTGATTACGCCATCAACCTGAATAATCTGCGAACGGAGTTAAAGTGGGATATGATGGAAATCGAAACCCCTGCACAGTTGCTTTCCATGCAACAACCTTTTAACCTGACTTATGAAGAATCCGCAATTATGACCGATACCCTTCGGTTAGGTTCTGAAGATGAGTCTTACCTCAATTTTGCCGTTCCTTTTGCTGACACCCTTACTCAGCGGTTTTGGATGGAAGCCAATAATTGCGACTTCGGTATCATACAAGAGACCATTTTTGATGAGCGATTTGTGGATGGAGTGTTGTCAGGAGGCCTAGCCATTGAAAATACTGATACAACCTTCAGTGGCAACGGAGCATTGAATATTCGGGACCTGGCTTATCTTGGAGCTGAGGCGGATAGATTCAACTTAGATTTTCAGATCAGGAATAAAAGGTTGAATGCCGGATTAAGTATTGTATTGCAAGGTGAAGAAAAAATTCGGGGGGCACTCGACGTCCCGTTTGTGCCTGAAACACCCGAAAATCTATCAGACTCATTTTTTGACAATCCGGTTTCAGGTTCACTCAAAATAGAACCTATTAACCTAAACAATATCAGAGGCATACTTGAAGATCTGCAGATCACTCAAACTGATGGTTTGGTCTCATTTGAGGGTAACCTGAGCGGAACGGCAGGAGAGCCTGATTTCGACGGTATATTCAACCTTAATAATCCGACCCTTTCCGGGATTCCTATAGATTCGGCATCGGCCAGTTTTGACTATGATCATAACAAAGGGAATATTTCCATTCTTTCCCAAATTGATGCCCGAGGCCAAAGGGCTGCTTCCATCAATGCGATCGTACCAATTTCAATAGATTTCAGAACATTTGAACTTCTAATGCCGGGACCGGAGGATTCGCTGACCGTTAATCTTAATACCGACAAATTCAATTTGTCCGTTTTCAATGATTTCCTTGACAAACAATATACCAGAAACCTAAAAGGTACTCTGGACGCGAATCTTAGTATAGCCGGTACTCAAAGTGACCTGAAGCCTCAAGGTTTTATGCGGTTGAATGGGGGCAGGTTATCAGTTCCTGTCGCAGGAATTTCACTTACTGACATTAGCTCAGAGATCCAGCTTTTGGAGAATGGGCATCTCGAGTTAAAGCGATTCAACATGAAAAGCGGTAGTGGCAATTTCAATGCCACAGGCTCTATTGAACTTAATGGCATTACACCAACTAATTTAAATGTGGATGCAAAAGCTAATAGGTTCAGACTGGCAAATACGGATGACTACAACCTCACCATCGATTTGAACAGTAATATTTCCGGAGATCCGGTCAGGCCAAAAGCCTCAGGTTCACTGACCATTAAAAATGGATTCATCTATTTACAGAATTTTGGTGAAAGAGCCGTTGAGGATATTCAACTTGAAGAAGAAGAGACTTCCTCATTCAGTCCCTATGATTCCTTAGCCATGGATATGCGTTTTGTGATAGAGCAGGATTTCTTCGTCAGAAACAGTCGGTATCTGGACATGGAGATCGAATTGAACGGGCAACTGGAAGCACAAAAGGCAACAGCAGGCGACCTACAATTGTTCGGCACACTTGATGCAGATAATGGCTATGTGAGGCCACTTGGCAAGCAGTTCAACCTTGAAGAAGGAAGCTTCACTTTCAGCGGCCCCCTCGAGAATCCTGATATTTTCATTAACACCAGTTATATCCCTCAGACCACCCAAAAACAGGGCGACCCAATTACATTATATTATGTAATTGAAGGCACTGCAGAAGAACCCACCTTTAGGTTTAGAAGTGAACCACAGATGGAACAGCAGGATATCATATGCTATACCCTATTCAACAAACCATGTTATGCCCTTGATTCCTGGCAACAGGTTGTTAGCGGAGGCAGTGGTTCCTCACCAACCGATCTGCTTGTTGGAGTGTTACTGGATGAGGTCGAAGCTTTAGCCACTCAGGAGTTGGGCATAGATGTGGTTCAGATCGAAACCAATAATACAGGATCTGATGCCGGAACTACCACCTCTATCAAGACCGGCTGGTACCTGAACCGAAGAACCTTCTTTGCCATCATAAATGAGATCACCGGTACCACTCCTGAAACTATGTTCATCCTTGAGTATATGCTGAGGAATAACCTGGATCTCATCCTGACTCAGGGTGATGAGCGACAGCAGGGGATCGACCTGCGCTGGCATTATGATTATTAGGAGACTGTTATGGTTTTTAGATGCTTAAGTGTTACGGTATTAGAGCACCTTTGTGCAATCCTAATACCGTAACACCTTCACACCATAACACTTACATTCCACATCGTTCTCCCCGGCAGCATTCTTCAGCATTGATCCCACAAGCAGAGCACTGTCCATGCCCATGCACCCACACAAGGTCTGCTATCTGACCACAAAACTGACATCTTCTTTGGGATGTCTGACCTGGATCAGTTTCTTTAACTGTTTTTTGTATGTTAGTCTTGTGTGAGCTCATCATAGGCAACCTGAACATTAGCACTTAACGGTAATCTCCAATCGGGTGCCTTAAATTCCTCAAAGCCATCCAAAGTTTCAATATCCGCCAGTTCTTCTTTTGATCTTCCGGCTTCGATTCCATTTTGAGTGTATTCTATCAAAGCTGTTAAAAAATCTCTTTTCACCATAAGGTCATCCTTTGAACCTGTAATCCCATAGTCTGAATTTCCATGGCCAAAAATATAGATCGTATCCTTTGGCAACTCCTGTACCACTGTTTCTAATGTTGTGATCCAATTTGAAATAGAAGCCCCTGAGCCTCTGTCTATAAACGGATGAGCCCTGTTAAACATGAGATCACCCATATGAGCTACATTGGCCTTTTCAAAATAGACCACTGTATCTCCACCGGTATGTGCCGGACCATAGTGTTTCAGGTGAATGGTCTCGCCTCCAACCGTTTCATACCAGGAAGTTTCATAAGTTGTATCCGGGTAAACCTGGGCATCTACCGCCTCCTGTCCGTTTCTCTCAGCAGCTGCCTTTTGCAAATCGGGTACATTTTGATGGGCAATTATTCGTTGCACTTTGTCCTTAAAGGCAGGATTTCCGGCCGTATGATCTCCGTGATGATGGGTGTTGATCAGCATATCGAAAGCCACCTCTTTCATTTCTTCAAGTCCTGATATACAGGTTTGAGCCGATTCCGGAAACTGGGAATCTACCACTACAATTCCGTCATCATTGACCAGCCAGCCAATAGTTCCACCTCGTCCAACGAAGGTTCCAACATTTCGCCTCAATGTGGTGAAAGGACTATTTTGTCCTAAGGCAAGCAGTTTATGAAAAGGTAGAGTTGCGGCAGCACCCATCAGGGCTGACTTCAGCAGAAATTCACGGCGTTTCATAGGGGATTCGATTAATTGAGGTTTGTGACACGCAATTAACGAAAAATTTCTCAGTATTCATTCCCTTCCTGTTTTCCGGTCGTTCCTTGGATTCTTCGTTCCGACGCAGAGCGTCTGAACGAGGTAGTGGTGTGTTTCCAAGGGCTTCAGCGAAATGCCACTTAGGCTAAATGGCGATGGAAAATATCAACTCAGGGAAAGGTAAATATACCCTTGAAGCCTCAATACCGATCATTGTCCAAGTGGGACGCTTGAACCAGGCTGTAGAGTACTCCCTTAAATTTGTTCTGACATAGAGCCTCTGAACTAGGAAGTATAAACTTCCCCGGTACTTCAACTTAATGCATCAAGGGTGAATGAAAGTGGCAATAGTTAGCTCAGGCAAGTTAATTAAATCCTTCACAATCATAACCTCCCAACCTGTTCTTGCTAAGACGCTCTGCGTCGTAGCGAACAAAGTCCGATCAACTCATACCCCGGTACCGGCCGGGCTTATGATTAATGGCCAAAATGATATTAAGAGCTACAGCCGCCAATACTGAAAAAGCGAGGGCTTTCCAGTCTACAATAAAGAAGGCAGCCAGGATGATCAGTGTATCCGCTGCCATCTGAAATTTTCCGGCACTGATCTGAAAATACTCCTGTACATAGATCGATAGAATATTCAATCCTCCCAAACTTGCTTTATGCCGGAATAGCATCAATAATCCACTTCCGATGAGGAAGCCTCCAAATATAGCGGCGAACCAAGGATTGATCTCCCCAAATTCGAATATTGTTGGGATGAATTCCGTCAGGAAAGACACTCCTGAAACCGCTATGAAGGTCTTGATCGTGAAATCCCACCCCAGCTTTTTGATAGCCAACAGGTAGAACGGGATATTTATGGCAAAGAATATCGGACCAAAGGTGAAAGAAGTAGTGTACTGCGTCAAAAAAGCAACCCCAGCCGTTCCCCCGATGAGGAAGTTCATATGGGAAAAGATCGCTATACCGAATGCGGCCAGCAGAGAACCAATGATGATACCCTGTATGTCATCAACTATCGAGTGCTTTTCGATATTCTTTTTACCTGTATTTCGTTCGCTTTCCTTATTTATCGTTTCTTTAATAGTGTTCTCGTGTTCTTTTTCTGTATTCATTTAAGTCAATTCATCGTCTCTGATCAATAGCAGGATTGCTGCATGAGGTACGATCAGGTACGTTTCATTTTCAAATTCAATTTCGTAGGCTTGTTTTTTCAGGAAGATAGCCAGATCTCCTTCTACGGCCTGCATCCCAATGTATTTGGTATCGGTGCTGCCTTTCCATGTTTCTTCAATATCTGTATTGGGAATGGGATAACCGGGCCCCGTTTTCAAGATATAACCGCTCTGGATCTCCTCTTTTTCCTTTACAGTAGCCGGAAGAACCAGCCCACTGCGTGTATGGGTCTCCATATCACGGGGCTTGATCAAGACACGGTCTCCAACCACAACAAATTTCTCAATTGAGTTCAGATATTCCTGTATCATATAGCTTCAATTTTTATCCAAAGATACGGAATTTGAGACTTATGAAAACCGTTAGTACGGATCATATTTCGAACCAAAACACCAAAAAAGCCTGAAATGAATAAGCGCTCAAAAAGTGAACTGATGCACAACAAACTAGTCGTTGTTACCGGAGCCAATTCCGGAATTGGTTATGAAACCACCAAGGCACTAGCACAAAAAGGAGCTTTTATCGTCATGGTTTGCCGAAATGAGGACAAAGCTGAATCAGCCAGAGAACAGATTATTGAAGAAACAGGTAATACCGGATTAGAGATCGTTTTATGTGATTTTTCCATTCAGGCTGATATCCATAAAGCTGCGGAAGAGATAAACGATCAGTACGAGAAGATCGATGTGCTTATCAATAACCACGGTTTTCTGGCTTCTGAAAAGGAAGAAACGGTAGACGGGCTTGAAATGACCTTTGCCGTTAATCACATTGGCTACTTTCTGTTTACCAAATTACTTCTTGATAAGATCAAGGCTGCAGATAGCGGGCGGATCGTGAGTGTAGCCTCTGAAGCTCATCGCGCCGGCACCTACGATCCTGAAAATATTCAGCTACGGGAAGGGTATTCACCCTGGAAGGCTTACGGTAATTCCAAACTGTATAATATCCTTTTCACTAAAGAACTGGCAAATCGACTGACTGATTCCAACGTAACGGCAAATTGTCTGCATCCCGGAGTGGTCGCATCCAATTTTGCCCAAAGCGGAAGCTGGATCATGAAAACCCTGTTCACAATAGGAAAGCCCTTTTTTGTATCTCCGAAAAAAGGAGCCGAAACCTCTATTTATCTGGCGACCTCTCCTGATGTCGAAAACACCAACGGGGCCTATTTCAGAAATAAAAAAGCAGCCACACCTTCAGCAACAGCCCGCGATCCGGAAGCTGCAAAAGAGCTATGGGAGATAAGTGAAAAACTATGCTGCGTTTAGCCTTCCAGCTGCTGTCATTTAAAATTGACCTTGGTGATGATAATACCAACCAGCATGACCACAGCAGCGATAATCATAGGATTATAATCGCCTGTACTGATCGCTATATCGGCACCGAAAGCTTCAAAGGAATCCGATTCTTCATAGTATTGCCATCCAAAATATATGATACCCAAAACACCCCCAATGGTCAGTATTCTTCCTATTGTCTCTTTCATTTTACTCCGAATTTTGTTCCGATTTCTTTATTTAACCCTATTCAGAATACTTTGTTTCGGTTATAAATTCAATAATTGAACGGAAAAAAATTAATACAACAAAAAAGCCCTCGTATCATACAAGGGCTTTAGACAAGGTCAGATGACAAGTAGATCAGTATCAGTAGGAAGAATATACGCTGGTTGTACCGTCGTTATGAACCAAAAGTACATCATAGCTTTCAGGAGCACGTCCCGGTGTTTCCATTCCGGGTGAGCCGGTCGGCATTCCCGGCACCGCCAATCCAATGGCATCAGGTTTTTCTTTGAGCAATCTCTCCACATCGGCTCGCGGTACGTGACCTTCCACCACATATCCTTCCACGATCGCAGTATGGCAAGAGGCCAGCTCTCGTGTAATTCCATTGTCACGCTTCACCTGCATCAGTACCGGAACCGGAACTTCCTCCACGGAAAAATCACCTTCATGCATGTGATCGCCCCATTTGGTACAGCACTGACAGCCTTCATTCTTATACATAACCACTTCGGTTCCGCTTTTAAACAGGTCACTGGGCGACTCATTACCCGGCCAGAATAAAAAGGCGGCCACACCGGCAGTTATCAGTAAACCTAGGATCAGGATCTTGTTATTGCTCATAGCTCTAATAAATAAAATTTTTGAATAGGATTTCGATAAAGATAACCTTCTTACAGGAAATTTGTTTTATGCTGAATTATGAAAGTTTGTTAGGGTAATTTTCGTTCGATATGGGTGGAAAGTTAGACTGGAATTGGATAGCATGAGGCAGTGCTCCTATTTTAGTAAAAAAACTGAAACGATTAAATGAATTATAAAGGTTTTCCATATTCCAATGTTATAGTGTTCGTATTAACATTACTAAACTCACTAAGTGCAGTTGCACAAATCAGCAACACACGGTTATGTGTAATATTTGATAAAGATTCTCATGCTATTGAGATAACGCATGATGTGGATTCCACCAGATTTGGATTTAACATCATCAAAGAAGGTTTTGAAACTGAGGAAGCCAGAGAAGAAGCTAAAAGAAAAGCCTTGAATGTTTACGAAAATAATAAATTAATACCTTATCAACACCTACAGATATATTTGACCTATACTGCTCTAAGAAAGCCAACAAAGTTCAATTCTGTAGAAAAATTTATGTCATGTAAAGGGTTGGTTGATATCGAAGCTTTTAGAAAACAAGATTTCAACCCTCCTAAAGATACGGGCTCAGCACAGATCTACTTAGTTGAAAGACAGGGTTCCAAAGAAATATTAGTATGGGCCGCTTCTTACTTTGAGTGAAATTATTGTGTGATGAAAAACTAAAGTAGTTCTTGGCAGGTAAATTAACAGCTAGGAAATCATGAATACGATCGGAATAAAAACTTTCACAACTCTAATACTCTCCCTCTTACTTTTTGGTTGCAGTAAACCGAAATCAAAACTTTTGAAAACCTATAATAAAAGTACTTATAGCCTGAATACAACACCGTTAACATCCGCTAAAGACAGTATTAGAGTTAACTTTTCCTTTAACTTTTCAGATCAAAACACAACTTCTAACCCAATCCATATTCAGGCAGGTTCTACATTAGTTAGAACATCTGGAAACAGTTTTGAATTGAAGATCCGCAAATCGAGTATGCCTATTCAGTTTAAAATTAGCTCAATTGGATACTTTTCGATTGAAACGAAACCGATTGTAACTAAGGAAGTAGATTCAATTTCTATAGATGTTAATTTTGTTGAAGATGACCGTCCTTTAATACACTAGCCAGAATTTAGACTGAAACTAGATAGCATGAGGCGGAGCCTCCATTAGGCATTCCGGAGCGGAGCACCGGAACGAAGATTATCCTGATCAATCGTCCGATGAGCTTGGAGTCAACTAACGAATTCCCAATCCCTAATCCAACTCCGCTTTTCCCAACCGTTTTGAGTTGAGAACCACATTGATGGAACTGAAGGCCATTGCGGCTTCTGCCAATAAGGGATGCAGCATACCCACCACGGCCAGGGGTATCATGATCAGGTTGTAGAAAAAGGCCCAGAACAAATTTTGCTTGATCTTGGTAAAGGTAGCCTTGCTGAGATTGATCGCCCGCAATACACCCGGCAGATCTCCTTTCACTAAAACGATATCTCCTGATTCTATGGCCACATCCGTTCCCGTTCCGATGGCAATGCCAACATCTGCCAGGGTCAGCGCCGGGGCATCATTGATGCCATCACCCACCATAGCTACCACTTTGCCTGATTGCTGCAATTTCCGGATCTCATCTGATTTCTGATCCGGTAATACCTCAGCGATCACTTCATCAATACCGACCTTATCGGCGATGGCCTGACCGGTTTTGGCATTATCACCCGTCAGCATAATTGTTTTTAGTCCCAGCTTTCGGAATTCACTTATAGCCTCAAGGCTGTCCGACTTCACTTCATCTGCGATACCCAGAATGCCCAGCAGACCTCCGGATCGACATACATAAACGGCTGTTTTGGCCTCTTCTTCAAGTTGTTGTTTTTGCCGGGATCTCTCTTCCGTGATCTCTGCACCCAGTTCTTCCATCAGTGATGCCGTACCCACTCCTACAGCTCCGTCACCAATGATGGCTTTCACTCCTTTTCCGGTAATACTTTCAAAGCCGACTGAATTTAATAGTTCCATACCTTTTTCTGAGGCCGCATTCACCACAGCACGGGCCAGCGGGTGCTCTGAGTTGTTTTCAACAGTGGCAGCCAGATTAAGCAGATCGCTCTCGCTCAGGTCCCCAAAAGTGATCACATCGGTCACTTCCGGCTTCCCTTTGGTGATGGTTCCGGTCTTATCCAGCACAATGGTATCCACATCTTTCATACGCTGAATGGCTTCTCCCTTTCGGATCAAAATCCCGTTTTCAGCGCCCAACCCGGATCCAACCATAAGTGCGGTTGGTGTGGCTAATCCCAGGGCACACGGACAGGCAATGACCAGCACCGCGATCATCGCATAAAAAGCGAGGGCCGTGGAACCAAGATCAGGGTTTACCCATGGAATAAAGTCTGATGCCCAGATCACCAATCCGCCGAAAAGATCCGGAAAGACCAGCCAGGCGGTTAACGTCGAAAGGGCAAGTAATAGGACCACCGGCACAAAGACGTTGGTCACCCGGTCGGCAAAATCCTGAATCGGGATCCTGGAGCCCTGAGCTTCTCCCACCATTTTGATCACCTGATTCAGAAAGGTATCCTTACCGATCTTGGTGGCTTTCACTTTAAGCACACCATTGGTATTCAGGGTAGCGCCAATGACCTCATCTCCTTTGGTTTTCTCTACCGGCATAGACTCGCCGGTGGCAATGGACTCATCCACACTGCTTTCCCCTTCTATTACCTCTCCATCGGTAGGGATCTTTTCTCCGGGGCGAACCAGCATCACATCCCCGATCTTCAGTTGGCTGACAGGGATCTTGATCTCTTCCCCATCTCTTAAAACGGAGGCTTCCTTTGCCCCCAGGGTCAATAACTTCCGAATGGCCTGTGAGGCACTCCCCTTGGCTTTGGTCTCAATGTACCGACCGGTGAGGTGAAAGGCCATGATCATGCCCCCTATCATGGCAAAGCTGTGAAAATCAGCTCCGATCCCAAAGGCATGCAGCAGCTTAACAAACCCGGTGGAAAGGGCAGCCAGTGACCCCATCGCGATCAGCACATCCATATTCGGGCTCAGATTTTTGGTTGACCGCCAGGCACTCTTCAGAGTCTCCCATCCCGGCACAAAAATGGCAAAACCTGCCAGCAGTATCATTCCTGCCTCCATCCCGATCATGCCAAATAACATGTGATCGGCGAACCACATGGGCAGCATCCATGCCAGCATGATGATCGTCGGGATCCAGGACCACACCATGTTTCTGCGGGCCGTATCCAGTTTCTTTTGCTCCCGTTCCTCAGCCTGTTTGGCTTTATCTTCTGTTTCTTCTGATTGCTGACGGACCAACGTAAATCCGGCTTTAGTAACAGCCTCATCAAAGGCCTCAATGGAGATCTCTCCCTCATATTCAACCGTAGCCGATTCCGTAGCGAGATTTACCTGTGCAGATTCCACACCCTCCAGGGCTTCCAGTTGTTTGTCTACGGCATTCACACAACCGGCACAATGCATGCCATCAATTTGAAATGTGGTTTTTTTCATGGGTAACAGATTTAAGAGTGTGAATTATACTTCAGAGGCCTCCATTCGGACCGGAGGTCCGGGCATGCATTCCCAACCGGGTGGTTGGGAACGAGTTTGTCTGGAATTTTGAAAACAAGTTTTAATAAGCCAATACATTCTTATTTGGTCATTCCCGCGCAGGCGGGAATCTGATAGGTAATACTTCAAGTGCAGTGGAATCATTTCCACCCTTTAGATTTCAGGCATTCGCCGTAAAATGACCAATAACTTAGTTGGCTATACCCGTCATCTGGTAACCGGCCTCTTCCACGGCCTTTTTGAAGTCTTCTTCTTTTACTTCATTCTCGTCGTAGTCCACTTCTGCGATGCCCTTTTCCAAATTGGCGATCGCAGTTTTGACTCCGGGTAGTGCCGCAAGCGTATTTTCAACGGTATTTACGCAACCGGAACATCCCATTCCGTCGATATTCAAAGTTATGGATCTCATGGTATTTCTCGTTTTTTAGTTAAATTTTCTAACCAAAGATACTGAAGCTGTTGTCCCCATAAATGCTGAATCTGTACTGAGGTTTATCAAATTTTGTTATAATTATTCTGCTATGTGAAAATGTTCATTATTCATAGAATGCATCGTGAGATAACCCGCAACCTCTAATTGATTTACAAGAATAATTGAAGAATGAGTGTAATAGTTACCATAATGAGAAACCTTTTTTTACTTACTGCAACCATAATGTTTGTAACTCTACAAAGTTGTTATTCACAATCAAATTATTGCCCCCAAAGTTTAGAAGAAGCAGATAATGCACTTTTCAAATTTCTTAACACAGAACCTCAAATAGAATCTCTTGAAGATTTATTGAAAATTAATTTTGAAGAAAACCCTAAAGAAAAAGTACGCCCATTAACGGATGAGACTGACAAAGTTATCTGCCAGTTATTAAAATCTAACTTGCATTGGCTGAGTGATTATAAATCTTACTCTTTTTATACTCTAAATGATAATTACTTTATAGTACTCTATAAATTGGATATCGAAAACAATTTTGAGCTCATCGAAATACCGATAATAAATAATGAATTTATGGCTGTCGGAAGTTTTATAAGTAATTACTAACCTTTTATTCATGTGAATGATATCAAAACAGATATACTATCTATATATATCATTCCTAATTCTCTTTTTTCAGGTCTGCTCAGATGATTTAAGAATTCATTACTATTAATGCTTAGAAGACAAAAGGCTGCATGGAATGAAGTTTATCGCAAGCTATTGGTTGTATCAAACTCATATTTCCTAATCATTACTGCCTCTGAAGAGAACAAAATAACTGACCCATGGATCTATCTGATTAAACCAACTTTTTCAATATTTCTCCCCCAAAGTTTTTATTCTCTCTCCCTCCATTAGTCAATTCAGAACCATCAAGATCCTATGAAGCATTTATTTACTGCTCTGTTACTGCTATTGTTCATTGGTGCCGACCTCAGTGCACAGGCCCAACAGTTTCCGGATGAATTAACCCTGAAGGATATTTTCCACGAACCCTTTGTTCCCGGAACCCGACCTTCTTTTTCACATTTTTCTCCGGATGGAAGGACCATTTACTTCAGCTGGAGTGATTCGGCCACTTCAGACCGGGAACTCTTTCAGGTTGGCCTGAGCGGTAAGAATCAAAAGGAAGCCCCGGAGGATGTGGTCCGGAATTATGAACGGTCACCGGATGGTAAGCATGTATTGTTTACAGAAGATGGGGACCTGATCCTGGCTAACTCCAAGTTTGAAGAACAAAGACTGATCGTCGCTTCCAAGGATTTTGATTATAACCCGGTCTGGAATACCGATGGTACTCAGTTTGCATTCGTTCAGAGCGGAGATGTTTGGATATTAGGGGTTGAAGAGGCCTTCATAAAGCAGATCACCAATAAAGAAGATGACGCTCCTAATTACAGTGTAGCCGGCTGGGCAGGTAATAAGCTGTTACTGAGTCAATTTGATAATTCGGGATACACCGAGTATTATTTCCCGGAATATACGGGGCAGTATGTTGAAACCGGTGCTACCCGACGTGGTATTCCAAACCGGATATTTTCCGTAGCCCCTATCGATAGCGGTGACGTGGAGGTGATCCTGGAACATAAAGGATATGTGAGTTCTGATATCAGTGCCACCGGAAAACATTTTGCGCTGGATATCATCGACGCCCCCATGAAAAAGCGCCGGATCGAGGTGTTCAAGACAAATGATCTTAGCTCAAAGGTTCTTTTTGAGGATTCTACCAAAGGGTGGCTCTATGGCACCAACATGGAATTCGCCCCGGCCACCGAACGCCTGATGTTCCAGAGTGAACGTGACGGATGGAATCATATTTATACCGTCAATCCCGATGGATCAGGCTTTGAACAACATACTTTCGGGGAGTATGACATACCCTGGGCAACCTGGACGGATGAACGCACCATTGTGATGGCTACCAATGAGATGGATCCGGGTGAAGTGCAATTGTACAGGCTGGATATCATCAATAACCTGCCAACCAAACTGACCTCAGTGGTCGGGTATCGCAGGGATTTCAACTTAAGCCCTGACAGACGGTATGTTGTATACAGCAAAACCTATTTCAATGAGCCCTTTGACCTGTATATGGTCGATACCAAGATCCCTCAAAGGGAAGTGCAGCTGACAAATTCGGTACCTGAGTCATTCTATGAGTATGACTGGCAGAAGGAAGATTATGTTCGTTTCACCGGAAGGGATGGAGATACCCGTTTATCCATGTCGGTGCTAAAGCCGGAACGCAGAAACCCGGAGGGGAACCCTGTGGTGGTATTTGTACACGGAGCCGGTTCCTTACAGAACGTATATAAAGGTTGGTCAAACAGTTACTGGCGTGAGTACATGTTTCATCAATTCCTGACGCATCAGGGCTATTACGTGATCGAGGTCGACTACAGGCACAGTACCGGGTACGGCCGTAAATTCCGGGAGGATGTGACCAACTGGATGGGTAAATACGAAACCGAGGATATTGAAGACGGTCTTGCCTTTCTGGCTGATAATTATGACAAAGCGGACACCTCTCGAGTGGGCATCTATGGTGGCAGTTATGGTGGATTTATGTCATTATATGCTGTGGGAGTATCTCCGGAACGTTTTGATGCTGCAGCAGCCTTGCGATCCGTGACAAAGTGGGAGAATTATTATTATACCAATCCTTGGTATACCCTGCCAAGACTGGGTGATCCTGAAGAATTTCCGGAACACTACGAGCGCAGTAATCCACTGACTTATGCGGATTCTCTACAGCGGCCGGTCATTCTCCTGCATGGACTCATTGATAATAATGTCGGGTTTCAGGATGCGGTACAATACATCGAGCGACTGGTTCAAACAGGCAACGAGAACTTTGAGTTGATGATGTATCCAACTGAACGTCACAGTTTTCAGGATGAAGACGCCTGGTATGATGAGTATCGCAGGATCTATCAATTCTTTGAGGAGCATTTGAAGCAGAGTGGTCAGTGATAAGGAAATAAGTAAATAAGGGAACGTAACGAAAGGATTTAAGGTCTGTATTACACAGTGCATAATATCACCTATTCCCTTATTTACTTATCCCCGAAAACCTTAAAGCAGCAGTTTAAAAACCTAACCTATGAAACTCATTGGTAAAATCGTGACCATACTCCTGATCCTGCTTATCACTGCCGCACTGTTTATTGTCTCTGTTGGCTGGTATGTATCGGAGCCGGGATATGAGGGTCCGGTCAGTGAACACTTCAACGGAGAGACCTTTGAAAACCCGGTAGAAGTTCCCGAGAAATCGTTCATGGATGTCATGAAGTGGTACTTTCAAAGAGATCAGGGGGAATGGGAGCCAATTCCTGGATCTGAGATCACCTTTGCCAACAAACCGTCTGAAAATGTAACAGAAGGGATGACCATCACTTATGTAAATCACTCTACTTTTCTGATACAGGTGGCCGGTGTAAATATTTTGACTGATCCGGTATGGAGTGATAGGGTGAGCCCTGTTAGTTTTGCTGGCCCCAGGCGATACCGCCCTGCCGGAGTCCGATTCGAAGACCTTCCCCGCATCGATCTTATCGTCATCAGTCATAATCATTATGATCACCTCGATCTTAAGACCCTTAAGCAGATCAATGAAAAGTATGAGCCTCGTGTGATCGCCCCTCTGGGTGTTGGCCGCCTGCTGAATAGTAACGGTATCAATAAGGTGTTTGAATTAAACTGGTGGGAGGACAAAGTGATCGACAGCGACATCACGGTTCAATCCGTTCAGGCACAGCATTTTTCAGCCCGTGGATTATTTGACCGTAATAAGACCTTCTGGAACGGCTATGTGATCGAGACCCCGGTTGGCGACGTCTATTTTGCCGGCGATACCGGTTATGGACCTTTCTTTAAGGAGATCGGTGAACGCTATACGAATATCAAAGTGGGGTTGATCCCGATCGGTGCCTATATGCCACGATGGTTCATGAAACCCATGCACGTTAATCCTGAAGAAGCCATTCAGGTACATAAGGATGTGGGAGCTGAGATCAGCTTTGGCATGCATTTTGGAACCTTTCCCCTGGCAGATGATGGCATGAAGGATCCTGAAAATGATTTTTCTGAAGCTATGCGATTGCCGGAAAACAGAGGCGTTAATTTCAAACTTCTAACGGAAGGGGATTCGTTTAGCATACAGTAACATTCATTTTACAAACGAATTAAAAAAGGGCATCAGATCTAACTGATGCCCTTTTCGCCACTAACCTTCTTATGATAGTTCGCTACTAATACGTGTATTCATTCAGATTGTCATTATTTGCGTAGGTTACGTTGGTCTTATTAAGTATCGCATCACGACCCGTTCTGATGATAACCCCATAGTTGGCGCTATTCTCGATCGATGAGTTTGTGAGCGTGAGGTATCCGTCATTATAGACCCCCAGGTTTCCGGCATCCATATAGATCGCCAGATCCTTTCCGCCCCCATACTCCACTAAAACATGATCCATGATATTATCCACAGATGAGGATGAGATCAGAATACCACCCCAGGCACCTTTTGATTGTGATCTACCCGTAAATGTGATCGGTTCGGAAGCTGAACCCAATGCTTTGAAGACGCTCACGCCGGCTGTTGTCGAACCTGAAACTACCAGGTTCACGTTGGTACCCATCTCAAAATAAGCACCGGCTTCAATGGTAACTTCATTATCTATGGTTACGGTTTGTGAAAAGTAATAAGTTCCATTATTCAGGTTACTCCAGGTCACAGCACCAGAGTCTTCGGTGTCTCCTTTGTAAACTTCGACATCTCCACCGTTAAAGTTGGTTTGACCATCTATAAAACCCGCCTGTGTTGGGTGAATGTACATGTCTGAGAATTCATTATTATTAAATGAACTGCTCTCAACACTAAAGGTTGATCCGTCTCTTCTCGTTTGAATTCCATAGCCATCACTATCGGTTATGGACACATTTCGAAGGGTCACTTTAGCATTATCGATAGCCATATTGGTTTTTCCAAAATAGGTTCTGATCTCACTGCTGCCACCATAACTGATATCAACATGCTCAAGGAGATTATCGACTGAACTTGTACCGATAAAGATACCTCTCCATGCACCCGGCGCTTTACTTACCCCTGTAAAAACGATCTTATCTGTTGCAGTACCCTGCGCTATGATCGTTGATCCGTTATTTATATCCAAGCCGGCATCGGCTGCAAATTCAAATTCAGTTCCTGCTTCAATAGTTACTGTATGCCCAAAATCTGATTTGGCCATGATCTGATATTTAGCTCCATTCAGATTTGCAATATCCATGTCAGCTGTGGTATCCCCACTGTAAACGAAAACATATCCGCCATCAAAGGAACTGCCGTTATCGAAATACCCCATTTGATCAGTGTGAATGTACGCATGACCAAGATCATTAGCCTCAAAGGTCATATTCTGCATGGGAAATTCCGATTCGTTTCGGCGGGTTTGAATTCCATACCCTCCACTATTCGAAATTTTAACTTCAGACATCTGTACCATAGCCCTGTCAATAGTTACAGTAGCATTTTCAAAGTAGGTACCTGCTGAAACACTCCCTCCATAACTGATCTCAGCATTACTGATCGAGTTTTCAACTGAATTAGAATAGATATTCAAGCCTCTCCAGAAACCATTCACTGACTGATTTTCTCCTGTGATCACAATCATATTATCAGTTTCGCCATCCGCTTTAATAATTCCGGCTCCGTTTATATCGATCCCCAGATCCTGCTGAACATAGATCACAACGCCGGGTTCAATAGTCAGCATCGCCTCGATATCTAAATTACCTACTACCAGGTAATCAGGCTTTGTCGGATCTGTAAATAGATCCACCAATGTAGAATCACTGCTAATGGTACCACTCAGTTCAATGGTATTCTGCTCAACAGGTGTTACCGTGATGGTTGCAGTTTGGGAATCAGAAACATTTTCAGATGAATTGCTAATTTCCAGTTCCACAATGTAGTCTCCGGCTACATCCGGTGTAAATACTGCATTTTGTTGGGTTGAGCCTGTTATAGTTGCAGAGCTCCCTGCCGGGCGATCCGTAAACGACCAGCTAACATCATAACCGATATTCTGATCGTCACTTGAAGCCGTTGCATCTAAATTAACGTCCATTCCCACTTCTGGTGAGGCCGGGGAATACCCGATCACCGCCGAAAGTGTGGGGGGATCTGAATTATCCGGTTGATCAGGCACTGTTTCATTCGTTGGCGATTCACTACAAGAAGTAAGAATCAATAAGGTTGTTAGTAAAAATGATATGGTAAGTTGTTTAATCTTCATGTGTTGTTTTTAGAACTTAATGTTGAAATTGAAATTCAAGACCATCTAAAATCTCTCTTTGTAAGCCTCAAACCTTTGTTATTTAATTACTGTCAATACCCCTGATATTCATGGGACATATCTATTCACCCATATTGGAATGCAGGATCAGTTGGCTCCCCATTTTGGATACCTCATATCATCATCATAATCCGTCAAAATGGATGGGGATCCGGAGCCATCTGCAGTTGCTGTCATGATCTCCTGATCGTTTCCATCAAATCCTTCAAAGACGATCTGTGTTCCATCCGGTGACCAGGCCGGATCTCTTCTTCCATTTTGAGAGTCTGTTATCCTGACAATATTTGAACCGTCTGCAGCCATCGTATAGATGTCGAAGCTTCCATTCCTCGTACTTGCGAATGCAATTTTTGAACCATCAGGTGACCATACAGGATCCTGATCCCGTACACTCGATCCTGCCGGATCATTGGTAAGCAGAGACAAGTTAGTTCCATCTGCATCCATGACTGCTATCTCGTAGTTATCTACCGGAAATGCATCAAACACTATTTTTGTACCATCAGGTGACCAATCGGGCTCTCTTCCGCTATAATTATTATCGGTCAGTGGAGTCAAATTCGAACCATCGGCGTCGATCACGAAGATCTGTGGGTTTCGATTGGCATCATATCTTGAAAACACGATCTGAGTACCATCTGGTGACCAGGCGGGATCATTATTACCACTCCCATTTGATGTCAGGCTGGTGAAAGTGGAACTGTCAATATTATATACATACAGATCAGAATTTGTTACCGGCCCCTGAGAAAAGACGATCTTTGAGCCATCCGGTGATATATCAAAAGAATTGAATCCTATCCTTTCAAAAAATAGTGTAAGGTCACTTCCATCCGGATTCATTGAATAGATCTGTTCAGGCGACTTTGAATCGTTCACAAAGACGATCCTATTTTCAACAAGCGAAATTTCAGTGCAGGTTATCTGATAACTTGTTTGGGTTGTATCACCTGCTACAATTTCTATAGGCCGCGGATTTTGTCCACTTAGTGAACAGTTATCATTTATTCCTTTCAATTCTGCGGTGTAACTGCCCTTCGTTACTTCACCCCTTGTTGCTTTAGATGTGGTGGCAGAGATCGGAGTATCTTTTCCATCAAATGTCAGGATCATACTTTGGTCCTGATCAGGCCCGTTTCTGCTGAATAAAAATTCAACCGCACCCTCGTTTATTACATCGAAATCTGGTCCCGTTGTTGTTTTCCCATCCACTGTTACTTCAATAGGACCATCAGTTGCACCTTGCGGAACCTGTGTCATCAACTCATCCTCAGACGCATTCAGTATCTGTGCTTCAGTCCCATTGAAAGTGATCAAATTTTCAGAGGCAGTATCACTAAAATTCATTCCCGATATCGCCACCTGCTCTCCAACCACTCCCTGTTCCGGATCAACCGAACTGATTCCGGGGGTCAGTGATTCAACCGTAAAGGTTGGTCCATTTACCGTTTGGTTCCCAACTTCAACACTGATGACACCGGTTGTAGCTGTTTCCGGGACTGTTGCTTTGAGATGGGAAGCACTCGCACTTGTTATGTCTGCTTCTACACTATTGAAAAATACTTTATTGTTTGTAGCCTCCTCAGAAAACCCACTTCCATTGATCGTGACTAAAGCACCGGGAGGACCACTGTCTGGCTGTACACCGGTGATCTCCGGATCGGGCGTGCTGTTGCCGCCACTACATGAAATCAACATTAAGGCTATTACCGTTAGAACAAGTGACGAATGTCTCATTTGTGAATTTTATTGCAGATTCAACAACTAATACGATGTCGCATCCTAAACCCGCTCAAAATTCCTTCAATATTTGGACTCACCTGAAATTAGATCTAAAAATTAAGGTAAGCTTACTTAATACTGCCTTTATGAGGAGACACATCCTGCAAAGTTTCCTTTTACTTAAAACATCACAATGATCGTAACAACCATGAACAAGACTCAAAAACTTGCGGGCAAAAATGATATGATCCAAACTTACCATTGGGAAAAGGCTGTGCAATTGGCGGCCCAATGTGGAGAACTTCTATGATGATGAACACAGGTAACTAATGAAGTTTTATTTACATCACAGCAATATTTGCAACAGAAAGGATCAACCAGGCTACAGTAAATGTTGCCAAATATTCCTCAGTGTTCAGTGGTTTTCTAATGATCCAGTAAATAATTAGAGGAATGACCGATACTATAGTTGCAAAAGCAAAATGACCAAGCATGCTAAATATCAGGCCAAGTGCAGTAACCTGATCTGAAGTGATAAGGGATACAGTCAGAGTCAATAGCACTAATATTACCCACCAAACGATATGTTCTCTAAATAATTTCATTGGTTGAACTTATTGTGTTTAGTGACAGGTAATTGTTCTAGTAACACCTTCAGAATTTAAAGAAATTTTTATCAAAGCCCCATTTTGCTCCCGTTGTTATAAACATAAATGGCCTTACAAGAATGCCAAATTCTATGAAGCCATTTTGAATCGATACACAACCAAAATTCACCTTATTAAATCCCCAAATCACTCCAATTTTTTCTCTTCCTTTTTGTACATTGTGATGATTGAAAAACCGATTTATCAATGTCAGATACCTACCGCGCACTTACCAGAAAATACAGACCTACTTCTTTTGAGGATATTGTCTCGCAGGAACATGTGAGTGATACCATAAAGAATGCGATCAAACAAAATCGCCTTTCTCATGCATATATGTTTTGTGGTCCACGCGGAGTTGGTAAAACGACTATGGCCAGAGTACTTGCCCGTACCATAAATGAGATCGATATCAGTGTTGATGGGGAGTCACTGAATCAGACATTGAATATTGTGGAAATGGATGCCGCCTCCAACAATAAGGTGGATGATGTACACCATCTCAGGGAAAGTGTTCGAATTCCTCCCCAAAATGGAAAGTACAAGGTATTTATTGTGGATGAGGTCCATATGCTCAGTAAGGCAGCTTTTAATGCCTTGCTTAAGACCCTTGAGGAGCCTCCAGAACATGCTATTTTTATTTTTGCGACCACCGAGCCTCATAAAGTCCTCCCTACTATCTTATCTCGTGTTCAGCGATTCGATTTCAAGCGTATCTCCGTTGATGAGATCGTACAGCGACTTCGAAAGATAGCAATCGACGAAGATATTTCGATCGACGAAGAGTCGCTTCATGTGATCGCTAAAAAAGCTGATGGCGCCCTTCGTGATGCCCTCGGGCTTATGGATCAGGCCATTGCATTCTGCGGAGACACCATTACTCATAATGAACTGTTGCAGGCGCTCAATGTAGTTGGAACCGATCGCCTCTTTGAGTTTATGGAATGTGTTAAGGATCATGATGCAGACCGCGGGCTGGAACTGATTAATACCCTGCTTCAGGAAGGTTATGACATTCAGGAATATCTGATCGGCCTGACAGAACACCTTCGGAACCTCTACATCGCTTACGAGACTACCAAACTGTATCTGGTCGAAGCGTCTGAAGAGACCAAAAAACGATATCAGCAGACGGCCGGACATTTTTCGCGGGATGACCTTATGCGCATGCTGCATATCATCAGCGAAGCACAGATCAAACTAAAGGATGCAAGCCAGCCAAGGATCCAGTTCGAGATCACCCTACTTAAGCTCATCCACATGGAAAGAAGTGAGCAGCTTGCAGAGCTGTTGGAAGGCCTTCAGGAGTTAAAAAAAAACTCCGGTAACTTTGTAGCCCCGTCCCAAAACGGTTCAGCCCCAAAAAAACCGGATGCTAAAGCTGAAAACGAGCCCGAAAAGGTATCTGAGCCTGAAGAAGAGACCATCACGACCGAAACAGTAACCGAACAGGCTGCAGGTACCCATGAAACAGCAGAAAAATCTGAAGAAATTGAAGCAGAAGAGGCAGGCCCGGTTCCCCAGCCAAATGAAGGGAAAGTAGAAGTTGATGAAGAATTAGGTGAGGAAGATGATGATTTTGATATCGGAACTCCGGCCTTAATAACAACTCTTACACGTAAAGCTCGCGCATCGGTTCAGGCCGAAAAACAAAAGAATCCGGTCTCCTCTAACGGATCTGCAACAGAAACACCGTCCGAGAAAGATGTTCCTGAAAAGATCACTACAGAATATGTACAGCAGATATGGGTTGAATATCTGGAATCCCTGAAAGGAGATTTCCCGATGCTTTTGCATCTGCAAATGGAACGGGTTAAGGTAAAACGAGTCAAAGGTGGCGAACTGCACCTGGAGTGCGATAACGACTTTGCCCAAAAAATGCTGAATGAGCAAAGTACGGATCTACAGTTCAAGCTAAAGGAATTTACAGGAACCGTACTGCGTTTTAATATTTCAGTGGGTGAGAAAGATGAAAAAGACAAACCCATGAGCGTGTATGAACGCTTCAAGCAAATACAACAAAAAGACCCTATCATACGTGATATCGTTGAGATATTTGGGGCAGAACTTGAATATTAGTGTCAACAACTAAGGTATTATGCACAAAGTAGCTGCAACTGCTTTCAATATTCAGTGTTCACGATGTTTTGTAAAACAGTTTATTAATCAAAATTCTAAGCTATGAACAATTTTAATATGGCCGATATGTTTGGCAAGATCCAGGAAATGCAATCGAAAATGCAGGAAGCTCAGGAAGGGCTGAAAGAAGTCATTGTTGAGGCTGAAGCCGGTGGCGGCATGGTAAAAGTGAAGGCCAACGGTAATAAACAGATCGTGTCCATTGAAATGGACGATGATGTGGTAGATCCATCTGACAAGGAAATGTTAGAAGACCTTATCGTGGCAGGTGTTAACAAAGCCCTTGAAAAAGCGGAGGAGGCATCCAAAGAAAAAATGCAGGAAATGTATAAGAATATGATGCCCGGTGGCGGTATTCCCGGTATGGACATGTCAAAATTTGGACTCTAAGGGAAATTCAAAATGAAAAATGAAAGATTAAAAATGGGTTACATACACCCTGATTTTTCATTTTTAATCTTAAATTTTTAATTCCTTAATGCAGATAACCTCAGAATATCTAGAACGAGCGATCGAGCAACTTTCCAAGCTCCCGGGTACAGGAAGAAAATCAGCCCAGCGTATTGCCATTCATCTTTTAAAGCAAAACAACGATTATGCCATGAGTCTGGCTCAGGCTATCGTAGACCTTAAGGAAAAGGTAACCCGGTGTTCCATCTGCGGCAATGTCAGCGATTCCGACCCTTGTAAGATCTGTGATAATCCCAAAAGAGACCCCTCGGCCATTTGTGTAGTGGAGGAATTCAACGATGTTTATATCATTGAAAAATCGAATGAATTTCGTGGACGCTATCATGTATTGGGTGGAGTGATATCTCCTATGGATAATATTGGTCCTGATAAACTTCGCATACAGGAATTACTAAAACGAGTCGGAGAAGATGAGCAGATCAATGAGATCATACTTGCCTTGAATCCCGATGCCGAGGGCGAGGCGACCTCATACTACATCAATAAATTATTGAAGCAATATGATGTAAGGGTAACGCGTATTGCTTATGGAATTCCGATGGGAACCGAACTTGAGTTCATCGATGAAGCCACTTTAAGCCGTGCCTTCGCCAGCAGAAACAGTTTTTAATATATTTGAAATGAAAAATTCCAAATTTAAAATTAACCTGAGTGGTCAATAATTTTTCATTTTGAATTTTAAATTTTGAATTAACTCTAACAAAACGGTATGAAAAAACTACTATCGCTACTACTTGTTACTATTCTAACATTGCCTGTTTTGCAGGCACAGCACCGTGATTACTGGCAACAGCACGTTGATTACACAATGGAGATCGATGTGGATGCCGAAAACCATCAATATTCCGGTGAGCAAACATTGGTTTATACCAATAACTCTCCTCACACCCTGGATCGTGTATATTATCACCTCTACTTCAATGCCTTTCAGCCTGGGAGCATGATGGACGTTCGTTCCAGAACTATTGCAGACCCTGACCGACGCGTTGGCGATCGCATTTACAATCTTTCAGAAGACGAGATCGGCTATCAGCGTGTGAACTCGCTCACACAAAATGGTCGTGCAGTTAATTACGAGACTGACGGAACCGTGTTAGTGGTTGACCTTAATGAACCGATCGGACCTGGCGAAAAGGCCACGTTTGAAATGGAATGGGATGCACAGGTTCCTCTCCAGATCCGCCGTTCCGGCTGGAATAATGCTGAGGGCGTTGAATTCTCAATGAGCCAGTGGTACCCAAAAATGGCTGAATATGATTTTCAGGGATGGCATCCAAATGAATATGTTGGACGTGAATTCCATGCTCCTTTTGGAAACTTTGATGTAAAGATAACCATCGACCAGGATTATGTGTTAGGTGGAACCGGTATTCTTCAGAACCCAAATGAGATCGGGTATGGTTATGAAGAAGAAGGTGCACAGGTAAATCGTCCAGGTGGCGATAAAATGACATGGCACTTCAAAGCCGAAAATGTGATCGATTTCTTTTGGGGAGCCGATCCCGATTTTAAACATGTCACAGCACAGGTTCCAAACGGACCAAAACTGCACTTTCTTTATCAGCAGCCTGCTGTAGTTGAAGGAGCCTCTGAGGAAGCCAATGCACAGTATACAGAAAACTGGGAACAGCTGGTTGACTACACTATCGGCGCATTTGAATATGCCAATGAACATTTTGGAGAGTACCCATATCCGCAATACACCAACCTGCAAGGCGGTGACGGCGGTATGGAGTATCCTATGGGAACTCTTATCACAGGAGGTCGCAGTCTCGGTAGTCTGGTAGGCGTGATGGTGCACGAGATGTATCACAGCTGGTTCCAGAATGTCCTAGCTACCAATGAAAGCCTTCTTGAGTGGATGGATGAAGGTTTTACCAGTTTTGCCTCTTCAGAGACCATGGCACACTTATTTGATCGTGACGGTAACGTTCATGCCGGTTCATATCGCAGCTATAACTATATTGTTCAAAGCGGTAACGAAGAACCAATGATTACCCATGCAGACCATTATAATACCAATGGGGCTTACAGTGTGGCTGCTTACTCCAAAGGTGCCGTATTCCTTAATCAGCTTGAATATATCATCGGTAAGGAAGATTTCAGAAATGGAATGCTGAAGTATCATGAAACCTGGAAGATGAAGCATCCGACTGCCCTTGATTACATCAATATCATGGAACAGGAGTCCGGTATGATCCTCGACTGGTATTACGAATATTTTGTTCAAACCACCAAGACCATCGATTATGGAATAGAGTCTGTTGTAGGTGATCAGAACAAGACCGTAGCTAAATTAGAGCGTAATAACCTGATGCCAATGCCATTGGATATTGTTGTGGAATACACAAATGGAGAAAAAGAGCTTTTTTATCTTCCGTTACGTATGATGCGTGGAGAGAAGCCGAACGAAACCGATATCAAGCGCACGGTTCTGCGAGACTGGACCTGGGTTGAACCGACTTACAACCTTGTCATTAACAAGCCGGCTTCACAGATCAAGAGTATCACGATCGATCCGACTCAACGTTTAGCTGATATAAATACAGATAATAATTCTTTCGATGTCGCTTCAATGTTGAGTGAATAATTCCTTATTTTTAGCAGATCATCTAAAGGCGTTGCAATCTGCAACGCCTTTTTTATTTACTGAATTTTTTAAAACTCAATATATCTAAGCAAGAACACGCTTAAACTCATCACTCACCATGTCAAAAAAAGACTACGCTAAACTGGCTCTTGAAGCACACAATAAATATAAAGGTAAGATCTCTGTTGAACCCAAAATGCCCCTCGAAACCAAAGATGATCTGAGTATTGCATATACCCCGGGTGTGGCAAAACCTTGCCAGGAGATCGCAGACGATAAAGAAAATGCTTATAAATACACTGCAAAAGGAAATATGGTAGCTGTGGTCAGTGACGGCTCAGCTGTATTAGGTCTTGGCAATATTGGTCCTGAAGCCTCCCTTCCGGTTATGGAAGGAAAATCCGTATTGTTCAAAAAATTTGCCAATGTGGATGCCTTCCCTATCATACTCGACACTCAGAATACCGATGAGATCGTTCAAACTGTAAAGAACATTGCTCCGGGATTTGGCGGGATCAACCTGGAAGACATCTCTGCACCTCGTTGCTTTGAAATTGAAAAACGTTTGAAGCAGGAACTCAATATCCCCGTATTCCATGACGACCAACACGGAACTGCTATTGTAACACTGGCCGGCATGTACAATGCTCTTGAACTCACCCACAAAGAAATGAAAGATTTGCAAGTGGTTGTTAATGGTGCCGGTGCAGCTGGCGTAGCCATTGTGAAACTATTATTTGCAGCCGGTGTTAAAGATGTCATTATGTGTGACAGCCGTGGCATCATTTACAAAGGCCGGAACAGCCTGAATGATACCAAAAAGGAAATGGCTGAGACTACCAACAAACAGGGTCGAAAAGGGTCTCTGGCTGATGCTGTTAAAGACATGGATGTATTCATTGGGGTTTCCGTTCCAAATGTACTTTCCCAAGATATGGTGAAAAGCATGAACAAAGATCCTATGATCTTTGCCATGTCTAACCCGGATCCGGAAATTCTTCCCGACCATGCCAAGGAAGCCGGTGCTGCGGTTGTTGCAACCGGCCGTTCTGACTTCCCTAATCAGATCAATAATGTTTTGGCGTTTCCGGGTCTTTTCAGAGGTGCTCTTGATGCTCGCATCACTCGATTGACAACAAAAATGTTCATCACTGCGGCCAAAGCCATCGCCGATTGTGTAGAAAATGTGACCCCGGATAAGATCATACCAAGTCCTTTTGATGAACGTGTACCTCAGCGAGTGGCAAAAGCAATCATCGAAAGCGCAGAATAACAGAAGCTGATTCAGCACGGAGGTGTGGTCCCGATATCTTTTTACAAAAAGCACCTCCGACTGATATTCAAAATCTTTACTTTTCCTGACTTCTTTCAACAAAATAACAGGAAAGTAATGAGGTCCATATATTTAGCTGCCTGGCTGATTCTGTTCACATCTTATTCTACCAATGCATTTGGGCAGATCCAACCGCCGGTACCCGCACCAACAGATTTTGAAGTCACCGCCGTTTTCACTGAAAACCCACCATATATAGATGGTGACCTGAGTGATGAGGTTTGGCAGGATATTCAGCCTATTACCGATCTTACTCAGGTTTGGCCCAACGACGGTGCCAAGGCTACGGAAGACTCTGAAGTCAGGATAGCTTACGACCGTGACCATTTATATTTCGCATTCCGGTTTTATGACAAGAATCCGGACCTGATCAGGGCCAAGAACCTTGAACGAGGTGGTCGTAATAACAGGGATGATCATGCCTACATTGGAATTGACACATATCGTGATGGACGTAATGCTTACCTGTTCGAAATGAATGCGCTTGGAACTCAGGATGATGCCCTGGTAACTGATGAAAGAATAAGCTATGAGAGTTTTTCATGGGATGCCGTCTTCATTAGCGAAACTATGATCGATGATGAAGGTTGGACCCTTGAAGTTTCAATCCCGTTTCGTCAGCTTCGTTTTCCGGAGGGTGACGATCTTGAGTTTGGCTTGATGGTATCCCGAATGATCAACCGAAAAAATGAGCGTGTGCTATGGCCGGCCATTGGTATGGAGTATGGAGGCAGTTTTGGAGTACTGGCTGCGGCGTCCCAATATGGCACCCTAAAAGGGATCAAAAACATTCGCCGTGGAAATAATATTGAGTTTAAGCCTTACATCATATCAGGTGTGCAGGAAGTGCGCCCTGACCTGCAGAATGAGGCAACCAATACCGATTATACCTATGATATTGGGGGAGACATGAAATGGGGTATCACTTCGAACCTGACTCTGGATATGACCATCAACACCGATTTTGCCCAGGTAGAGTCTGATAACGTTCAGCTTAATTTATCCCGGTTCAGCCTCTTTTTTCCTGAAAAAAGGGAATTCTTTTTAGAGCGATCAGGTCTTTTTCTTCATGGAAATAGTCGCTCAACTCAGACCTTCTTTTCAAGGCGTATTGGTCTAACCGATCAGATCCTAACCGGAGCACGGATGACCGGTCAGGTTGGACGGTTTTCTATCGGGGCCATGAACATAGAAACCGGTGATAAATTCAAACAAGCATTTGGTAGTCAATCCGTCAATAATTCAGTTGCCAGAATTCGAACTGATATTTTCCCTCGTGCCACTGTAGGCAGTATAATCACAAATGTCGAGCAGGTAAATGGCTACAACCGGGCACTTGGTTTCGACACAAAGTACCGGTTCTGGACTTCAAGTGAGTTCAATGCATGGTATACTAAGGTTTGGGATGACACCGATATTCTTAATGATCAGGCAGGCCATGCCAGTTTACAGCTTCAAAATGACACCTATGAGATCGGTGGGTCTTTCACGAGTGTAGGTACTAATTATGCCCCTGCCCTTGGTTTTGTGCGAAGGCAGGATATTAAAGAATATTCTGGTAATATCGGTTATAACCCAACCGTACAAATAGATGTTTTACCCGGTATCCGGCGATTTAACCTGGGTACCGATTATGACTATATCGAAGGACAGGACGGTGTCAAACAGTCGGCGTATTGGTCCGGGAGTATAAGAGCAGAATTCAGCAGAAATCAAAATATAACCCTTTCTGCTAACCGGGAATTTGAACGATTACTTTCACCATTTTCCATTAGGCCCAATGCTATTATTCCTGCCGGCGACTATACATTCGACAGGGTTGGACTTAGTATTACTACTGATGAAAGTCAGCGTGTTTTTGGATCGGCATCAGCCGGCATTGGTGAGTTCTTTAGTGGAAACAGAACCGAATTTGGTGGAAGTATTGGGTTTCGTCAGTCTAAACATTTACATGTTGAAGCTAATTTCGACCACAGTATCATTGACCTGCCAATCACAAACGGTGAGTTTGAAGCCACTACAGTATCAACCTCCATTCTTGGGGCCCTGAGTCGCAAGCTCTTTGCCAAAGCATTGATACAATACGATAACTTTTCAAGAGATCTTCAAGCTAACCTCAGAATAAACTGGATCCATACACCGGGAAGTGATCTTTTCTTTGTGTTCAACACATCATACCACCTCACCGGAGATAACGAAAACCTCTTTGATCCCCGTCGTGATATGATCATGAACAGTCAAGCCGCAGTTGCCAAAGTCACGTATTTGATCATGTTGTAATGGGGTAGGATAATTCCATCATTCGGTTCCGCTTACACCGATATCTACATTCAAAGCCTGTTCGGAACCGGGTGATGGAGTAAGTGAAGGGTTAGGGATTAAATCAAACTCATCCATCACCCCGTCCATTTCTCTAATTTTATCTCATAAGCCTATTTATACAGGACGAAATGATGGATTTAGCATAAAAAAACCCGGTGAAAGTGGATCCACCGGGCTGATTTACATTCCAGAAAACTGAAATCAGATTATTCACCATCCCTATCCGGACGTTTCCATCGTATTGGGTCTTCTGGTGTAGGAATGATCGGATCCTCATAATTACGAAGAAGACGAAGAGCTTCTTCTACTGCTGCTTCAAGTTGAGGGTCATGTCCGTTGATCACTTCTTTTGGTGTTTGCATTACTTCAATATCAGGTGCAACTCCTTCGCCTTCAACATCCCATTCTCCATCAAGATTGTAAAATCCACCTCGTGGAGCCACAAAATAGCCGCCATCAACAAAGGGTGGCGTATCCCAGGTTCCAACCAGGCCTCCCCAGGTTTTAGCACCAACCAAAGGACCGATCTCCATCTTTCTGAAAAGAAACGGAAGAAGGTCTCCTCCTGATCCGGCACGTTCGTTTATGACCATGACTTTTGGCCCCCATATTCCCGCACCCGGTGTAGTAAACGGTGTTCTGTCAGCCGCCTTACTGTTGAAGAACCCGTGCAGTTCACGCGCCATGATGTCCACCATGTAATCTGCAGCGGAGCCTCCCCCATTGTTACGTTCATCAATAATGGCCCCTTTCTTATGCTGTTGTGCAAAATAGTAACGATTGAAGTAGGTGTAACCACCCTGACCCGTATTTGGCACCCAAACATAAGCCAATTTTCCGTCTGACATTTCATCCACTTTTCGTCGGTTCCCTTCTACCCAATCCCGGGTTCTTAACCCGGATTCATTTGAGATCGGTACGACCGTCACTAAACGGGCACCTTCTGTCCGGGGTCGGTCATTGACCAAAATCTTGATCTGCCGTCCTACGGTTCCCTCAAAATAAGTGTAGAAATTTTCTTCAGTATTGAGTGTTTCGCCATTTACCTCAAGGATGTAATCACCTTCATTTACATCTATCCCCGGTCCGGATAATGGAGCTTCAAGATCAGGATTCCAGCTCTCACCGGTATAGATCTTATCGATTCTGTAAGCCCCGTTCTGGATGGATATATCAGCTCCTAAAAGACCGGCTTGAACGTTTTCAAGGTCAGGGAAATCACCCCCGCCTACATAAGAATGACCAACAGCCACCTCACCACTCATGATATCAAGCACATAATTCAGGTCAGATCGGTGTTTTGCATGGGCCACCCAGGGGGCATACCACTCATATATTTCATCCCATGGAGCTCCGTGCATATTGTCAACATATAGGAAGTCGCGCATGAATCGCCATCCGTCTTTGAATATCTGTTGAAATTCCTTCTGTGGATCAACTTTTATATTGATCCCTGAGATATTCAGGCTGCCTTCTCCTGAACTTTTTTCACCGGTATCAGTGGATACGATTCCCCACGTTCCGCCACTTCTGTAAAGCAGATTCTTACGGTCTTGAGATACCACTCCTTCATTGAAGTTATTCAGGAATAAACTTCCCTCCTTTTTGGTCAGGTCATATTTATGGAGTCTGGTTCCTTCATTTGAAACAGATTCTGTGTAAAACACATCCCCTCCCGGTCCCGGCATCAATCCCGTATAATTTCGCTCAGGGACATTCAAGGCCAGAGTTCGTTCAGCAATATTATCGAAGCTGATGGTAACGGAAACCGATTCTTCCCCGGAATCACCATTGGATTCCTCAGTACCTTTCTCAGCAACTTCCTCATCATCACTTTTAGGTAATAATGGGGAAGGCTTATCATCAGACAGAACGATCATATATAAAGCTCTTGTCACCGGCATGTTATACGAACTCATGTCAAGCCAGCCTGTGTTCAATCCATAATCTGTACTTGCAAGGAAGTAAAGGTATTTACCGTCCTCACTCCAAACCGGAGTGATGGCATCCGACATCCCATCGGTGATCTGATGAGTTTGCCCCGTTTCAATATTGTGAACCTGAACCGTTTTGAATTGATTATCCTGTAATTTCACATACGCGATCCACTTGCTATCAGGAGACCAAACCGGATTCAACGTTCGGTTAGGATGGGCATATCCGTCTGTATCTACTTTTTTAGCTTCGCCATTCTCTATGTTGACATACCACAGATTATAATCGGTGTCTGTATAGGCTATATACCTTCCATCAGGCGACCAATCCGGACGGAAGTAATAGGTCGGGTTTGGCAGTTCAATCAATCTCGGGTCTTCCATTCCATACTGATCCGTGATCATCAGGTTGTATTCACCGCTTTCATCAGAGAACCACGCGACTTTTTCACCATCAGGTGACCATATAGGATATCGTTCAGCACTGGCGGATGATTCACTGAGACGTCTCCATGTTCCGTTTTCTTTTGGAACTGTTACGATCTCTCCCCTGAATTCAAAGATGGCTCGTTTACCGGTTGGGGAGATAGAGGCATTATTCAGATCATTGGCATCAGGCGATTCCCAGCGTGGCCGTCCCCAGCTCATATCTCCGGATACCTCAATTTCCAGCTGTTCTGAGTTACCGTTTGCAGGATCGAGTAGATGAAGGTAACCGCCTTGTTCATATACGATCATCCCGTCACCGGCATCCAGGCTTTTCACATCAAAATCTGAGTGAAATGTCCATTGTTTTTCCTCACCGGTTTCCGGATCGAAAGACCAGATATTGTTGGCATAATCCCGCTCAGATAAATAGAACACCTGATCATCGTGCCAAACCGGATCTGTATGACGTTCATTGTCAGGTCGCGGGGTTTGAACCAGATCATAATTTTCCAGGTTCACGATCCAAATGGGTTGAGCCTGTCCGCCGCGATAATTTCTCCATTCCGGATCCCAGAAAGTTATCGGGTTATAGGCCAGATATTTTCCGTCCAGCGACATTTCACCTGTGGCCGCTCGCGGAATAGGTAATACTTCGGCGTTACCTCCATCTGTACTAATTTTCCATATCCTGTTAAGCTGGGTTGGATGACCATCTCTTCCAGATCTAAACAGTATATCACCTTCAGGTGTCCATCCGGTCACTACATCCGCTCCGGGATGCCAGGTCAAACGTTTAGGCGAACCACCTTCGGCAGGAATTACGTACACATCCGAATTACCCTCATACTGCCCGGTAAAAGCGATCATGTTCCCATCTGGTGAGTAATGAGGATTATTTTCTCCTCCAATATTGCTCGACAGACGAACTGCTTTTCCTCCATCTTTGTCAATTTTCCAAAGATCATTGGCATGAACAAAGACAATACCGTTTTCAGAAATAGTGGGCTCCCTCAATAGCTGAGTCCCTTGTGCAAAAGCACATATTTGTATTGAAATGAATGCAAGAGTTAGAATCAGAAAAGTGATGCGCTGCTTCATAAATATCCCATGATTTGTTAATAACCAGCCGGAATATAAACAATAGAAAGTGAGGAAAAAGAGGAGTGATAATTCTTTAGGAAGTTCAAAGTGAACTACATCATTCGGTTCCGCTTACACCGATATCTACATTCAAAGCCTGTTCGGAACCGGATGATGGAGTGGGGGAAGGGTTAGGTGGTTGAATCAAACTCATCAATCACCCTGTCCATTGCCTTAATATTCAAACCGATACCTAATTACACAGGACGGAATGATGGATGTTTAGGTTTTCTCAGGCTTCAAACCTTCGAATCCGCACTCATAAACTATAAACTTATCGTTCTGAGCCAGCACTTTTACCTTGAAGATCTTTTCAAGGTGGGTTTTATAATTAAGATGCTGATTGGCCACACAGATAAAGCGTCCGGTTTGTTTTAACCTTTCTGCAACTTCATTAAATAGCCGAATTGTTACCTCAATATTCGTCTCATGGCCGAAATGAAAAGGTGGATTGCTAACTGCGAGGTCAAGACTCTTTTCAGGAATATCATCCAAACGATCGTTCCAGAAGTAGTGTACGCCGAAGCCATCAATATTGAGTTTGGCAGATTCGATAGACAGATAAGAATCATCAGTGAGAAAGATCTCTGCTTCGGGCTTTTGAAGCTGAACTGCCATGGCAATCACCCCATTTCCACATGCCATATCAAGTATTCGATTTTCTGACTCTTTTACCTGAATCTGATCGATCAAAAACTGAGTCGCATAATCGATGTGATCGGCTGAAAATACTCCATAATTTTGCTGAATTTTCCTTTCGGCTTTTCCACCAAAATCATATTCCAAATGATGAACCAGGGACTTATTGAGTGACTTCTTCTTTCCTTTTAAAATCAAGACCCGTGACTTTTTTCGAGCCAGGCTTTGATCAACTTCTTCAAAATAGTTATCAGCAATACTTAGTATTTGGGTGGTGAAATATTTGGTCATGAACCCGCAAAATACCGTTCCATCTTCTGCTAAATTTGAATGTATCTCGTGCAGGTACAACTCGAAAAGGTCTGTCGATTTTGGGATATTGAGCACCACCTTGTCAAATCTTTGAACCATCGGATCCAAAGGATGCATAAAATGAACCTTATCTGAATCTATGTGATTAAGATCCAGGTTTTGAAGAATGGACCGTTCCTGACTTTTCCGTTCTATGATAACGGTTGGATCAAACCGGCTCAACAAACAGCTCAAATAACCAAAGCGATCATTTACGATCCCGATATTGGTATCGGTTACCGTTTGTTCGCCCTCAAATATATGACTGATCAGGTATTCATCGGCCGCACTCCAGGCACGCAGTGATCGGTTGGTGGTTTTAGGGTAGCGGGAAAAGGAGTAGGTTTTACCCTCGAAATCGTATGTATCCACAAATGAGATCCTTAGAACAAGCTGGTTTGCTCTTTATCTTCTTTCTGTGCCTGTTCTATTTGAGGTTCATCAGAAGGAGTGAAGGTTTTAAGCATTTCAGGCATGAACCTTTTTTCATAGATGCGCCGGGCAATACCGTGAAGGGCTTTTTCTCCCCTTGGGGTGATCCTCAAAAAACCGGAATCATCTTCATCCAGAAACCCGAAAGATCGAAGGTCATTAACGATCAGGTATGCAAGTTTTTCAGTGACGCCTGCATTTTTCTCAACATACTCTCTGTGTGGCGGTTCATCCTCACTGATATAAACTAACCCCAAAACATTTAGTTCAATGTCGGTAAGGGGAAAGCCCTCACTCCCTTTGGTCAACAACTCATCCCACGTACTTTGGGAGTAATATAGCCCGAACCACCATTTGGCTTCACGCAACAAATGCCCCGTTGAGGCACACGCAAAAGGCTGCCCCGGTTGAGCCTTTCTCGGTTCACCCCGACTGCGATACATATTCACCATAGTAGCAAGATCCAATTCATGGATATTGGGTGGATATCTGAAATAAAAATCGCTGCGTTTTTGCATGAGATCCTTAAGCTGTCTTTATGTTAATGACAGTAGTGAATATAAATCTACAAAAAAAATTATAAAGCCACCGACCAGCGAAATCGGTTCAACCCTTCATGAGTTATCCCTTTTCCTTGATCAGGTCCATGGCCTTTGCGAGTGTAAAATCTTCCGGCGTCTCACCTTTGGGCAAGCTGATATTCTTTTTGCCATGTTTGATGTATGGTCCATATCGCCCGGTCATCACTTTGATCGGTTTGTCAGTATCAGGATGCTTCCCAAGGTCCTGAATCTCATTACTGCCTCTTCTTGATTGCTTTTTCTGAGCCAATAATTCAACTGCGCGATCCAGTTCAATATCCAGAACACTGTCTGATTTTGGAATGGATTTGAACTTTCCATCATGAACAACATATGGTCCGTAACGGCCTACACCGGCCTTAACTACTTTATTATCTTCCGGGTGTTCACCCAATTTGCGAGGCAGCTCAAGCAGTTTAAGTGCAAGATCCAGGTCTACATCACTTAGCTCCATGTCCTTTAACAATGATACACGCTTCGGTTTTTTATTGTCATCAGTTACTTCACCACGCTGCACATATGGGCCATAACGACCTGATAGTAAAAATATCGGATCGCCCGATTCCGGATCGTGGCCGATCGGCTTATCCTGCTCTTCCGAGATCTTGATCAGCTCTTCGAGTTTTTCAGAAGAGATATCACTTGGATCCATATCGTTTGGCAGTGATGTTGTCACTTCTTCACCATTTTTGGTCATGCGAGCATAGGGCCCAAAACGACCTACTGCCACCTTAATACCTTCCATTCCTTCCAGTGGCAGATCCAATAGCTTAGCTTCCTGGGGATCGATCTTGTCTTCCTGCGTGTCAACTTTGGCTTTCAGTCCGTTTTCACCATTATAATAATCTTCCAGGTATTTGACCGGATCCTGCTTCCCTTCAGCCACGGCATCCAATTTGTCTTCCAGGTCAGAGGTGAACTGGCTGTCCACAAGATCAGGAAAGTGTTTTTCGAGCAGTGACGATACAGCAAAAGCTGTAAATGTTGGGATCAGCGTTTTACCCTCACTTTTCGCATACCCACGATCCTGTATGGTACTTATAATGGATGCATAGGTACTTGGCCGTCCTACTCCTCTTTTCTCCAGCTCTTTCACCAGGGTTGCTTCTGTAAAGCGTGCAGGCGGTTTCGTTTCGTGACTGACAAAATTCAGATCATCCAATCCGGTTCTGTCTCCTTCTTTCATTTCAGGAAGAAAGTTTTCCTGATTTTCGAGAGCAGCTTCCGGGTCATCACTGCCTTCCACATAGGCGCGGAAATAACCGGGGAAAAGAATTTTCTTTCCGCCGGCGCGGAAATCAGCATCCGTTCCATTGTGAGAAGCCCGGATCGTGACATTGGTAAACTCCAGCTCCGCTTCTGCCATTTGTGTAGCGATCGTACGCTTCCAGATCAGGTCATAAAGCTTGAACTCACGGCCACTTAATCCGGCCTTATCCGGTTTTACAAAACGTGAACCTGAAGGACGAATGGCCTCGTGAGCTTCCTGCGCACCTTTCCCTTTTTTACTGTAATTCCTTACCCGCTCAAATAAATAATCTTCACCGTACTCATCGGTTACTGCATCACGGGCCGCACCGATAGCCTGGCCGGAAAGCCGGGTTGAATCCGTACGCATGTAGGTGATAAACCCTTTTTCATATAATTTCTGAGCCACGCTCATCGTGTCTCGGGCTGAAAAACCAAACTTACGGTTGGCCTCCTGCTGTAAGGTTGAGGTAATAAATGGTGGTGCCGGGTTTCGCTTCTGCGTTTTAACATCCACATTAATGACTGACCATTTGGCTTCTTTCAGGTCATCCACAAGAGCACTGGCTTTGTCCTCATCCAGCAAAACAACAGACTTTGGTTTTTTCAGCTTGCCGGTGTTCTCATCAAAATCTTTTCCACTGGCAAGACGCTTTTCATTGAGATGCGTCAGGTCGGCATCAAATTTATAATCATCCCCTTCCTTATGAAGCTGCGCTTTCAGATCATAGTAGGTCGCACTTCTGAACTTCATGCGCTCACGCTCACGCTCCACCAAAAACTCAACCGCTACCGATTGAACCCGTCCGGCAGAAAGACCCGGAGAGATCTTTTTCCATAATAACGGGGATACGGTATAACCCGCCAGCCGGTCCAGAATTCGGCGTGTTTCCTGAGCGTGTACCAGATTCATATCAATGTCGCGGGTATTTTCCAGCGCATTCATCACAGCTTCTTTGGTGATCTCCCGGAATGCCATTCTCTTCACCGGCACTTTCGGTTTCAGGATCTCCATCAGGTGCCATGAAATAGCCTCTCCTTCCCGGTCCTCATCCGTTGCCAATATAAGTTCATCTGCATCTTTGAGCAGCTTTTTGAGCTTGGTAACTACTTTCTTTTTGGATGAAGGGATCACATAGAGGGGATCGAAACGATCATCCACATTGATCCCTAAATTTGACCAGCTCTCTTTTTTATACTTGGCCGGAATTTCCTTGGCCGAAGAAGGCAGGTCACGAATGTGACCCATAGAGGAGTCCACCACGTACCCTTTGGGCAGATACTTCTTAATAGTTTTAGTTTTTGTAGGGGACTCTACAATGACGAGACTTTTCATGTAAAAACAGGATTAATTCAATTCTTCGACCAGCTCTTTTAACTCTCCGGCGTGGTCTTTCGTATTCACTTTTTTGATAGTTCCCAAAATAGTACCATCTGTATCAATAACAAAGGCCGAACGTGATGGGGCTTCATACTCTCTTCCGTACATTTTTTTCTGAACGATGGAATCTGTGGCTTCTGCAAATTTGTAGTCAGGGTCAGATACCAATGTAAAATCAATACCCTGCTTCTCAGCATAGCGTTTATGTGATCCACAGGTATCTTTACTTACGGCCACCAGATTATATCCTTTATCGGTAAACCATTTGGAATGATCCGCCAGGTTTTTGGTTTGGCGATCGCACCCGCCTGTGTTATTCTTCATATATACCGATACAATGGTCGGCTTATCCAGCAGATCTTTAAAATTGATCTCTTTTTCTTCTCCATTCTGCACGGCTTTAACCGTAAAATCGAGGTTGGCTTTACTACCTGTTTCTAACATAATTGATTGATTTAATTTTCTTTCATCATTGGGATGTGATAACTGAAAGTAAGAAGGGATTCGTTCGATTTCAGTATTTACTCTTTATCTCTTTCATAATCTTAACATATCAGTACAGGAAATATGAGTTGCATTATATTGGCCACGATATTAGTTTCATTATACAACCAAAATGAAACCAAACATGGCTAATATAACTGTAAAAAATATCCCAAAGCCGATTTACGAAAAGTTAAAAAAACAAGCTGAGGCTCGTCACCGAAGCATGAACAGCGAGATCATTGCTTGCCTTGAAAAGGCCGTTGAGCCAAATCGCGTTTCTGATAATGAGATCTTGTACGAGGCCCGAATGGCAAGAAAAATGGCCAAAAAAGCATTAAATACTGAAGATATTCAGAATGCCATTGAAAAAGGCCGGTCATGATCGTTGTTGACACCAATATCATAGCACATTTCTGGCTTCCTTCCAGTCAATCTGATCTTTGCGATCAATTATTCCAAAAAGAACCTCATTGGACAGCCCCGGTTCTATGGCGCAGTGAATTTCGTAATGTAGTTTTGTTGTATCTAAGAAAAGACCTGATCTCCCTTTCACAGGCCATGCTTATTACTGAAAAGGCCGAGACTCAAATGTTTGAACGTGAATTTCATGTAAACTCAAACAGAGTCCTTGAGATAGGTGAAAGATCTTCCTGTTCAGCATACGATTGTGAATTTATAAGTCTGGCCAGGGACCTTGACATTCAATTGGTTACACTGGATAAACAGATATTAAAAGACTTTCCCAGTATTTCGTCTCATCCTGAAGACATCATCTGACAAGCTATATGCTTATTCCTTGACTCTTCTCCACAGCAGGTACTTAGACACAGCCGCTACCACCAGTGAATGATGTACGGTTCCTTCGTGAACCATCTTTAGAAAATCATCCATCGGCATCGTATGAATATTGATGCGTTCATTCCCATCCAACTGTTGCTCCTGCACCTTTTGACAGTTCTCAACTACGTATAAATGCGTATAATTGGTCAGAAAAGCCGGATTAGAGCTTACCTTGCCTAAGTAACTCCAGGTATCTCCCGCATATCCTGTTTCCTCAAGCAACTCCCGCCGAGCCGTTTCATCATGGGTTTCACCGGCATCCACCATGCCACCCGGTAATTCCAGAGTGGGCTCTTCTATCCCATACCGAAATTGTTCCACCAATACGATCTCATTGTCCGAAGTCAGCGGAATCACATTCATCCACTCAGGGGCTTCGATGATCGAGAAAGTAGCCGAATGATCTTCCGATTCTAATTTCATATCGCGACTTAAAAGTTTGAAGATATTCGTCGTATATTTGAGTTCTTCTTTCGTGGTGACCCACGGCTCAATCGAAAATTTAAAATCACGGGTATTCATAGATGTCGGACACGCTCAAATTAGTTAAAGATCAGTTTTCTTCGGAGGCGGAACTTAAAAAAGCTATCGATAAAGCGTTGGACCTGATGGAGGATATTTATCGATCCGGCAAGTACCCCAAGATGATCGTTGAGCGTTCATGGAGCAAACATAACCCGGTCATTGACGGTGAATTGGCTCAACCTGCTGCCTACAGGTGGTATCTGAAACGAGAGATCGAACGCCTTATCACCAACGACGCCACGGTATTTATAAAACCCTCCCGTGATGTACTGCCCCTTCATGAGCCCGTGCTTTTTGATAACCTGGATGAGAACGACTGGAATATCACCCAGAAGAAACTCTTTCTTTTCCGTGCCGAACGCATCGACATTTCACTGGATCGGTTGCAACACTACACTGGAACCAAACCCGAGGATTTTCAGCGCTACATTCTGTTTACCAACTATGACATGCATGTGGATGTATTCCTGGAGATGTTTCCCGATTGTACGAAACCGACTCACCAGGGGGTACAGATGCCGGCCTACCACCACAAAATGGAGAATAACTCCGGAGTTACCCTGGTGAATATTGGAGTAGGGCCTTCTAACGCTAAGACCATTACAGACCACGTTGGTGTTCTTCGCTCTGATGCTATGGTCATGGTTGGGCATTGTGGCGGACTTCGAAACCACCAGGATATCGGTGATTTTGTATTAGCCAACGGGTATTACAGGGCCGACCAGGTTCTGGACGATCTATTTCCTATAGGTATTCCCGTGTCACCTAACTACATCCTGAACCGGTATATGCAGGAAGTGTTAAATCAGAATAACATGAATCATCGCATCGGCACGGTTTATACGACAGCCAACCGAAACTGGGAATTTTCCAAAGCCAAGACCGTAGAAGAAATTCATATGAGCCGAAGCGTGGCAGTTGATATGGAATCGGCCACGGTAGCCACCAATGGGTTCCGTTACCGTATTCCTCACGCTACATTATTATGTGTGAGTGATAAGCCATTGCACGGCAAACCCAAGTTGTCCGGGGCAGCCCAATCCTTCTACCAGAACTCTAAAGAGATGCACCTCAAAATGGTGATAGATGCGCTGCAAATGGTGAAGGACAATTATCCGGAAGGATTACCTAACTCCAGTATCCGGGCCTTTAATGAACCACTGATGGGCGGAACGGAGTAAGGAATAGCGAACACTCAACATTGAACATTCAATATTCAATGTCCGCGTGTTCCCACTTCATCATTCCCTGTTGGATATTGGTTATTTTTCCTTAAAGTGGTCATTCCCGCGAAAGCGGGAATCTAAATGCTTGCCATAGAATCAATATTTGATTCCTGCTCATACTATTAGATCTCAGGCCTGCCTACCGGCAAAGTCAGGCATTCACTGAGAGATCACTTTGATTAGATCTGCGTAAGGGCGTATCGCAATACGTCCTTACTTAACACTTACCAATTTTCTTTTCTGGTTGGTCAGCGGCGGAACCCTTCACCTTGCTCCAATCGCAATGTGTTGGAACGAAATCGTTTTCTAAGCCCTAACGGGGCTCCGGTATATTATCACAAATGCAATGTAGTTTATTTCTCTATTCGGCAACTATTTATTGTTATTCAATAAATAATTATTGATATTCATAATAAATAATGAACGAATATTGACCTATGCAACCATCAAAAAAGTTTACAATCCTTGTTTGGGCATGTAATCTAGCACTTATAGTACTATCACTTATTATAATTGGTTCTAGTTACTACTATACTCTAATTCCTGGGTTAATAGGACTTGAAAATAACTTTGAGGGAGCAACAAAATATTCAGCCCGTATCACTCAAAATTTCTTGTCAGATTATTACACTTTTGAGCGAGTGATTGACAAAGATAAAGGCATTGATATTGAAGGATATTATTTTGCTTCAACCCGAAATCTATATTCTATCCCAATTTCTGATTCTGTTCTGATTGGTGCTAATAAAATTGATCAGGAAGGAAATAAATCAGAGATGACCTTTCCAGATATAAAGATTAATAACGTCACTGTAAGTAAATCCGCTGGAAATTTTCCTGTTCGAATAGCTTCACCTGCCATTTCCCTAAGCAAAGAAAAATTTCAATCTCTAGCACAAAAAAATGTAATCTCATTTATCCTGATCGGAATTTATATCTTCATATTTTTCTGGTTTCTTCGAAAATTTGTTTCAGGTTTAAGAACCCCCAATTTCTTTAACGAAACAATTTCAAGATATCTGTATATCTGTGCTAGCATGGTCACTTTCGCTCCGGTGTTAATATGGGGATGGACTAACTGGATTCGACCGGACCTATATTCAGCTTATGTTTTTGAAAACGCTAAGGCAATCGAGCAAACATCCAGTCTTCCAACGGTTCTATTTTTCTTTGGCGTGATATTACTAGTGATCGCCTGGTGTTTTGATCAGGGTGTTAAACTACAAAAAGAACAAGAATTAACGGTTTAGGAGCAATTATGAATCTCAGAAAAGACTGGTCGCTCGCTTATTTCTTACTCTACATGTGTCAGGTCGGATACTGGCTGATCATCATCAACCTTGGGGTTGATCTATTCATGTCAGCCTCACTTTTCTCAAATGATTATGTGATCATCGACAATATCCCTGTTCATCTTGAACTTGATCAGTTTGAGGAATACAAGGATGTAGAATTTGAAAACACCTATTTAAACATACCTGAACGTATGTCCACTGACATTCACATTTCAGGACCTTACAAAGACGTAAAAAATGCCTTTTTCTTTTACAATGGGTTAAAGATCTATGAAAATGCTGTGTTTTTTATTCTATTATTCTTTTTTGCAAAAGTCCTCAGAAACGTAGCCGAAGGAAGTCCTTTTCATGCTAAAAACTCAAGCTACCTATCAATAATTGGTACAATATTGTTCGCAGTAGGTGCGATCAATTTCTCCTTTCAGTTTCTGAATATGGGCCATTTTTTCTCCCTGCCAATATTAAATAACCTTGGTTTTCCTGAGGGCATTGATATCACCTATTTAGATCTGTTTGGGAAGGATTTCATGTTTGCAGGCATTTTTATGATCGTCCTCGGCTATATATTCAAAGAAGGAACCCGCATCTACGAAGAACAAAAACTTACGGTATAATATGAGCTCTCTTAAAGACAAAAACGCAGTTTATTATTCGTATGCCATCATCAACTTTTTTTGGTATGCGCTTTGTGGGGTAGCCGTTCTTTCGATTATAACGGTCTTAACCAAACATACTTTTGGACTTTTATTGAACGAAATTCATTTAGGCATTCCTATAGACTCTGATCAACTCACCCTTCAAACCGCTATTGATTCCTCCATGATCTCTATAGATTCCGCAACTGCCTCCCTAAATGCGGATTACCTTATGAATAACCACTTCGGTTTATATGTGGGAATATTGGCCTCTTTCATTATTGGAATGGGATTATTTTTATTTGGATTCTTTCAGCTTCGAATGATTCTTAAATCCGCATGGAATGATAAAGTCTTTACTCAAAAGAACATCAAACGACTCAAGATCATAGCCGGTCTCATCATCGCTTTAAAACCTTTCGAGTGGCTTATCTATCAGTTATTCGTAGTACCCATTGATGAAATGCTCGTCGCCAATGAGATCTCGATGAGCCTGAATTTTGAACCGGGAAGTTTCGTCTATGGACTCCTCCTTTTTGCCCTGGCCGCCGTTTTTGAAAAAGGCCACGATATGTACCAGGAATTAAAACTGACGGTATAACCATGGCCATAATCGTAAATCTTGACGTCATGCTGGCCAAGCGGAAGATGAGCCTCACGGAACTTTCGGAAGAGGTTGGGATCACCATGTCAAACCTTTCCATTCTGAAGACCGGCAAAGCCAAAGCCATACGTTTTTCAACATTAGAAGCCATCTGTGAAGCCCTGGACTGTCAACCCGGTGATATTCTAGAATATTCTGAGGACTAGGTCTCTTTACCGAATTACCGTAAGGGCGTATCGCAATACGCCCTTACTTAATACTGGCCGGTTAGTTTATATCTAATAGAAAAAATTCTGTAAGGAATCCCTTTCTCATCGCTCTCACTTAAAAAGAAAACAAACTGAGAGATATGACAAACCAAGAATCCTTTTCCGTTGAACACTTCCACAGCCGAACCGTCAAAGAGATGCTGCCTGATGAACAACCCCGTGAAAAACTCATGAACTATGGGGCCGACTCCCTGTCCGATGCCGAACTCCTTGCCATTCTCATACGTACGGGAACCAAAAAGCTCAATGTGATCGATACGGCCAAAGCCCTGCTAACACAGTTCGGAGGATTGCACAACCTGGTTCGGAAAGACTGGAAATCCCTGAAAGTGATTCCCGGTATCGCCAAAGTCAAAGCCATAACCCTGGAAGCTTCATTCGAGTTAGCTCGTCGGCTACAGGTTGCGGCACTCGGTGAGGAGATAGAGATCACCTCGCCCGAGGACGTCAATGCTTATTTTGCCCCCAAACTCCGCCATCTCACCAAAGAAACATTCATCGTTGGTTTTCTGGATAATGCCAAAAAACTGATGGGGTTTTCCAGGATCAGCAATGGCGGGAAAACAGCCACCATTGTGGATACTGCTGAAGTGATGCGGCAGGCCGTGCTGAACGAAGCCAACTCCATCATTCTGATCCACAATCACCCTTCCGGACACAATAAAGCCTCCACAGCCGATATCCAGCTCACCAAGCGTATCGCTGAGTGCGGCAAGCTCTTTGGTATCCCGGTGGATGACCACGTTATCATTGCCGGCTACAATTTTGTAAGCCTGAGAAGTGAAGGGCTTTATTGAATATTCAATAACCAACAAGGAATATCCAATATCCAGGTGAAAACTTGATCATTCCGTGATGGATATTGGTTATTGGATATTCTCTTTAATGTATAAACTGAGACTTATAATCATGAAAAATCAAAAATTCGATCTACAAAACAGGCTTGTAAAATTCGCCATCCTGATCATGGAAATAGTTGAGTTGCTACCAAAGACTTACACTGGCAGACATTTTAAAAATCAGTTGGTTCGTTCAGGAACAGCTTCCGCTTTTTTATATGGGGAAGCACAGGCAGCAGAATCCAGAAAAGACTTCATCCATAAAATGAAAATCGGGTTAAAAGAGCTCAGAGAATCTTTTGTGGTACTAATCATCATTAAAGAAAAACCTTTAATTGAACACAAAAAAGTTGAACAAGCATTAGTGGAATGCGATGAACTTATCTCAATTTTCTTCACCAATATAGATACTGCAAAACGGAATATGAAAAACAAGAATATCCAATAACCAACAAGGAATATTCAATATCCAGTTGAAAACTTAATCATTCCGTGATGGATATTGGTTTCCGGATATTCATACCTTATACAAAATTATACTAACCATCATATCCATGATCCACGAATTCTTAGGCCGAACCCCCCAGTACGATGATTCCGTTTTTATTGCAGATAGTGCCGAGATCATTGGAGATGTAACTTTTGGTGAGGAAAGCAGTGCCTGGTTCAATGTCACCATTCGGGGAGATGTCAATTATATCAGGATAGGTGATCGCAGTAATGTTCAGGATAACGTCTGCATTCATGTGATGAATCAAACCGGACCGACCATCATAGGTAATGAAGTGACCATCGGCCACGGAGCTGTAGTACATGGCTGCACGATAAACGATCGCGCACTTATAGGGATCAACGCCACCATACTGGATCAGGCGGTCATTGAATCGGATGTGATTGTAGCCGCCGGCACGCTGGTTCCACCCGGAAAAATCCTGAAAAGCGGCTATCTCTATATGGGCTCACCTGCTCAAAAAGCACGCAAACTTACCGTTGAGGAAGTGGCATCCATAAAGCAATATGCCTCAAACTACGTCAAATATTCCCGCGCCTACCAGGGCAAAGATCAATATGACAAAAACCCTTTTTATACGAAGTAATTTTAAATGATGAATGCTAAATGTTAAATGGTTTATTCCATTCAACATTTAGCATTTAAAATTAAGCAATTCAATGAGCGGACTCTATATCCATATTCCCTTTTGCAAGCAGGCCTGCTCATACTGCGATTTCTATTTCGTGACGCGGAAGGAGTATAAAGAGGAATTTGTAGATGAACTGATCCGTGAGATCCAATCCAAAAAAGATACACGGTTCACCCGGGATACCATTAAAAGTATCTACTTTGGTGGCGGTACTCCTTCACTGTTAAACCCGTCACAGCTTGAAGATATTCTGAGTGCGATCGATCAGGTCTTTGACCTGCAAGCAGAAGAGATCACCCTGGAAATGAATCCTGATGATGTGACCCCTGAGTTCCTTTCAGGGGTAAAAAAAGCCGGCATAAACCGCGCAAGCATGGGAGTTCAAAGCTTTGATACCGATCTTCTGAACTTTATGCATCGTGCACATTCTTCTGAAGAGGCACTTCGCTGTCTAGAACTGCTTCAAGCATCTGACTTTAATGTCTTCACTGTCGATCTTATCTACGGCAATCCCGGGCAATCCCTTGAGGTTCTGGAAAAAGACATTGACACCATCTTACAATTTGACCCCCCTCACATTTCTGCCTACTCACTGACTGTTGAGCCCCAGACCAGGCTAGGTAAACAGGTTAAACTGGGACGTATTGTCCCGCCTGAAGATGATACGGTCGCCCGGCATTTTGATCTTGTGGTCGATAAACTGGAAGAAGCCGGGATCATGCAGTATGAAGTGAGCAACTATGCAAAACCGGGTAAGGAAGCGGTTCACAACTCAAACTATTGGAATCATGTGAACTACCTGGGGCTTGGACCCGGAGCACATTCCTTTTGGTGGAATGAAGGTATGGGGTCAGCACGGAGATGGAGCAATAAACCCAATCTCAGATCTTACCTTAATAGTGAATGGAAAGAGCCATACGAAGAAGAGATCCTGAACAAAAGTGATCTCGCTGAAGAACGATTAATGCTGGGTCTGCGTACCCGATCAGGGATCTCGATCGATGAACTTCAAAACAAATATCAGTATTCATTCAACCGGGATCAGCTTCAATATATCGACCAATTGGAGAGTAATGACAAAGCTGATCTAAATGAACACTTGAGGCTCACCAAGGATGGGTTAAAGATCGCCGATTCGATCCTATTGGATATTATAACCAGGTAGGAATGTATGTAAGATCAGGTACCCATTTGCTCCCACATGCGGGCAAATTTTGCGTACTCACTAGCCTTGTCAGACTTACCGGCATTCTCATAGGCCTCTGACACCATTTTAGTGGCAGCCGCCAGATCTTTATAATCCTGCTTTGTCGGGTTTGAAGCCGTGCCTTCCATATCCGGCACATTGATATTGGTCAATTCTAAAAGGCTGTCAGGATCTTCGCTGACAGTATGATTTTCCATAAACAAAAGTGGCCAAAAGCGGGGTTTACCGTATACTTTTTCTGATATCACCCAATACCACTCGCCTTCTTGTACCTGATAAGCTTGAGTTTTTTGCTCAGCCTCCACATCTGAGGGTCCGGCATCTTCAGAGGTCTGTGATTCGTTGCCAGCAGATGATTCCTTTACTGCAGCTAGTCGCTCAACCCTTTCTTTCTCGGCTGCCCTGAGCCGCTCTTCCTCTTTTATCAATGCATTAATCCGTTTCTCAAGCGCATCAGCTTCTTTCTTAATTGACTCGGAAGTTCTTGCAGTTTGGGATCGAGCTAGTTGTTGCCCACTTGCAACTGTACTATTCTCAGATACCGCATTAGGCTGTTGCCCCTTCCCTGATCCATTATCTAACAGAAACCAGACCGAGGTAATGGCAATGATCGTCAGCATCAGAACTGCAAGTGAGGCCAACAGGTTAGTGTAATTCTTTTCTTCCTTTTTTTCTGTTTTAGAAAAGATCAGACCCAATGGTTTTTTTTCAGCTTCATTATCGGTATTCGAGGATTTTACTTTTTCAGCATCCTCACTGTTCTCACCTTCGGGCAGAGACTCTTCTTCAGTCTCAGGTGATGACATTCCGGCCTCTGAAGCTACCTCACCTTCTTCTGTATCATCAGACTCTGATTCAATATCTTTGTTGTCTTCTACATTAGCTTCATTTTCATTCTCAGCTAATTCCGTCTCCTCGCTCTGATCAAACACATTTGTATTCGCTGAGGGCTCATCTTCATCTATAAGTTTACTTTCGAGGTGCTGGTATTCGGCATTAACACTTTCTCTTAAAGACTTATATGGAGAAAACGATACGCGTTTGTGAGCCGGTATGGTAATAGGATCACCTGTCTGTGGATTCTTACCCTCTCGTTCAGCAACATTCTTTACCTTAAAACTACCAAAGTTTGTAATCGATGCTTTACCGGAATCTTTTAGTTCATCCTTAACCTGATTTAACAGGGTTTTTACAAATGCTTCACTCTTCTGCTTGCTGAATCCCGTTTTCCTTGAAAGAGCATTGACAATATCTGAATAGGTTACCTTTTTATTCATCACTCCCCCGGTTAACCTCATCCTTCAGTGTGCTGCTTTGGCTGAAATGCACCACCTTCTTTGGTGGTATAAGCATCATCTGCTTGTAATGAGGATTGTACGACTTGTGAGAATCCCGAAGTTCCGTACTGAAACTCCCAACACCGGGCAGTGTAAATCCCACATTATTGGAAAGCAGGATATTCATTCCATCCACAAAAGAATCATAGAGTTCCTCTGTTTCTGCAATGGTCAGATCCAGTTCCTTAGACATTGACTTCAGTACCTCCGACTTAGTCATAAAGCAAATCCTTAATTTATACCAACGTTTAACTGAATAAATGCTAAAAGTATAAAATATGCAATTTTAGCTGATATTCTATTAATCCGCATTATTTAAGATTTTGAGATACATTAAGGTTTGTTATCATTGCATGAAATTATAAATATCTAAGAAATCAAGATATGCTCAGATCTTTCATAGACGTTGATCCCGACTCTCATTTTCCTATACAGAACCTGCCATACGGGGCTTTTATCACTGATCAGGGAGAAATTCACCTATGCACAGCTATTGGGGATTGGGTTGTGGATCTGTTCGTTCTGGATGAAGAGGGCCTCTTCATGGGGCCTGAACTGAGCGAACAAATGGCGTTTCAGGATTCTTCTCTAAATTATTTCATGAGCCTGGGAAAGGCTGCCTGGCATGAAGCCAGGAGTACGCTTCAAAACCTGTTATCAGCTGATAACCCAACACTGCGAGATAATGATCTGTTGAGGGAACGGGTATTTTATACGCAAAAACACGTAGATCTTGTATTTCCGGTAGAAGTGGGTGACTATACTGATTTTTACTCGTCAGAGCAGCACGCAAGAAATGTCGGGGCAATGTTTCGTGACCCTGAAAATGCTCTTCTCCCAAACTGGAAACACCTTCCGGTAGCCTATCATGGCAGAGCGAGTTCAATAGTCATGAGCGGAACTGATCTGCACCGCCCCAAAGGTCAGATATTACCTGATAATGAGGAAACCCCGGTTCTATCGGCATCCAGGAGGCTGGATTTTGAACTTGAAGTCGGTTTCCTGACCGGAACGGCTAATAATCTTGGTGAGCCGATCCCAATAGAAAAAGCTGCTGATCATATCTTTGGCCTGGTGTTGGTTAATGACTGGAGTGCCCGTGATATTCAAAAATGGGAATATCAGCCATTGGGGCCATTCCTGGCCAAGAACTGGGCCACCTCTGTCTCACCGTGGATCGTAACATTAGAAGCCCTGCAACCTTTTAAAAGCCAGCCGCCTGTACAGAACCCAAAGCCGCTTCCTTACCTGAATCCAAAAGAGAGTTCAGCGTATGATCTCAACCTTGAAGTTCACCTTAAAACAGAGAAGATGGATCAGCCATATAAGATCTGCTCCACTAACTACAATAATCTCTATTGGAGCATGGAGCAGCAACTGGCGCATCATACCGTCAATGGGTGTAATGTCAGAACCGGTGACCTGTTCGGCTCAGGCACCATCAGCGGCCCTGAAAAGGGATCCTATGGCAGCATGCTGGAACTAGCGTGGATGGGCACTGATCCCGTAATACTGCCCAACGGTGAGCAACGATCCTATCTTGAAGATGGTGATGAGGTCCTAATGACCGGGTTTGGTCAGGGTGATGGATTTCGGGTAGGATTCGGGGAAGTGAGAGGGAAGATTTTACCGGCTTTGAAGTAACTCTTACTTTACATAGGTCATTTTCTTGGTAATGACCTCATTGCCGATCTTTAGCCTGTAAATATACATACCTGAACTTAATCCTCTTGCATTGAAGGTATATTCATAAGGTCTGCTTCTGGGATTCAGCGTTTCGCTAACCAGTGTCTGAACTTTTCTGCCCATAATATCATACACTTCAAGGCTTACGAAGGCCGACTGTGGCAGTTCAAACCGAATTTTTGTAGATGGGTTAAATGGGTTAGGATAATTCTGATAAACCATTATCTCTTCAGGAATGTCACCATAATCAGGGTCACGGATATCTACCACTTGTCCTGATTTTCCGAACTGAATATTCAGATCACGGGTTGTCACTGTATTACTGTAATTGGCTATCACTACACCGAGCCGGTCGATATCAGTCCACTCAACCTGTGTGGGGGTAAAGAGTTGTGCTTTATTTTCTCCGGTTGCGATCAGTTCGGTCATTTGTCCATTTTTCAGATAGAAAAGCAACCCAACACCAACCTGTGTACTGTCAAAATCTACGGCCACTTCAATGGGGCCCTGATCATTAGAACCTGGAAAGATCTCGTAATATCGCGCAGCCATACGGCTTACGCTGTTCAGAGTTATACCGCCTGAAGGAACAGAATTGAACGTTGCCTCTAAATTAGCATTCGGATAATTAACCTTTTCCTCAAACCCATAAGAATCCAGTCCCGCTCTAGAACCGGACGTCAGGTGCCACAGATGGTTTTGCACAAAAGTATCGGCAAAATCTTCATTCTGATCCGGCAATATTCTACGGAGGGCATTGTCCACGCTCAGGTTGTTTTCCGATTCAATTTCCTGCCACACATCTCTCCAGATCGCACTTCCATATTTTTCATAGTAATAGATCATCCAGCTTACATGCCAATAGGCACCGGGTGTGCCAGAACCGGGTGAGAAGAAAATGGAACTTGAATTCGGATCATTCGAGTTTAGACCATTCTTGATATAATTATAATAGTCGTTTACATCATCATAAACGACCTCTTCCATCAGTGTGGCGTCCATTTCAGACCAATTGAAAGCCCCTGACGGTGAGGCCCAGTTATTTTGGGCATACTGAATGGCATGCTTGAACTCGTGAGCCATGGTCACATAGATCGCCCCTATCTGGTCTCCATCGGGATGCGTATTTGAAGGAAAATTCTCAAAATCTGATTCAATGACGATAAAGGTCCCTCCCGGTGAGGTCGCAGAGGTATTTGTATATCCATAAGCTCCCCCTGAAAGATCATCTTCAACGTACACTTTGTAGGTTTGACCATTCGGTATCGGGTCCGTAAAACCGATATTCAATATCTCATGCCGATAGGATGAATCCGCTGCTTCAGCCACATGATCAATATAATCAGGCACCCCATTTCCATCATCATCGGTGACTGATACCGAATCAGGTCCTGAAGTTTGGTATATGATCTCAAACTTACCGGACGGTGAGATATAAGACTGTTCAGCCATAGATACACTCTGAGGTTCGGTAAGTCCCAGATTATCGGCTTTTGCAAGAACAGCCGGACTCAACTCACTTCGGTGCTGATGCAGAAACATCGTTGCCGGAGTAATACACTTATTGATCTCATGAACACTATGATCGCCTCTCAGCGGCCTTTCAAGGAGTTCCAGCTGACGGATAGCGGCTGTTTCAACGTCAAGCTCCCCTCTTTCAAACGAGTTTTGAACAGACAGCAATGTATGCTTTACCGGTTGCACCTGTGCATATGCCATTCCCGGAAGGAACAACATCATAAACAGGACTCTCTTGAATGTTTTATTTATAAATCCGGACTTATGCATTGTTTGTATTTTGCTTAACTTTCAGGTTCGCCCAAATGATGAACGTCAAGACCTGACACTTCTTATACTTATAATTTAAGAGAAAAATGTATCAAGTAATACTTTACTACAACTTCCAAAAGATAGAGGAGCCGGACAGGTTCTGCAAAGCCCATAAAAAATTCTGCAAAGAGATCGGATTGAAAGGCCGCATTTACATTTCCGATGAAGGGCTTAATGGAACGGCTGCAGGAACTGAACAGCAGATCGAGGAATACAAGAATTTTGTCTGGTCCATACCCGGTTTTTCTGATACAGCCTTCAAACAGGATGAATGTGATTATATTCCTTTTCCAAGGCTGACCTGTAAAGTACGTGAAGAGATCGTTTCTCTGCATAAGGATGGTGTGGATCCTGAAAATGGAGGGAATTACCTGGAGCCGGAAGAATGGCGACGCGTGATCGAGGAAGAAGATCATGTTATGATCGATGTTCGCAACAATTACGAATCTAAGATCGGACATTTTGAAGGAGCTATAAAACCGGACCTTGAGAATTTCTATGACTTCCCGCAGTGGCTGGATGATGTGGATATCCCCAAAGACAAAAAAGTATTGATGTACTGCACCGGTGGCATCCGATGTGAGAAGTTCTCTGTGTTGATGAAGGAGAAAGGCTGGGAGGACGTCAATCAGCTACATGGTGGAATCTTACGATACGGCAAACAGGAAGGTGGTAAACACTTCAAAGGAAAATGCTTTGTATTTGATGACCGCCTGGTAGTACCCGTGAACCCCCAGGACCTGGAACCGATCGCCCGGTGTGAGATAACCGGTAAACCCGCTGACACCTACATCAATTGTGCAAACATGGAATGCAATAAACTCTTTGTATGCTCTGAGGAAGGCGCCCATAAAATGGAAGGATGCTGCAGCGAAGCGTGCATGGAAAGTGAATATAAGCGCCCTTTCGATCCTGAAAATGCCTTCAAACCATTTCGTAAATGGTACAATTATTTCGGCGAAGACTTCAAGGAACGCCCCGTTGGATGCTCGTAAGATCCGCATTGTAAGGCCTTACCCCATTACCTACCGATTCAGGGTAAATAATGAATTCCAGGGCGAAACCCTGCTAAACACTATGAGCACGCGGTTTCCCTTTCATGGAAGGCAGATTTGGTTGAGTAAGATCAAAAAAGGGCTGGTTGGGGTGAACGGTGAGCAAGCGGCTCCCGATCATATACTTAAGCTGAGTGATGAGGTATACCATCATAATCCCAAGGTGATCGAGCCTACCGTTCCGGATGAAGTGAGCATTCTGGAAGAAAAGGCGGATTACCTGATCGCCTACAAGCCCGCTCCCTTGCCCATGCATCCCGGAGGACGGTACAACAAGAATTCCATGACTGAGATCCTGAAGGAACAGGGTTATAAAGACCTTAGGATCGTACACCGCCTGGATGCGGTTACCTCCGGCCTCGTCCTTTTTGCCCGCAATAAGGAATTTGCCAGGCAGGCCATGGTCAGTTTCAGTCGCTCTGATGTCAGAAAAACCTATTTCGCAAAAGTTTCGGGCATACCTGATAAACCGTTTACCATCATCGATGCACCCATCAGGCGTAAAACGGGATTTGTATTCGAATCAAAACTGGGACTTACCAAAGCCAAGGAAGCCATCACAGAATTCGAGGTTCTTGAAAGAGGCTCTGATTCGTCCATCGTTAAGTGTCTACCAAAAACGGGACGTACCCATCAGATACGCCTGCATCTGGAGCATTGGGGCTACCCGATCATTGACGATCCGATCTATGGCCTGAATGGTGATAAAAGCAGCCGAACTGCCCAAAAGAAAGCCATCAGTTTACTGAATGCGGGCCTGGAGATCGAGTCACTCGGGATCAAAGCTGAGCTGGATATTCCGGATAATTGGAGAGAATAAGGTGTTAGATGCAAGGTGTTAGGTGTTAGAGTGCACTTGCACCTTGAACCTAACACCTAAAACCTAAAACCTATTTAAAGAACGCCTCCGCAATTCGCGCAAACTGTTTAGGCTTGTCAAGAAAAGAGTAGTGGCCCGCGTCTTCAATGATTACCAAAGCTGCATGTTCAATACCCTTTTCAATTCTTTGGCCCTGATAGACCGGGGTTGCATCATCATCCCTTCCCCAGATCAGTAACACTTCATGGGGAATATTAGGCAGACATGGCTCCAGGTATTCGGTCACGGATCTCACAAAGGTCTCCCTCATCACCCCTGACAGTTCGCTGTACTCGCTTGAACCCAGGCTTTTCCACACCGATGTACTCCTTAGCCAGCTCAAGGCTTTTTCCCTGAGGCTTCCCGGAAGTATCATGAATGGGGCCTTAAGCGTTTTGGCCGTGTATTTCCTGATATAATATTTCATGGATCGTTTTGGCTTCATCCCGGCTCCTCCCGTGATCAATACCTTATCGATGTGTGCCTTACCAAATTCACGAGCCAGTAATTTCAGGACGATCCTGCCGCCAAAGGAGTGCACTAAAACATCCACTTTTTCAAATGGGAGGTCATTAATAAAAGCCTCAACCGCGTCGGCATAATCATCGATCGACCAGCCGCGGTCAGGTTCCGGAGAGTCTCCAAAACCCGGAAGGTCCAATACATAACTTTTACGTAAGCGTGAAAGGTGTTTAGCCACCGGCATCATCACACGCTTACTGCTCCCCCAGCCGTGCAGTACCACCAAAGGTTTGCCCTCCCCAATGGTTTGATAGATGATAGATTGGTCGCCGTAATTGAAAGTATGATTTTCTGCCATGATCTGAATTTTGCCAAACTTCACACTTCCTGCAGACTGATACAAGAATATTATTGAGTTTTTCCTTCTTCAGACTCATATTATTCAAATGAAGCTGAATAATTTAAAAAGAAAGGTCTTTTTCTGGATCGATAAGTTACAGATCACGCGAAAAGAACGTGTTTCTTTCTCGCTGTTACTGCTTATTTTATGCCTGATGTTTCTCAGTTCATTCTTCATCAAACAAAAGCTGAATTATCAGCAGGAAGATTATAATGAGATCCTGACCCTGTTTGAAGAACGATCCAAATTAGCTGAGCAGAAGCAGGCAGCGATTGCTGAAAAATATAATCCTGATTTTACAGTTAATAACGCTGATAATGCCGATACTGAGCCGAATATTACCCGGTCACAGGATCCCGTTACTTCTGTTTCTGAGGCTGATGACACTTCAGGAAATAATACGGTGATGGCCCCGGTCATCATTAATATCAACACAGCGGGATCTGAAGAACTTCAGACTTTGGACGGTATCGGACCCGCTTATGCCGGCAGGATCATCGAATATCGAGAGGTTAACGGTGGATTCAAGACTATTGAAGAACTCATAAATATCAAGGGCATTGGTGAAAAACGACTCGAAGCCATCCGTCCATATATAACATTAGAGCCATAAAAGGTTAACAAAAGAGGCTTATGCCAAAAATTCTATGGGCAGATGATGAGATCGATCATCTGCAATCACACATCATTTTTTTAGAGAAAAAGGGATTCGACATTACTCCGGTTACCAACGGAGCCGATGCCATCAGTCTCATCAGCAGTGAACCTTTTGATATTGTATACCTGGATGAGCAGATGCCCGGCATGGGTGGCATTGAAACGCTTGAAAAGATCAAAGCCATTCAGCCATCCCTGCCAGTGGTTATGATCACCAAGAGTGAGGAAGAGTCCATTATGGAGGATGCCATCGGAGGCAAGATCTCGGACTACCTCATCAAACCCGTAAATCCGAATCAGATCCTTTTGACCACAAAGCGACTTCTGGAACGCGGGCGGCTCCAGTCAGAAAAATCGGCTCAAACCTACCTGCGGCAGTTCAATGAGCTTTCATCTCGTATTCATCCCGGCACACACTGGAAGGAATGGATCGATGTGTATAAGGAACTGACACAATGGGAGATCGACCTCGGTGATGGCGACGAGGGGCTAAAGCAGGTCTTGTCTGATCAGTTTCAGCAGGCCAATAAAGAGTTCGGTAAATTCATGGATCAGGAATATCGTGAGTGGATGAAACAGGACGTAAGCCGGCCCATGCTCTCCCCGGAAGTGTTTCAAAATTATGTTGACCCACATCTGGATAACGGGGAGAATGTAATGTTCTTCATCATTGATTGTATGCGCTACGATCAATGGCTTCTATTTGAGCCCTTTTTATCCAACTATTATTCCATTGATACGGATTTTTATTACTCCATTTTACCCACAGCCACGCCCTATTCCAGAAATGCGATCTTTTCCGGGCTTTATCCGGCTGATATTGAGCGCATGTATCCTGAATTGTGGCAACAGGGTCAGGATGAATCATCCCTGAACCGGCATGAGGAGGAATTACTGAAACGACAGCTGGATCGCCACGGCATCGATATCAACTTCAAATATGAAAAGATCCTGAATGCCGATGCCGGACGTAAGGTGGCTGACCGGATCGGAAGCTACGCACAGTCTCGACTGGCCGCCTTCGTCTTCAATTTCGTGGATACCCTGGTTCACTCACGATCTGATTCAGATGTCATCAAAGAGCTGGCTCCTGATGTATCGGCCTTTCGCTCGGTGACCGAAGCCTGGTTTCAGCACTCTACCCTACTTCAGATGTTCAAGGGACTGGCGAAGGAAAATGTAACCCTGATCATTACCACCGACCACGGTTCAGTTCGTGCTCTCCGGGATACCAAGGTGTATGGCGATAAGGACACCGCCACAAATTTGCGCTACAAGTATGGCCGCAATCTGAAAGCTGATGAGCCCGAGACCGTTATCTTCATGGATGATCCCCAAAATTTCAGATTACCAAAAGTAGGTGCAGTGAATAACTACATGGTGGCACGGGAGGATTACTATTTCGTTTATCCCACTAATTATCACAAGTATCAGAATATGTACCGCGATACCTTCCAACACGGCGGGGCTTCCATGGAGGAAGTTATTTTACCAATTGCTACATTGAAGCCGAAGTAGAGAAAGGGATATTGAATAACGAACAAAGAATAATGAATCCTGAAGTTTCTGATCTATCCTGGTGAACCCATTCCCAAGAGTTTCATAAATGAGTATGTTGCCTAGTCATAAGTAAATCCCGTAGGGGCAATTCATGAATTGCCCCTACGGGATGAAATAACTCCCTTAATATTTATCTTCTTTGATCTGGCAAATAGTGCATGCTTTGAGATCCCTCGTGTTAGACTGATTATCCTTTGTGACTAGGTACGCACTCGGGATGACAACTTCGTACTTTTGCAGGTTCTTCGGTTCTTCAGGATGACCCATTTTGAACTCATCACCCTCTTTGAACTCGTTGCCAACCTCCCGGTTGGGAATGCCTGGCAGGACCTCCCGGTCCGCGTGAGGAGGGTTGCAGCAACCAATGTAAGCGATACCCTCTACCCTCTGATATTGTATTCACACCCCTCTTTCTTTTGTGCCGATACTGATCTGCATCAGCACAGGCTCCAGAAACAAAAGCTCCCGGCTGAGAAAAATGTGCTGAGCCTGAATCCATTACGCTAAAAGAAATCAAGGCTCCTTTACCGGGCTTACCAATATATCTAGTACCCTGCGGTATGATTTCTTTCTTAACGCTTCATTACTTCATCCTCTTTTCGCACATTTTTCTAAGGCCGATTTAATTTTGTGGCATTTTTTATGTTTTACCCCCATTACAGGTTGCCATCCCTGCCTTTGCCGGTAGGCTGGCTTTTGTTCAATGGCTAAGCCCTAACCATCAATTCTAACCAATGCTCATCCGTGTTATTTATGTTTAATTCCGATGGGTTCACGATCGAGTTAGTTTCCCAACCTCCGAATGATCATTTGAACCATACAACCCTACGGGCGGAGGTTCTTTTTATTCTCATTTTACCCCGGGATAAATCCCGGGTCTATTGATTTCATCCCGTTGAGATGAGTCCACAAGAATACGCTCCCCGGTACTACAAATTCGGTCTTTCGGTCTATCTCAGATCGGTGAATCGGTTGTTCAATTCATCATTCCTAATCCGTGACCATCCGCAAGATCCGTGTAATCTGCGTTCCATTCCCAAGTGTTTTACGAATGAGTGTATCATTTGAGATTCGCGGATTTATAGGATTCTGGGATTTCACGGATGCCCGATCTTACACCGTCACTTTCACCTGTCATCCCCGTGAAGACTGTAGTCTGATAGTTCGATAAAGCACCGTCATTAAACAGAGCACTAGTGCAGGCGTCTCGCTTGTGCGGTGGTAGATAAGATTCGTTGCCTAGTCATAAGTAAACCCCGTAGGGGCAATTCATGAATTGCCCTACGGGATGAAAAAATTCACTTACTTTTTCCTTCTCGAATCCATTCCCCACATTTCCCACAAAGATGTTTGGAAAGGGTGTTATCTTTGGGTGTTTTTGAACTTTGTAATTACGCAACACAGCATGGACCTCAGTACTCCTTTTAGATCTCAATCTGTGGATGAAACCATTCGGGCCGGATCTGAGTTTGGTAAGCAACTCAGTGCCGGAGACGTGGTTTGCCTGACCGGTGATCTTGGAGCCGGCAAGACCCATTTTGTGAAAGGTGTGGCCTCCCATTTTGGGGTGGATCCGAACAAGGTCAACTCACCGACCTATACCCTGATCAACGAGTATCATGGGGATATACCGGTGTACCATTTTGACTGTTACCGCCTTGAGCATGAAGAGGAAGCCCTGGAGATCGGAGCCGAGGAATATTTTTACGGCGACGGCGTTTGTTTGGTCGAATGGCCCGAAAAGATCGGCTCCCTCATACCCGACGATGCGATTTGGATCAAAATTTCACATCTTTCAGGGACTGAACGCGAAATACATATTCATCAGAAGAACCCAGAGTGATGGCACTCTCCAAAAAACGAAAATTATCATACCGGCTTGACCTGCTTCCCGTAATCAAACCCTATCACCGGCGGGCGAATAATACCCTGAAGACAGGTGACCTGGTCTATTATGGCCCCAGTCCGGAGTATTATGGTATCGGGGAAGTGGTTCAAACAGCCGAAAAAGTATGTATGGTGGATTTCAGAGGGACGGGTGAGCTGGGTATCCATAAAGATGAAATGCTTTCTTCTTATCTCATTCCGATCCATAAGCTGAATCTTTCCGGGGTGCTTAAGGGGCGGTGAGAATAGGGAACATTGAACACTCAATATTGAAGTTTGGGGGATGGTGTTTTTTCGTACTTGTGTAGGTCCTTCGTTTCCTCAGGATGACCCTTTTTCGTTATTGGTGTCTTATCCAGACCTGATCAGCCTTATCGGTCATGCTGAGGGTACTCCCGAAGCATCTTCAAAAGGTTGGTGTTGCTTCGTACTTTTGCAGGTCCTTCGTTTCCTCAGGATGACCCTTTTTCGTTATTGGTGTCTTATCCAGACCTGATCAGCCTTATCGGTCATGCTGAGGGTACTCCCGAAGCATCTTCACGGGTCTGGGTTATTTTATAGTTGTGTAGGTCCTTCGGGGGTACCCTCAGGATGACCCTCTTTTATTGGTTGGTAATAAGGTTTAACCTATTCTTCCCTTTCTGGTATTGTTTGTCTGGGTGGCCATTCACCAAGTATAGTATCATTTAGAAATTTCCATTGCGGATTATTCTCATTGATCAGGTCTTCTTTCCACCTTCGTTTCTTTCCTTTGATCCTTTTTTCTGCCTGTATGGCTTCGTTCATAGTTGGAAATACTTCATACCATATAAGGCAGTAACAATAGTACTTTCCAGCAAATGTCTTTGTGTTCCCTTTTTCCTCATAATGCTCTACTAATCTTTTGGGCAGGTTACTTGTAACTCCTGTGTATAGCACCTTTCGGTTTGGGTTGGTGAGGATGTATGTGGCGTATTTCATTTTCTCTCTTATTAATTGGTTGGTTAGTTCATGCCAGATCAGTTTTTCGTGAGTCTTGCTGATCCGCCAACCGGCGGAGAAGCACCTTCACGAGCATGGGTTATATTATAGTTGTGTAGGTCCTTCGGTTCCTCAGGATGACCCTTTTTCGTTATTGGTGTCTTATCCATACCTGATCAACCTTATCGGTCATGCTGATCCGCCAGATGTCGGACTGGCACCAAAAGTAACAAAAGGTCAAGGCTGCGAAAAAAGAGCTAAAGATGTCTTCATTCCGCTATAATAAATCAATGCTCCTTCACAGGGCTTGCAAGTAATTTAATTGCCACGCGGTATGATTTATTTCTTAACGCTTTATTTCGTCATCTTCTTAACGCTCTTTTTTCTGAGGCCGAATTAATAACTCTAGACGTCCAACTTTAAAGATTTCGGCTTTTCAGTATGAAATTAAACAATTTCACAAATCGGTCATTCGGTCCATCGGTTAATCGTTATTCTTAATGATTGACGAAAGACCGAATCACCGAACTATGATGAACGATCTATAAAATATCCACAGGGCTTTTAATATAGTTTCCGCCTTTGTTGATCACGTGTGTGTAGATCATGGTAGTCTTCAGGTTTTTGTGGCCGAGGAGTTCCTGGACGGTGCGGATGTCGTAGCCGTTTTGGAGCAGATGCGTGGCAAAGGAATGGCGCAGGGTGTGGCAGGTTACTTTTTTATTTATCCCGGCTGATTTTGCTGCTCTTTTCAGTCTCCGTTGCACGAAACGATCCGAAATATGATACCTATGTTTTAATCCGCTTCGGGGATCTTTAGATATTCGTTTTGAGGGAAACAAGTATTGCCACCGGAGCTGTATCTGTTCGCCCTGATATTTCCTGGCTAGTGCCTTAGGCAGTAAGGCTCGCCCATGTCCTTTGGCCAGGTCTTTTTTATGTACTGTATCTACCTTGTTGATCTGTTCTTTGAGTTTAGGAATACATGTTTGCGGAAGAAGTGCCACACGATCTTTTTGTCCCTTTCCTGAGCGAACCCATATTTGCTCCATATCAAAATCAATGTCCTGTACCCGTAACCTCAGGCATTCTGATATCCTCAGCCCGCTGCCGTAAAGCAGTTCACAAATAAGCAATGCCAAACCGTCCAGCTTTTTCAAAAGAGCTGATGCTTCTGCAGAAGACAATACCACCGGTAATCTTTTTGGCTTCTTCGCCCGTTCGAGATGATGAAGGGTCAACTCTTCTTTACCTAAAACTTCTTTATAGAGAAATACCAGAGCGGCTAAAGCCTGGTTCTGAGTACCGGCTGCCACATTTTGTTCATTTGCGAGATGATTCAGAAACTGCTCCACATCCTGATCAGTTAATTTTAAAGGATGGACCGTACCGTGAAATTTCACAAAACGAACCACCCATTGTGTGTAGGCCTGTTCAGTCTTGAAGCTGTAATTTCTTCTTCTGATCTCTCTTCTAACCTTCTCTAACAATTCAGACTTAGCCATATCACCCGTTGACTTTATAGATTATGGTATTATCTTGTTAGAGTGATGAGGAAGCAATTCCTTACAAAAAAATATTGTTATCCGGCGACTTTATCCGACTAATGAGACGGATAACATCCCAATATCACCGAATAATGTGTGTGAATGGCGATTCGTGGATCTTATCCACCGCGTCCTAACAAAACCCTTGTTCGGATAATATTATGTTATACGCATTTACAAAACGAGAGAACTATGAAAACTATATTCACAATAATTTTTCTACTTGCATACACTTCGGTATTTGCCCAAGAACAATTAACTGTTTTCTATTTCGGAGCAACAGATTGCGGACCTTGTAACCGTCAAGATGTAATTGAAAGCATCGATATAATTAGGAATGATTTTGATTCGTTGCACTCGGGGTTTAATACGAAATTAGTGATGGTAACAATGGACGAAAATATGGATGAGGCTATCAAGTATATTCAGAAATATGAGTATTGGGATGAGACCTCAATGGGGAGTAGATATCATAATGAACTTATTTTAGAGCACCTAAATAAAGCAGAGATTCCAGGAGTTCCACACATCATGGTTTTTAAAGATAGTTTTAAAGATGGAGGTTTTGGCACTCAAACAATAGAAAAAAGAGAATTCGTAAAAAGCATTATGGGTGGAGATGAAATTGTTGCTTGGGCAAATGCTGATATGAAACTGGAGTAAATCGAGCTCTCATGCGTATAACAATGCGTTTTAATTCGGACGCGGACGGGGTGCGATGGGAACTTGATTGGCAAGAATTTATTTCGCTACTTCAACTAAATTATAATCCCCGCGCCGTTTAAACGCTGGGTCGTTATAATGCTTGCCAGTTAAGAACTTTTATTCACTTTTTGGTATATTAGAGGCATGAAATCAAAGAATAATATCGAGTCTATTTCCCGTGGAGCTATGAAATCACAGCGGGCATCTTTTCGTATTGAAGGGATTAATATATCCAAAAAGAAAGCTGAGCAAATCCGCCGAGAAGTAGTTCAGGAATTTCAGCAAAAGGTTACTTCTCCAACATCCTGAAAAGCTCGATCATCGGCTGGTAATTCTTTTCTGCTGCCGATTGCACAGCTTTTATGTATTCCGACATCTTCTTCTCTGTAATCTTTCCGAAGCTGAATTTTTCCAAATCAAACTTTACCGCAATTAAATCTACAAAGAGTCGAGCTGTACGTCCATTCCCCTCTCTGAATGGATGAATAAATAGTAATTCTGCGTGTATTGGGGCAACATATTGTATGAGCTCTTCATATCCTTCTACATGCTTTGGAAGATCACCAAGAAACTCAGTTTCAAATTCCTGAATAATGTCTGGCAGAAATTTAGCCGTTGGAAAAGTAAATCCACCTTTGGACATATTCACTTGTCTGAGTTCTCCTGCAAATTCGTATAAATGATGTAGAGCAGTATTGTGAATTTCCGAGATCAAATTCCAATCGAAGGAATCCACTTTATCTAATTCGGATTCAAACTTAATTTCAGCTCTAAGAAATCCCCGATACTCTTCTTCTGCGATCTTATCAGGATCGGTTAGTCCAAGTATGTTGGGCAGGATTTCATCTTCTGATTTTGGAGTTTGATATTTCATGTCTAAAAGATAAGCCGAAACGAAGTAAAGCGCATTATAACAAGGCGTTTTAAATCGGACGGGGACGAAGATCGATCAAACTTGTTTGTATGGTATTAATTTCGCTACTTCAAAAAAAACTCACAATCCCCGCTCCGTTTAAACGCTGGGTCGTTATGCTACCTCTTCTTATAACTTGACAATATGTACGGAATGGCGTACGTTTTAAGCAAGTGATTAACCAACCAATTTTACGCCATGAAAACATTAACAGCTACTCAAGCTCGCAAAGATATATATCGATTATTGGACGAAGCGTCTGATACACACAAGCCGATTCAAATTACCGGAAAACGATCGAATGCCGTATTAATCAGTGAAGATGATTGGCGGTCTATTCAAGAAACTCTTTATCTGACCTCAATTCCCGGCATGCAAGAGTCTATTGTTGAAGGAATGAAGACTCCTCTTGAAGAAACCGAAGACGAACTTGACTGGTGAGTAATTACAAACTCGTTTATACCAAACAAGCAAAAAAGGATGCCAAGAAAGCAGCTTCATCAGGTTTAAAATCAAAGATCGAAGACTTATTGGAGATCATTGAGGAAAATCCTTTTGAAGAATATCCTCCCTATGAAAAATTGGTTGGTAATATGGAAGGGGCTTATTCACGGAGAATTAATATCCAGCATCGCTTAGTGTATCAAGTATATGAAAAGGAGAAAGTTGTTAAAGTAATTAGAATGTGGACTCATTACGACTAATCCGGTAGCATAACAAAACGTTTTAAATCGGACGCGGACGGGGTGTAATGAAACTTGATTGCCAGGCAATAATTTCGCTACTTCTAAGAAATCATAATCCCCGCGCCGCTTACACGCTGGGTCGTTATGTTCTTCATTTACTTCCCCTCTCTTTTCGCAATAAAATTTATTTGACAATGTTCGCATATATGCTAACTTTTAAATATGCGCGTTATCAAGTTTTACCGAACAAAAACCGGGAATTGTCCTGTGGAAGATTTCTTGCAAAGTCTTCCCGACAAACAATCTAAGAAAGTGGCCTGGACACTTCGTGTTGTTCGTGATTTAGAACAGGTTCCCACTCAGTATTTGAAGAAGCTCAAAAGCACCGATGATATTTGGGAAGTTCGGGCAACGCTTGGAAACAACACTTTTCGGTTGCTGGGATTTTTTGACGGTCCAAAACTGATTGTATTAACCAGTGGTTTTGCAAAGAAGACGAATAAAGTCCCAAAACAGGAAATTGAAACTGCCGAAGAACGTAAACGTGATTATTACCGGAGGAAAGAACAATGAGTAAAGATGATTTAGAAATTTTTATCGATCAAAAGAAAGCCGAAAGCCCAGAGTTTGCAGAGAACTTTGAGGAAGGGTATCTGAATTTTAAAATCGGAGTGATTCTTCGCCAGGCCCGCGAAAATATGGGAGCAACTCAAGCTGATGTTGCCGAGAAGTTGAACACCACTAAGTCAGTGATTTCCAGAATTGAGAATCATGCCGAGGATATCAAACTTTCTACGCTTACCAAATATGCGAAGGCATTAGGTAAAAAAGTAAAGCTCGAAATCCTGTAAATTCAAAACATAACAAGGCGTTTTAAATCGGACGGGGTGCGATGGAACTTGATTGCCAGGCAATAATTTCGCTACTTCAAATAAATCATAATCCCCGCGCCGTTTAAATGCTGGGTCGTTAGCCGTATTAATTCTTCTCTTCCGATATACTTTTTTGCTTTTTATTTCGTATTCTTATGTTAATAACTTCGTAAGAACATAAAGCAACAGGATTATGATTAAGAAACTTCAGAAAATTGGCAACAGTCGTGGTGTCCTGCTCGAAAAAGCCCTGCTTAAGCTTTTGAAAGTAGAAGATGACGACCAAGTCGAAATTATCCCGCAAGATGAAGGACTTTTGATTAAAAAAGTCAAAGCAAAATCTGCTTATCAAGAAGTCAGCAAAAAGCATCGAAAATCCTTGGATAAATTGGGTGAATAATGCACAAGCCTTCCTTTTTAACCGTGGAAGACATTTTATTCATCCATGAGCAAGAGATTCAAAAAGCAGGTGGTGCTTCGGGTGTTCGGGAAGAACAAAATATACAGGCTTGCACAGATGCTCCCAAAGCAAGTTTTGATAGTGAATATTTGAACGATCTATTTGATATGGCGGCCAGCTATATTATTTGTTTAACTATTCGACATCCATTTGTCGATGGAAATAAACGAACTGCATTGGCCTCTGCCCCGACTTTTTTGTACATCAATGGATCTGAAGTTGAAGAATCTTATGATCTGGAACTTGCTGACTTGATTCTGGATTTTTTGTCAAAAAATATTTCCAAAGAAGATCTTGCCAAGCACCTAAAAGAGAATGCTTTAAAAACATAGAAAATACGGCTTACAATGCGTTTTAAAGCGGACGGGGTGCGATGGAAACTTGTTTCTAAGAATTTAATTTCGCTACTTTAAAAGTAAATTATAATCCCTCTCCGTTTAAACGCTGGGCCGTCATACCCACTACAATAATGGTTCTCGCTTCCACTTCTCTTCAGTAATAATTACATTCAGGTAAACTAACTCATATATTATGATTACCGATTTCAAAGAGATAGAAAATTCTGCCTTAAATCTTGACCGGAAGAATAAAGCCCGTCTTGCTGATAAATTATTACAAAGTATTCATGGTAAAATTGATCCTGAAATAGAACAGGCTTGGATTGATGAAGTTCAAAAGAGAAAGGAATCGCTTAAATCAGGAGACGCCTCTCTTCACTCAGCTACTGAAGTTTTAAAAGAAGCGAGAAATCGCATTCAAAAGTGACTATTAAATTTCATTCAGAAGCCAGAAATGAATTCTTTGAAACTTCGGAATACTACGAGGAACAGGTTGTTGGACTAGGTATGACTTTATTAATGAGGTAGAAAAAGTATTAAATGTCATTGAACAACAACCTTCATCCGGAACTAAAATTACTAAAACAGTACGAAGATTTTTAGTTTCCCGCTTTCCTTTTGGAATCATCTACTCTGTGGAAGGTGAGCTTATTACCATATTCGCCGTTATGAATTTGAAGCGAAAACCAGGGTACAGGGAATCTCGAACCTAAAACCGTGTGTATAACAAGGCGTTTTTAAATCGGACGGGGTGCGATGGAACTTGATTGCCAGGAATTAATTTTGCTACTTCAAAAGAAATCATAATCCCCGCGCCATTATGAGCTGGGCCGTTATGTAACCTATCTTTTTGCTTGTTCCCAATTATGGAACTTTCTATATTCATTTATGCGAGTAATTGCCCGAAAAACATTACGTAAGTTTTGGATTAATCATTCGGACAGTGAAGATGCTTTAAAAGCATGGTTTTCTGAAGCAGAAAACTCTTATTGGGAATCACCTTCTGACATTAAGAAGAAATATCCACATGCCAGTATTCTTCCTGACAATCGGGTGGTTTTCAACATCAAGGGCAATAACTATCGGCTGGTAGTCAAAATCAATTATGACTACGGACAAGTATTCATCCGTTTTGTAGGTACTCATGCTGAATACGACAAAATTGATGCAACGACAATTTAAAGCGGATATTAATCATGCAGATTCACCCCATACATACCGAAGACGATTATCAAAAAGCATTAGATCGTATTGAAGAAATTTTCGATGCCAAGCCTGGAAGTGAGGAAGGTGATGAATTGGAAATATTGGGAATTTTAGTGGATGAATACGAAAAAAAGCATTTCCCTTTTGAATCTCCAAAACCAGTAGAAGCTATTAAATTTCGCATGGATCAATTAGGGATGCAACAAAAAGATTTGGCCAAAGTGTTGGGATCAAAATCACGAGCAAGTGAAATACTCTCAGGTAAACGCTCTCTTTCTCTCCGTCATATTAAAGTGCTAAACAAAAAACTTGGGATTCCGGCAGAAGTATTAATCCAAGAACCAGAGCCGGTTACATAACCAACGTATCAACTCGGACTTGGCCGCTGTTTGCCTATGAAAAATTTCTTGGCTTATAGAAATCCTGAGTTTTAGTTCATTCCTAATCAAAAAGGCCAAGCTGGTTAAACGCCAATCCGTTAGTGCGCCTCATTCAAAATTTATTCCGCGATTGCTTTAGAGGTTCTTTTTGTTCAAATTATTGTATCTAATTTAATTCAGTCATAATGGAAGACACGCTGATCAAAGAACTATCAAGACTCAATAAAAACGAAAAGATCATTTTAGTAGAAGCTTTGTGGGATTCTATAGCTTCTGATCCTGAGCAAGTTGATGTGCCTGAACATCATATAAGTATTTTAGAAGAGCGTTTACAAACACTTGATAAAGATACAGCGAACGGAAAGTCATGGGATAAAATCCGAGAAAAGTATTTATAGGTCGTGCTTAAAACGCTAATTCTTACCCCACAAGCTGAAAAAGATCTTGATGATGCATATGATTAGTACGAAAGCCAAGATCCGGGATTGGGAAAAGAGTTCGCTCGTTGTGTAGATGTAAAGATTACTTCTGTTCTTTGTGCTCCTCAGCAACACCAAGTTGTTTATAAAAGCAAAATTCGAAGAGCTTTAGTTAACCGATTTCCGTTTTCTATTTACTTTGTTGAACAAAAAGATGTGATTTCAGTGTTCGCCATATTGCATCAACATCAGAATCCAAATGCTTGGAAATCGCGTTTATAATCCTCCGGCACACTAATAAAGCGTTTTAAATCGGACGCAGGCGGGGCACGATTGAACTTGCTTGCCAGGAATTAATATCGCTACTTCAGAAGAGACTTATAATTCCCGTGCCGGTTTTGCGACAGGCCGTTATGCACAATAAAGATGTACATGTTATGATCAAGACGATTGAACAGGCTTACCGGTTTGTCAAAAAAGTAAAGGTATGTACCATCTTCTCAAGTGATAAAGTCGAGCATGCCTCCCTTTGGGAACAGGTTGATCTTCCTGAAAAACAACCCGGGGAAAAGGGATGGGGGAAGAAGATGACAGCTGTTTGGACATGGAAAAATCAGCTTCCGGCTCAGTATCCTGACGACATATTCTATGGTAAGATCAAAGGAGGGGTGGCGGTGCTGATGGATATGGACTATATGGCCAATGTTCACTTTCCCAAGGCCTATAAAGATATTCAAACACAGGATAGTCTTGCACAGCATATTTACAGCAAAGTGGTTACGGAGCCATGGGATACCACATCACTTCGCAAGGCGACAATGCAGGAAGTTGGCTGTACCAAGAGTCAGTTTGACACGGCCCTAAAGAACCTTCAGGTAACTATGAACATTGCCAGATTAAATGATCCTCAAATCGAGCGAGATACGTGGGTATCATTCAAGGAATTGTACCTCAATGTTTGGAAGCAATATGTAAACGATGATATTTAACGAATGTTAAGAACACTATTCAAAAGTTCAGTGAAGAAGTTAGCCGGTTGATAATTCAATTTTGTTCAATTCGACATTAAAATTGTGCTTAACAACTGCATTAACCGTGGACGCAGTCGCGACTTTGGTTAAATTTCTTGCCAATGATCATTCAAATGTTTAGCCTTTTAAAAATCATATTATCCGGACCGTTAAAGAGCTTAGTCTAATTATTGTTTTAATTACCCCGTGAAGGTGTCTTATTTTCATATCATTAAAGACCTGTCAGATACACAAAATCCAGATCTAAATATTAAATAAGTATCACTATATGAATACAAAAAAAGTTTGGGCAAACTTATCGGTAAGAGATGTGAAAAGAACCCATGATTTCTACAAAGAGTTGGGGTTCAGACCAAATGGAGAATTTCCCAATGAATATGATCTAGTCAGCTTTTTGGTTGGTGAAAACGATTTTATTGTTCATTTCTTCTCACACAAAAGCCTGAAACCTTCCATGGGCGGTGAAATAGCGGATTTAAATAACGGTAATGAAGTAATGTTCACCCTTTCGGCTGACAGTAAAGAAGAAGTTAATGAATGGGCGAATGCAGTTAAAAAAGCAGGCGGTACCATATTTAGTGAACCGCAAAACATACAGGGAAATAACGATTGGTACGGATGTGGTTTTGCAGATCCTGACGGCCATAAATGGAATGTTTTTTACAACGGCAAATAGAGCTTTATCTTTTTAAAAAATGCCTGATAAACCGTTCATTTAGGAGGCATGCCTCACCGTTGGCTGCCTGATTTGTTTTCGTCAGTCCCATATTACATTTTAAATTCAATTCAGCACTGTTTTGTACGCTCTTTTTGCGTCATGTCAATACAATCTGCTGCAAAATCTTTCCTATCTTCAGCATCTATGAAAGAAGCCTTCAAAGATGTCATACTAGAAAGCACCGGAGCTGATTCAATAAGCGATCAGGAGGTAATACAGGAACTCTGGAGTGGTTATGGTAAGATCCTTCGTATGCGTATTTCCGGCACCCCTGCCCGTAGTGTGGTCGCAAAATATATTCAGTCGGAGGGGGCTAAAAGTCATCCCAGAGGTTGGAATACAGATATCGGACATCAGCGAAAGCTTAGATCCTATGAGGTGGAAACTACCTGGTATGAACGGTACAGTTCCGAAAGTACTGCTCGGGTCCCCCGCTGCCTGGCAGTAGACCATCACGAAGATGAGGTACTGATCGTATTGGAAGACCTGGATGCTTCCGGATATCCACTCCGCAAAACATCCGTAAGTTTAAGTGAGATCAGCTCCATTCTAAAGTGGCTGGCGGACTTCCATGCAACTTTCCTGGGAAAAGACCCGGAGGGTTTATGGGAACAAGGCACCTACTGGCACCTGAAAACCCGTCCACAGGAATACGATGCATTGAGTGATAAACGCCTGAAAAAGGCTGCTGCCCTGATCGATCAGAAACTAAATGCCTGTACTTATAAGACCTTTGTTCACGGAGATGCCAAGCTGGCCAATTTTTGCTTTTCCGAACAGGGTGAGGTTGCCGCTGTTGACTTCCAGTATGTTGGCGGGGGCTGCGGAATGAAAGATGTGGCGTATTTTATCGGAAGCTGCCTGGATGAGGACGAATGCGAAGCCATGGAACAGCAGATCCTGGATACCTATTTCAAACACCTTCATCAGGCACTCGGAAACAGAAACGAGTGTCTGGAAACTGAGTGGCGATCTTTATACAGAGTAGCCTGGGCTGATTTCCACCGTTTCCTCAAAGGCTGGAGTCCGGGACATTGGAAGATCAACAGCTATAGCGAGAGAATAACCCAAGAAGTCATAAACAATCTATTAGATGAACCTATTACCCCTTAAAGAAACGGCTATAAATGCTGCAATGGCTGCAGGACGGATCATTAAATCATATATGGATCAGGAGATCCCTGTGGATGAAAAAGAAGGCGGAACCAATTATGCCTCGCAGGTGGTCACGAAAGCAGATAAAGAATGTGAAGAGGAGATCCTTTCATTTTTGTTACCTTCCTGTGCGGAATATGACCTGGCTATGCTAACGGAGGAAACTGAAGACGATGGCAGTCGCTTCGAAAAAGACTATTTCTGGTGCGTGGATCCCATCGACGGAACCCTGGCTTTTATCCATAAAGAACCGGGGTTTTCAGTTTCCATAGCCCTGGTATCCAGAGACGGGGAGCCGGTGATCGGTGTCATTTATGATCCCTGTACCGATACCTTATACCATGCCGCTAAAGGCCACGGGGTGTACCGTAATGATAAACCCTGGGAGATCCCAACCCCGAATGATCACCTGACCCATGTTACAGACAAACCATTGGAAGACACTTCCCGGCCCGATGACCTGAAGCGACTGCTGAATGATATGGTTGATGAAATGGGCCTGTCAGGGTTAGAGGTGCTGCAGGGTGGCGGGTCGGTACTCAATGCCATCAACGTATTAAAAAATCCTCCCTCCTGTATGATCAAGCATCCCAAAAAAGAGATCGGAGGCGGAAGTCTCTGGGATTTTGCCTCTACCGCATGTCTGTTTCATGAACTTGGCTTCCGCGCCACAAACTTTGAAGGCGGTCCGCTGGATCTGAATCGAAGGGACAGCACTTTTATGCATCATGAAGGAATCTACTATGCCTGTGAACAACAATGAAATTACGGTTATGTGTGCTACTTTGGTGAACACTAAACCACAGCACCCTAAAAACGCGGGGTTTTAAGTTATCATCAAAAATTAGGTCGTGAGAAACAGAATTTTAAAGACAATGAGGCTCACAAAAGAATTGAGATTTGGTACCAACAATTTCTTGAGCGAGTTGATGGGAAATCAAGTTCCATTGATTAACTCATATCTTCTATACTGTTTCGCCAATAATCCGTGATCTTAGAAAACATCCTGCCTTATCTGATCACCCTGTAGTCCCCAAGCCACTGGCAATGGCATTCAATACCAAAAGCATTTCAGGCAACTGTTCCGCCGCTTGTTTTTCCTTACCTGAGTCTTTGAGCTTCCTCCATGACTTAAGCTGTTCGATCTGTAATTTATGCAATGGCTTTAATAATTCTGACCGGAATTCGATCATACGATACATACGTGGGCGACGCTCACTCAATTTATGGCCATATAAAAGCTCCAGCATCTCACGCGTTCTGTTGAATTCTGCTTCTATCTTATTCAGGTATTGCTCTGCGAGAGCCCGATCCTCAACCAAAGATGCATATTCCTTCATGATCTCAATATCAGTTAGTGCTATGGCTGAGGAAGCGTTGGTTATGATATACCGGAAAGGCATGAAATTGACCGCTTCCTTGCTCAACTCAGAAAATGCTTCCGGATCCTCATCCCGAAGTCGCTGCAGAGCTGAACCAACCCCGTACCAACCGGTCAGGAAGAACCGAGCCTGGCTCCAGCTGAATACCCATGGAATGGCGCGAAGATCACCAAAGGAACGCTTACCGGTTCTGCGCGCCGGACGAGAGCCTATGCTACTTGATTCTATGACATCAATAGGAGTTGCCTGTGAAAAGAACTGAACAAATTCATCTGAATGCACAAGGTTCTGATAACTTTCAAGACTGTGATCATACAATTTATTTACAACAGGCTGAAGTTTATTCTGCAGATCCTTTCCACTGTTTTTACTTAAGGTATGCGATGCCGTTCCGGCCTGAAGTAACTCCAGGTTATACAGGGCTGTGACCGTGTTGGCATATTTTTGAGAGATCATTTCTCCCTGCTCGGTCAGTCTCATATCTCCCTGAACCGTACCGGAAGGCAGCCCGGCAATAAAACGGTGAGTTGGCCCTGCCCCGCGGCTTATGGTTCCACCCCTTCCATGGAAATATCGAATTCGGATGCCGTGTTCTTTGCCTACATCTGACAACTTAAGCTGAGCCTGATTCAGGCTCCAAAGGCTTGCAAATATCCCACCATCCTTATTGCTGTCACTGTACCCGACCATCACTTGCTGATATCTGTCTGAATTATCCCGTTTCTGCCGATAGATTATGCTACGCTGAGTAATTGGGTGACTCAAAAACGAATCCAGTATTTCTGGACCCTTTTCCAGATCCTCGATCGTTTCCAGCAGGGGAACTACCGGTATTTTGGAAGCCATGCCCTCTTCGGTCAGCTCCATAAGGCCTGCTTCACGGCACAATGCATAGACCACCAACAGATCCGATAAGCTTCTTGTCATACTTACGATAAATGAGCCTATTCCATTCGTACCATACCGATTGATGTGCTTATTTACCACATGATAACAGGCAAGAACAGCATCCGCCTCTTCCCCAAGCCCCTGACGGTGACGCACAAAAGGTCTTGAGCTTTTTAGTTCGGTATTAAGAAACTTAACGCGTTTTTCTTCACTCCAAACTGCAAAGTTTTCTCCATCTTCAATACCGGATGCTTTCAAGAGCTGAGCCATAGCATTATCGTGGAATTGGCTGTTTTGCCTGATATCCACCGCCGCCAAATGAAACCCAAAGGTAGCTGCCTTTCGAGCTATAGGTTCCACATCACTTTTTATGATACGCTCGGCATTAATTTCATGAAGCGATTCAATGAGGATATCAAGGTCTGAGAGAACATCTTTCTCAGAAGTATAGTATCGTTCTGCATCCGGCTTTTCAACGGGTTCACCATTCTCCTGAATTGGCAGAAGTACCTGCATTAAATTCAAATACTGGCGCCATGGTTCATCAATATTTCGTTCGAGGGCTTGTTTTGCTGAGTCTCCAACACGGTCTTTTATCTCTGAGATACGGCCTGAGAGTAATTTTGGAATCTTAACTTCAAATGAAGATATACTCAATTTTTTAGCCAGACCTGAGAGGTCGGTCTTGAGTAAATGCAGAGCCTGTTTTCTCAGGACCAAAAGTGTTTCACGGGTCACCTGATCGGTTACAAACGGGTGCCCGTCACGGTCACCACCTACCCAGTTCCCAAAGCTAACCGTTGGGAATTTTCGATAGTCGTCCAGTAGTTCAGCATTGAATCCCGCATTTTCCCATGCTTCTCTCAGCCTCTGATCAAGCATAGGCAACACTTTGGGGAATACATTGGTCAGATAGTGCATGATATTGCTGAGTTCATCCTGAATGGAGGGCTTATGGAGAAACACCTGCCCGGTATTCCAGAGGCGCTGCATGGCCGTCATTATTTCATCCCTTATCTGCTCTTTTTCATGCTTCGTCCACATTTCATTTTCACGCCTGACCATCAACAGGTATACAGATCTAAGCTGATCGATGACCGTAGAGCGTTTTGATTCGGTTGGATGAGCCGTCAACACAGGCTCAATTTTAATATTTGGAAGCTTATTCAGGATATCATTTCCTGAGATCTCTTGATCATTAAGATCCTGCAGGGTCTTCCCCCAAAGCCCGGAGATACGGGCCAGGCCATATTCATCTTCCAGCTTTCTGCGCAATTGAACGGCAGCGTTTTCCTCTACAATAGTGATGAACTGAAAGTATAATGAAAATGCCTTACTGATCTTTTCAGAATCTGCTTTTGAATGATGGCCTTCCTCAATGGCATCAGCTACCTGCACTTCTCCGATATCACGCAGCATTTCAACATAACAATTATGTAAAAACGTGAGGTCATTCTGGATTTTTTCAAGTTCAATACCATCGTCTGTTGTACTAAAGTACATAGTGAGTGAGATTAATTGTAAATGAGTGAGTTTGAGACCTTAAAAATACTAAAACTTTGCAGTTCAAATACCTTTCTGTGTTCTCGGTATGTCTTATGAAACATTTCAACTTTCCATACCGAGAATAAACTACGATCGTTAGTTAAATTCTTTGTGAACATTTCTATTTTAGTATGGTTTTAAAGCAATCAATTAAAAATCCCCTCTATGATCACCCGATTAGCCCATATCTGTATTCATACCGACAACCTTACTGAAACCGAACGATTTTACTGTGAGGCACTTAGCCTTGAGAAAGGTTTCACCTTCGAAAAAGACGGTGATTTATTTGGGTTCTACATCAAATTAGGCGAAAAAACCTTCATTGAGGTTTTTAAAGGAAACCCCAAAGGTGTAGGAAATATCGATCACCTGGCGATAGAAACTGATGATATAGATCAGGTTATATCAAAACTGCGTGCAAATGGATTTGAAGCCACTGAAAAAGTACTTGGCGGGGATAAGACCTGGCAATCATGGACTGAAGATCCAAATGGTGTGCGCATCGAGTTTCACCAGTATACGGACGAAAGTATGCAATTCAGAGGCGGAATTTGTCAGGTTGACTGGTGACACTATAATACTAATTCATTCTGTATTCGCACTCTAATTGAATGACCCTATATCTTTCAGCCTCCCTAAGAATTTCTTCCCATTCTATGAGATTTTTACAACATATTAATTTTAAAAAACTGACCTTTGACTGCTTAAGAATACAAACCATAAGATCAGATAAGTAAAGCACTTGGAAAATACCACTGCCATTCGGCCAACCGGGAGTAAAAAAAGAATTGACCTTTTAGATGTTTACAGGGGGTTCGCCATATTTGGGATCTTTGTGGTAAACATTGTGGTAATGAACTCCACTTACCTTAATCAGGATCAATTCGCTAAACAATGGACTTCTTCGACCGATCAGATCGCTGAAACAACCTTACAGTTATTTTTTTACACTAAATTCTTTCCCATTTTTTCCCTTCTATTCGGATTGGGTATATCCATGCAGGCCTTAAAACTCAAAAACAAAGGTGATCTATCTTTTTCATTTTTCGCCAGAAGAATGTTCATTCTTTTTCTGATCGGTGCTTTTCATATTGTATTTATCTGGTCGGGGGATGTGCTGAATTTATATGCACTACTTGGTCTACTTGTGACTTTCATGATCTCGCGGTCAGATAAACTCCTGCTGTTTCTCTCTTTATTTTTTCTGCTCTTCCCTTTTTATGATCAGGTGTTTGGCGTTCTCTTTAGCTTAATGAGCTTTGAACCGGGAAGTTATTTAATTGGGTATGATGGAGCTGAAGTTAACAGAGTTATCAGTGAGGGTACATATCTTGAAGGCATTAAGCTTAGGTTACTCGAGTATATGTCTAATATCCCGATGCTTTTTGGATTCCTTGGCCCCATTGCCCTTTCAATGTTCCTTTTGGGACTCTATTTAGGAAAGACTAAAGTATTTGATTCCCTTGAAAAATTTATTGATCGGATCATACGACCTGTTCTTCTCGTAACGGTTATTGCCAATATCTATCGAATAGCTTTTTTATTTATACTACCGGAAACAAATCTTTACCAGGATTTCAGGCCTTATTTTATAAAATTAATGGTGGTATCTGATGTGGTAACCGGGCTTTTCTATTTATGGGGTATTGGCTGGTTATGGTTCAATACCAGGTTCAAATTGGTTCTGCAGCCTCTGAAATATGCCGGGAGAATGGCACTCACAAACTATATCATGCAAAGTGTGATCGGTCTTTTTCTGTTTTCATCCATTGGCCTTGGCTTGTATGAAACTTTCAGCCCATCTGAAACACTCCTTATGGCCATTGCAGTCTTTATATTCCAGGTAATTTACAGTAAGATCTGGCTGACATATTTCAAATTCGGCCCACTAGAGTGGATCTGGCGATGCCTTACCTACCAAAAATATTTACCCATCGTCAGGTCAAATATTAATACTGATACCAGCGTTAGTCACAGTACTTAAAGCCAAAAAGTAAGTGAGACGCCCTTATGAAACCTTTTCTATTGCTCATTCCTATCCTTACCCTACTGAACGGATGTTCATTGCTTTCCGGAGATGACAACCTATCACAAGTCTATATTCGATTATCCAATGTCAGCCCGTATTCCTATCAGGATATCCGGGTCAGTACCACCGGAGATGAGGTGAATTTCGGGGACCTTGAAACCGGACAATTTACGGATTACCGCATCTTTGAGAAGGCCTACAGGTATGCCTTTGTAGAACTTCAAATAAATGGAAGCACTTACACACTACAACCGATCGATTATGTCGGAGAAACTCCTCTTGAAAATGGGCGATATACCTATCAGATCGGCGCCAATGATTCAGATGACCAATTTGGCAGATTGAGTCTGACACTTATTGAAAATTAAACATAGATTTTAAGTATCTGCAATTTTGTAACCCCATACAATTGTTGGTTCATTTCTGTTTTAAAGTAGAATTACAATCCTCATACTTTTCAAAAACTAAAAATAAACACGTTTTTTTCTTTTGGTTATCCTAACTTCTTTTATGTATAAGATATTAAGAGAGGCTTTATAAATGAATGGGTACCTGAGTACACTGATCCTTCTATGTTTCTTAACTTTAATGAGTGGGTGTAACAAAAACATTGCAGGTCCCACTGAAGATATTGACATCCCTTCTCCTCCCGCTACTGAAGAAAAAAGCCCAAAAAGAGGGATCGCTTATAACCTGACTGATCCTGCTGACCTGGGAGCTTTGGAAACCGGTCTAAGCTGGTGGTATAACTGGTATTACAGAACCGATGCTCCTTCCAACTTTTATGATAATTACCGTATGGAGTTTATCCCCATGCTATGGGGGCACAATTCTAACTCTGATTACGAAAAGGTAAAAAACTACATTCTGGATCACCCTGAGATAGAATATTTGCTGGTCTTGAATGAACCTAATTTGACCGATCAAGCTAATCAAACACCTAGCCAGGCAGCTCATGAATGGTCATATTATGAACAGGTAATAAACGACCTGGCTTCACTTGGCAGGGATTTGAAACTGGTAGGTCCTGCCATGACATGGGGAACCATGCAGGATTATTGGGATCCTGTCGTTTGGCTGGATGCATTTTATGAGGCTTATCGAGCAGAAAATGGAGGAAAAGACCCAACTATCGACTACCTGGCTTTTCATTGGTATGATTATGGACTCGAAGCCCAACTCGACCGTCTCGAAAAGTATGGTAAACAGATCTGGATCACTGAAATGGCCAATTGGAATCCTCAGATCAATTCGTATGCCAAACAAGCCGAACAAATGCGGATCATGGTAGAGATCTGTGAAAGCAGAGAGGATGTATTCAGATATGCATGGTTCATAGGGCGTGGTGCTGAAGACCGTTTCACCAATTTATTTGAAGCAGATTCCGGAGCACTTAATGATCTTGGAAAGTTATATATCAGCCTTCCTTATTGATCCTCTTTTGTTATACAACAAATTATATCTCAAAACCCCCATCCTGCTTCACACCTTATTTCAATTGAATATTACTCAGAATCAGTAAATTTTTATTCTAATGGAGCTGTATCTTTCACCATCAGAAAGACCAATAAATTTGTTTTTATGAGACCGATCTCTACTGTCTTTATACTCGTACTGATGATCTTCACGGGCACAGGTTGCTCGGAACAGGAAAAAGTTCAGGTCAAAAAGATGGATCTTGTTCAGGGTGTTTATGCTTCGGGAAATGTGATGCCGGTCGGGTATTATCAAGTTACCAGCAAGGTCACAGGAATTGTTGATGAGATCTTAGTGAGTGTAGGTCAGGATGTTGAGGCGGGCCTTCCACTGGTAAAACTGAAAAATGAGCCCAATGAGGCCAACCTGCAGATCGCCAGAAATCAGTTAGAGCTGGCCCGAAAAAATGCCCATAATGGTTCGGACATCCTAAGTCAGCTTTCCCAACAAGTTGAAATATCGCGGGCAACTTTTTTGCAGGATTCTGTTGAATACGAACGCTATCAACAACTTCGGAATGATGGCATTGGCTCTGAACTTGAACTGGATAGGATCAGGCTGCGATATCAGACTTCAAAAAATAATTATCAGATAGCAAGTAGTAAGTATCAGGAAACTAAAGAACGCTTGCAGATCGAACTGGATAATGCCCGCAATAACTTCCTTGCTCAACAAAGCATGACGGGCGACTTCACCATTCTTTCCGCTATTGACGGAAAGGTTTACGATATCATACCGGAAGAAGGAGAACTTATTGCCGGTAATCGCCCGATCATGGAGATCGGAGCCACAGATCGTTTTGAAACCGAACTTCAGGTGGATGAAACAGATATCGTGATGGTAAAAGAAGGCCAACCGGTATATTACGAACTGGATGCTATTGAAGACACAGTGCTAAGTGGAGTTATTAGTCTCATATATCCGCGGATCAATACCATTGAACGTACCGCTAAAGTGATCGCCTCGATCGACCCCTTGCAGCACCCTATGTATCCGGGTATGGCACTGGAGGCAAATATTGTGATCAATGAAAAAGACAGTGTGCTGGTGCTTCCGATCACATTCATCAATGAGAACAATGAAGTGATCATGGAAGACGGTTCCCTCAAAAGGATCGAAACCGGGATCCGTGACCTGAATTATGTTGAGATCCTCTCAGGACTTGAAGAAGGCGATGTCGTTTTAAAACCTGAATCATGAACCGCTTTCCCATCCTAAAGATCGTAATTACGCATCTCACCAGCCGAAAGCGGCAGACCATCGTTTCTATGCTGGGCGTTACCTTTGGTATTACGGTATTCATCTTTCAGGCAGGGGTGATCACCGGACTTCAAGATTTTTTTATTGAGAAGACCATCAACTCCACGGCTCATATCCACATCTACCAGGATAAGAATCAGAAGTCACCTCCCGTACTCCTGGATGTTTACGATGCAGATAAAACCTGGATCTCAGTCCCAAACATCAAAAGTAAAAATGAGCTGCCAAAGCTTAAGCGCGGCCTGCAGATCGTGGAGATCCTGGAGTCTTACCCAGAAGTAACCGGGGTTTCTCCAAGCCTGAGTACCCAGGCAATCCTGAAACTGGGTGTGGCGGATGTTTCGGGTTTCATCAATGGAGTCAATATTCGCAAGGAGAACCGGCTTTTTGATCTGGAACCGGATATGGTCAGCGGCTCAATTATCAGGCTTGAGACTGTGAATAACGGGATCATACTTGGTTCCGGATTGGCAGAATCCCTGGGTGCCATATTGAATGATAATATCACGGTGGTCTCACCGGGTGGGGTTGCCTTGCAGATGAAAGTGGTTGGCATACTGGACACCGGCTTAAGGGATCTTGATAACAATCGGGCCTACAGCAGCATCCGGAATACACAAAAACTTATGAATGTGACCGGAAGCTACATTACAGACATTAATATCAAACTTGAAGATGTCGATAAGGCCGGGGTGCTTGCCCGTGAGTTTCAATCCCGATTTGGATACACCGCCGAAGACTGGAAACAAGCCAACGAAGGTATTTTCAGCGTGTTCAGGATTCAGAACATTGTCACCTATCTTGTGATCATCTCTATCCTGTTAGTTTCAGGCTTTGGCATCTTCAATATCCTTTCTATGATGATCTATGAAAAGATGAATGACATAGCCATTCTGAAATCCATAGGTTATACAGATGTTGATATCAGAAATGTATTCCTTTTGGAAGCACTGATCATTGGTTTTTTAGGTGGATTGATAGGATTAATGATAGGGTTTGTGATCTCATGGATCACCTCCATCATTCCGACCAATATTGAAGGCTTTGTTTCTTCTGAATACCTGAATATCAATTTTGACCCGGCTTTTTATCTACTGGCTTTCATCTTTGGCCTGGTGGCTACCGGAATTGCAGGTTATCTGCCGGCCAGAAAAGCTTCTAAGATCGACCCGATCAATATCATCAGATCACAGTGACCATGAAAAAAGTATTAGAAGCCAAACACCTGAATAAATACTTTCACAAACCCGTGGAATTTCACGTGCTGAAGGATATCAACCTGTCGATCTACTCCGGTGAATTTGTTTCTATTGTTGGTCCCTCCGGAAGCGGGAAATCTACCCTCCTCTATGCTATATCTTCCCTTGATCGTGAATATGAGGGAGAAGTCCTGTTCAATGATATTGAGCTTAAGACACTCACCAATCAGAAGTTGGCGCACCTTAGAAATAAGTCCATTGGTTTTATTTTTCAGTTCCATTATCTGTTGGCCGACTTTACGGCTCTTGACAACGTCATGCTTCCCGGCCTTAAGCTTGGGGAACATACTCATGAAGAGCTGGAAGAAAAAGCTATGCAGAAACTTGACCTCCTGGGTATTGCTGACCAAGCCTCAAAAAAGGTAAACCGCCTTTCCGGTGGGCAGCAACAGCGTGTTTCTGTAGCACGCGCGCTGATCAACGAACCGCGCATCGTATTTTGTGATGAACCAACCGGTAATCTTGATTCTAAGAATGCGAAGGTGGTATTTGACATGCTTAAGAACCTGACCCGTGAGTTTGACCAAACCATTCTTATGGTAACACACGATGATTCTTTTTCATCTGAAACAGACCGGCAGATCCAGTTATTGGATGGCAAAATAATTGACAGAGAAACTCCCTAAATATCTATAATATCAAATCCCTATAATGAAACACTTGCTTTTACTCGCCACAGCATTGCTAATCTTTTCCTGCAACTCACCGGGTTCAAAACCAATACCGCAGGGAACATGGACCGGTTATCTGACGCCTATGAATCACCCGGATATGAAAAATGAGGTCAGTTATAATGTTCAATACACTAATAATGAGCTTGGGATCGAACTCAAAGGACCGGGTGGGCAACCCATTCAAACAATGGATCCACATATAAAAAATGATTCCCTTTTCTATTCATTCAATGAACCTGAGGAAGGGGTAACTTTGACCTGTAAGCTGGCAAAATCAGAAACCGGGACCTTCGAAGGTCGATGCACCGATCCATCTGGTAAATGGGCTCTTTTTTCTATGATTCCCCCCAACTCTCCCTGACTTTAAAATATCGTCGGGTTTTATGTTCAACTCTCTCCTGCACTTGTTATCTTCACGGCTGAATTTCCCGCAATAATCACTATGGAATTTTTGGATTACATCTTTGACGGCATCATAACCGGAGTTATTAATACAACTTTGCTTGAATGGATAGCTGTGGCTACGGGGTTAGCCAGTGTTTGGTATTCAATGAAGGAAAATATCCTGGTTTACCCTACCGGAATTGTTAGTGTACTCATCTATGTGTACATCGCTTTCCAATATAAGTTGTATGCCGACATGGGAGTGAATTTCTACTACTTTGTGGTCAGTGTGTATGGCTGGTATTATTGGATCCACCCGAAAAGTGATTCCCGGGAACAGGTACCGGTAACTATGAATTCACGTAATGAGAATTTGTTTTCCGTTGCTTTGACAATCGGTTCATTCAGTATTCTGTATTATGTACTTTCTACCTTTACTGACAGTGATGTCGCATTCTGGGATTCGCTGACAACCTGTTTTGCTATCCTGGGAATGTTCCTGATGGCCCGAAAAAAACTGGAAAGCTGGGTGGCATGGATCATTACAGACCTCATTTCCATTCCACTTTATTTTTATAAAGGACTGGTACTGACCAGTTTTCAGTTTCTGGTATTTACTGCCATTGCCTTTGCGGGTTATATTGCCTGGAAAAAATCTATGGAAAATGAACAAGAAAAGAGAAAAGCTCAGTCCTCCACAACGGTACCTGCTACCTGACAACTTTCAAAATAATTGAGCCCATAAAAAAAGCCGGGGAACTTTTCCCCGACTCCATGAAATCACACTATTTAGCTGGATCTACCTTGCAGTTTTTCCTAATACCAAATATGTGGTTACATCAGTAGTTGTGATCGCCTGAAGCGGATCATGTACTACGAAAAAGCCATCATATTCATTGATGAGCTGCAAGTATTCTGTTTCTTCCGTTTCAACCGTCACACTGGCTGAACCACCGGTACCATTAACTACATTAGCCAGGATATCGCTGTTTGGTGTTTCATTATATGGGGTCCCGTTTGGTGTGGTATTTGGATCCGCCGCATCGTGAGAGTGTACTGGATAGCTTTCACCATCAATGGTATTTTCCAGTGTCACTGTGATTCTCGCTTTACCGTTCAGGAGTTCTTCAACCATCATAGTTGCTGAAAGGTCCCTGCTGTGCTGTCCTTCATACGCAGTATTTGGATCGTCAAGCAATTGACCTTCATTAAAGCTGTATTCAAATGATTGCATACGTGTTTGTTGCTCTCCTGCACCCAGTGATTGTCCAAAACTACCTAACACGAGATATGTGGTCAGGTCTGTGGTGGTGATGTCCTGAGTAGGATCATGTACCACAAAGAAACCCTCATACTGGTTTACCAACTCATCAAAGGTTAGAGTTGATTCATTGGTTGCACTTACTTCACCGCCATTCCCCATCAGAGCCTGAGCAAAGATATTACCATTTGGAGTCTCGTTATATGGCGTTCCGTTGGGCGTTGAATTAGGATCTGCTGCATCATGAGCATGTACCGGATAGCTTTCACCATCAATGGTATTGAATAAATTTACGGTAACGGATGCGTTCCCGCTTTCCATCTCTTCGATCATGATCTCAGCACGCAGGTTGCGACCATGTTCTCCTCTGTAGGCAGTGGAGACATCACCTAATAACTGACCTTCGTTGAACTCATAGGTAAAGGTCTCACTTTGTAATTCCTGTGGTGCCATAACTGAGGAATCATCACTGCATGCGCTGAATAAGGTGACAGCGAAGACAGCCAGAATAGCAGCCCATTTAAACGTTAGTATCTTTTCGTAATCCATGGTATCAATTGTTTAATGAATATTAGTTTTCTTACGCCTCATAACAGATCAAACTGTTATACCGGCTTTTCACCATGTAGTACGAAGTAACTTTCCAGGTGGATTGGATTTTTTTTAAAGATTCTGATCCGTTAAAAAAAGAAGGAAGCGATCACACCTCTAATATAGCCTCAGAGATGTTTTTATTGCTGCTGACCAACAAGGTACATGTCGCCTGTAGGCTGGGGAACCCCGCCTTTTGGCTCCAGCGTCACTGCAAATGTATTTTCAAGTGGAGAAGGGGCTTCATCCAAATGTTCAACTTTAAAAAAGAGGTCTGACCGCGGTTCATCAAAGCTAAAGACACCCGCACTGATAGGGTTGCCTCCATCCTTGATCAACCAAAGCTGATAGTCTTTGTCGCCGGGAGGAGCGGGCAGATTGGCTAATTGCAGAACTGCACGGTTCTCGTTAGAATCCCATAAGATCTTACCATATCCATCCGGACTGGGCGCCAATCCCCCCATGATCACTAAATTCACTTCTCTTGCTGCAAGTACATCCAGAAACTGTTCCTGCCTCTCCAGATCATCTTTAAGCTGGGTGATCGTGGTTTCCTGTTGCTCAACCGTTTGATTCAATTCAAAACTGTAATAGGCTAGCCCAAGGAATACCATGAGCAGTATAGCGGCAGCAGCACGATAAAAACTCAATGGAATGATTCGGGGTGATCCGGATGTATCATTATTATTTTCTTTCCCATCAATGGCTTCCATGATCCGGTTCCGGACATCTGGATCTGGAGACCTGGGCTCAACCGTCAGGGCCAATTCACTTCCTGCCTGCTGCATCTCTTTGTAAAACGCTTTCTGTTCCCGAGTGGCATTCTCAAGCATTTCCAGAAACTGAAGCCGATCCTCCTCACTGAGGGCACCAAGTACATAGCCCGCGCTAAGAGACTCAAAATCGTTATGTAGTTCCTTATCACTCATTAATTCCGGATGCCAATAGATCTTTTAACTTTATCATGCCCTGCCGCATACGGTATTTGACGGTTCCCAGGGGTATATCAAATTTACTTGAAATTTCAGACTGTGTCATGCCATTAAAATATGCCACATGTAAAACTTCACGTTCTTTTTCACTCAATCGTTTTAGTGCCTGCCTGACCATCCCGGCCCTTTCATTCAGTTCCAGATCTTCATGTGGATTGTTGTATTTACTTTCAGGAGTCAACGTAAAATCATTTATTATATGGTCTTCCTTTTTACTGTCTTTATAATCTCTTGAACGCGTGACGTCGATGGCTTTATTTCTGGCCATGGTCAGTAAAAAACTATAAAGGTTACCTCTTGAAGGATCAAACTGGTCTGCTTTTTCCCATAGCTGAACGAATACTTCCTGTAAACAATCTTCTGATTCTTCTTTTCCTTTCAGAATGGTGTAAATAAGACCATATACCAATTTATTATAGGCATCGTAGATATTGCCCAAAGCCGACTTATCCCCTTTTTGCAGGCGACGCATCCACTCTCTCTCCTTTTCAGGTGAACGAGCAGCAAATCCGATTAACAAGAAAAAGTAGTATAGGATCACTTCTGCCTTTTAATACGTAAATAATTTCTGGTTGGATGGCATAAACACCAGATTCTATCTGAGTGTTTCAACAGTCAAAAAGAATAATCATTTATCTAAAAAAATAATAATCATCGTTTTTGCCCATCCGATTATCTATTTATTTCGTAATAATCACTGAACACCTTACTCTTTATGATTAAATATTGACAAAAACACCTATGAATTATGGATGATAAACGACCAACCGGAACAGTGACAAGAAAAGATTTTTTGAGAACCGCCGGCTCAACAGCCCTTTTTGCCACACTTGGCATTGGATTTTTTGGATGTACCAGCAAAGTTACGGGGAGCGAACCTGAGCCTGTAGAGGAACCGGGTGAAGCCATACAGGTTGAAGGAAACACCATCACTATAGATCTTGAACAGTCTGAGGTAGCAGGTTTGAGAAGTGCCGGGGGCTGGCTGCTAATAAATCAAGTTAACACACTCGTTGTTAATGTGGATGGGGATATGATCCGGGCCTTTACCAGTGTTTGTACACATGCCCAATGCAGTGATAGCTGGGACTTCAACAACAATGAATTCATATGTAATTGCCATTTGTCAAAATTTGATACCTCCGGCAGAGTCACAAAAGGGCCTGCAACACAAGACCTTGAAGAGTACAGTGTAACACGGGATGTCAACATTGTAACTATAGTTAAATAATCATTATGCAGAAACTTCTTATCCTTTTATTATTCACATTAATTATAGGCGGACTTTCTATTACCACACATGCACAAAGTTATATTGGGAAGGAAGGGCAAGCAGAGTTCATCTCCAATGCTCCATTGCTTGAATTCAAAGGTGTAAGCGAACACTTGACCGGACTTATTGATGTGGAAAAGAACCTGGTTGATTTCTACCTGGACCTCAACACCTTAGACACGGGTATCAAGCTACGAAACAGCCATATGCGTGAAAGTTATCTTGAAACAGAAGATTGCCCGTTCGCAGAATTCACCGGGCAGCTTGATTCTCCTTTCGATCCTGAGCTGAAAGAGGAACAGGATATTACCGTATCCGGCGATTTCACGGTTCATTGTGTCACAAAAGAACTGACTGCTACCGGCACCATTGAGCCAACAGCGGAAGGATTGATGGTAAATGCCGAATGGCAAATACTGCTAAAAGATTTCAACATAGACCGACCCGGTGTCGCCTTTTATGAACTGGCTGAAGAACAACGTATCAACATCTCAATCTTATTGAAACCTGAAAATGATTAGATCAAATAAATACATAGCAAATATTGGTTTACTGACCTTTTTCTATTTATGCCTAATGCCCTTTATCACACTGCATGCACAACTGGAGCGTGAACGTGTTGTAGAGGAACCTGAAGTTGAACTTACATTTATGGCTCCACGAAACATCAACTTGTATACCGTACATCAGGTTTCAAAAGGTGAACTTCATTACTCCATCATGCATACTTTCGGTGAAGTTAAGACCGGCCCCAGAAATCTATGGGGCATTGATCAGGGAGCCAATGTTCGGTTCAGCTTTGAATACGGGGTCGATGATAATTTCTCAATGGTTCTCGGACGCTCAAGTATGGATAAAGTGATCGATCTGGGAGCACGGATCTCAGCATTACGTCAAAAGGCTGGTGGAGGCATGCCTGTTTCAGTTTCTGTGATCCCGGTAGTTGGAGTTAACTCCTCAGACCTAAGCTTTGTGGATGAAGAGTATTTGTTTTTGGACCGATTGAACTATTCTCTTTCAGTTCCTATAGCCAGAAAATTCTCCTCGGACCTGAGCTTGCAGGTCAGTCCTATTCTGGCTCATTTTAACAGAGTAGGGCCGGAACTCAGCATCTCAAATCCTACTGAAAACACCTATTTTTCAACGGCTTTTTCCGGACGCTATAAGATAAAACCACGCACCGCCCTTTCATTTCAATATGTCCCGGACCTTGGTATTGTTGAGGGAGTTGATCACAATTTAGCCATTGGTATCGATATAGAGACAGGCGGGCATGTGTTCCAGATGTTCTTTACGACCTCACGGGCGCTGCATGAACCGTATATCATTGCCGGGCAAAACGGTAATTTCTTTGACCGGGAATTTAGGTTCGGATTCAACGTAAATCGGCTCTTTAAAGTTAAATAGCCGGGTGATCAAGACCATTTATCGCTCATAAAAGACCACGAGCTCGCCGGTTGCGATACGAACTGAAAATTCATCTGATATGGTCTCATTAGAGGTACCGTCCCGGACTCCGTTCTTAAGGCTTTCCTTATCGAGGGGAAATTTAAGTCCTTCGGTCTGAATACCCGTAACCTCACCCGACACAGGAAATAGCGATACTATATTACCTACGGGTAATCGTGTTGAAAACTCATTCTTTACCAGGATAGCATCAAACACCTCATCCCTGAAAATGAGTTGCTGGAATGAATCGTGAAACTTATTCAGGACAGAAAGGTTCTTAACGGAATGGTCCATCCGAAAGCCAAAAGCACCTAATACCGTACAAATTTTCACCCCTTGCTCCAACGCATAGTTCAAAGCTTTTTCCAGGTCATTGGTTTCCTGATCCGGTTTATGGATCACCTTAAAGGTTGGGCTTTCCGGAGCTTCAAAACTGTCAAGGTCACCTATCACCACATCGGGAGTAAAACCATGTTTTAATATAGTTCTGCTGCCACCGTCTGCACCGATCAACAACTCGGTATGTTCGATTTCATCTCTCAACAGATCTTTGGGAGGCGGAAAACCGTTACTGACTATAACTGCATGCATACTGTTTCTGATATATGCTAATCTTTCAATTTGCCTTAAAATACATGGATTTGTGCCAATCTTCGCCTATTTTTGAAGCAAGGAGAACATATGTTTAAAGAATTTATTTCAAAAGTATTACAACACGATAAAGTAGCCATTTTTTCACATCTCAGACCGGATGGGGATTGTCTCGGATCACAAGTCGCTCTGTCGCTTTGGCTGAAAAAAAATGGCATTGAGGTCTCAGCCTTTAATGAGGATGATATTCCTAAAAATATGACCTGGCTTCTGGATCACTTTCCTATCACTAAACCAAAAGGAAAAGACCTTTCCGAATTCGATGCATTTATACTTGTGGATGGTAACGCCCTTCACCGTTTTGGGAATGCAGCTGAGTCGACTCTCAAAACTGACAAACCTATATACATGATCGACCATCATCCTGATCCGGATGATATATTTGAGGAACCGATCTCGGTGGTTGGGGCCTCTTCCACTTGTGAATTGATCTATCATTTATTCGCTGAACATGATGCGGATCAGATCGATGAGCGATCAGCCAAAGCTATGTACCTTGGCATAGTAACGGATACCGGATCATTTCAATTTGACAGCGTAAAACCGGCCACCATGTATGCTGCAGCTGACCTGCTGGAACGCGGAAAATTCACCCCTAACATGATCGCAGAACGGATCTATTCCTCACGTCCACTTCGGCAATTGAAATTATTGAGTCGGGCCCTGGATACCATCACCTTACATGAGAATGGAAAGTTCGCCTCTATAACGATCACCCAGCAAATGTTTAATGAGACAGATACCACCAGCGAGGATACCGAAGGATTTGTTCAATATCCCCTGAGTGTGGAAGGTGTACAGGCCTGCGTACTTTTCCGGGAAGATGATGAAGGACGAGTAAAACTGAGCCTCAGATCTCAGAGTGATGATATTGATGTAAATAAATGGGCCAGAAATTTTAATGGTGGCGGGCACCAAAAAGCTGCCGGGGCTTATTATGAAGGTTCCCTGAATGATGCTATTGGTGACGTCATTGCTGTTGGTGCTGAACAATTGTAAGTACCACTGTATATTATGTGCACTGAATTACATTTTCCTGATCAATGTAAATACTGACAGATGGATAAAGAATATACCCTTTTGATCATTGATGATGACCCGGCCATGCATATCATGCTGAAAAGCTTGCTTGGCTCTGATTATAATATCATCAATGCAAATACAGCACAGGAAGGAATCAATAAGCTGGCAGAAGAAAAGATCCATTTTATTTTGACAGACATTCACATGCCGGGCATGAGCGGACTTGAATTTCTTGAGGCCCTGATGGCCGATGCAGAGCGGCAACGCATACCGGTCTTGATCATGACCAGCCTGCCTACTGTTGATAAGGAACAGAAAGCGCTTGGACTTGGCGCTGCTGATTTCATAGATAAATCACTCTTTAACTCAGATCGTGATGCATTGCTCAACCGTATCCGGGTTAAACTTGTGGCAAATGTGGATATCCCCGAATTACCTGAAAAACTTGAGCTTGATAAGAAAGAGATCGCTAAAAGCGTGCTATTTGAGGTTTCTTCAGGTGATTTTGTAACCACCTCACAAAAGCTTTGTAAGATCATCTTCAATAAACTGGAAGCTGATCATCTCTCTTTCTGGACCATCAATGAAGACAATGTTCAGATGCTACTCGCTAATGGCATTCAGCTTCCAAGGAAGTATGGGCCTAAGGATCTGAAAGAAGAACCGACTTTCAAGCTTGTTATGGAACAGAAGCGCCCCTATCTGGTCAATAATGTATTCAATTCGGATAAAGGTATTCTTCCTGAACTTTCCGAAGAAGAAGGATTACCGGCAGAAATGGGCATTCCTTTGTTTGCACTGACAGAAAAGGACCTTATTAAACATAAAATGAAGATCCCCCCTAAAACACCCCTGTTCGGTTATGTGGTTATAAAGCGCAAAAAAGTATTTACCTCACATGAATACAAGCTAACCAGTCTCATGATGATGCAACTTGGCACCACACTGTGGCGGCTATACAACGATCTTTAGGGTTTTATCACCTTTATGGCAATTCAAATAGGTTTTTCTCGTTTGTAATATCCTGATCTTATTCTTAAAAACTGATTTAACTGACATCCATGATCAAACATAGCATTTTCATTTTATGCCTTTTGGTTTTTAACTCTTGTTCAAATAGTGAACCTGCAGAAATTGATAAACCGGTTCCGGTTGAAACCAATGACCCAGTTGCTATTGAGCAACCTGCCAAAGTTCCGGCTGAATCTGATGAAGGCACACCCCAAATAGCAGTTGATGACTCGCGACGTAATGCCATTACCAATGCTGTCCAGAAAGCAGGCCCGGCAATTGTCAGTATCACAGTCACTGAGCTTCAGCGCGGGTATACCCGGGAATTCGACTCTTTCTTTTTCCGCTATTTTGATGTCCCTATTCAACGTGAAGTACAGAGTGTTGGGTCCGGTTTTATCATCAGTGAAGATGGGTTGATCGTCACCAACGAGCACGTAGCCAGCAAGAATTCAAAAACGATCATGGTGGCCCTTTCTGATGGCAACAGCTATGAGGCTGAATTACTGGGATCTGATGAACTAGCTGATCTCTCTTTGCTAAAGATCAAAGATGATAGCAGAACCTACCCCTATGTTAAATTCGCAGATTCGGATAACATCATGGTAGGCGAGTGGAGTATTGCCATGGGTAACCCATTCGGGCTTTTTGCCGACGGCCAGCCTTCTGTTACCGTGGGTGTAGTAAGTGCTAAAGAACGTGATTTCAGACCTGACCCTCAGGATCCTCGCGTATATGTTGAAATGATACAAACTGACGCTGCCATTAACCGCGGTAACTCAGGTGGCCCACTGATCAACAGTAACGGGGAAGTAATGGGAGTGAATACTTTTATTTTTACGGGTGGCACCAGCAGTGGTTTTGTAGGCCTTGGTTTTGCTATCCCAAGCAATCGTGTTCAAAAAATAATCTCTCAATTGAGAGAGTCCGGAAGCGTATCACTGGATTATGACCCGGGCATGAAGTTTGTTCCTGTTACACGACAGCTCATTATGCAGTATCCGGGGATTCCCAGGGTATTGGGATTATTTATCACCGAAGTGAATAAAAGCGGTCCGGCTTATGAAAGTGGGGTTATGCCCGGAGATGTGATCGTTCAGATCGGTGATGAACGGGTTACCAGTGAAATGCACGCCTGGGCCCTCATGCGAGAATATGAGGAAGGTGAACAAATGGAATTACACCTTATCCGCGATAACAAACAGTATAAAACTGAAATGACCCTAAGAAAAAGAGTACAGGGCCGATAACTTTGTACCGCCCTGTAATGGGGTTATAGCATTAATTATGGCTTATCCCACTTTTCGAAAAAGACTCCTCTTGTTCGACCATTGGAGGCTTCAAAGCCGGTGATATTACCGCTTTCATCCCGAACAAACTTTACCTCAGCAATGGGGAATCCCGAGCTGAATTTATCTTTGGTCGTTGCCTGCAGTGGCATCTTTTCCTCGATCAGGAAGGTTTTCATAGACAGGGTGCTGTCTTCCATTACTACATCGTAGATGGTATCAATTTCTTCACTGAAGTAACGTCCTTCATAGGATCTCAGCTCTTCAGGAGTAGGTTCAAATTTGATCTTTTTCGCAATATGATTTCCATTCTGATGAAGTGTCAAAGAATCAGCTGTTCCATCTTCGTTCCTGTGAAATGTAATGGATGCGTTTACCCCAACCAGGCTAAAGGTTGAGTCACTGGTGGCTGTGATATTGACCTCCGGCTGATTCGTGGCTTGAGTATATAATCTGTCCCCATCTCTTTCAAAGGTCAATACAAAGCCCGGCATAATACTTAATTCGTACCGGCCCGTCAGTAGCTCAAATTCTTCCGGATCGTATTCAAAGGCAGTCATCTCTCCCTCAGCTGCTTCTTCCCCTTCATTTTCTTCTTCTAAGTAGGTTGAAAAATAAATGTCTGCAACCTTATTAGCTATGTTACCGTCAAAACTTGAGAAATTGCTTTGTGTCACTACCGCTCCGTTGATCTCCGGAAAAATCATCAGCATAGAGCGGTGAGCGACATCGGCTCCCCCATGTTGAATACGCTGCAGGCCTTTATAATCTTCTACAAATAACCCCAGACCATAACCGGTTTCTGCTCCATTATTCAGTTTGAACGAGGTGGACATTTCTTTAACCATCTCTTTAGTGCCCACAGTCGGCTCCAACAGATTATCGATCCATTTTTTGAGGTCACCCATCGTTGAATGAATTCCACCTGCCCCGGCACCGCCACCCAGGTCGGTCACTTCCTGAAATCCACCGTCTTCTGAATAGGTATACCCCAGAGAGCGGTTCTCAACAATTTGATATGGATCTTTTCTCACCACGGTATGATCCATACCGATCGGTTCAAACACATTCTTTTTCATCCAGGTTGGAAAATCAATTTCTGTCACTCGTTCGATCACTTCCGTCATAAGCACGTAACCGGTGTTATTGTAATTGAACTCAGCGCCCGGTTCATTTTGCAGTTCAGGCTGATTTTGAACCAACTCTATGACCTTCTCCTGCGATAAATTCTGGCTCATGTTTTGCCCTGTCATGGCCATCAGGTTCAGAAATTCACGGTATCCACTGGTATGATTTACCAAATGCCGTAACGTCACTGCGTGCTCAAATTCAGGCAGTTCCGGAATGTATTCCCTTACATCATCATCCAGTGATAACTTTCCCTGTTTCTCCAGCAGCAGCAATCCGAAGGTTAAAAACTGCTTTGACGTTGACCCGATATTATGGACCGTTTCTTCACCCATTTTCTCATCATAGGCCAGGTTAGCCATACCATATGATCGTTGTAACAAAATCTCTCCATCCTGCAGCACCATCACTGCGGCACCCGGAACCTCACCGGAATACTCTGACATCATTTGGTCTACCTTTCCATCCGGAGTATCCGCAACCGGTTCAATCACGGGAACCAGAATTGAATAATCACCCTCACCTTCTTCAAATGGCGTGATATGAATCACATAAGATCCTTCTTTTTCTGTAGTAAACCGAAATGACTCTTTTCCTCGTGCCGGGCTGTCAAACTGCCCGATCAATTTTCCATCCGGACCCGTGATCTTTATGACCACATCCACAGTTTTCTGATCAGCGTGACCAAACACAAACATATCTTTATCTAACGCAAGCGTATAATTATGCTCACTGCCTTTTGTCAAAGTTCTATTCAGCTCTTCCCCCTGACTCAACAAAGTAGTATCCTGAGCCACTGCATGCATTGAAAGAATAAATACACCAATTAGTATCGATAAGCATCGTTTCATAACCCTATCCTATTATTATTAATAATGAAGCAAGCATTTGGCTTCCTCTGTTGCCTGCCCTAAGAAATTAATTACCCGGTTTTATTCGATCTCTATCAATTTATGTTTCACGATATGCCAATACTTTGATACAACAATTGTAATAACCACTTATCGAAAACCTAAATCTTTAGTACATTAAAGCTACTCACTCACAAACAATTTTTCACAACTTAAATATGCCGCAAGAAATCGACGACCTCTCCTACCCTAAAGATCAGATCAAAGTACTATTATTAGAAGGCATTCACCCCAAAGCTCTTGAAAACTTCAATCAGAATGGATTTCACAATGTTGAAACGCACGATGTTGCCTTTAGTGAAGAGGAGCTTCTTGAAAAGATCGAAGATGTACAGCTGATAGGCATACGCTCCAAGACTCATATCACCGAAAAGGTGATCAATAAAGCCTCAAAACTCAAAGCAATTGGATGCTTTTGCATAGGCACTAACCAGGTTGACCTCAAAGCTGCGACTCTCGACGGCATCACGGTATTTAATTCTCCGTATTCAAACACGCGATCGGTGGCAGAGCTTGTGATCGCTGAATCTATCATGTTGATGCGCCGGATCCCGCTCCGCGATAAAAAGGCTCACGAAGGTGTTTGGCTTAAGGATGCGAATGAAAGTTATGAGGTTCGCGGTAAAAAGATAGGTATCATTGGGTATGGGCATATTGGCTCTCAGGTCTCTGTATTGGCAGAGAATATGGGAATGGATGTATTCTACTACGACATTGAGCCCAAACTACCCATGGGTAACGCTACCCGGGTTGACTCCCTGAAAGAACTGCTTTCAATTTCCGATATTGTAACCTTACATGTTCCTGCCACTCCCGATACCTACATGATGATCGGTGAAAAGGAATTGGCTGAAATGAAGGAAAAAAGCATTCTTTTGAACCTGGCACGAGGATCCGTTGTTGATATCCATGCTCTGAAAGAAGCGATCGGATCCGGTCATATTGCAGGAGCAGGTATCGACGTTTATCCGGAGGAGCCGGAATCGAAAGGAGAAAAATTTACCTCTGAGCTGCAAAATTTACCAAACGTTATCCTGACACCTCATATTGGAGGATCAACCCTGGAAGCTCAATATAATATTGGTCTCGATGTCTCCACCAAACTCATCAAACTGATCGATAATGGTACCACGGTAGATTCACACACGGTTCCACCACTCAACCTGCCGGTTCAGAAAGATGCTCACCGTATTTTACATATCCATGAGAATAAACCGGGGGTGCTTTCTGAGATAAATAGCTGCCTCTCTGATATGGACATCAATATTCTAGGGCAGTACCTGAAGACCAATGAATATATCGGCTATGTGGTCCTGGATATCGATAAGGATTACAACGATGAAGTTCTCAACGAGCTTAATAATGTGAAGCATACTATTAAGACACGGATCTTGTATTGATATTTGTTCATTCTGCCCGTTTGGCTGTCTTAACAAGCTTCTTAAAGATATTGCGCTGGCGGGCTATCTGAATCAGATACTCGGGATGCCACTGCACCCCGATCACAAAAGGATACTCCGAATGCTCAATAGCCTGCCTGACTTCCGTATTCATTTCACGTGCCACGATCTCTAGTCCCTCACCCGGCTTATCGATCGCCTGATTGTGCAAGGCATTTACATTACAAACATCCGTTTTCAGGATCTCACAAAGTTTGCTGTCATCTTTGATCAATACTCGCTTTTTGGGAAAGATAGATGATACCTGTGATTTCTCTCCGTAAAAGCCCCGAATATCCTGGTGCAAGGTCCCATTGAAATGCACATTCATCAGCTGCATACCCCGGCAAATACCCAATACCGGAAGCTCTCTTTCAATAGCCTGACCAAGTAGCTTGAATTCCAGATCATCCCGCTTTGGGTCGATGGGAGAACGTTTGGTGTGTTGAAAATAACGAGCCAGCCAATATACCGGAAAGAATATGATAGAAAGTAACCATTCAAATATGGTTCTTTTATTGCGCACCAATACCGCTCTTTCTATACGCTGTTGCCCATATTTCATAGGTTCTACGTCAGCTCCACCGCCCAGAATGAGCCCATCCAGATCCTCTATCACCTTTGGTTTTTCCGGGGTGATCCGAAGGGGCTTTCCTCCGGCTAACCTGATCGATATGGCTGTAAATAACCAGGCTCCTGCCGCCCCTTCATCCGGCCCTGTAACTCCAATAACCGGTCTTTTACGCAACATTCTGCACCCACCTATCCATCAGCTTAACCCATTTCTTTTTCATACTGAAAACAGACTTATCATCCATGTTTAAAAATGCTCTGGAATATTGATCAAGAGCCTGTTCATCATCAGCCATCTTTTCCACCAATACCCATCTGTTCCACTCAGCCCCCAATGACCAGGACTCATCACCTAAAGAACAATTGGGAAGTCGGAAATGGAAGGTTGGTCGCGCAGAGGTAAGCTCTTCCTTCATCAAACCCGAAGTAAACTCTTTTTCCACAAACATGAATACAGGCAGCATGTCCAAAGGGCGATTTCTTGAATTTTTGAATGTAAAATAATCCCTTATCAACTCTTTGATCTCGGGCTGATAGTCCTCACGAAGAATAAACCGGATATAATCCATTTCATATTCATTGATATAAGGCGTTAATTTTCTTGAAATATTTACATCAGCATCTTTGCGGATCCAGGCATCCAGCATCACGTACGCCTTAAGGTGCCGCAGAAAACTGCCTGCACTTAACTCCGGCACCTCAGGATTCAAATGCAGGCCAAAAGCGTAGAAAAACGAATCTCCTGTTCCCTTTGCCTTCCAATCCCGCAATCGGTCTACCAGATCATTTAACCTGCTTAAGTTGGATAGTTTGATCGGTGGTGTAATGATCTCAAATGGTACTACAGTTGAAGCCATATCCCGCAGAGCTTCTTCAAGCTTATCCTTGTTTTTCAGTTTATCGACGTTCAGCCCCACCGTTTTCAGGACCTTCTCATATTTTTTATTTAAAAACAGACTGGCATCCAATTCCAGTGAAAACTCACCAAATTCAGTGTTATTAACTTTGTATTCATAGCCACTTATCTGCTCAACCTGTCCTCCGTATAACTCAGTGATCATCTCCGCGGCATCTTTCATTTCCACACCGGTGAATTCAAACTCGAATCCTACCGAGCGTTCTTCACCGTCTTGATTCAATCTTTTAGGAGGTATATTAAAATTCACATTCATATCCATTGATGTCCAACACCTTAAACAGATAGCCGGTCAGTTTCAATCCAAAAATTTTGGGTACCATTTACCTTAAATGTTCCGTGATATTCCTTATTTTAACTTTTCATCAGCAGAGCCGCACAATCAATAATACATGACCTACCTTTCCACTGAAAATCTTTCCAAGACTTTTGGGATCAAACCATTATTTGAAGATCTGACCTTCGGCATTTCTCAGGGTGATAAAACAGCACTCATCGCTCCAAACGGAACCGGAAAATCCACCTTATTGAAGATCCTGGCCGGAGAGATGGAACCTGATTCAGGAAAGGTCATGACCCAAAAGGGCATTCAGGTCGGTTACCTGGCACAGGAACCTGACCTTGATGAAAATATGACCATCAATGAGTTCATAGCCCATGGCGATTCTGATAAGATCAAAGTAGTACAAAGGTACGAAAAGGCTGTCCATGCTCAGGCTGAAAACTTCAATGCCCAAACACAAAAACAGTTCGAAAAAGCCTCTGCTGCCATGGATGCAGCTGAAGCATGGGATGTGGAACAGCAAATGGAGCAAATACTCAGTGCTTTGAACATCCACGACCTGGATCAATCGATCAGTTCACTGTCGGGTGGGGAGCGAAAGCGAGTGGCCCTGGCTTTTGTACTTCTGGATGAACCAGACCTGCTGATCCTCGATGAGCCCACCAACCACCTGGATGTGGAGATGATCGAGTGGCTGGAGCAGTATCTGGCCAAGAGTAAAATGACCTTATTGATGGTGACTCACGATCGGTATTTCCTGGACCGTGTTTGTAATCATATCCTGGAACTGGACTATGGCAAGCTCTATCATCACAAAGGAAATTACGAATATTATCTCGAGAAGAAGGCTGAACGGGAGGAGATCGAAGCAACCGAGATCGCCAAGGCCGGGAAGCTGATGAAAAAAGAATTGGAGTGGATGCGCCGCGGGCCAAAAGCCCGTACCACTAAATCCAAATCTCGCATCAAGGCCTTTTATGAGACGAAGGATAAGGCCAATTCAGCCCGTGAGGAAACAGAGATGCAGCTGGATGTGAATATGAGCCGCATGGGTGGGAAGGTATTGGAAGTGGAACATCTTTCAAAAGCCTTTGACGATACCGTGATCCTGGATGATTTCAGTTATCAGTTCCTGCAAGGCGAACGCATCGGTATCCTTGGAAAGAATGGAGTTGGTAAGAGTACTTTCCTGAAAATTCTGATGGGTGAGATGAAGCCCGATTCAGGCACCATTGATACCGGGGAGACCATCATATTTGGTCACTACCAGCAAAAGGGCCTTCCGATCGATGAGAGCAAACGGGTGATCGAGGTGATCAAGGAAGTAGCAGAGGTCATTGAACTGGCTAACGGAGATAAGATCACCGCCTCGCAGTTTCTGGAGCACTTCATGTTTCCCGGTAAGATGCAGTACACACCGGTCGAAAAACTCAGTGGCGGTGAAAAGCGCCGGCTCATGCTGATGATGGTGCTTATCAAAAACCCCAACTTCCTGATCCTTGATGAGCCGACTAATGATCTGGATCTGCTTACCCTGAACAAACTGGAAGACTTCCTTCAGAATTTCGGAGGCTGCCTCATTATTGTCTCTCACGATCGTTTTTTCATGGATAAACTGGTTGACCACTACTTTGTATTTGAGGGCCAAGGCGTGGTCAGGGATTTTCATGGTACTTATGATGAATACCGTGATGAGATCTTAAGTCGCATTTCCGATGATGATAAAAAAACAACTGACACCAAGGCTTCATCCTCTAAGGGTAAAGAACAAACAAAGGTATCAGATTCGGCCCAAAAACTTACTTACAACGAACGGCGTGAATTCAATAAACTTGAAAAAGAGATCGCCAAATTAGAGGAACAAAAAACAAAGCTCGAGAAAAAGATGGCAAACAGTAGCCTTGAATATGGCGAACTGAATGAATTGTCTAAAGAATTTGAAGCTCTTAAGGAAGAACTCGAGGAAAAAGAATTGATCTGGCTGGAAATGGCAGAGCGTGCCTAGTTCTGAGTTCTGAGTTCTGAGTTCTGAAACATAATCCTTCAGCAAACACTAAAACCTATTCAAATCCGTATCTTCCATACACTTTAAAAATTTTATATACACATCATGGATATTCAAAGTAATCGTGGACTTACCATTATCGGGGCCGCCATTTTTCTTGGCCTGGTTGCCTTCGGTTTTATTCTTGGCAATGCGGCCATCACCTTTAAGGAATATGAACGAACAGTAACCGTAAAAGGACTGGCAGAGGAAGAGCATCTCGCTGACATCGTGATCTGGCCCATTCAATTTACGGAAGCCAGTAATCAGCTGGAAGATATTTACGAACAGCTTGAAAGCAGCGGCGAAAAAGTCAGAAAATTTCTGACAGAACGCGGAGTAAGTGAGAATGAGATCTCGATCTCTACTCCCTTGGTCACTGATAAATCTGCACAGCGATGGGGCGGTCAGCAGGATGCACAATTTCGTTTTGTCGCGGATCAAACCGTCACTATTTACTCAGAAGATGTTGAAAAGATCCGTGAGGTTATGAGCCAGCTGGCCGACCTTGGCAAACAGGGTATTACTCTTTCAGGAGATGAATATCAGGTGCGGCCGGAGTACATCTTCAACAGCCTTAATGATATCAAACCACAAATGATCGAAGCGGCCACAAAAGAAGCACGAGCTGTGGCTGAAAAATTTGCAGAAGATTCAAATAGCCAGCTGGGCAAGATCAAAACTGCCTATCAAGGGCAGTTCAGTATTTCACCAAGAGATAACAACAATCCACATATCAAGAATGTGAGAGTGGTTTCTACGGTGGTCTATTATTTATCGGACTGATGTGATGTTAAAAGCTATTTCACTCAGAACATCACATTGTGAACTCAGGTAAATCACGTTATCTTAACCATAAATCAAGTCTTTAAAATTCAGTTTTTATGCCAACGGTAAAACTCCTGAAAATTGCACACGGTCGCAGTGGCGACAAAGGAAATGGTAGTAACGTCGGGATCATTGCTCGTCATCCTGAGATATATTCTTTTCTTGAAAAAAACCTAACCGCTGACCGTGTTAAGGAGCATATGAAACATGTATGCAAAGGTGAAGTTGAACGATATGAGATGCCGAACATCGGCGCTTTAAACTTCATTTTGAATGAAAGCCTTGGCGGTGGCGGAACCGTTTCGCTTAAACTGGATGCCCAGGGAAAAACTCATGCATCCCAGGTCCTGAGAATGGATGTGGATGTACCTGAAGAATTACTTAAGCTGGTTGAGAACTAATTTTCCTCACCTTCCCATTGCAACCAGTAGCTTTTATTTGAATTTTCAAATAGAATAAACAGTTCTGTTATTTTATAATAGTTCACTGATTTTAAACAACTTCAATAAAAGCTGTACCAACCTTGTTTTACAAGCTGCTTACGCTTAACTGGCGTATCTTTATTTCAAATCTGAACCGGTTTCAGCTCATGCTGACCATCGGTTATATCCTGTTTCTCGGGATCATGCTTGTGAACCTCATCGGTACTGCTATTGTCGTGGTTCTTATGGATAGTCGGCCCTGGATGCAGGTTGAACTTCCCTGGCTCACCCCTGATATCTACAAATTCATTCTGCTTGTGTTTGGGAATGCCTACTGGCTGATGCATTTTTCATTTACCAATATGAGGCTCCTCAATATTGAAGAAAACCGAAAACTACTGGGTTTTGGATTTCCCCTTAAACGATTGGCCAAATACCTGACCCTCATTGGGTTCTGCCATCCCGTGAACATCATCTATAATTTTACCTGGGTGATCTTTTTGATGATGCAGGTCGATTTTGCCTATCAGGTTCCGGTTGGACTGGCAGCCATAGCCCTCAATTATGTACTCATTTATTCGGTTAAACACCGGTTCATCCGTGTGGTTGAAAAGAGATTCATTGCTGTAGTTGTTGGTTTTCTATTCCTGGTGTTTGGTCTATTTCAGCTCGTATCCTTATTTGCATCCAATTCAAGCCGGATATTTGCCGAGTTCATTCCTCAGGTTGAAACCGTGAATCATTTTCTTTCGTGGTTGCCAGGTGGCATCCTCATTCAGACCGTTACGGTAGAATACGGGTGGCTGAATGCCGGTATTATCTTTCTATTTGCAACTCTCTTGGTTGGCTTAACGGTCATCGATCACTTCAATAAGACCAAAGAGGGATTACTGAATCCCGGGCTTAAAAAGGCTGAGGAGGAAAGCAGTAAATTATGGGTATTCCTTAGAAAAGTATTGGGCAGAAATGCCGGTAAATATTATTTCTATGTCATGAAGCATCCCTACAACCGGCTGCAGGTGCTTACGCTAACTGTTATTCCGCTCGTCTATGTTCCCCTGTTAATGAATGTTGAATTCGAGATAGCCAAGACCATTTTAATTCCAACCATACTTGCCGGCATTCCGGTGGCCCTCTTAGCCATGGGAATGGCCAATATGTATGGGTACGAGAACCGGGAATTCCTGCTTCACCTTCAGTTTCCCATTGATCTTGAAAAACAACTTAAAGAGCGTTTTCTCGGCGTTATCGTGCTGCCTTTATTGGTTTTTTACCTGATCACCATCTTTGAACTGCTTGTCATTCCCGAGATCGGTTCACCCCTTCAAATTTTTGTAGCCAATACCTTTTTCTTTTTAATGTTCATGCTGTTATTCGTTTGGAGCTCATACTTTCAGTATCAGCGTGCAACCTACTCCTCATTTAGTTACAAACACCCGATCATCCCGCAAAAAGTTACTTTTGCCATTTCCTTCCTGATCTTTTCAATGGGATACCTTGTGTTTGTTCCTTTGGAAGGACTGGAGTGGTATCGACTTACTATAATGAGTACCGTTATCGTGATCATGGTGATCTACCTATGGCGACATATGGAAGTTTTAGTTAACCTGTTTAAAAACCGAGTATTGATGAGATTATGGAACGAGCTATAGAGATCGAACATCTTGTAAAGCGATATGAGGACGAACCGGTCCTGAAAGACCTGAATTTAAAGGTCCCTAAAGGAACCATTTTCGGTCTTATCGGCCCAAATGGTGCCGGAAAAAGTACCTTGATCGGAGTCTTGACAGGCCTGCTGAGTTTTGAAGAAGGAACTGTCTCCATTCACGGGATGGAGCTGAATCCTAAAAATGAACTTAATATCAAAAAGATCATAGCTTCTGTCCTACAGCCTCCCTTACTGTTTGAACAATTCACAAGCCTGGAGTTCATCGATTACATTTGTGAGATCTACGAGATCGAAAAAGATGGATTGGTCGAGAAAGCCTATTCACTAATGGATTTTTTTGATATAAAGGATTTTGCTAAGATAAAAGTCAACAAACTCTCATCCGGCAGCCGCAAAAAGCTTGCTTTTGTAACCGCTATCCTGGTTGAACCGAAGCTCATGTTGCTCGATGAACCTTTTGAATCGGTTGATGTCATTTCTATTGAACGTATGAAAACCGTGATCCGCAGGCTGAAGGAAAAAGGCGTCACGATCATCATTACAAGCCACATACTGGAAGTCGTAGAAAACCTGTGTGACGATATTGCCATATTGCATCAGGGAAAGATCAAAGCTTATCTGGATTCAGTTAGCCGGAAAGAACTCCAAAAAGACTCCAGTCTTCATGAGATCTTCGAAAAATATGTAGAGGTTGAACAAAAAGATCAGATCGTTGACTGGTTATAGTATTACACATCTCCTGCAATTATTGTATAATACTTTGGTACAATACTTTAATTAATGTGGGGAGAATTATGAAACTTCTTATTCAATCAACATTATTGGCCTTGCTTTGCACTTCTTTTGCGCTGGCCCAAAACCGACCTGATCCTAATGTTCCACAAGGGGAAAATCTTCAGGTGCCCGAAGGCTGGGAAATTCGCTTAGATCGTAATATGGAAGATGTCACCATTGGGTCAGATCCGGATTCATCTGATATTTATTTCGTAAATATGACTCCCGGTTGGCATATAACTTCCGGTCCCGCGGGAATTTACTACCACCCTTCCAATACCGCTTCAGATGAATATGAAGTCACAGCTGTGCTTCATCTTTTTGACCCGGGTGAAAGGAACAGAGAAGCCTTTGGCATCTTTGTGGGCGGAGAGAACCTTGATAACGACCAACAGAGTTATCTCTATTTTCTGATCCGGAACACCGGAGAATTTCTGATCAAAAAGAGGATGGGAAGTGAAACTGAAGTCATCAGGAATTGGACACCCAATGATTCCATTAATATTTATACCGACGACCTGGAAGATTCATCAGCTCAGAATACCCTGAGTGTGTCAGTTTCAGGTTCAGATATCATGTTTCACATCAATGGCTCAGAAGTAGCTTCTGTACCGGGTGATAACTACTCATCTGACGGGCTTTATGGGCTTAGAGTCAATCACAGTATTAACCTGCATATTTCAGATCTGGCTTACTCATCACTTGATTAACTGATCTATGACCTCATTCCGAGAAAGTTTCGAGATCCAACTACAAAAACTCCTTGAATCATTTCCTCAGATCATTGGTGCCATCGTTGCGATCACCCTCTTTTATTTTCTTGGGAAAATGGTTAGTAATGGCATTTATAAGATCCTTGGTAAGCGTAAAACCATAGCAACCAAGCAAACCCGTTTAGTACGTCGCATAGTACGATGGGTTTTCAATCTCATGGGGTTTTTTATCGCATTGAACATCCTTGGTTTAACTCAGGTAGCTATGAGTTTTTTAGCTGCCGGGGGAGTGGTGGCTGTTGTCCTCGGCTTTGCTTTCAGAGAGATCGGAGAAAACCTGCTGGCCGGCCTTTTCTTATCCTTTAGCCGGTCATTTTCGGTGGGAGACCTCATTGAAAGTAATGGGATCAGAGGTGTTGTGAAACGTATTGAGATACGGGATGTTCATATCCGGTCGGCCGATGGCTGTGATATCTATATCCCCAGCGCTACCATCTATAAAAACCCACTTCATAACTTCACCCGCGATGGACTTCGACGGGCTGACTTCACCATAGGAATAGATTATGGTGATGACCTAAAAGATGCCATCCGTGTACTTCATGAGAGTATTGGTGACAGTGACTATATACTGAACAGTCCGGCACCGGCTATTCAGATCTCAAACTTTACCACTTCGTATGTAGAATTACAGATATTATTCTGGGTGAACCTGTTTGAAACTGATCTTGACTTATTTGAGATCAGATCCATGACCATGGATGCCTGCCATAGCATACTTGCAAAAAATAATTTCACTTTCAGCTCAAATGTAACTACTGCAGTTGATATGCTGCCGGTTCAGGTTAAACTAAATACAGATCGTGATCAAAATTCTGGATCCAGCAACTGAGCGATCTCTTCTAGCAGGGTTCTCTGCTCTTTAGTGATGGATCCGCGAGTATTTGAATCGATATCGATCTGAGCCACAAAAGCATCCCCTTTCATGATCGGGACCACGATCTCTGACTGAACATCCACACTACATGCAATGTAGTTTTCCTCCTCATGTACATTTTGTGAAACAAATGTTTCGTGTGATATAGCCACTTGCCCGCATATTCCCCTCCCAAACGGGATACGGGTATGATCTGTGGTTTCCCCCACAAATGGGCCAAGATGCAGCTCTTCCTTGCCTTCAGGGTCCGCAAAATAAAACCCGACCCAATCGAAAGTTTCTATTTCGCTCGCTAATAATTCGCAAATAGCCAACAATTTATTATCGCGGTCATCGCTACGACTGAGGATCTTTTTTATCTCTGTTATGATATGTTCTTTAATTTTTTCTGTAAGCTTCATTCCTGTCTGGCAATTTTCAATAATCAAATGCGGTATTTTCTGATATCACGGTGTAAATAATATGAAGCCAAAGTTAAGCTTTACGCAATGCAAAAACATCTTCTTTAAATTCAAAAAAAGCTCCTTATCTTTGGGACCTGATGGAAGAACTTTTTAACGACATAATACCCTTTTCAACTCTATTTATGAGTGCACTAGGCCTTTTTGCAGCCAGTTTCTCCTCTCTTTTTTCTGTGGTGAATCCTTTTGCTGCCATGCCTGTCTATATTTCTCTTATGGAAGGTCATACGGATGCTGAAAAAGCTCGTACCGCCAGAAAAGCGAGCACATATATGTTCTTTGTATTGATCATCTTTCTGTTGATCGGGACCTATATACTGAGTTTTTTCGGGATCAGCTTACCGGGTATTCAAATTGCCGGTGGCCTTGTGATCGTACGCTCAGGATTTTCTATGCTGAGTCCACAAAATGGAGGGAAAAAACTCACTAAAAAAGATCAGGAAGCTGCTATGGAAAAGGAAGATGTTTCCTTTAGTCCACTTGCCATGCCTCTACTTTCCGGCCCCGGCAGTATTGCAGTCGTGATCGGTTTTGGCTCCGAAGCCCAGGGTGTGACCGATTATTTTGTAAGTGGATTGGCTGTTTTTTTCACCGCTCTTTTAGCTTATCTCATACTGAGGATCTCCCCTAAACTAGTGAAATACATAGGAAGCTCAGGCATGTCTGTTATTACACGCATGATGGGATTCATTGTACTGGCCATTGGTGTGCAATTCGTGATCAACGGCATTTCTAAATTTTATGGTATTGGGTAATGGATCTTCAAAAGCTTGTGAATTACGACAAGTGGGCTAACAAAAAGATCCTTCAGGTTATTCATGATATTGAAGAACCATCTCTTCTTGAGGAAATTGAAACCCTTTTCGCTCACCTGTTAACGGCCCAGGTGGTGTGGATGAACAGAATTGAAGATCAGTCCCTGCCGGACCGGATCTGGCCACAGCTAACTTTTTCTGAAATGAGATCCCTGGTGGAGGATAATCCTGCTAAACTTCAAAAAATGATCTCCAGAAAAAATGAGGCCATTGTTTATAAAAACTCTAAAGGTACAGTCTTTAATAATACCGTAGAAGAGATCCTGGTTCATCTCACCATTCACGGGCAACATCATCGGGCACAAATTGCAAACCTGTTACGCCAAAACGGTATCGAACCTCCGGCAACCGATTTCATCTTTTTTCTTCGAACATTAGACAATTAAGCTTCCGATAGTTAGTTTCTACGCTTAATCGAAATAAAACGGACATCATTCTGCAACTCCTCGAAGAATATTTAGCTGCCTTTTCATCCTTCATGTGGGGGTATCCACTCGTCATATTATTGGTTGGTGGCGGACTCTGGTTTTTGATCTACTCCGGCTTCACCCCTTTCAAGTTTTTCTTCCACGCCATCGATCTGGTACGTGGAAAGTATGACAATCCTGATGATCCCGGTGACATCAACCACTTCGAGGCTCTTTCAACAGCCCTGGCTTCCACGGTTGGAATGGGAAATATAAGTGGAGTGGCAGTGGCGATCGTTATGGGTGGACCCGGTGCCCTTTTCTGGATGTGGATGAGTGCCATTGTCGGGATGGCAACAAAATATTTTACTTGTACCCTTTCCATCATGTACAGGGGTGAAGACAGTTCAGGTAAGATACAAGGCGGTCCCATGTATGTGATCCGTGAAGGCCTGAACAAAAAATGGATGCCACTGGCGTATTTATTTGCCCTGGCCGGATTATTTGGGCCGTTACCTATCTTCCAAACGAACCAGCTGGTTCAAATTTTAAGAGATTTTATTTACATCCCAAATGGCTGGGTTGAAGCCGATGCGGCCTTTTCAGGAAATCTGATCACCGGTATCGCATTGGTCGGACTCGTTTCTCTTGTGATATTTGGCGGTATAACCAAGATCGGGAAGGTAGCTTCCAAATTGGTCCCATCTATGGTTGTGATCTATTTCGTTTCTGTTGTATTTATTCTCGTGGTTCACATTACCGAAGTACCCCATTACCTGGGGTTGATCGTTACGGATGCCTTTACCGGTAAAGCCGTGATGGGCGGAGCGGTAGGTCAGCTGATCATCATCGGAATTCAGCGTGCAGCTTTCTCAAACGAAGCAGGAATCGGTACGGAGTCACTGGCTCACGGTGCTTCCAAAACCAAAGAACCGGTCAGGGAAGGATTAGTTGCCATGATGGAGCCTGCCATTGATACGCTGATCGTTTGCACGATGACCGCCCTTGCCATTCTGGTGACCGGAGTGTGGCAAACCACCGAGGCCAACGGTGTTACACTTACCTTGAATGCCTTCAATGAAGCCTTACCCACGTTTGGAACCTACCTGTTGATGATCTCCGTATTCACCTTCAGCGTCAGTTCGATGCTGTCCTATTCCTACTATGGCTCCAAATGCCTTGGCTTCCTGCTTGGGGCAGACAAGCAACACCTCTATAATTATTTCTACGTTTTCTCAATCATCTTTGGAGCCGTTGCCTCGTTAGATGCCGTTATCAACCTGATCGATGGGATGTTTGCACTAATGGCTGTTCCCACCATGGTCTCGGCTCTGTTACTGTCTCCAAAAGTGAGAGCTGCTACCAAGGATTATTTCACGAGATTAAGAGCAGGGGAGTTCAAGGAGTATAAGAATTAATGTTCATAAGATGATCAATCCACTCTCCGTGCGCGAACGCCGAAGTCCACATTATCCTCTATCCACTCTACAAAACGATCCTGTTCCTTCATTGACAGATCAGGCTCATAAAGTGTAGAGTCATTCCACATGGTCATGACCTCGGCATCCTGTGTCCACACCTTAACTCTGCGCCGGGGCACTTTAGTTTGCCAGTTTCGGCCGGTAGTGGCGTCTGTATAGAGTATCCTGATAGTAATATTTCTTGAAAGTCGCTCAAGTGGAGAAAGGTCGATACTTCGATAGTCTGTCTCTCCATCTTTGATCACATCGGGAATTCCATCACTTAGCATAACAACAGAAACAGGGCGCAGCATCAAATTTTTATTACGAATGGTCAGTGCGATCTGCTCAAAAAATGCATTGAAATCCGTAAATGGATTTTGAACATCCTTAGGAAATATCTCCCGAAGTTGTTCTTCGATCTCAGGTACACTTCTGTTCTCAAATGTATGAATGGGGTAAAAGGTTTTAGGCTCATTTTCATTTGCCCCTCCAATTGAACTGACAAATAAAACATTAGGCACTTCCATCTCTCCAATTCCATTTAAGTGGGCATAGATATAGTGTGAAAGAAACTCGATAGAGTTATCATAGTGCCCACTGTTTATAAAGGAACCGCTGACATCAACCCCGATGAACATAGACAGCCTGGGATTTGGCTCATCTGAAGTGGTACAACCTGAAAGAAACAATACTGCTATCAGGAAACAGGATCTCATATAATTAATCATAATCTTATCCTTCATTAAATTAATTAGCTGTTGCTTTTCCTTTCACAGGTTTCACCTTCTCAGGTTTATCTGTTCGCATAAAGTTACCGGCCCTTTTAAGGCTTTCCATATCCGTAAGGGGTAACTCAAACATGTGCTTGTTAGCTACCAATAGCGTACAAAAGTTGATAGCCGAGGCTACCAGCTGTAAAGGAGGCAGCATAAATGCCTCTATCAACTCATCTCCTTTTTCCTGTACCCAGTCAATATTATCTTTGATGGCCGTCATGTACTCATCAGTATCAAAGATCTGCTTCGATAGTTTTTTTGAAACCGCAGTCTCTTTTTCTTTATTAGACTGAATACCCTTTCCCTGTATGATCGACATAATGGTCGGGGTACCATACGAGGCAAAAAGGAACCACGATAAACTCCGAATACCAAACCAGACAAAAGCAGAAATGGCAAGGATACCACCGATACCGATCTGGAAATCTTCGGCATACATTGCAAACCAGGGAACCAGCGCATCTACAAACTCACGATAGAGGAATAAAACCTCTACCAATAGAACAATGATCTCAATAGCTGTTATACCAATTATCTGTGATACATTTTTCTCTTTAAAAGCATCTACGAAAGTCGATAGAACGGCATAACTACCTAATACTATAAAAAACAGGAATGTGAATAGAGCCACTCTCATCAAGCCTACATCTATAGTCTCACCCGTTATATTAGAAAGGGTATCTAACACAAGCGGAGTTGTCACATAAGTGAAAATGGTGGCTTCAATAAGCACCCAGAAAATGGTCAGAAATACCGCAATAAGTGGTACTGAGGACCCTGTTACTTTTTTACCTGCTGAGCCGATCAAGCGGAAAGGCATCAAAAGAACGGTTTGAAGGATAGCCATTACTCCAAGAACCAACATCTTTAGCATTCCCAGCAGATATACGATCAGATAAAAGCAAAAATTTGCGATACCTGCCCAGTAATAGGCCACTGATCTGCCCAGGTCCCACCATGTACTGAAAAGCGACAGGATATATTCTTTCCGGTCGTGCCTGAATATTACCGATAAGATGGTTGGTATGGTTACCCAGCAAGCCAGGATAAAACCGAATACCGGTAAAAGTAAGAATACCCTCTTCAGCGACATAGCCCACACCGGATCACCGGCTGCCCAGGCAAATGCCAAAAATTCCTCCTGAAAGAAGGTCGGAAACAGCAATATTGAAAAGACAATATTGGCTATAGTACTTGTATCATTGTTCATAATTCTAGGATTTAGTTAAACAATTTCTGCACCTAAATCCCCGCAAGCCTTGCGTATCTGCACCTATAAGAAGTTCCGGCAGAGCCATTTGTTACATTATCTAATCTTTGTAAACCTGCTTTTCAGAACGCCATTTATTCTCATACCTGAAGCAATCAGGTATTGTTCCGACATGGTTTCTATGAATATGACCTAACCCTTTAACATAGATTTGCTTACACAACTACTTTAGTATTTTCCTTAACGCTTCATCTTTCGCATATTCCTTTATTCATTTTCATTCAGAATTCAACATTCATAACCCCATTTCTATGAAGCGAACGTTACTTTTCTTGATGATGGCTTTTATCTCTGTACAAGCCACAGCCCAGATACCTACCATTTCAGAAAAAACTGAAGGTCTTACCAAAACAGAAGGGTTCTTCGATTATTATTACGATGAATCCAAAGATCAGCTCTGGCTCGAGATCGATAAACTGGATACGGAATTCATCTATGTAAACTCACTTACAGCCGGCATCGGGTCGAATGATATCGGGCTTGATCGTGGTCAGCTCGGGGATACACGCATCGTATATTTTGAAAGACGCGGACCAAAGATCATGATGGTTCAACCCAATTACGGATATCGGGCGGAAACCGATAATGCCCTTGAGAAAAAATCAGTTCAGGAAGCCTTTGCTAAATCTATCCTGGGTGGATTTGAGATCGCTGCTGAAGAAAATGGAAAAGTACTGATCGACCTCACCCCGTTTCTCATGCAAGACGCGCATGGGGTCACAACTTCGCTGAGCCGATCAAATCAAGGATCCTACAGCCTTGATAAGAACCGGTCGGCTTTGTATCCGGAAGGAACCATGAATTTTCCGAAGAATTCAGAATTTGAAGTCACCCTGACCTTTGCCGGTAATAATCCCGGTGGCTGGGTTCGCTCAGTGGTTCCCACCCCTGAGGCTATCACGGTACGTCAGCATCATTCCTTTGTGGAACTCCCGGATGACGGTTACGAAAAAAGAGAATACGACCCTCGCGCCGGTTATTTCGGCATCACCTACCAGGATTATGGCACTCCTATAGACGAACCGCTTGTAAAACGTTTCATTTCCAGACACAGACTGGAAAAAAAGAATCCCAGTGCTGCTGTAAGTGAGCCTGTAGAACCTATCGTCTATTATCTGGATAATGGAACTCCGGAACCCGTCAGAAGCGCGTTATTGGATGGTGCCCGCTGGTGGAATCAGGCATTTGAAGCAGCCGGCTATAAAGATGCCTTCATCGTCAAGGTACTCCCTGAAGATGCTCACCCCCTGGATGTTCGCTACAATGTGATACAGTGGATCCATCGTTCTACCCGGGGGTGGTCATACGGTTCTTCCGTTAGAGACCCAAGAACCGGCGAGATCATCAAAGGGCATGTCTCTCTCGGTTCACTCCGTGTTCGTCAGGATTTCCTGATCGCAGAGGGATTGCTGGCCCCTTATGCTGATGAATCTGAAGAAAATACCGTGATGCAGGAGATGGCATTGGCCCGTATCCGACAGCTTTCAGCCCATGAAGTGGGACATACCATCGGGATCGCCCACAATTTTGCCGCAAGTGTTATCAATGATGCTTCAGTCATGGATTACCCACATCCACAACCCAGGATCGTTAATGGAGAGATCGACCTCTCTAACCCATATGATGTTGGAATTGGCGAATGGGATAAGATGGCCGTGGCTTATGGCTATCAGGACTTTCCGGATGGAACCGATGAAAAAGCTGCTCTTAACGAAATTCTGAATGAAGCCTACGATTCTGGCTTAAAATACATCTCTGATCAGGATGCACGCCCGCAGAGCGGAGCTCATCCCTATGCTCATTTATGGGAATTTGGAAATGACCCGGTTGAGCAATTACCAACTATCATGAAGATCCGCAAAACAGCCCTTGAGAATTTTGGTGAAGCAAATCTTGAAAGCGGGCGACCATTGGCAGAGCTTCAGGATGTACTCGTTCCTATTTATTTATTCCATCGCTATCAGGTGGAAGCTACCGTTAAGTTGATCGGCGGGCTGGATTACACTTATAAGGTAAAGGGCGATGATCAGGCCTATCCTGAGATCGTCGATAAAAACACGCAAGAAGAAGCACTCAGCGCAATGTTGGCCACTATATCTCCTGAAGCACTGGCATTACCGGAAGATCTTTTGGAGATCATTCCTCCGCGTCCTGCCGGACTTGGTTATTCCCGTGAATTATTTAACGGTAACACGGGGCCTGCTTTAGATGCCCTTGGTATAGCAGAAACAGCCGCTGATCTTCCTGTCAGCCTGATCCTGAATGCTGATCGTGCCAATCGTTTGGTGGAATATTCCGCCAGAACCGGTAATCTCAGCCTGGAAGATGTCCTCAATGGGCTCATCAGCGTGAGCTGGGATCAAAAATCACCTGAAGGGTATTTAGGTTCTGTTCACCGTGTTGTAAAGCATGTGGTGCTTAAAAATATCATCCGTCTTGCTGCATCAGGCAATGCCAACCCGGTAACAAAGGCTATCACTCATAATAAGCTAACCGATCTTCAGACTATGCTTTCCGGTAAACAAGATGCAGATAGCCAGTATGGAGCCCATTTGATCGCACAGTACCTCACAAACCCAGAAGAATTTGAGGTTGAGGATGCTCCGTCCCCACCACCCGGCTCTCCGATCGGCAGTGGCGGTATGTACTATTGTGAGTTTTAAAAAATATGGTGTTACAGCGCGAAGGTGTTACGGTGTTATGGTGCTGCCAAAGCATACCATAACACCGTAACACCAAAACACCATCGCACTAACCATTGACTATGCGAATCATCCCACCCGAAAATCTGCTTGAAGCCTATGCACAGGGGATCTTCCCAATGGCTGAAAGTAAGGATGCTGAGAATGTAGATTGGTACACCACCCGTAAACGTGGAATTATCCCTATCGGTGAATTTCACACTTCAGATAATCTTGCCCGAATTATTAGACAAGAACGATTTAAGGTACGGGTAAATCATAATTTCAGGGAAGTGGTAAAACAGTGCGCCAATCGTGACTCCACATGGATCAACGACCTGATCATCAATTCCTATGATGTTCTGAACCAGCATGGTAATGCCTGCAGTGTAGAGACCTATCGGGAAGGTAACTTAGTGGGCGGATTGTATGGGGTTAAACTCAAAGCAGCTTTTTTCGGGGAAAGCATGTTCAAAAAAGAGAAGTGGGCCGATAAAGTGGCTTTATACTACTGCCATGAAATTTTACAGAAGAATGGATTCTTACTGTGGGATACTCAGTTTTACACTGAGCACCTCGCTCAATTTGGCTGTATCGAAATTGAAGCTCATGAATATGACCAAATGCTGGATGAGGCCTTGAAAAAAGATTGTGAGTTTAAATTATAATCGTTCAATTTAAATCACGATCACCACTCCGAAACTAGCGCAAGCATCCCGCTTGTGCGATGTTGAATTAGGCAATAAAACTATTATGTCAAGTATTCATCCAAGCGAGACGCTTGAACGAGGAGCAGCCGGACACTTGTACCATGAACAAAAATAGTGCGAGGGTGTTACGGTGTTATAGTTTGATTCAGAAAACTATAACACCGTAACACCAAATCACCATCACCCTTAAAAAAACCACCCCGGAGTGTGAATCCTAAAACTCACCTCCGAAGCAGCCATTTGGATAGGATACTCATTACACTGATATTAAAATGAATGGTTACATTACAATTGTAAAACTATTTTCATCTATGAATCTCAGGTACAAACCAAACAGGCATCTTGACCGACTTCAAAAGATCCTGAACTTTGATGTCAGTGACAGCTTTCCAGGACCCTCTTTTCTGTTTCTGGATACTGTGTCCCGAGCCGGTATTTTTGCGGCAATACTATCCACCCCTGTCATATTGTGGGATCTGTATAAGTTAAAGCGCTATGGATGGCTGATCTCTTTTGTTCTGTTTATAGTTTTACCGACCTTTGCATTCTACACCATGTTTGATCTCATCGGATGGCTGAATGTACTGGTCCTGTTTCCCCTGCTGTTTTTGGGAGTGTACTATTACATCCTTCGACTCACCATCCCTAACTGGCGGGAACCGATCTTTACCACCACCCCGGGCTTAGATTACGAGCAAGACCAGGAGTAGGTATTTTCCAACAGTATAATTGACCTGATGTTGCCCGGCTTTTTGTGCCGACGCAGAGCGTCTGCACGAGGCGATGATAGATTATACCACTTGCCTATACCACAACCTCTTTTCGCACTGACGCAGAGCATTAGTACAAGGCAATTTTTTGACACAGGTTTTCAATTCAGACTTATCTCCGTCTTCAGGAGCATGTCCCATAGGGACATTATGTTTGTAAAAAAGAGAACCTAAAGACCGTGTGCCGTAGGTACACTATAAAGTCTTTGAGGCCTAAGCATATCGTACCTCCGGCACGATCATCATAGCTGGAAGGTCCCTTTTTACAATTATACCGTCCCTAACGGGACGAACGTTAGTCGTCAGATAAACTCAAGGGTTTGATATGACCATCTTAACCTTTTTCCCGAATCAAATTCCATCTTTCGGCTCAGTTCAAATAGAAAAAGTAATTTGGATCAGCGGGAGCCGGGTGATGGAATGAACTGACCTAATGGAAAGAAGTGACCATCCAGTTACTGATCCCGCTGGGTTACAATCCCATTTTCATCTGAGATAATGATCTCAACCCTTCTGTTTTGCTGACGTCCCGCTTCATTCATATTCGTTGCCACAGGGTATTGTTCACCATAACCAATAGTTTGTATTCGCTGAGACGATATCCCTCTTCTTGTCAGAGCCATTTTCAATGCATCGGCTCGCCGCTGAGATAGTGATCTGTTGTATTCTTCAGAACCGACACTGTCTGTAAAGCCCTCGATCTGTATCGTCCGTTCGGGGTACTCACTCAGAAAATTTGATAGTTCCTCAACCACATTAGAAGCACCGGGTTTAAGGTTCGCACTGTCAAAGTCGAAGAGAACATCTCTCAGCGTTAATACCATCCCTCTTTCGCTTTGTTTGGCTTCCATCTCACTCAACCTATTTGCCAGGTCTTTGGCCTCGTTTCTTGCCTTTTCCACTTCCTCGAGGGCTTTCTTTGCTCGCTGTTCTGCCGCCACGGCTTCTGCTCTTCTTGCTTCAATCAAAACTCTTTGGCGTTCTGCTTCAGCACGACTCACTTCATCCTGAGCTGCATTTAGTTTAGCCGTCTCCCGTGCAATTTTGGTTTTTTGCTGGGCAATGTATGCGTAGTGTTCCACATATTTCTTATCCCCTTTCTCTCTCCATATCTGCTGACTCTGTTCCAGGGCTTCTTCAGCTTCCTTCAAAGCCACCGGGGCTTTCATTACTATCAGGGAATCACTTTCAGCTTGTCGGTAAGATTCTTCTGCCTGAATAAGTAGCGGATTGTTTTGAGGTGGGCCGCCACAACCTATTAAGATCACAGTAAGTGCTACAATTGCCCCGTAGAATAGGTTATGTGAATAATCCATGATCAATTTTGCTCCCTGTTAATGTTTTTCCGTATCTCTTCCTGAAGTACCCTTATGCTTTCCCTCAGCTGATCTACTGCCTGCTGTGATTTTGAGGACAGTGTCTTTATCTGAGCAAGTTCCGCATCTACCATGGCTTTCTCAGCTACTAATTCCGCTTCCTCGTATTTTTCCTGACTGACCATTTCCCTGGCTTTTTCCAGCTTTTTACGGGCTTCGCGAAGTTCAAGTGGGGCGTAATTCTCTGCACCCACCTGTTCTGCCTGCTTTATGGAGGTTTCAAGTTGTGTGAGCTGCTGCGTGGGCGGTTTGGTACTTGCACAGGCCCCCATCATCAGGAAAAGGACTGCCGGTAGAATCCAGTGTTTCATCATTATCGTATGTTTGATATGAGAGTTATTTATCTCTAATCCAACTTTACTGAGTTTGTTCCCGGGTGGTTTGGCAAGCATCTCTTGTTCGTGCCGACGCAGAGCGTCTGCACGAGGCGATGATAGATTATACCACTTGCCTATACCACAACCTCTTGTTCGCACTGACGCAGAGCATTAGTACAAGGCAATTTGTTGACACAGGTTTTTCAACTCAGACTTATCTCCGTCTTCAGGAGCATGTCCCAAAGGGACATTATATTTGTAAAAAAGAAAACCTAAAGACCCTGTGCCGTAGGTACACTATGAAGTGTTTGAGGCCTAAGCATATCGTACCTACGGCACGAACTTTACAGCTGGAAGGTCCTTTTTTACAAATATACCGTCCCTGGCGGGACGAAAATTAGTCATTAGATACATTCAAGGGTTTGATATGACCATCCTGACCTTTTTTCCGAATCAAATTCCATCATTCGGTTCAATCTGAACAGGGGGAAGTTTCCATTTTTGAGAGAACCGGGTGATGGAATGCGTTATGGGCTCGGATGGGTAATCATCAATCACACAGCTTCTCTTCGTGCCGACGCAGAGCGTCGGCACGAGAGCGAAAGGCTCCGAAGTTGAATCAACCACCATCCATCACCCCGTTTCTCATCGATACTACAACAGACCTCCATTTCAGAGAAACGGAATGATGGATTTGATGCTGATTGGCCCAAACGTTGTGATCCCGAATCCTCGGGAGGACGTTCGCAGATTGATTAAAACATTCCCAGCCCATCCGCAAAATCAGCGTCATCCGTGTTCCATTCGGATGTCACCACCAACTTTGATTCCCACTCAAAAACATTTATCCACATTGTTGTTGATAACGCGAAAAAGAACTCGTATTTTTACAGGCTCTGTAATTGGCGGAGAAAATCGATTTGATACAATACCATGTTTGAAGATCTGTCCTCAAAATTAGATAAAGCATTTCAATCCCTGAAAGGGGAAGCTCGCATCACGGATGTGAATATAGCGGAGACTGTCCGTGAAATTCGCCGTGCCCTGCTTGATGCTGACGTTAATTATGAGGTTGCCCGCCAGTTTACGGAAGATATAAAAGAGCAGGTGCTTGGTTCTGATGTACTCACCAGTGTTAATCCCGGCCAACAGTTCACGAAGATCGTGCACGACAAGCTGGTTGAAACATTTGGTGGCGAAAAGGCCGATATCGCACTGGCTCCAACCCCACCTACTGTAATTCTTATAGCCGGACTTCAGGGTTCGGGTAAAACGACCTTTACCGGTAAGTTAGCCCGACACTTAAAGCAGGAGCATAAAAGGAATCCTCTTCTTGCTGCCGCCGATGTTTATCGCCCTGCCGCTGTTGACCAGCTAAAGACACTCGCTTCTCAAATTGATGTTCCGGTGTACTCCATCGAACAGAAAGATGCCGTTCGCGTTGCCAAAGAGGCTGTTTCCATGGCCAAAAGTCTGGCACTCGACACGGTTATTATTGATACCGCGGGTCGTTTACATGTAGATGAGGATATGATGAACGAGGTTGCGGAGATCAAGAAGGCCGTAAATCCTCATGAGATCCTGTTTGTGGTCGATTCCATGACCGGACAGGATGCTGTTAACACAGCCAAAGAATTCAACGAACGTATTGATTTCGACGGTGTGGTTCTTACCAAACTGGATGGTGATACCCGTGGTGGTGCTGCCCTCTCCATTAAGTCCGTTGTAAACAAGCCTATCAAATTTGTGAGTACCGGTGAAAAACTGGATGCTCTCTCTCCTTTTTACCCTGACCGTATGGCTCAGCGTATTCTGGGCATGGGTGATGTGGTTTCGTTTGTTGAAAAAGCTCAAAAAGAATTTGACGAGAAAGAAGCTGAAAAACTTCAAAAGAAAATACGATCGGATAAATTCGATCTGAATGACTTTCTCGAGCAAATTCAGAAGATCAAGAAAATGGGAGATTTCTCTGATCTCGTTAATATGATACCCGGCGCCAGCAAAGCATTGGATGATGCAGAGATCGATGACGATGCGTTCAAACCGATTGAAGCTATAATCTTATCAATGACGCCGGAGGAGCGCCAGGAACCAGAGCTATTGAATGGAAGTCGAAGACGACGAATAGCAAAAGGATCTGGCACCACAGTTCGTGAGATAAATCAACTCATGAAGCAGTTCGATCAAATGAAAAGTATGATGAAGACCATGTCAAAAATGGGTAAAGCCGGACGTGCTCTTCAAGGACTGAAAAATCTGCCTATCGGCCGATAAGAACTTATAACTCAAACACACATAGTGGAGAACAGCATTGTTAAGAATCAGATTACAACGCAAAGGACGTAAGAAACGCCCAATCTGGCATATCGTAGTTGCAGAGCGACATGAAGCACGAGATGGCCGTATTGTTGAGCGTGTGGGACGTTATGACAACGTTACCGAGAAAAAAGAAGTGGTACTCAACGAAGACCGCATTTTGTATTGGTTAGACACCGGTGCACAACCTACCGACACCATCAGAAAAATTCTTCGCAGAGAAGGAATTCTGTACAAGCGCCACCTCATGAACTGGGGCAAGAGCGAAGAAGAAATTGAAGCGGCCATGGCTGAGTGGAGAGAATACCGCGATTCCAAAAGGGAAGATGCCGCAAGCCGTAAAGAAGACCATAAGGCCGTTCTTGCTGCTGAAGAGAAAGAATACAAAAAACAGATCCAGGAAAAATCCAAGCAGGCTGCCGCTGAAGTAAAAGCTGAGAAAGCTGCCGGTGAATTGGAGAAAGAAGAAGGACCTAAGTCTGACGCTGACAAAATTGAAGAAGCTCTAGAAAAGGCTGAATCAAAAGATGCTGAAGAGTCTGTAGAAGAAACAGCAGAAGTTGAAGAGAAAGCGGCTGAAGAAACACAGGACGAATCTGCCGAAACGCCTGTAGCTGAAGCGGAAACCGCTGAAGAAGAAACTACCGAAGAAGATGAGGAACCTGAAGCAGCTGATGCCAAGGAAGCAGCTGAAGCCGTTGAAGAGAACGTAGCTGAAGCTGACGAAGAGCCTGCTGTTGAAGAAGCAGAAGCTGAGGAAGAAACCAAGGATGAAGCTCCTAAAGAAGAGGAAGCAGACGAGAAGGAAGAGGAAAAAGAAGAAGAAACTTCCGGACAGGTTTCAACCGACATGACTGCCAAAGAGGCCATCGATCATATCAATGATACCGATCTGGAAGACCTCAAAGGATTTGTACCCGACGATGAAGACCGTGTAACGGTTCAGCGTGCCTGGGAAAGTAAACAAGAAGGATAATTAAACGATCCGGCGCCTATGAATCGGGACGCCATTACACCGGATTTTATTCAGGTGGGGCATGTTGAACGCTCCCATGGGCTCGAAGGCAACCTCAGGGTTTTCTTTGATGTCGATGATCCTGCCAAAGTAGAAGACCTGACCTTGGTGTACTTGCGTAACGATCGGGGCGATTTTATCCCTGCCCGCATTACAGATTTGCGGGTTGAAGGGAAGAGAAATCAGTTTTCGTTCTTTGTACAATTTGACCATATCGCTGATCGCACAGCGGCTGAAGCCTTGAAAGGTAAGGGTATATTTCTGGAAGCAGAAAATGCAGATATCCTATCAGATGACAGCAACCAAACGGATGAAACCCTCGTCGACCATGAAGTATTCGATGACAGCGATGAATCCCTTGGTCTGGTGATCGATGTAATGGAGAATCCGGCTCACCCCATATTGGTGGTAGCAACTACCTCGGGCAGCCGGCTCATACCTTATATCGAACATTTTGTGCGAGACACCCGCGATGGAAGTATCTACTGCCAGAACCTGGATGAACTGGAAGGCGTCTGATATGATGAGAATTGATATCATATCCGCTGTTCCCGCCCTGCTTGATAGCCCACTCGATCACAGTATTGTGAAACGTGCTATTGATAAAGAACTGGTAGAAATTCATGTGCACGATCTTCGAGATCATACTGAAGACAAACACAAAAAAATAGATGACTACCCATACGGCGGTGAGCCCGGGATGGTGCTGACACCGCAGCCAATTTTCAGCTGCATTGAAAAGCTCTGTTCCGAACGTGACTATGATGAGATCATATTTACAGCACCTGATGGCGATGTTTTTGAGCAGGGAGATGCCAATATGCTTTCCCTGAAACAGAACATCATGATTTTGTGCGGGCATTACAAAGGTGTTGATCAGCGTGTGAGAGATGAATTGATCACCAGAGAGTTTTCTATTGGTGATTATGTGCTTTCGGGAGGTGAGATCCCGGCCCTGGCCATCACTGATGCTGTGGTCCGACTTCTTCCCGGTGTGTTGGGAGATGCGGGAAGCGCATTGAATGATTCATTTCAGGAAGGATTGCTGGAAGCGCCGGTCTATACCCGGCCTTCTGAATTCAAAGGGTTAAAAGTACCCGATGTACTGCTTTCCGGCGACCACCAAAAAGTGGCTGAATGGAAACATGAGCAATCCCTCAAAAGAACAAAAGAACGAAGAGAAGATCTGTACAATAAATTTAAGAAAGAACATTAATAACTGAACCTCCGAAGGTTGGAGGTTAAAAATCAGAGATCATGGATAAGCTAAAACTTGTAGAGCAAAGCCTTATAAACGAGGAAGTTCCTCATTTTACTGCAGGCGATACGGTAAATGTACACTATCGTGTTCGTGAGGGTGAGAAAGAACGTATTCAGCAGTATGAAGGCGTTGTACTATCCGAGCGTGGAAGCGGGCCTAACAAAACGTTCACTGTGCGAAAAATAAGCAGTAACGTTGGGGTTGAGCGTGTTTTCCCATTGAATTCTCCTTTCATTGCCAAGATCGAAGTTAAGAAGAAAGGTAAGGTCAGACGTTCAAAATTATTCTACCTGAGAGATCTGCGCGGTAAAGCAGCTCGTATCAAGGATAAAGAAGTACAGAAGTAATCATACTGATTACCTGTTCTGGTCTATTATTACAAGCGGTCTCTTGTATGACCGGCAGAATTGTGTCGGTTAGCGAGATCGCTTATTTCTCTTTCAGGTTAAATCACCTGATTTACATCGATCTAAATCAGAAAACATAATTTTCTCATGAACATCATTTTATTCGGTCCTCCGGGTGCTGGTAAAGGAACGCAGGCCAAGAAATTGCAGAATGAATTCAATATTCCTCAATTATCAACCGGTGATATTTTCCGTTCAGCCATTAAAAATGAAACTCCCCTCGGTGTTGAAGTAAAGTCCATTTTGGACAATGGTGAACTGGTACCGGATGAAACGGTTGTGGGCCTGGTGGCTGATGAACTTTCAAAAGAGAAATATGACGACGGTTACATTCTGGACGGGTTCCCAAGAACCGTTACTCAGGCTAAAGCTTTTGATGCATTTCTTGAAGAAAACAATGATTCGCTTGATGCATTCATCTCGTTGACCGTACCTGAAGAAGAACTCATTAAAAGAATTCTTTCCAGGGGTGAAGGGCGATCTGATGATACCGAAGAAAAGGTTAAGACTCGTTTGAACGTATATAGAAAAGAAACCAAACCGGTCCTGGAATATTATCAGAAACAGGATAAAGTGCAGGAGATCGACGGACTTGGAACGATAGAAGAGATTTTTAATCGTATCAAAGATGCCTTGAACTAAAAATCTAGTTGTTTAGAAAATTTTAAAAGCCCCGCTCATGATCAATGAGCGGGGCTTTTTGTTTTTGAACGAATACCTGCATATTTAATGTATATTGTTGATGAAGAGGCATCTTAACCAACAATATCTATTTTATGACTACGCACACTGGAAACCGGCTCATAAACATTGGAACCTTACTAGCCATACTTGGAGCATTGACGGTCATTCTCTCAGGTTATGGTTATCAATGGGGGTGGTGGTCGTTTGGATTTGGGTTCAGCATCATACCCTGGGGTACCGGAGCTGCCGTTATTGGTGGATTCATAGCCGCAATCGGTTTTTTCAGGATTCCGGACCGCACTAAAAACCAAACCATTATTGGGGCGCTTGGTATCGGTTTGGCTATCATCGCATTGGTTAATATTGGGTATTGGTATCTGGAAGTTCAAAAAGGCTATCCACCCATTCATGATATAACCACAGACACCGTGAACCCTCCAACTTTTGATCAGATCGTTCCATTACGGGCTAATGCACCTAACCCTCATGAGTATATTTTTGAAGACGGCCCGGCTGAAACCCAAAAATCATTTTACCCTGATATTGCTCCTATCAAAACTACACTGAGTTATGATGAAGCATATAACAAAGCATTAGAAACTGCCAAAGATATGCCCTGGACCCTTGTGAATGAAAGCAAGGAGAATGGTAAGATCGAGGCTTATGAAAAATTAGCCTGGTATGGTTTTATTGATGATGTGGTGATCAGGGTTGACACTACTGAAACGAGCAGCAGAATTGACATCCGTTCCAAATCAAGGATCGGCCGGGGTGACCTTGGTGTTAATGCCAAACGCATCAGAGCCTACGTAGAAGAGTTCAACAATTAGGAAGTAGCGTAAAGACTCAAATGTTACCTTCAATGCAAATGATCAATAACTGCATCTGCCATCAGGTTGGCTGATTCAGGTTTGTTCCTGAACCACAACTCCGGCTCAATAAGCTCCAGTTCAGACACTGCCAGGTTTCCATCGTTATCTTTCATGATATCCACTCTTGCATAGGCCGGTTTTTCGGGGCAGGCCTGAACAGCTTGCAACCCTAATTCAACCTGCTCTTTCGTTGCTTCATAGGCATGAACAGTTCCGCCAAAATCATCCTGAACCCTAAAATCTCCAGGCTTGGCCTTCTTTAGAACGGCATGACTATATACCCCTCCAAACACCATCAATGAAACCTCTCCTTCATCAGGAATAGAATATTGGAACGGCTGGAGCATAAAATCTTCCTGTTCCATGAGGGGCTTGAGGTGTTGTTCAACTTCATCCAGGTTCCTGGAAGTGATCTGAAACGTATGCCTTGCCGCCCCACCTATAGCCGGCTTAACCACCGTATGATCCCAACCCGTCAAATTATGAAGTTCGCTCAGTGTCAATAAAGACTGCCGCGGTATGAACCGGGTAGGTATGATGGGAACTCCTTTCTTGCCCAGATCACCCAAATAGTGCTTGTCGATATTCCAATTCAGGATATCAATAGAATTGATGAATTGTGTCTTCACAGATACATGCTGAACCCATCTGTAAAACTCCACAAACCGATCAAAATAGTCCCAGTTAGTGCGAAACAGTATAGCAGATGCCTCACTCCAGTCAAATTCAGGATCTGACCAGGATTTCCTATCCACACTCAATCCCTTTTTTTCCAGGGCCGCCTTGACCAATCCATCCTCAGTCAAAATATTTTGAGTGTATTGATCAGGATCTTCAGGGGCAACGTATCTGGAGTCAGTCAGTATGATCACATCATATTTGGCCATAGCTCGTCTTTTTTACCAACATCAATGAAAAAACCAAGAACGTTAATTGAATTCTAATTTACAATACTACTAGTCCTATTATTTTTGGATTTAATTACGTTTATTTGTCCAAAACGGGTTTTTCATTAAATAATAATTCCATGAGAGCACTCCTAATTCTTTCCCTCTTCTTCTTTCCCTTGTCGGCATTACAGGCTCAGGTCATTGACACTTCAGAGCTGGATAAGCTGCAAAAAGGTGAATACACATTAGCTGAAGGCCAATTGCAGGTTCTATTTGATGACACCACCACCCAGAACTATATCGAAAAAGAGTTTTTGAAGTCGGGACTAGAGATCAAGAGCTTAGATTTTAATAATGTGATCCTGACCCTTGGAAGTCACCCTGAAAAGAACCAGTTACGGTCTCTTCAAGGTGAAGCTTCAGTAAAGGCTGTGATCAATGAGTCTTCTTACCTGTTAACTGATAATGATGAGCGAAAACCCTTTGACGATCTGGGTTTTCAGAATATTGATCCAGAAGATATCAGTGAATTTCAATTCAAAGATGCTTATCAATTTGTATTTGTGATCCTTGATGACAATGCAAACATGAAGAGTGCAAAGAAGATCATCGCTGATTACCCGGAATTAAAGCTCACTGTGCTGTCAGAAGGCAGAAGGTCAGCGGTTGTACTTACTTCCCCTAATAATGAAGAAGAGGTCATCTCATTACTCGAAAATAAACCATTTGTGCAAAGTGTAGCTTATATGGGGGTTATCGAGTAGGATCAGAACAGACCCAGCTGTGTATCCTGTTTATCTGCCGGACGAGCCCGTAATGGAGGTAATTCCACTAACTCAGAAAGCAATTCGTGAAAGTAACGGCACAAATCAGCCTGCGATACCCGGTCCGGTGAGTGAATGAACACATAGGGATGTAATCCTTCCCCGATCCACTCTGCCACAATGATGGCCCATTCTTTCAAATAAGGTTCGTTATTCAATTTGTCATTCGACCCCACATAACGCAGTACCGGTCGCGTACCGGTGGTACTGAAACGAACCGGCACCTTGGGTTTCTTCTTTTGGGCCTCCACAATAGACGAATCTGTCGCCTTCATGGAATGAAGTTTTCGGGTATCAAAGATGACACGATCCACATCATAACTTTTCAGAAGAGAGATCAGGTTCCGCTCATTCTTACCGTGATCAAAGAAATCCTTATGCCTCATTTCAACCGAATAGCTGAATGCTTTTGGCAATACAGAGAAGACATCCTCAAGGCGGTATAACTCACTCGGTGAAAAGCTTTCCGGAAACTGGATCATGAACGGACCCAACTTTTCCCTGATCGGCTCAAACAACCTTACAAAATCGAGTACCTCCCCTTTAACATTATACATTCTTTTCTCGTGTGTAATGTATTTTGGGAATTTAAAACAGAACTTGAAGTTTCTGGGAGTTTGCTCGCCCCACTTTTTAATTACTTTTTCATCCGGAATGTTATAAAAAGTCGAATTACCCTCTACTGCATTAAATACGGAGGCATATTGTGATAAAAATTGTGCCGGTTTGGCATCCTCGGAGTAAAAGTTTCCTTTCCACTCCGGTAAGCTCCAGACCGAACAGCCCAAGTGATATGGCATTACATGCTTACTCATAAAGGTAATTAACAAAAATATTTATCATCATGGTATGTAAACTTTTAGGAGGTAAATAAAATTTCATTATACTCTGCCAACTTTTTGATCCTCAAAAACATTAACTGCATTTGATCACATGCCTTTTGAAACCCTAGATTACCTTGTTGTTGCCGGATACGTTCTTTTAATGATTGGCGTAGCCTGGGCTGCGAAAGTACGCGGACAGGAATCATTGGATGACTTTTTTGCCGGAGGCAAAAACCTGCCCTGGTGGTTGGTCGGTGTATCTATGGTGGCCACCACTTTTGCTGCCGACACACCCCTTGCTATTACAGGCATTGTAGCCAGGCAGGGAATTGCCGGTAACTGGTTTTGGTGGAACTGGATGATATCAGGGATCGTCACTGTCTTTATATATGCCAAATTATGGAAAAGAGCAGATGTCCTGACCGATGTCGAATTTATTGAACTTCGGTATGGCGGTAAACCGGCCAGTTTTTTAAGGGGATTCCGAGCCCTATATTTTGCATTCCCCTTTAACTGTATCATCATGGGTTGGGTTACTGTAGGTATGGCCAAGATCCTAACGGTTGTTACGGGAGCTGATCAGTGGATCGTGATCGTTATTCTATATGGGCTTATCGGATTGTATATTGCTATTTCCGGTCTATGGGGAGTGATCGTAACTGATTTTGTTCAGTTCATCCTGGCCATGATCGGAACCATTGCGCTTGCATATTTTGCGGTTGATCATGTAGGCGGATTGAGTGAACTAAAAACTCAGTTGAGCGAAACTTTAAACTATGATGTACTCAGTTTCAATCCCTTCACAAATCCTGAAATTGCCCTAACAACAGCATTGATCTGGATCGGGATGAACTGGTGGGCCGCCTGGTATCCCGGTGCCGAACCCGGAGGTGGTGGATATATCGCACAACGTATGTTCTCTGCCAAAGATGAAAAGAACGCCGTTGGTGGCACACTTCTTTTCAACATCCTGATGTATGCCGTACGCCCCTGGCCCTGGATCCTTGTAGCTTTAGTTGCAATGGTAGTATTTCCAAACCTCGAGGATCCTGAAACCGGTTATCCTCTGATGATGCTCGAGGTTCTCCCTGTTGGGTGGATGGGACTTCTAATGGTAGCTTTTTTATCTGCATTTGTCTCAACGATCTCCACACAACTTAATTGGGGCACATCATATGTGGTCAACGATTTCTATAAGCGCTTCATCAAAACACCGGAAGAGTTTGACTCAAAGGATAAAGCCCAAAAACATTATGTACTGATCTCACGCGTTGCCACACTTTTAATGGCAGCCCTGGGTGTGGGTGTATCCTACTTTTTCGATTCCGTATCAGGGGGGTGGGAATTCATTCTATCGCTAAGTGCCGGTATTGGCGGGGTATTGTTATTAAGATGGTTCTGGTGGCGCATCAATGCCTGGAGTGAAATTACGGCTATGGTCGCTGCCATGATCGGAGCCGTCTATTCCAATCAGATGGGATACGATTTTGCAGGTGGAATGATCTTTACCACAGCCTTTTCAACCATCATCTGGTTGATCGCCACTTTTATTACCAAACCCGAATCGGATGAAACTTTGAAGAAGTTTTATGCCAGGGTTACACCTATGGGTAAATGGAAGAGATTTTCAGGAGGCAAGGAATCACCTGATGAACTACTGCCCTCTCTTATAAATATTGTGATGTCGATCGGTTCGATCTTTGGCTTTTTATTTGGATTGGGACAGATCTTCTTTGGAAATTTCCTCCTCGGTATCGCTTGTATCTTAGCCGGTTGTATCCTGGTTTGGGCCGTGGTCAGAAAGATCTAGAAAAGCTTTGAATTAAGCATTGTTTCAATTCTATAGATTGTTCCAATAATGAAGGTTAAGTGTTTTCAGAGGAAATGCTTTTTGTATATTTGGAGTAATAGTTTTCAGCTTTAACAGATGCTCAATGCATTTGATCTCAGATGAGTAAAATTAATTCATTTTTTATACGGATCGGCTTCGCAGGGATCTTACTCCTCATGATGATGATGCCCTCATCTGTACTCTCACAAAGTACTCCGCCAGATTCTATCTGGACATTCAAACAGATCCGGACAGACCTTAATAACGACCAAATTCCAGACTTTCTCGGGGAAGATGTTACCGTTACCGGTATTGCAAACATCAATAGCGGAATACTCCATGAAAAATTCCTACAGGCGTTCATTCAAAACGACAGTTCCGGGATGTCCATTTTTGCAGAAGAGATAGATACTCCCTTTCAGGTGGGTGACAGTCTTTTCATAAATGGATATATAGACCAGTATAATGGATTGATCGAGGTTCAGGTCAATTCCTATCAGGTCATTCCTACCTCATCTGCACCACCCGGGCCTAAAGCGTTAAACACTGTTATCAAGCACCCGGCCGGATATCTTGGAATGATGGCACAGGGAACCGGACAAGTGATCGAAAAAGGAACAACCTTTAATGGTAAATATATTATCATCTCCCCTGAACAGACCAGCGATAGTATTATGGTCTATGTCTCAAACTTTCATGTGCTTTACGAAGACTTCAATTTCGAGATATTGAGAGTAGGTGATGTAGTGAAGGTAAGAGGTATCATTACCGAGTATAATCCTGAATTTCCGGACTTAAGAACCTATAAACTATTTCTCAGAACACCTGCTGATCTTGAATATGAGAACTTGCCCCGATTTTACTGGTATGTGATCCTATCCATACTTGCCTTAAGTATATTATTAATTATTGGTTGGGTTATTGTGTTAAGGCAGCGGGTCAATGCAAAAACACACCAGATCCAGAAATCCCTCAAAGAAAAAGAGACCCTGCTTCGTGAAATACACCATAGGGTAAAAAACAGTCTTGCCATTGTATCGGGGCTGATAGAATTACAGCTTGGAAGTACAGAAAGTGAAGAGGCAAAAAACGTACTTCAGGACAGTCAAAACCGGATCAATTCTATAGGTTTGATCCATGAAAAGCTATACCAAACCGAATCCCTTGCTGATGTTGATCTTGGCAACTATATAAAGGACCTGGTTGAATCGATAAACAGTACCTTCTCGGAATATCAGGGGGATGTCATTATCAAATTTGACCTGGATACCATAAAAGCTGAGCCGGACAAGGTAATTCCCTGCGGGCTATTGATTAGTGAACTTGTGGTGAATGCCTTTAAGCACGCATACAAAAATGGAAAGCAGGGCCGGCTTGAAATCACACTGAAAAAACTTAATGGAAGTATTCTTCTGAAAGTCTCAGATAATGGGCCCGGCCTGCCTGATGATTTCGACATTAAAAAAGGAGATAGTCTTGGAACCATGCTCATCAGCTCCTTTTCAGATCAGCTAGATGCAAAAATGGATATCAATACTGAGGAAGGCAAGGGAACGACCTTCACCTTTGAGTTCCCTGACAGTTAAGCGGTAAATTAATTCCTATTTGTACATCTCGGCTATGTTCAGCAACCTGCCCAGGTCTTCCACCCGCTCCATCTCTTTCTTCCGCTCATAACTGTGTATGAGGTTTCGCAGGCAGCGTAAAACAATATCAAGGTTTGTGGCCATTTGAAAATGCTCCGGTCTCGGCTCAACATTATTCTTCTTTAGAAAGAAATAACACTGGTCGTAGGTGACGATCGCACCATTATCATAAGGATCTATGAGCAGCTCTTCTTTATCACCCACATAGTTAAGCATAAAATGAATGGGCATATTGATCCCAAAGAAAGGCAATTGCAGTCTTCGTGCCATGAACATTACGATCAAGCTCAATGATATAGGCAATCCTTTTCGGCGGTCGATCACCTGATCAAGAAAACAGTTTTGCGGAGCGTGATAATCTTCTGCATCCCCATGAAAATTCAGGTCCTCAAATATAAAATTAAGGAGCCGCTTCATCTTGCGTTTCTCATCCAATTTATATTTGACCTGGGGCTCGACCATCTGCACAAAATGATCCAGCTTTTTCTGATACTCACTGATCCGAAGTGTTGGGTTCCCAAAACGAGCTATGGTCAGAATTGCCACTTCAAGAGATTTCCGGGTTTTAAGCCCTCCTTCAAGCACCTCTATGAAATCAGATTCCAGTGTACTGAAGGTCAGTTTATGGATCACCTCATTTACTTTATCCCTGGCATCGGCCCCTTTTACCGTCGATTTATACTGATCTAGTAACGGGACAGCCTGCTCACCCAGCTCTTGAAGCCTGTTTTGCACGCTTTCCTGCACAAAAGGATCAGGATCATCCATTAAAAATAAAAGCGACTCTATCTCTGATTTTGAGGTCATAGTAAATAAATTCCAATTGGCACTGAAGATATTAATTCAATGATCCAATTACTTCTTATAAATGCTCTTGTTATCCTTTATATTTGAGGGTTCTGTTAACCTACATAGTCAACCATTATATGGACATTAATGTTTCTTCTGAGATCGGTCACCTGCAGGGAGTGATCGTTCATACACCCGGACACGAAGTATCTTTGGTAAATCCCGAATTAAAGGATGAACTTTTATTTGATGATATCATCTTTGAGGAAGATGCGCGCGGTGAACATCTCGACATGCTTGACATCTTTAAAGCCGCCATGCCAAAAAATGGACAGGTCATCGAGATCGTAGATCTATTCAATGATGTTTTTAAAGTGGAAGACGCCCGCTCGTATTTCATTGAACACTTGATAAAGGAATTTCCGGAAGAAAACCTTCATGTCATTGAACAAGAGCTTCACCAGCTTTCTCCGGAAGACCTGCTGAAGTTTGTAATTCAGGGTTACCTGGAAGAATCCAAAGGTTTCACCCTGAATCCTTCACCGAACCTTTTGTTCACCAGAGACCTGGCAGCTGTTGTGGGTAACGGCATCCTGATCTCAAGAGCCGCAAAAAAGGCCCGGCTCAGGGAATCACTCATGATGGAAACACTGGTTGAATATCATCCAATGTTTGAGTCGGTGAAAGATAATGCTATCCGTATTTCAGGCCATCAATCCATTGAAGGCGGTGACGTACTGGTCGTATCTGATAAATTAGTACTTATTGGGATGAGTGAGCGAACTTCATTTAGTGGCCTTATGAAAGGAACCGAGGGATTACTTCAACAGGGAGTAGAAACTGTTTTGGCTGTTGATATCCCTAAACAGCGTTCATCCATGCATCTTGACACAATTTTCACGTTTGCCGATGAAACCGAGTGCATTGCTTTCCCTCCAGCCATCCTGGAACAACAAGACAATGTGGTAGCCCTGTTCAAAGATGGTGATTCCATAAAGTCAGAAACAAGGCATTCGTTGAAAGGTGCCCTTGAAGAAGCCACCGGAAATGAATTTAACTTCATTAAATGTGGTGGTGAGAACCGAACCAATCAATTTCGTGAACAATGGACCGATGGCGCGAATGTTTTTGCTTTAGCCCCGGGAATAATTGTTGGTTATGAACGTAATACCAACACTTTCAATACACTTGTTGATCATGGTTATGATCTGATGACACAGTTCGAGTTTGTAGAGGAATTTGCCGATAAGGATTTCGAACCCGGCAAAGATCAAAAGATCGCCATCAGCTTTCAGGGCCATGAATTATGCCGCGGCCGCGGTGGCGCCAGATGTATGACCATGCCGATTTCAAGAAAGAGTTTAACCCAGTAAATTCATCAGAGACTTTTGAGCGAATACCCGTATCAGGAAGAGATCAACACAGACTACGAGGTTGTAACAACCAAAGAAGTACCCAAGAACAAACCGGACACCAAGACCATATTAAAACATCTTGGCCTGTTTTTGCTGACGGTCTTTTTTGTAACGATGACCGGTGCTAATTTTGTGGGACTCGATCCTGTCTTATTCCCGACTGCACTTCCAAATTCAACTGACATGCTCAGGGGGCTTCTATTTGCAGGCCTGTTACTTGGGTTCCTGACAGTCCATGAATTTGGCCATTATTTTGCTGCTGTATATCATAAGGTCAAAGTTACACTCCCTTACTATATTCCCATCCCCCTGGGTATCGGTACGCTCGGGGCTGTGATCCGGATAAAAGAGCGCATCAGGAAGATGCATAAGTTATTTGATATTGGAGCCTCCGGCCCTGTTGCCGGATTCATTGTTGCCATTGTTGTTTTATTGATCGGCTTTTCAACCCTTCCTGAACCTGATTATGTTATGAATTTTGCCGGACATGAAGAGCTGAAGGAGTACGTAGCTCAAAATGGTACTTATCCCGATCATATCACTGACCGAACCGAACAAGGTGTACTGACCATTGGCAACACACTCCTCTATACAGCGCTTTCATCTATGTTCGATAATGTGCCTCCAATGTGGGAAATGTATCATTTCCCGTTTCTTTTTGCGGGGTGGCTTGGTTTGTTTTTTACCGCACTCAATCTGATGCCTGTCGGGCAGCTAGATGGCGGTCATATACTCTATTCCCTGATCGGGTACAGAAGGCACCGGGTGGTAGCCCGGCTATTTTTCACCATTGTGACCGCACTGGCCGGTGCTGAGGTTATGCCGCTGTTAGGCTCCTATATCACCCAATATCTTGACCTGCCATTTATAGAATGGATTGCCTGGGGATCGGTATTATATATTCTCATGAATAAAGCTTTCCGCACAGACCGTGGCTGGACCTACAGTATGATGGCACTATCATTGACCGGATCCTGGTTTTACAGTTATCTGGTCGGAGGTATTGAACCCGCTCAGGCATCCCTTATTTGGCTTGTATGGAGCTTTTTTATTGCATTTGCAGTTGGCGTAGAACATCCGCCCGTTGACTTTGAAGAAAAATTATCCCCAACCAGACGCGTGATAGGATGGCTAAGTATGCTTATCTTCATACTCTGTATCAGCCCGAACCCTATTTACATGAACTAATTTTTATTATGAAAAAAGTACTTTTAGCTATTACCATTGCAGGATTACTAACAGCATGTTCTCAATCTAACGAAAAATCTCAAATGTCCCTTGAGCAACAGGTTGATCAATTGGTTACTGAAGCTAAGTTTGGTGAAGCCATGGACCTGCTGGATGAGTCGTCATCTGAAGAAGCACTTAAACTTCGGGAAGATGTACATTTACGTCATGGTATTTATCTCATCTACAATGCAGATCCTGCACAAATGAGGGAAAATGCCAACAATGCTCTCCGTGAGTTTGTGGCCGTACTGGAACTCAATCCCGAAAATGAGAAAGCAAGAGCTGAGATCGAACAGATCTTAGGGATCTACCGAAGCTTCCCTGACCGGCAGCCGGCCGAGGATGTATCAGAAAAGTTAAAAGAGTTTGGATTCCAGGTTTAAAGGAAACGAAATTGACCACTGAGGGCCTATTGAATCTTAATGCGCCCTTTATGGACCTAGAATAAAACAAGAGAGTTAATCAGTGTAATACCAACAATTTTGCTCCCATGAGCGATAAAGAAAAGAAAACAACGCCTACTATAAAGAACCGAAAGGCTCGTCACGATTTTAATGTCGAAGAGACCTATGAGGCCGGTATTGTATTAAAAGGAACCGAGGTTAAATCTCTCCGCCAGGGTAAGGCCAGCTTTACGGATTCCTTTGCCTATCTGCAAAATGGAGAGATATGGCTGAGGGAGTTATACATCAAACCTTATGAGCATGGGTCATACTACAATCACGATCCGAGAAGACCTCGAAAGCTGTTGCTTCATAAGAAAGAGATCCGGGAATTAGATAAAGCCATTCAGCAGAAAGGATATACCATTGTCCCCCTTAAATTGTACTTCAAACATGGCAATGCTAAGGTATTGATCGGTGTAGCCAAGGGTAAGAAACAATTCGACAAAAGAGATTCCATTAAGGAAAAAGACGTCAAGCGACAGATCGAGCGCAACGTTAAAGGAAATTACAAGATCAATATGTAATTGCGGTTCGCCTACTTTTTCATACATTAGGGTAAATAACCGGATCATTTATCCATGGATGCGCAATTAGACATCGTCTGGAAGCTACTTTCTGCTTTGGGAGTAGGACTGCTTATCGGAATAGAACGGGGATGGTATGGCCGCAAAGAAGATGAAGGTGACCGTATTGCCGGAATACGCACCTTTAGTCTTGTTGGGCTTCTAGGCGGTATATGGGCTACGCTTATTCCATACACCGGTGAATGGATCCTTGGGGTCGTATTCCTTGGATTTACAGCCCTGGTGGTGGCATCTTACATTTTTGAGATCAAGGTCAAGAAAAATGAGGACATTGGGATCACTACAGAGGTTGCTCTGTTGATCACCTTTTCTCTGGGGGCCTGGGCAGCCCTTGGGTATCAAGCTGAAGCTTTAGGAAGTGCCGTGGCCGTCATTTCCTTACTCAGCCTCAAACCTGTTTTGCATCGCTGGCTGCAGAAGATCGAAATGGAAGTCATCTATGCCGGTATCAAACTGTTAGTGATCTCCGTGATCTTATTGCCGGTGTTGCCGAATCAGGGTTATGGTCCCTGGGACACGCTGAACCCCTACTGGATCTGGTGGATGGTGGTATTGATCTCCGGACTTTCCTTCATCGGCTATATTTTGGTAAAGTATGCCGGACAGGATAAGGGCACCTTACTCACTTCAATCATTGGCGGACTCGCTTCTTCTACCGCCGTCACCATCAGTCTTTCCCAGTTTGCCAAGCAGCTGAAAAAGGGACGGACCTACATTTTTGTAGCCGGCGTGTTGGTCGCCTCTTCCATCATGCTGGTAAGGGTATTTATTGAAGTTTCTGTGGTGAACCGATCCCTCCTTGACCCGCTTTGGATCCCACTTTCCACCATGTTGGTACTAACGGTTTTATGTGTGATCTGGCTATGGATCAAAGCAGAGAACGATGCCCATGAAGAAAATCCATCGCTTGAGCTAGGCAATCCGCTGCAGCTTCCCACGGCTCTGAAATTTGGGGCATTGCTGGCGGTGATCCTGGTAACCGCCACCGCTCTGCAGGAATGGTTTGGTGACCAGGGGATTTATCTGTTGGCGCTGCTGTCCGGCCTTATGGATGTGGATGCTATCACTCTTTCACTCTCCAAGATGGCTAAAACCGATATTTCCGCTTCTGTTGCTACCATGGGTATTGTGATCTCCGTGATCTCAAACACGATCGTGAAAGCCGGATTGTTCGTCTTTTGGGCAGGATGGAAGAAAAGCATAGACCTGCTTTGGATGATAGGGATTATTTCGGCAGGTGGGGTTTTGAGTGTGTGGTTATTTGTATGAAAATTGTTTTTCCCGGGTCCATTTTCGCAGCCAGTAATACCGATCAGGATAACCTATTCCACTAACCACGTTCCCAATTCTTAAACTGTCAATATCAAAGCATATCAGCCTGCTTTGAAAAAATCAGAAAATTTGCATCCTAAAAATATTTTGGCCGTAGGTATCGAGCGTTAATTTCAAATACCTCTAATCCCAGATATTTACCATGCCATTCACATTGCCGCTTGTTCTGATTATCCTCTTCTTTTCCTGGTTCTTTATTTATCTCCTTGAAAAAAGAAATGTTCTCTCAACCTGGATAACACCGGCAAAGCTGCGGTTCAAAGAGTTCGCGATCGGGTTCACGTTGATGGGCACACTTTGCCTGCTTTCTCAGGTTTTCTTCACTCTTATTAATGATACCGGCTGGTCCGTTTCAAGCGATATCAACCTCACGAGATTTCTATCTGCTACGCTGGCTGATGTGAATGGGGTGCTCATCGAAGAATTGGTGGCTCGCGGTGTGTTACTATACGCTTTGATCAAGTTCACTTCGGAGCGGACCGGGGTACTTGTTTCTTCTGCAGCATTTGGGATCTATCACTGGTTCAGCTACGGCGTATTGGGTAATCTTTTAGGAATGGCGCTCGTGTTTATCACCACCGGGTTGATGGGATATGTTTTTGCTAAAGCTTATGTGAAGACTCAGTCCATCATCTTACCTGTTGGTTTACATCTGGGGTGGAATTGGGTAAACGGTAGTATCTTTTCAAATGGTCTTAGTGGAACAGTACTTTTAGTCCCTGATCAAACTGTTGCTATGGAAGGAATCTTTGCCATGATCTCTTTTCTTTGGTATTTGGTCGTTCCCATTTTTGTGCTCTTTTTTATCAATTCCCATCTCTTTGATCGGTTAACGGTAAGGTCGTCAGCTATCCCAGCAAATTGAGAATTATGTTCCTTTAAAAACAAAACCCTGCTCCTTTTGGGAACAGGGTCTTGATATAATTTCAAGCAGGAAAGCCTATAAGCCGGATTCTGTCGAGGATGATCATTTGTCTGTCGCGTTCCACCCGATGGCGTCACGACAAGCGGCATATACCATCTGCATGAACTTTCTCCCCGCGAGGTTTACCGTGCCCCCGACCTCACGATACGGGGCGGTGAGCTCTTACCTCACCTTTTCACCCTTACTCCGCACATAATAAATTATGTGCAGAGCGGTCTGTTTTCTGTTGCACTGTCTGTCATCATGCCATTCCTGACATGAAGCCTCCCCTTCGCCGGCTTAACCGGATCGGGGAGCACGGTGCTTGTTGGAGTCCGGACTTTCCTCCCAGCACATACTTAATGGTTTGAACTAAAGATCAACCACATATCCTGAAATAAACGTTGAGATCCTTCGCGGTAAACCTTGTTCTCAAAAACAGGCTTGGTTGCGCTCAGGATGACAACATTGATGGGTGAAAGTGGTTGCCGTATCGAACCATCAAGTATGTACCGAGCGATCACCCGGCTTTCCTGCTTTGTTAAAATACGGTTTTTCTTTGGTTATTACATCAGCCAGAAATGTGGCCTCAACTATACCAAATAGCCCCCATAACACCATTGATAATATACCTGAATCAGTTATTGGAAATATACTCGGGTTTGTCATATCGAACGGTGTGAATGAGTCCCCTTTGGACGAGTGAACGATGTTGAGAAATCTAAGTATACTGAAGAGGCTACTTTCAGCCCCTTACAATCCCGTAGATTTCTCAACTCCGTTTGCTTGCTTACGCTTCGCAAATCTACGTTCGAAATGACATACATCGGAGTTCCAAATACTCACTGAAAATTCAGGGGTTTGAATCATTATATGGCCTCAACAAAAAAAGGGAAGACGATGCTTCCCTTTTCAAAAATTAATTATATACGAACTTGCTATCAGATAGACAGCTCTTCTTTGGCTTTGTCGAAGAATGACTGATCCACCACTATACGCCCACTGTTTTCATCAATGATGATCTTATTCTTGCGACGCACTTCAACCTGTGTTTGTGGGGGCAGAGCCATGCCCAGAGCCGCTCCGCGATCCATAGCCACAACGGCCATTCCGTTGTTCAATCCGTCACGAAGTCGTGTATAACTGCGCATATAGCGGTCGTCGATCTCTTCTTCAACTTCCTTACGTTTTTTGAGCAACTTATCTTCTTCTTCCTGTGTGGATTTCACCACATCTTCCAGGCTGCTGCTTTTTTCATCATGCATCGATTTTGCAGCATCCAGTTCTTTTTCAGCCACTTCAAGCTCAGGTTCTATCTCTTCCTGTCTTTTTTCGATCTCTTTGATACGAGATTCAGCATTTTCTATCACTTGCTTCTGAGCTTCGATCTCTTTGGTGAGAGCGTCGTATTCGCGATTGTTGCGAACACTCAACTGCTGATCCTCATACTTCTCGATCTTCTCCTTGGAACTTTGAAGATCCAGTTTCAGATTATCCAGCTCTACCTGTAAATTTTGTTTTTCTTCCGTCAGGCTGTTGAGCCGTGCCTCTTTTCGGGCAATATCAGTTTCCAGATCGAGTACTTCTTCAGGCAGATCACCTCTTAACTGTTTGAGCTCATCAATTCGGCTGTCAATGTATTGCAGGTTCGCTAATTTTTGTAATACTTCATTCATGGAGTGAGGGTCAACTTGGTTGAATAGTTTTAGGTTCAGGATCCGACACATAGATCTGCATCGGATTTGTTACAGTGCGAGTGACCGTTACTTCCACATTTTCAAATGCTTCGGTCAACTCATTTTTCAGGGCTTCAGCAATAGGGAATTCACTTTCATAATGGCCTACATCAACGAGCAGGAAGTCATCCTTCTCGGTGAAATAGTCATGATATTTTATATCAGCAGTCACAAAAGCCTGTGCCCCTGCTTGGATGGCTTTATTTTTCAGAAAGACACCGGCGCCACCGCAAACCGCTACCTTTTTAATACGATCCACATCACCTGAGAACCTGATGGCTTTCACATTCAGGGCTTTTGAAACCAGGTGGAGAAATTCATTTTTACCAATACCTTTTTCCGGATACTCACCGATCACACCCATGCCGAAATTTTGCGTAGTTGATGCCAGGTCAATTACCTGAAAACTACCTTCTTTCAGCATTCCTTCATTTTTGAGGGCCTTCTTAAGCACCGATACATTGTGCTGATCGATGATCGCTTCAAAACATTTCAAACCGTCTTTTCGGTTGTTCACATCAAAATAATGCGCTTCTTCCGCTGAGTGGTAATTGAGCAGTTTCAGAACCGCGTCGCTGTCAGCATGTGAGGTTATCAGTCGGATCTTGCGGCTTATGGAATAGTTCTTGTCAAGGAATCGGAGATCATCAAGCCCCAGAATATTGGCAAGCACAAATGAAACTCCATCCAGGGCCGCATCCAGATTGGTGTGAGCCACCAACAGGCCAATGTCGTTCTTGATCAGTTTGTATATGATACGTCCCTGTTCATCGGTGGGATTGATACTTCCGATCTTACTGAAGATCAAAGGGTGATGCGCTACGATAAGCTCACAACCTTTTTCAATGGCCTCTGCCACAACAGCATCGGTAACGTCAAGGCAGGTTAGAATTGATCTTACGGGAGCGTCGGGGTCTCCTACCAGTAATCCGACGTTATCATAATCCATTTTTACCTGGGGTGGAGCCCACTGATCGAGGAAAGTAGATATTTGTCGGATTTGGGTTGACATGCTATCTATCCCCTTGTTTTATTGAATCCGACCTTCTCGTCGAAGAAAAATGTTGAATTATGACTTTGAGCTTTATCAATCTCAATAAATAACCATTAATTACAATGTCTTTAGAGCTTCCAAAAATAAGGCTTATTGATGAATGATAAAAGCTTATCTTGCAGTTAATTACTTAGAATCCTTAAAAAAGTACTATTTTTGATATGAGTAATGAAGAAATTTCACAAAATCTCATTTCTATTCGAGACCAGATAGATGAAACCTGCAGGTCTGCGGGCCGTGACCCCAAAGAAATTACCCTGGTGGCTGTTAGCAAAACCAAGCCTGACGAGGATATCCTGGAAGCTGTTACTGCAGGCCAGCTTCATTTCGGTGAGAATCGCATGAAGGAGCTGGAAGATAAAATGGCCAGTATTTCAAATCCGGATATCGTGTGGCATTTTATTGGAAACCTGCAAACCAATAAGATCAAATACATAGCCGACCGGGTCAATTGGATCCATTCCGTTGAAAAAGCCAAATATCTAAAAGAGATCAATAAAAGGGCAAAACAAGCCAACCGGGTGATCAATGCTCTGATACAGGTCAACATCAGTGATGAAAAACAAAAAGGCGGCTGCAAGCCTGAAGACCTGGCCGGTATCCTGGAATCGGCTCAAGATCATAAGTTCGTAAAAGTGAAAGGATTGATGGGCATGGCCACATTTGTGGATGATCCCGAGGAGATACGAGGTGAGTTCAAGCTCCTTAAAAAGCTCTTTGATTCACATCAGGAATATAACAAAGGCAGTGTGCAGCTGGAGCATATTTCCATGGGCATGACCAATGATTTCGAGGTTGCTATTGAAGAAGGGGCAACCATGCTCAGAATTGGGAGTGCCATTTTTGGCGAACGCAACTATGACTGAAGTTTATACGTAGATAATGGCGTCTGAACAAAAACTAATATCGAACTAAAATTTAGGGCTTATGCTATTTGGAATACCTTGGTATGCACTTATCCCCATGATCGCGATCGTAGGAGGTCTCATTTACGCTTTTAAAGAAAAAGAACTGGAGATGGAATCAAAAAGGATGACCAACGTAAGGGAGCTTAATGAACTCCGTAAAGTGGTACATAACTTAAAATCCCGGATCGAGACTTTGGAATCAGACCTCAAGAAACAAAGCAAAAATTCATCCCATCAAACCTCCAATCCTTTAGGAGATATTGAAATAGATGATGAAGTTGAGGATCAAAATCACGATAATTCAGCACATAACCGAGGTAAAACAACAACACGTAATTAAGGGGTTCTTATGACACCTGAAGAATTTATGATAGCCGCCATTGCCATCGTAGGAGGCCTTGGGTTTGCAGGCTTTTTGTTTTGGAATATATTCAGTCTGATCAAACAGTGGATCCATCGTAAAAGCGGCAACTCACAATTAGACCCGCAGTTTTTCAGAGCTTTGGGCGAATTCAAAAAGAATACCGAACGCAAGATCTCTACTCTCGAAGCTAAGATCAATGAACTTGAGGAAGAACGGTATCGTGTGGAAGACGGGGAACATGAAAGCATGGGAGATATTGAAATAGAAGAAGAAGAGGTTCGTTCTACATCCAAAGAAGACAGAGACAACAACAGCAATTTGCGTAACATGTTAAATGAATAAATGTTACTTTAAATTAGCTTAAGGACGACTAAAATCACTGATTTATGAAACTTACTCCGCTTGAAATTAAACAACAGACCTTTGAAAAAAATCTCAGGGGATATGACACCGCTGACGTTCAGGCCTTTCTGACTCTTGTATCCAATGAATTTGAACACCTGCTGAACAAGAATAAAGAACTGGAACAGGAGATCGATAAGCTTCAGGATCGGGTGAAGCATTACGAGCGCGTTGAGGATGCTCTCCATGAGACCCTTCAGACCGCCAAAGAATCGGTTGAACAAAAAATGACCGGTGCCCGCCAGGAAGCAAAAAGCACCATCGAAAAAGCGGAAATGGAGGCCAATGCCATCATACAGGAAGCCAACCACAACCGGCAGCAAATACGACAGAGTATTTTACGCTTGCTGGACCGCCGTGAAGAGATCATAAATGGTATTTCAGCCTATCTCGATAATGCTAAAAAGTCTGTAGAACAGTTTGGCAATGATGAAATGGATGTCTTCAAACTGCCTAAAGAAGTAAACCTGGAAGAAGCCATTGAAAATACGGGTAATGGTGGTGGAGCGCGTTTCATGCTTGATGAAAACGCAGATGACGATATGGATGAAGAAACAGAAGAGGAAACCAAATCCAGAAAAGAAGACGAGGATCACGCTTTCCCACCCGGAAGTGATCGACTGGATGACATCCTGGATGAAATAGATTAAGGCAATTACCCCGATCCTGCTCACCATATTACCTCACTCTTATGAATTACGACACTGTTGAAGAATTCCGCGCTAAAAGAGATGAAGCGGTCAATTACATCAAAGGGCAGACCGATTTTCAGCCGGAATACCTTGTTATTCTAGGAACCGGTTTAGGTCAGCTTGCTGATGAGATCGAGACCGTTCATTCCATTGATTATGAAGATATTCCTCACTTTCCAATCTCGACGGTAGAAACACACGACGGGAAACTTATCTTTGGGAAATTAGGCGGTAAAGATGTTGTTGCCATGCACGGACGTTTTCATTATTACGAAGGCTATACCATGCAGCAGATCGCATTTCCCGTGAGAGTGGCAAAAGCCATAGGGGCTCAATCGCTGATCGTAAGCAATGCCTGCGGCGGATTGAATCCCAATTTCAAGCGTGGTGATATCATGCTGATCACGGATCACATCAACTTTTTGGGAGATAATCCCCTGATCGGACCTAATGATGATGAATTGGGTCCCCGCTTTCCGGATATGAGCGAACCCTATACCGAAAGACTATTGGAGCTTGCTGAAAATGTCGCTCTCCAGAACTCCATAAAAATGCATCAGGGCGTCTATCTTGCTGCGACCGGACCAATGCTTGAGACCAAGGCCGAATACCGCTACATGCGCCGCCTGGGGGCTGACGTGGTTGGAATGAGTACCGTTCCTGAAGTGATATCAGCCGTTCATATGGGAATGGATGTACTCGGTATTTCCGTGATCACGGACGAGTGTTTTCCTGATGCCCTTGAGCCCGTCGAGATCGAAGATGTATTGGCAGCAGCTGCCATGGCTGAACCAAAAATGACCCAGGTTATCATTGAAGTCCTCTCCAGACTTTGATGAACGTTTGTTCTCAATTTCGAACTGGAAATATGCCTGAATTAAGTAAACAAGCTCACACAATGTAAAAGGTCATCACTCAGAGGCAACGATGGACCTTAGGTATTTATACTTCCTTGCCCCGATCACGACCTCCTCTGTCTCCTCCCTGGCAAGGAGGAGGACGCCTGATCATATACTGATTGCCATTGCATGGCCTGAGTTCTTGATCTCACCTAAACATTAGAATTTCAAATTGATGGGTTTATTTACAAATCAGACAGATTAATTATCCACAAAAAGCGTTATTTTTCCACAAAGTATTGCATAACTATTCATAATTCTTTTCTTATAATAAACAGTAACTAATTGCCTGCTTATATGCCTCAGCATTTTGACGGTTTCGATGATGAACAATGGGATGAATTCAAGTGGGAAGCACACCTCAACGAAGTCGAGAGAAAGAGCGAACAGTTGCGGAAATTCATAGCCTCTGACCCTAAAGGCAACGTTCCGAGATGGATCACCCTCCTTAAGGAAAGTCAGGATGAGGATGATGCGTTTGAAGCTTATGTGGAAGAAGAGTTACTGATGGATGAAGCTTATTTTCCGGAAGATGAGGACGATTGGGATGAAGAAGACGAGGATGACTGGGATGACGAGGATTTCCTATTTGGTAATTCCGGTGATCACTTCATGGATATGGGTCCCGATAATGACGAGGATTACGATGATTTTGAAGATGGGGAAGAATGGAAAAGCCTGAGTGATGAGTACATGTACTCAGACTATTCGGATATTGATGATCTTGGAATATTCGTCGATGCCAAGGATCTGGCAGTTGATGTCCTGAAATGGGCTGAGACCATTCATCCAAAGTATCAAACCAAAGAATTTCAGGATTTTGTGGATGAAACACTCAAGATCGGTGCTAAGATCGCCGGCGGACATTCTTTCGGTTTTGAACCTGAATACATCGGGGCCAATATAGCTTATTCCAAAAAAGCCCTTAAATGTGCCAATCACGGTTTGGAACTGATGCCACTGTTCAAGAAAAAGAAACTGCTAAAAGCCCATCAATACCTGGATCTGCATGCCCGCCTGTTTGAGCTGAGAAATGATATTGGCGTATACATTCAGGAGTTGAGGGATCAATTCAGACTGGGGCTGGACTAGAGCCGTTGAATATCGAATATCCAATATTGAATACTGAATTTCGAAGTGTATTAAAACCAATTTTAAACAACCAAACTCACACACAAACAAGTCGTCATCCTGAGGCAACGAAGGACCTTGCCTATTCATAACTCCTTGCCCTAATCATGACTTCCTTGCGACTCGTTATGAAGGTCCTCCTTCGTAACGCCTTTTGTGAAGCTCCGGCTTCACATTTTTTTGAATGAACGATTCACCGATTTGCGATGGACCGATAGACCGATTTATATTCTCGTTCCATTCGCTACAACGCAGAGCGATCGTAGCGAGTCTTAAAAAAAGTATACAGCCCCCACTCAACACTAAAAACTAATCACTTAAAACTACCAACTACTCCCAGATACCAACCTCTTTATTTCCTTCGGAATCAGTAGCAGCGCGGAACATGGAGCCGGTGTTCGTTTTCATGGAGAAGTTGCCATATTTGTCCACAGCAATGAAGCCGGCATCACCGGGTTCAAGTACTTCATCCACCAGGTAATTCATAGATTCCTGCAAGGTGGCACCTTTTAGTCTGTAATACATAGCCAGGGTGTGAGCCGACACATTCAGCATGATCTTTTCGCCCCAACCGGTCGCTGAAACCGCTACTTCATCGTTGGCGTAGGTACCGGAACCAATGATCGGCACATCTCCAACACGACCATATTTTTTATTGGTCATTCCACCGGTGGAAGTCGCTGCTGCCAGATTTCCATTCACATCTTTGGCAACGGCTCCAACAGTTCCATATTTCCATGCCTTTTGCTCATCAGTTAATGGCAACAGACCGGATTGCCCCTCTTCCTCTTCAAGTGCTCTCTGTAGCGACTGATAGCGTCTTTCGGTATAAAAATATGAAGGGTCCACACGTTCTACGTCTGTCTCATCTGCAAATGTTTCGGCTCCATCTGCTGAAAAGAATACGTGCTTTGAATCTGTCATGACCTTACGGGCCAGGGAGATCGGGTTTTTCACGGTAGTTACTCCGGTGATAGCGCCGGCATTCAGGGTAGATCCGTCCATAATTGCCGCATCCAGCTCGTTGCGACCTTCAGATGTGAATACGGCACCTTTTCCGGCATTATAGAGTTCATTATCCTCGAGGTAATTCACGGTCTTCTCAATAGCATCCAGTGCTGAACCGCCATTGGCAAGTATCTCTGAACCAATTGACAGAGCTTCTTCCAGTGATTCCATATATGCTTGTTTACGGTCTTCAGGCATATCTTTGGAGACATATCCTGCCCCACCATGCAAGGCAATTGCCCATTCTTTTGCCTCCTGAGGTTCTGGTGTTGATTCCTCTGCCGGCTGACAAGCAGAAATAAGTATCAAGAGTGAGAATACGGAAACGATAGAGAGATATTTTTTCATAACGATCATTGAGTTTTGTTTTGCAGATTATACTGCACTCCAGGCGATAATTAAAGAAATGATTTGTGCTTTTACTGATTTTAGCAGCCAAACCCCTTTTATGGAACCTTTATTATGGTTCATTCATCGAATAAATCATGCCTTTCATCGAATATTTTTTCTTCCATTTAATATCTGCTGTTTCTTTATTGCGAACTCATAACAAATTACCGGATTATGACAACCTATATTAAACTTATACTTTCAACCTTGATGATCACCCTATTTTTAAGCGGGTGCTTTTTAAAATCCCTTCACCCTCTTGTCAATGAAGAAGACGCAGTGGCCGTTAATGGTATTACCGGAGTTTGGGAAAAAGAGGATCAACGGTGGACCTTCATCAAGGACGGAGAATATGAAGACCTGAGGATGACAGGGATCCAGGGTAATGCTGAATTTTCTATAACCATGACCGATGAAGAAACGGATCCCACTAAGGCCGGTCCTCATTCTTATATGATCGTTTACGAAGACTTAAGTGAAAGTGATATCGACTCCAGTTATTTCTTTGGGTCTTTTGCACAACTGGGCGGCGATCTATATCTGGATCTCTATCCTGTAGACTTTGGTTCACTCAACTTTGAAACCAGTCATTACCTGCCTGTTCACACCTTTTCAAAGATCATTTTAAGGAACGACAGCCTGATCATGAACCTTTTTAAAGACTCATGGATCGAAGAACAGATCACAGACAACCGGGTTCGGATCAAACATGAAAAGACCGAGGATTCTATATTGATCACAGCGGGCACTGAAGAGTTGCAGAAATTTATCATCAAATACGGTAATATGTCAGAAGCTTATCGTGACCCTATCAACCTCCAACGTGTTCAACCTTGAAAATGCTAAGAAACATAGTCAGGTCCCGAACCTTTCAATGGGCAGTATTCTGGAGTCTGTCTTTCTGGCTGACGCTGCAGATCTTTTCCCAAACCGAATCGGTCAGAATGCTCGACCTGATCTATGTTGGTTTATTTCATGTCCCCATGGTCTTTGCTGTTCACGTACACGATCAACTTCTATTCAAAAAGTACTTATTGAATAAAAAGTATTTGGGATATGGTGTAACCTTCTTCTTCCTTCTAGCGACCACTTTTTTCATATACCAGTTCAGCTTCAATGATCTATCCACCTGGCTCTTTCCTGATTATTATTTTGTAGCCCTATATGATCCGGTAGAGGTCATCGGTTTCAGCGTCATTTACATCTTTGCGTTTCAAATGATCGACATCACCAAAAGCTGGTTTTCACAGCAGCAGGACATTGCCCGATTGGCCCAACTGGAAGAGGAAAATAAAGAGGCTGAATTAAAAGCATTGCGGTCACAGGTCAACCCCCATTTTTTATTCAACTCACTCAATGCGATCTACAGCGAATCCCTAAAAAAGACGGATAAGGCCCCAAGGATGATCCTTCAATTATCCGATCTGTTGCGGTATGTGCTGGATCAGATCGGTTCAGACCGTGTAGATCTAAAAGATGAACTTGATTACCTAAGTAATTACGTTGAGATGCAACTCATGCGATTGAATGACCCTTCCAAGATCAAATATACTGTCAAAGGAAACCCGGGTGAGTTAACGATCGCTCCTTTATTGCTGATCAATTTCGTAGAAAATTGTTTTAAACATGCCGATCTTCAAAGTGAGGAAGGATATATCGATATTCATCTGAGTATAGAGGGCCATACGCTTGAATTTTCGGCCGAAAATACCATTCCTGTAAAAACCTATACATCATCAGAACTCAGAGCCGGCACCGGGATCGAAAACTCAAAAAAACGACTCGAATTGGCCTATCCAAATAAGTTTGGGCTCGAATTATCCTCAGATGATCATACCTTCAAAACCAACTTATATATGGAGCTCACATGATCAAATGCCTGATCATAGATGATGAACCCGCTGCAAGACACATTCTTCAAACCTATATCAAGGATTGCCCTGATACCGAAATAGCCGGAACCTGTCAGGATGCCTTAGAGGCCAGAAGCTGGCTGGATGCATATTCTGCTGATCTTCTATTTGTTGATATCAACATGCCCAAGCTGTCGGGACTTAGTTTTATAAAGACACTCAAGGATCCTCCTCAGGTCATATTATCTACGGCCTATTCCGAACATGCTATTGATGCTTTTGATCTTGGTGTCACTGATTACCTGCTTAAGCCCTTTTCATTTGAACGGTTCCTGAAAGCGGTTGATAAAGTAAAACAGAACGGCGAAAAACCGGATGTTAATAGTCCTGCGATCACCATTAAAGCAGATGGGAAATTATTTCGGATATTACATGATGATATCTTTTATGCCGAAAGTCAGGGAGATTATATCACCCTTCACTCTACCGATAAACATATAACGTTTCATCACACTCTTAAGGAACTGCTGAAAATATTACCCGGCGGTCAGTTTTGCAGAGTGCATCGATCATATGTCGTCTCCTTGTCAAAGATCGAGTTCCTTGAGGGAAACCAATTAAAGATCAGAAATACTTTGATCCCCATCGGAAAATCATATAAAGAAGAGTTCCTCCAAAAGTATACGGCATAAAAAAGGCATCTCTGTAATACCAAAGATGCCTTTCGGAGATCAAATAAACAATGATGTCAGGTCTTTTCGCTTTGATTCCCCTGATCTATTTTGAGATCCGGGTTAAACAGCTGTCATAGTGGTAATGATAGGATTCCCATTTTCACGGGAATGACCTATTCGAATTGCAGTGTTGAATTCTAACTGACAATCTTTTGCCCGGTTTACTCAGCTTCCACTACCTGCACGTTCATAAGCAGTTTAACTTCATCACCTACTACAACGCTTCCGGCTTCCGTTACGGCATTCCATTTAAGATCGAAATCCTTACGGTTCAGCGAACCATTGATCTCAAATCCGGCCTTTGTCTGCCCGTATGGATCTTCAACCGTTCCACCATGAGTCACATCAAGTGTGATCTCTTTGGTCACGTTACGAATGGTCATGTTGCCGGTCAATTCGTACTTATCACCGCTTGTGTTTTTAAATGAGGTAGACTCAAATTTCAGCTTTGGAAATTGTTCTGCGTTAAAAAAGTCATCTGACTTAAGGTGGGTATCTCTGTCGCCATTATTGGTATCAATACTATCGATGTCAGCTTCAAAAGTAATATTTGCGCCTTCAAAATTTTCACCTTCTATTTTGAGAGTGCCGGTGAATGAACGGAAATAACCGGTCACTGTAGAGATCACCAGGTGCTTTACTTTGAACTGAATTTCAGAGTGTGTAGGGTCGATATTCCAGGTTGCCATAATATTAATAATTTAGATTAGTATTAAATAGTTTAATGTTGAACTAAATATACGCACCCCTGGGTTAGTCTACAATAGATAAAAGTGATCAGACCGATCGAAGATTTTCAAACTTTGAGGTATGCGATGCTAATAAATTGCCTAATTTTTATTTTATTGTTTTAAAATTAAACCAATAATTTACACTGACATGTTCAAAAAGTTAATCTCTACCGACCTAAGTAAGTTCATTGATGTTAACCTCTCTATCTTGCTGCTGCGCTTTGGTGCGGGCGCTATTTTGTTCACGCATGGTCTCCCCAAGTTAATGAAGGTGTTCTCCGGTGACTTTTCATTTGCTGACCCGATCGGATTGGGGCCTGAACTCTCCCTGATCCTTGCAGCTTTTGCAGAAGGAATCTGCAGCCTTTTTGTATTGATTGGCTTCGGTACTCGCCTTTCGTCTTTGATCATCGTCATTAACATGTCAGTTGCCCTGTTTTTTCAGCATGCCGGAGATCCATTTAGCCAAAAGGAAAAAGCATTGCTCTTTCTCCTTTTGTTCATGGTCACCTTTTTTACCGGCGGCGGTAAGTATTCCCTGGATAAGAGGATGGCGTAGGGGTTAGTGATTAGTGTTTAGTGTTTAGTTTTGAGTTTTGAGTGGGGACTGGGGACCCTCAGGAATATTGAATATCCAACACGGAATACCCAATATCGAAGTGGATCCTGTAGATCATTCTTCTGATCCTGTAAATTCCGGTTCAAAACGAGGCAGTAACCAAAGCCCATGCTTTGCTATCAATTTTGCCAGACATAAATTGCGTCCTTCTCCTTGCGAAGGAGAAGA
>NZ_JBSXOA010000010.1:0-358469 GCF_056857935.1 Gracilimonas sp. B-17
TTATGATAGTTTTGAGCACCTACAAACGGAATTAACAGAGTATCTATATTACTACAATCACCATCGTCCCCATCAAGGTATTGGTGGACAAACCCCAGCCCAGTTTAATGAAAACTGTCAACGAATTACCTGACATCTACAGGGATGACAACCTGTGGTGTTTAAAACGAACGGTCTTTGCGAGGAGTCCATGAGGTGCAATGCAGGTGAGAGGTCAAACGACGAAGCAATCTCCCTGAAACGGGCAACCGGGCATGTCAGGGAGATCGCCGCGTCAGCAAACAGTTTAGCCAACGAATATATTTCCGGACTCCTCGCGATGACGGCTCAAGGATTGAGATTTGAAGTTCCTTCTTCCAGTTAATTCGCAGATCGGTCTATCGCCGTTCGCTAATCGCAGATCAATCCTGCATAGCGAAGCAACTCAACGAATATCCACCGCAACCGGTCACCCGTCTTCGGTCTTCCGTGTCCTGTCAAAACTCAAAAACTTGCACCTAATAGCCTATGTCCTTAGAATCAGGTAAATGAAACAGAACAGTGGAAATAACACTCAAGACCAGGAAAGTAAACTCACCCTCTTTGTGGATATTGACGGTGTCCTAAATACCGAAGACCACCTGAGAAGGCAGAAGAGGCAAACGGGAAGAACCACGAACCGGGACTGGTGCCCTATTGCCATGGCACATCTGAAACTGGTGGTGGAATATTACAATGGTCAGATCGTGGTCACATCCACCTGGCGGTATGACCATTCACTCAGGCAATTAAAGATCCTGTTTGAGGAAAATGGTGTGCCCGGTAAATATGTGATCGGAGTAACTCCCTCTTTGATCTATGAATCTTCTGGAAGGGTGAACCGCGGTGATGAGATACGTCAATGGATCGCTGAACATCTATATGCGGATGAAATACCCAGATATGTGATCCTGGATGATATTGATGAAGGGCTGAGTCAGTTCGGGGAGCGCTTTATACTTTGTGATCCAAAAGTGGGCTTTGCCGATAAAGAAAAAGTAAAGCAGATCATGAAGCTGGCCTGAGGATGTTGGTTAGTGGTTAGTTGGTCTTTTCAGCTTGTTCCCAACCTCTCGGTTGGGAATGCATGGCAGGACCACCCGGTCCGCATGAGTGGATAGTCTTGCTTGCTGACCTCATCTTCACCAAGGTTAAAACATATGCTTGTGTACCTGAAGGCTTTTTCCCAGGGATTAACATCTTACCTTCATCGTTTTCCTCTTTCTTTTGTACCGACAAAAGAAACAAAAGCTCTCGGCTGTGGGAACATTGAACAAGGAACATTCAACATTGAATAATGAAGTTTACTTTAACTATCTAAGGCCAAACAAACGGTCTTTGCGAGGAGACAATGAGGTGGAACGGAGGCTTTAAAAGTCAAACGACGAAGCAATCTCTCTGAAACGGGCAACCGGCCATAAAAAGGAGATCGCCGCGTCAGAAAACAGTTTTGCCAACGCATATTTTTACGGATTTTTCGCGCTTCATTCCGTCACCTTCTTAACGCTCTTTTTTCTAAGGCTGATTTAATAAATAAGGTGTCTACCTTATTAAAACGTTTTCCTTCCACCGACAGGCCGGCTCAAAACCATTCACTGTTCATTGTTCACTGCTTACTGCTCACTGTTTGTTACCCAACCAGTTATTTCTTAATTCTATCTGTCCCTCAGTGGCATCTTCCATTTCGACAAGTTGTAGCTTCATGGCTTTGGGCGTGCCTACTTTTCCTGATACTTCGATCTCTTCACCATCACGTACCAGAACCATGCTGATATCAGTGTCCGCTGTCCATTGGAAGCTTGGGGCAATGATCATCTGGGCATTTTGCAAGGTTAATTCAGTGCCATTTACAGACTTAATGACATCACCCGGCTCAACACCTAATTCGATCAGGGTGGTATTCAGACCGGTATCCATGAAATAAAGCTGACCGGTTGACTGATTCACATTAATAAAAGGAGTCTGCTGGTCACGGAAGAAAACAGTGACCGGTGATTCCACCTCTTCAAGGCTCAAGCCGACTTTGTTAAAGTACATATTGTAGTCGATCGGGGTGGTACCGACCACGTGTGTATCGAAGAACTCACCGATCTCAGGATAGGTCATTTGTGTGATCTCATCCAGGATGCTGTCATCATCAAAGGGTTTGTCCTCTCCATATTTTTCGGACAGTTGGCGCATCAAAGATATCATCGTTCGTTCTCCATCACTTTTCTCACGCAGGATGATATCAAGGCACATATTGATAAGAGCCCCCTTCACATACACGTTATAGTAATTGGAGGCATAAGGCTCTTCGATCACATTCTCGCTCATCACAGTGAAACTCATGGTATCATCCAGGCCGGCAGCGGTTTGAATCTTCCCGACCATCTTATCATAAAATGCCTGCGGTTCCTGAAGTCCTTCATATACCTGAAAGTGGGAGGCAAAATACTCGGTTAATCCTTCATACATCCAGAGGTGTTTTGAAAAGGTCGGGTCGTTGTAATCAAAGTAGTGCACATCCTCAGAGTGGACATTCAGTGGGGTGATGATGTGAAAAAATTCATGGGCCACCACGTCAACCAATCCACCGTTCAGCATTTGCTGATTGGCCATATCAGGAAATACCATTACGGTTGAGGTCTGGTGCTCCAACGCTCCAAATCCAGTGGCATCTTCTTGCTGAGCGGACAGATATAAAAAGATATCGTAGCGGTCAGTGGTTTCCAGGTCACCGATATAGCGGCTTTGAGCCTGCATCATATCATATACCACATCACGGTACTGAGCTGCTGTGTGGTTGCCGCTTGGAGAATAAATACTGAGCACGATCTCAATACCACCGGCCTCAAAACGCTCCTGAGTCAGGTCGCCGTACATCATAGGGTTGTCAGTAACATCAAAATAACGGTCGGCCTGATAGGTAATGCTCACTTTTTGATCCGTGGTATCAGCGGCCAGTTGTGGAAGGGCTGAGGAGTAGTCCATACCCAGTGGTGAGGTCACGGTCACGTTGTAGTTCTTGTCATCACGGCCTTCAAAATACCCTACAAAACCGTGCAGGTTCAGCACAAAGACATCCTCAGAGATATTGGTACCCGAAGGTGAAAATGGCGTTGGCTTGTCAGTGCCTTCAATATCAAACGTATCATTCACATAATACTCCAGGCGGTCCAGGGCGGTGGCGTTGGTGATGGTCCAGGTGTTGGTGTCGGTTTTGGCGACGGCCATCAGTTCACCATCATAGTTGTAGGCCTTGAGGTCCTCTGCGAAGCTGCCAAAATCGCTGATATCGTAGGTACCCTGTACCACCCTCGGCAGGCGAAATAAAACGGTATCCTCTGAAAACATCCCCGGGTCCATTTGAACCAGCAGGCGATCCTCATTCACGTTGGTCAGGTCGATGGATGTTTCTATGGCTTTTTGATCAAAGCTGGCTTCAGGAGCCTCGCTTAGCATATCACCGGTTTTGGGTGAGCAGGCGGCGAAGGCGGTGGCAATGATAAGGCTGAGAATGGATAAACGTTTCATAAAAAGCTTAAAAGTTGTTCGTGATTTTATTTGAAGACAGATCAATTTTTCTGCTATTGATCCCAAGGCAACAAACTACGAAGAAATAAGGAAGTAGTTGCAGGCCAAGGGCATATTTGTTACTTGTTACAACCTCTTGGTCGCGGGTTTATTTTAGTGTTTAGTGCTAAGTGCTAAGTGCTAAGTGTTTAGTGTTTAGTGTTTAGTGGTTAGTTGGTTGTTGACCGAGGACTGGGGATGGTGGACATATGGTTTTGAGCGAGCTCCCAAATCGCAGGTCTGTCGTTCGGTCCATCGGTGATTCGTTATTCCGCCTCTTCTGATATTCGATTCACCGAACGACCGATCAGCGATGGACCAATTTTGGTCTCGTTACGAAGGTCCACCTTCGTAATGCCCTCTCCGAAGCTCCTGCTTTTAAGTTTTAAGCTATTAATTAATATCTGGTTTGAGTGCCTGTATTCAATTTCCCCTTTCTTTTGTGCCGACAAAAGAAACAAAAGCTCCCGGCTGCGAAAAATGTGCTGAGTCTGACTCCATTGTGCTAAAAGAAATCAAAGCTCCCTTACCGGACTTACCAATATATCTAGTACCATGCGGTATGATTTCTTTCTTAACGCTGCATTACTTCATCCTCTTTTCGCACATTTTTCTAAGGCCGAATTAATTTTGTGGCACTTTTCAGGGTTTCACTCCCATTCCACGTTGTCACCCCTGCCTCGCCGGCAGGCAATGCGTACATTGAGATCCCTCGTGTTAGACTGAATCTCCTTTGTGACTATGTACGCACTCGGGATTGTAGATGTCAGGTAATTCGAGGACAGACTATTAAACATGTTCATGTACGACCCTGAAGGGGTCACATATGAATAGCCTCGGCCAATGAAATGCGGTAGCATTGAAGCAGGCCGGGGTTAGAAATATGAATACACAAAGCTTCACCCAAAAGATGATCTAGTCTATACCGTTTAACGAAGCTTGGGCAACCAACTTTTTAGGTGCTTTGGTACCCGCTTGCCCCAACCCTGCGATAGCCATGTGATATTTTGGCCCCTTTCGTTGCTTGGGTTTTTGCTATGTCGGGGATGTATCCCAGGGGTGCACCCGCTTACGCGGTTTTACCCCGGGCTATTCATTTGTGACCCCTTCAGGGCCTTCGTCTTAAACAATATTGTCCACGAATTATCTGACATTTACAGGGATGCCAACAGGGAGGTGGAGGCCTTGAGCTTCTTCAATTTTGAACCGGGATCATCAGTAATAGAAAAATGATCTTCAGCATCCACTTCATTATTGAATGTTGAATATTCTAATCCCCACTTGAAAATATCTCTCCCAGTACTATATTGGGATGAGAGTATATTCAACTATCACCGTATGCACCGTGTCATTTTCATATTACTGATCGGATATTTCTCTGTTTTGGGGAATATGGAGATCCTGCATGCTCAGGGTATAGTGGTGGGACGACTGATCGACACGGAAACCAAGGCCCCGCTGCGGGGAGCCCATATCTTTTTATCGGGCACTAAAATCGGTACCCAGACGGATCACACCGGTCGTTATGCCTTGCGGGATATTCCTCCGGGCTTTTACCGGCTGGTCGTTTCCTCCATCGGGTATGGCCGTAAGACCTATGGACTGCAAATGGGTCCGGGAGATCACAAGAATATCGACCTGAGCCTGAAACAGGTGGTCTATGAAATGAATGACCTGGATGTCCTCAATGATGACAAATGGCGAAAACATTATGAACAATTTGAGGAACTCTTTCTGGGATTTACTGAGGAAGCAGAATCTATGGTCATCTTGAACCCTCAGGTACTCCGCTTTGATTCCAACTTCTGGGGCCGACTGAATGCCAAGGCCACGGCTCCACTACAGATCGTGAACAATGCCCTGGGGTATCAGATCATTTATTACCTGAATGAGTTCAAATATACCGGGCGCAGGACCTGGTGGGATGGCGAACCCCTGTTCACTGAGATGACTCCTTCCGATTCCCTTCAACAGGCCGAGTGGGAAGCCAACCGGCGGAAAGCTTTCTACGGCTCAATGCGCCACTTCTGGCTCTCTTTATTGGATAACCGCCTGGACGAGGAGGGCTTCCTTCTGTTTAATATCAAAGAATCGGCCCATCCCGGGTTTTCTGATACCCGAAGGCCGATCGAAGTGGATCGACTTATTGAAGAAGGAGAGAAAGCCTTTCTTCACCGGGTTCAGTATTCCGGATCCCTGGAGATCATTTACACCCGTGAGGCCGAAGACATCCGTTACCTGGATTGGGCTCGTGACCTGGGCCGGGGGCCGATCAGGTCTCAGGTTTCGTGGCTGGAACTGAATGACCGTTTCATCACCGTTGATGCGGATGGGGAAGTCGTGGAGCCCTATGGGGCTATTCAACTGGGCTATTTTGGTTTTCAGCGTCTTGCCGACCTCACTCCCCGCGATTACCGGCCGGATGGTTTTTAGTGGATAGTGGTTAGTGTTTAGTTTTGAGTTTTGAGTTTTGAGTGTTAGATATTCCAGACGGTCCACCGTCTTCGGTCCTCTGTCAAAAATACCTGGTTGCCCGTATTCACAACCCAATCCCTGTCCCTTGCCCTACGGCTCGTAGAAGAAAACCTGGGTATTAAGATCCACCGCCGCAGGGTAAGGGGACGCCCTGGTAGCAATGAAGGTCAGTCCCGAGAAATCGGGAATCTAATAGTACGTATTAACTTCATAGTTTAGTATTCACATCAGCAGACACTATAGAGTTTCCCCGCTTGGGCGGGGATCAAGGGGAGACAGAGGGAATATCGAATATTGAACAAGGAACATTGAATATCGAAGTGAGGTATTTCCGCCTACACAACCCTATAAGGCGTCATCCTGAGGGCCCGAAGGATCTTGCCTATTCGTAGCTGGTTGCCCTTATTGACGGAAGACCGTGGACCGGAGACCGGGGAAGGCTAATTTCCTTACACCCACCTCCGTACACCCCTCGGTCACATCAGCGAGCTGATATACCCTCTCCCCTCAAGGGGAGACTTTCGGAGGAATATTGAATAACGAATATCGAACACTGAATAATGAATTTTCATCCAAACCCAATTAGGGGTCATCCTGAGGAACCGAAGGATCTTGCCTATTCATACCCGGTTGCCCGTATCGGCTACCCCTCTTTGTTTCTCCCCTTACACAGGGGAGAAGACGCAATAGCTATCAAAGCAGTACTTTAGGCAACGGAGTCTTTTTATAGTGCCTCGTTTTGAACCAGGATTTGCAGGATTTACCCTCTTACACCAAGAATTGTCATCCTGAGCGAAGTGGGGCTTAATGTAGATTTGGAAAGCATAACGCGAAGGATCTCAAATACTGACCTGGCTGCCAGAGCAGACTTTGAGATCCCTCGTGTTAGGTTTAAAGCCCCTTTGCTACTCAGTACGCACTCGGGATGACAACTTCATTAAAACAAATTTACAGGCAGGTCAGGGAGATTGCCACAGGCTGGGTTCACTTCGCTCACTGCAGCCTTCGTAATGACCGATCTTAAATCACAACATTTCAATGTTCCACCCCCTCGGTCCCCGGTCCGCGGTCCTCCGTCATTTACCACCATCATGTCGATAATATCGACAGGTGGGTAATATATGTCGATAAATTGCGTATATTTCGACACATTATCATTTAATAATGAGCATTTATGTCCGATTACGCCAATCAGCCTTATAACATACTCCCGCTGCTGCCGCCGAAGGCGGATCTGGAATCACCGGCGATCCTGAAAGCGGCCATTGCGGCCAATCGCGCGCTGGCGGAGCTGAAGGGGAAGGCTCAGGGACTTCCCAATCCCTCCATTTTGATCAACAGTATTGTGGCGCAGGAGGCGAAGGCGAGTTCGGAGATCGAGAATATCGTCACGACCAATGATAAGCTGTTCATGGCGCTATCGGCAAACGATCAGCAAACGGACCCTCAGACCAAAGAAGTGCTGCGATACCGGCAGGCCTTATGGCAGGGTATCTCAAAGCTGGAGAACAACGACCTTGGCCCTACTTTCTTTGTGGAACTCATGCAGACCATCAAGGAATCAAAGGATGGGATAAGGGCTTATTCCGGAACGGTGATCGCCAACCCCAGGACCCGGAAGATCATCTATTGGCCGCCCGAGGGAAAGGAGCTGATCCTTGAGTTGCTTCAGAACCTGGCAGATTATATTCAGGCTGAAGATGACACCGATCCGCTGATCAAGATGGCGGTGATGCATTATCAGTTTGAGGCCATCCATCCCTTTGAGGACGGCAACGGTCGTACCGGGCGTATTTTGAATATCCTCTACCTCATGCGGCAAAACCTGCTCCATCAGCCGGTGCTGTATCTCAGTGATCACATCATTGCCCATAAACCGGATTATTACCGGCTGTTGCGTGAGGTCACCGAGCAAGAGGCCTGGGAACCATGGATCCTGTTCATGATGGAGGCCGTTCAGGCAACCTCCGAAAAGACAATGTCCCGCATCGATAACATTCAACAACTACTGGAAGAGACCCTTGCCGAAGCTAAATCGGTATTACCCGACCGCGTGTATTCCAAGGAACTGATCGAGTTATTATTTGAGCAACCTTATTGTAAAGTGAAGTTCCTGGTGGAACGTGATCTCGCAAAACGGCAAACGGCCGCTGATTATCTAAAGGAGCTGGAATCGGCCGGTTTCCTCAAAAGTAGACAGGTGGGGCGGGAGGTTCTGTACCTGAATACCCGGCTTTATGACCTCCTTTCGTCCGGATAATTGGAACTTTGGAATATTGAATATTGAACAAGGAATATTGAATTTCGAAGTAGGGGCTATTCAATGTACCCATACTATTTAACCACTTCATTATTGGATATTCTTCTGTTCGATATTCAAAGAGTTCCCCCTGTAGCGAACAAGCAAACCCAATAAGGGCGTCATGCTGATCCGCCGGCTGGCGGAGAAGCATCTTGCCTATTCATAGCTGGTTACCCCTATTCAGAACCTCCTCTCAACCGCATTATTGGGAATATGTCGATGATATCGACAGGTTTTGGAGATGTGTCGATGCCGGGGAGGGGTATATCGAATATTGAACAAGGAACATTGAATATCGAAGTGAGGCTAATTCAATGTAAACAAACCCAAAAAAGGGCGTCATCCTTCTCCGCCGGCTGGCGGATAAGGATCTTGCCTATTCGTAGCTGGTTACCTATATCGACTTCCACCCCGTCATCCTTCCCCGGTCCTCGGTCAAAACTACCCGGTTGCCCTGATCACGACCTCTTCTGTCTTCTCCTTCGCAAGGAGAAGGACGCCTGTTATACCTGGTAAACAGACAACAAAGCATGGGCTTTGGTTAGTGCATCGTTTTGAACCAGGATTTACAGGATTATCAAACGGATTTCCAGGATCTACTTCACCATTCAGTATTCCTTGTTGGATATTCGATATTCACCGCGTTGCCTCGTTACGAAAGTCCACCTTCGTAATGCTTCCCCGAAGCTCCTGCTTCGAAGTATTAGACTATTAATAACGGTCAGGATTGTGTACCTGTATTCAATTCCCCCTTTCTTTTGTGCCGATACTGATCTTCATCAGCACAGGCTCCAGAAACAAAAACTCCCGGCTGCGAAAAATGAGCTGAGTCTGACTCCATTCCGCTAAAAGAAATCAATGCTCCATTCATAGGCTTGCCCGCAAGTCTGATACAATGCGGTATGATTTCTTTCTTAACGCTGCATTGCGTCATCCTCTTTTCGCTCATTTTTCTAAGGCCGATTTTTAGGAAAGATTGATCAGGCTACACTTTCTATACAAGGTTGTCATCCTGAGCGAAGTGGGGTTTATGCAGGGTTGGGAGGCCTGCCGCGAAGGATATCAAAGTTTGATCTGGCAGGTAGTGCTTACCTTGAGATCCTTTGCTGGCAGCCTCCTGCTTCCGGTAAGTAAGTTGGCCTAAACGGGTTAATCCTCTGCATCCGCCTCCGTACACCCCTCGGTCACATCAGCGAGCTGATATGCCCTCTCCCCTCAAGGGGAGACTTTCGGGGGAATATTGAATACAGAACAAGGAATATTGAATTTCGAAGTGGGTGCTTATTCAATGTATCCATCCTCATCCAACCACTTCATTATTCGATATTGGATATTCCTCTGTTCGGTATTCAGCTAGCCTGGTGGAGGGTGTAAGGGGGTTGGATCAGGCTTGCAACCCCAAAAAGGCGTCATCCTGAGGAACCGAAGGATCTTGCCTATTCGTAGCTTGTTGTCCATATCGACTTCCATCCCGTCATCCGTCCTCGGTCAAAACTACCCGGTTGCCCTGATCACGACCTCTTCTGTCTTCTCCTTCGCAAGGAGAAGGACGCCTGTTATACCTGGTAAACAGACTGCAAAGCATGGGCTTTGATTAGTGCATCGTTTTGAACCAGGACTTACAGGATGAGAGAACATATTTACAGCATCCACTTCGAAATTCATTATTCCTTGTTTAATGTTCGATATTCACAGGGTTATCCTGAGCGAAGTGGGGCTTTATGTAGGTTTGGAAAGCATAACGCGAAGGATCTCAAATACAGACCTGGCTGCCAGAGCAGACTTTGAGATCCCTCGTGTTAGGTTTAAAGTCCCTTTGCTACTCAGTACGCACTCGGGAAGACAAATTCATTAAAACAAATTTCCAGACAGTCCGGGGAGATTGCCACAGGCTGGGTTCACTTCGCTCACTGCAGCCTTCGCAATGACCGATCTAAAATCACAACACTTCAAAATTCAGTGTTCAATGTTCGATATTCGATACCCCAGGTCGGATATGTTGACGGATAGTCCGTCTTTGAACAAGCTGGGGACCACATCCGCCAGTCCGTAGAGCACCGCGCGTATATCGGATCCGCTTACGGTACTGATCTTTTCGATGCGTTCAGTCAGTTCGTCGATACCGGCCTGACCGGTTACTTTATTAGACGCGTAAAACTTCTTCTCGCCTCCTCCCTCTACTCCGGGAGTGCCTTTTTGAATGATGTGATACTTGATAGACATCTCTCCTCCGTTTTTGTTAGGGTTTTGGCGCCATCCATCTTAGTTATGACGTACTTGTTACCCCCGGGGCGACGGCTATGTTGTGTATTTTCTGTGATCTAACATCAAGATGCGAGGCAGCAGAGCAGGCCTTCTAAAAAAAGACGTGTCTTTTTTGAATCAATCACACGTGTTGGAAGAGAAAATCACACGTGATTTTTGGATCGATCACGTGTGTTGGATTGGGGGATGACGGGTGGTTACACCATTAAGTAAGCATACCGTTCTAAATAATTGACTTATAATTATTTACTAATATTACTATAATAAACTCAATTATAAAATGAATGACACTGTTTGATTACCCTTCTAATACTTAGAATGATCATATGACTTTCAAAAGATGGCTTAATTCAACAAACCTATCTGAAGCTTCAGTAAAAAAGTATTCCGGTGCGATTTTCAGTTCTATTTCGGAATGGGCAAGAGAAGCAGGGTTAGTTGATTCCTCATTAATTGAAATTTCCGATTCATAGGAATTTGAAAAGCTGGCTAAGCAGATTACATCATTACCCATATTCCAGCATAGAAATATTAAAGGGAATCACATGTACAGCAGTGCCCTGAGCAAATACCAAGAGTATTTAAGGAATGCTTCTGACGAATTGGAGGAAGACTTAAAAGAAATTATAACAGATAGCACGTATGGGAAAACAGAAAAAGTCTCACTTATAAATTCAAGAGTTGGACAAGGTGAATTTCGACGTAATTTACTCTCATACTGGAAGGGCTGTGCAGTAACGAAGTATAAAACCCCTTCAATGTTAATTGCTTCTCATATAAAACCTTGGCGAGATTCTGATAATCAGGAAAGGTTGGATAAGTATAACGGCTTGTTGCTAACACCAAATCTCGACAAGGCTTTTGATGCCGGTTTTATTTCATTCAATAATAATGGGCAAATTCTGATAAGCGAAATTCTTGAAAAACCGGACATGTTGGGTATCAGTGAATCTATGACAATTAAATTAGAGAACAGGCATCGGGAATATTTGGAATACCATCAGGATGTTGTGTTCTTCAACCTTTAAATTGAGTCTCCTTTTCAATTACCAAAGCCAATATTTATGGAATTAAAAGAAGAAAAAATTAAATTTTTCCAGCAGAATATTTTGGAATGGTATGAAGAGAAAGGTCGTCATTTTCCCTGGAGAAATAAATCAGCCACTAATTACGAACGGATTATTTCAGAAGTGTTGCTCCAAAGAACAAGGGCTAAAACAGTGGCTAACTTCTTCCCAAAATTCTTTAAAAAATATCCTTCTTGGAAGAAATTAGGTGACGCGACAAAAGAAGAGCTTCAAGAAGCTTTAAAACCAATTGGGCTATACAAACAGCGAGGTAGTCGACTCTACAAACTAGCCCAAGAAATGAAGGAGAGAAAAGGGCGTTTTCCAGTTAAAAGAGATAAAATTGAAGAAATGTCCATGATGGGACAATACATTGCTAATGCTTACGAGCTTTTCATTTTGAAAAAGCCATCCCCTCTTTTAGATGTAAATATGGCCAGAGTACTTGAACGTTTTTTTGGTGAAAGGAAGTTGGCTGATATTCGATACGATCCATATTTACAAGAGCTCTCCCAAGAAGTGGTTAACCATCCTCATTCAAAAGAGATTAATTGGGGTGTTTTAGATTTTTCAAGCCTAATATGTAAATCAAAAACTCCTCTTTGCGAAAGCTGTTTGCTTTCTAAGCATTGTACCTACTTCAAAAAATTATCAAAATAGCATTTATGAGATGACACGCCTTGACACTGGTAGGTGTTAAATTATTACGCACAAAATTTAGCTGTTGATAAGAAAAAAGCCGTTATAATGCTTATTTTAGTAGGCTTAGGTAATAGCTCCATTCTTTATATTCAATGTAAAAGCTCAACATATGTCATCTAAAAAAGTTTACATAGATTTATTTGCTGGATGTGGAGGAATGTCACTGGGACTTTATAATTCGGGGCACTGGGAAGGTTTATTTGCTATTGAAAAAGATGAAATGGCTTTTGAAACTCTAAAGCATAACCTCATTGATAAAGTCGATCATTTTAGGTGGCCCAAATGGTTGAAGCAAAGGCATTATAGTATTAAAACTATCCTAACCAGTTATAGAAATGAACTTGAAGAATTGAAAGGTCAAGTTGACTTGGTTGTTGGAGGACCACCATGTCAAGGTTTTTCTAATGCAGGGAGAAGAAAAGAAGATGACAAGCGAAACGACCTTATAAAAGATTATATAAGGTTTGTAAAACTTGTGAGGCCAAAAGTGATCTTTTTCGAAAACGTTAAAGGTTTTACCCAAGAGTTCCAGAAAAATAAATCAAAAGGCAAGAAGTACTCCAACTATGTTTTAAAAAGGCTTAATTCTTTAGGGTATGATGTTAAAGGCCAGATGATAGATTTTTCAAAGTTTGGTGTTCCTCAAAAAAGAACACGGTTTATTCTTGTTGGAGTGGATAAAAAATTGAATAAAAGTTCTAAGAAATTCTTTAGCCAAATTGAAGCTAATGTAGATAGTTTTTTAGCTTCTAAGAATTTATCTGTTCCGGTAAAACTCGAGGATGCTATTAGCGATCTTTTAATGGAGCATGGAACAGAACAATCTCCTGATACGAAGAGCTTTGAGGCAGGTATTTATGATAAGCCAAATTCTAACTATCAAAGTTTATTAAGAAGAAGAAAAAAGCTTAAGGGTAAGATTGCGGATAGCCATCGCTTTGTTAATCATCGATCAAGCACAGTTGATAGGTTCGAAGTTATTCTAAGTAAAGCTGAAAAAGGAAAAGATTTAGGAGAAGACATCAGAAAACAATATTCAATTAAAAAACATACAATTATTCCTTTAGATAAGGATGATGTAAGTCCTACTCTAACCACATTACCTGATGACTATATTCATTATTCGGAACCAAGAGTGCTTACAGTGAGGGAGTATGCAAGAATTCAATCCTTTGATGACTGGTATGAGATAAAAGGAAAGTATACAACAGGAGGAAATAGGAGAACAAAAGAAGTTCCTCGATATTCTCAAATTGGGAATGCAATTCCACCCTTATTTGGAGAGCAAACTGGACAGATTTTAAATAATTTTTTAAATGAGTAAAAAACTAGAGTTTAGAATAAGTGCGGCCTTAAAGAATATAATTGGACGTGATTTAATAACTGATGATTTCATAGCTGTATTTGAATTAGTAAAGAATTCATATGATGCATACGCTAGTAGTGTTGAAATAATATTTGAGGGAGAAAAAATTGTAATTAAAGACAATGGTAAGGGGATGAGCTACTCTGATTTAAAAGAAAAGTGGCTTTTTGTTGCCTATTCTGCAAAAAAAGAAGGAGTAGAGGACAAAAACTTAGACAGATTAGAAGACTACCGATCTAAAGTTTCTCCAAAAAGATATTATGCTGGTGCTAAAGGTGTTGGTAGGTTTTCATGTGATAGACTTGGTTCAGAGCTCAAGTTGATAACAAAAAGGCCAGATAGTGAAGAGATAAATCAATTGAAAGTTGATTGGGGTAGATTTGATCAGGATTCTGAAGATGAGTTTGTAAACATAAAAGTTGATCATACTACTCTTAATGAATCACCTTATGATAATTTTGAAAATGGCACAATTTTAGAGATAACGAGTTTAAATTCTAATTGGCCAAGAAGCAAGATTCTAAAATTAAAACATTCTTTGGAGAAGTTAATAAACCCGTTTCAAGTACTTGATGAAGATAGCCAGAATGAGTCAGTTTTTTCAATTGATATAATTGCTGAACATGAAAAGGAAAAGGATAAAGAAACTAAAAAAGAGAGGAAAAAAGTTAATGGCCCAGTAAAAAATTTCATCTTTGAAAAGTTAAATGTCAAAACGACGCAAATAATTACTGAAGTTTTTGAAGATTATATTATAACAACATTAAAAGATAGGGGAGAAGAGATATACAAGATTAAAGAAGAAAATGATATCCTTATCACTGACAGAAATAAAATCCCAGAAAAATTAACTGGTATAAAATATCATCTCTTCTATCTAAACAGAGCTGCTAAATATAATTTTACCTCAGAAATGGGTATTCAACCTGTAAGGTTTGGTTCAGTTTTTTTATATCGAAACGGTTTTAGAGTATATCCTTATGGTGAGCCTGATAGAGATATGTTTAACATAGATGTAAGAAAAGCACAAAAGCATTATTCAAGATTAGGGACAAGAGATTTATTAGGAAGGATAGAAATAACTGATGATAAAGATGAGTTTAAGGAAACTTCAAGTAGAGATGGGGGACTAATTCAAAATAGTGCTTATTACGAAATGCGGAAATTATTTCTAGAAAAATGTCTCGAAAGGTTAGAAAATTATGTTGTTGGTATTCAATGGTCACTAAAAGATAAAGGAGAAGAATTAGATTTAATCAAATCACTGGAAGGCAAGAATAAAATAATCAGATTAGTAAGCGAGTTAGCAGACTCTGATAACATTGAATTAATAAGTTACAATAAAAACTTTCTTGATATTATTAGTGATAAAATTGATGAAGAAGCTCCAGATGATATTTTTCAGAATCTAAAGAAATTAGCTGAAGTTACTGGTGATGAAGATTATGCGTCAAAAATTGAAGAAGCTCACAATAAGTATCAGGAAGAACTTGAAATAAGGAGACATATAGAACGAGAGTTGAGTGATACTAAAAAAGAAAATTTGTTTCTCAAATCACTCCGATCTTCCGATTTTGATGAAATAGTTAGTTTCATGCATCAAGTTAGTATTTCGGCGAATACTGTAGATAATTACTTGAAAGGTATATATAAAAGAATAAATAGTAACGTAGAAATACCCCCAGAGGAAATAAAAGATATCATTGAAACAGTTACGCTTGAGAATAAAAAGATTATGTCAGTTGCGAAATTTGCGACCAAAGCGAATTTTAAACTATATACTGAAGAAAGTGAGATAGATTTAGTTAACTACATTGAAGAATATGTATTTAATGTCGTTAAAAGTGTTCAGTCAAATGATTTTAAAATTAAACTTAGGATTTCTAATGAGTTCGAATTCAAGATTAAAACAAGGCCGATAGAAATAAATATTTTAATAGACAACTTAATTAGTAACTCTAAAAAAGCTAGCGCTGATAACGTAGAAATACATTTGATTCAAATCGATGAAGATCATTTGGAAATAAGATTTAAAGATGATGGAGATGGGATCGAGGAAACAATATCAGAAAAAGTATTTGAGTTTGGCTTTACCACAACTTCTGGATCTGGGCTAGGCTTATTTCACGTGAAAAAAATTGTGACTGATTTGGGTGGGTATATTCAAATAAATAAAGGTTACAAAAAAGGAACAGAATTAATAATTAGTCTGGAAAAGTAAATTATAAAACACAATCAAATGATTTTAAATATAGTTTGGGTAGAAGATGTTGAAAGTACAAAAAAAGCTATGTGGTACAATATTGAACCGGAAATTAAAGCTTTAGATGTAGAGTTTAACATAGCATGGTTTAAAAATGGAGCTAATGTTTCGAAATACATTGCTCAAAAAAACGGGAAGAGAGGTAAGGTAGGTGAAGAAAATGAAGATCAAGTAGTACACCTTATGTTTGTAGATTATAATTTGGATGAAGAGATAAAAGAAGGGCAAAAAAAAGGGTTAGATGGAAAATGGGTTATAATTGACACTCGTAAACATGATAATGAGTTACCTATTTTGTTTTACTCATCAAACAATGAAATTGAACTAGAAAAATTAATTGAGAATGAAAATAAGGTGTGGTTTTCTCATCGAGATGATTTTATTGATGAGCTAATAAGGCTTTTGAAGAAGGAATTCCTATCTTGATAATCAATATTTTGAAATACTTGGCATTGCTTGTTGTCAATAATCCCCCATCCCCGCAATCACATTCCTTATCCCACCTCTGGGATTTTCCACATCACCTTTGTAGCGAGGAATAACGTGAATATGAGTATGAAAGATAGTTTGTCCGGCGGCCTCGTTCATGTTGAAGCCAATGTTGAATCCGTCGGGTTGGTATTTCTTTTCTACAATCGTTTTCACTCGTTCCACCATAATTTGGCAGGCGGTTTTTTCTTTGTCGGTCATTTCAAAATAGTGGCCCGATTTCCGTTTGGGAATCACCAGGGCGTGACCATTGCTTACGGGATATTTGTCGTAGATACTGTACACCGTGGCCAGTTCTGAAATGAGTTTGGCATCCGAAGACGGATTTTCAAAAACACCCTCTTTGCCATTATCAACCTGAGTAAAATGCCGGTATTCATAAATTTCACAAAAATCATTTTTGAAGAAGGATTTGTAGGGCAATTTTACATTGCATTGGTACGTCAGCACTTTGTGTACATAATGAGTTCGGTAGCCTTGTCTTTTCAAATCACGGCGTACTGTGAAGAATGCTTTTCCCGTAGGCTTTAGCAATTCACTGACCGACATCAACACCTCCGCCTGTTCTTCCGGCAACAACACATTCAGCACGTATTGGCAGAGAATGGTATCAAATTTTTGAGTGGGATAATCGGGAGCGTAGTAGGGATCATAATTGGTGCAGGAAATCCCTTTGGCATTCAAGAACTCTGCATCTTTCCCAAATCCCGAGCCGAAATCGAGCACCTCTCCTTGAATCACTCCTGTGTTGTAGAGCTTGCGGGTGGGGTACGAAACCTTGTCCCGTTCCTTGGCGGTAAGATGTGCGTTGGGATTTCCTTTCATCACAAATTGAATGCTTCAAAACCGCGGGTTTCGATTAGATACCGGCTTTTCTCTTTCATGGAATGGAAGGCGGAATTTTCCCAGTTATGCTGTTCAAAATCCTGCCGGGTGATGAGGTTTACATTCATCTCTTTTTCAAACCCAGCTTGTTCCACATCCCGGATGATCTGCCAATAGGAAATGATTTGGTCTTTCCGGTTGTCCAGTAATTCCAGGGAGGGAATTTTGTCGCGCTTGCTGTTATTCACAGAGGCTTTGGCCGGCAACAAATTCCACAGGTCATTATTCCGCCAAACCGAAAACGGAAGGACGTGATCTATATTCAGATCATCGGTAATCCGTCTGCCCGACCAAACGCATTCCAGGTCGCCATTCTTCTTTTTCAACGTCTTGAAGATCTTTTCAGACAACAACACATTCCGCGCTTCCTGCGGCGATTTCAACATGGTTTCCAGCACCTGACTTTTATTCAGGCTCTTGTCTTTATCTACGGTAAACTCCGCCCAGTTGATCAGGATGGAATGCATCCCGGTCACAAAACTTCCCATCAACTCCATCACCTTAAAATAGTCGATTGGAATAGAGAACCGGGTAAAATTTTCGATCAAAAAGTTCACATCCATTTTATCTGGCTGCATCAACCGGATGTTTGTTTCTTCCCGATAATAGATGCTGTACTCGGTCCCGTTCACCGATTTCCCGATATAGCGCATGGGCTGATCTTTGATGGTATCCCGGAGTTTCTTGCAAAGCTGAAAAACGGGGTCTTCCATTTCATCGGGCAGATTCCCCCGGATGAGTTCAGAATAAAAGACCGAAAGTCCGCCTCTCATTTTATAAAAATCCGTTACCTCTTTGAAGAGCGAGCGAAAGGATAGCGTAAATGAATCAAGATCGTCACCGTTTCTCTGGGGAAGTTCTTGTTCAATGATCGGGTAGTAATATTCCAGCCATTTCAGGATCAACAATCCTACCGGAAGCACTACGCGATCATCTTTGAATTCCTGATACGGCGACTTTTCCTGGATCACTTCTATCGTAGCCCGAAGCAGCGCAAATTTGTAGGTGGTGTCTTTGCTGTCCCGCTCAATGATCTGGTTGATATTTTTTAGTACCTCGTATTCCATCTCCCCAAAACTAAACTTTATTAAGGATAAAGCAAGGCGGATCAAAACATTAGGTTGGATAAGAAATGAGGGTGTAAAACCAGTTCACCCGAAAAAGAAAGGCATAAAAATAGCCCGACCGGATCGCTTCCGTGAGCGTGCTTTCAGAATATCGAATATCGAACATTGAATAATGAATAACGAAGGGGGTTGGAGTGTTTAGGGTTTAGTGTTTAGTGCTTAGTTTTGAGTGTTTAGTGCTTAGTTTTGAGTGCTTAGTGCTTAGTTTTGAGTGGGGTTGGAATGGGAACTGCTGATATAGGTTCGAGTGATGACGATCAAGTGAGTCCGGATCGCCGTTTGGTCTATCGGTGCATCGGTGATTCGTTATTCAGTGTTTTTTTTTGATCTGGCTCCCGAGGGGTCTGACGATCGGAAGGCCCGATGAGTCCCGTAAACTATCCCTGGCCGAATTTATTCATCAACCGAACCGGAAGTGTTCAGACGATGTCCGGTCTTTCCGTCTTCGGTAATCGGTCCTTAACTCAAAACTCAGCACTCAAAACTCATAACTAAAATCCCTATCTTCAGTGCTGTTGAAACCATTAAACCATCCCTGATATCATGAAATTACGATCCCTGTCTTTTGCGCTGCTGACCCTTTCCATTCTTGCTTCCTGTACCACTCCGGAGTCCCCCGGAAATTCTTCTCCGGGCATCACCGCTGAGGAAGTATCGGAGCATATCACTTTTCTTTCCAGTGATGAGATGAAAGGCCGGGAAACGGGAACCGCTGAGGAAGCGGCAGCGGCTAATTATATCGCGGATGCGTTCAGAGCCTATGGCCTCGATCCTGTCGGCGATGAGGAAACCTATTTTCAGTCGTTCACCGTAAATATGTCGGTGCTGGATAATCCCCATGCTTCGGATGATGACTCCACGGCCGACAAGCGCCTGGCAAAAAATGTAGCGGGACTTCTTCAGGGAACCGGCGATTCTGAGGAGCTGATCATCATCGGGGCGCATTATGACCACCTGGGGATGGGTGAGTTTGGATCACTGAGCAGTGCCGACGAGCTGAAGATCCATAATGGTGCGGATGATAATGCCTCAGGAACCGCAGGATTATTGGAGCTGGCGGAGTATTTTTCTGAGAATCGCCCCGAGACGGATATCCTCTTCCTGGCTTTTTCGGGTGAGGAGATGGGCTTGCTGGGTTCGCAATATTATGTGGATAACCCAACCGTGGATCTGGAGAATGCCCTGGCGATGATCAACATGGATATGATCGGCCGCATGAACGACGACCGCCTGATGATCTTTGGCGTGGCTACCACGGACTCATGGGAATCAATTTTAACGAGTGCCAACACGGATTCGCTGTCGCTGGATCTGGTTCCGGATGGCACGGGTGCCAGTGATCACACGAGTTTCTATTACAAGAACCTGCCGGTGCTCCATTACTTCACCGATACCCATGCCGATTACCATCGCCCGTCTGATGATGCCGAGTGGATCAATGCGGAAGGTCAGGCGAAACTGCTTCAGCATGTAGCACGCGTGGTTCAACAACTGGATGCCCTGGATAAACAGGATCTCCCGTTTGTGGAGGCTCCGGGTGAGCAGCGGCAGTCCATGCGTATGGATGGCCCAACCCTGGGCGTTCTTCCTGATTATGGTTTTGATGGGGAGGGATTTCGCATCACGGGTGTTAGCGGTGATGGCCCTGCCAAAAAGGGCGGCCTCGAAGGCGGGGATATCATCATTAAGATCGGCGAGATGGAGATCGCGGATATCTATGGCTATATGGGTGCCCTCAATGAGCTTGAAAGGGGGACTACGGTGCCGGTTACGGTTATCCGTGATGGCGAGGAGATGGTTTTTGAGCTGGAACTGTAGGGAGTGTTTAGTGTTTAGTGTTTAGTGCTTAGTGTTTAGTTGATTTAGACAGAGGACGGAAGACGGAAGACGGAGGACCCGTTTTAGAATATCGAACAGAGGAATATTGAACACGGAATGATGAAGTTTGTCACGCCGTGCTCCAATATCTCTATCAGGATGACAACAGGATGGTTAATATTGGTGTTCAGTAGTTAGCTACTGAGTTCCCTTACCCTACGGCGGCAAAGGCAGAGATTGAGTGCCTCGCAATTATCGGCTTGGCATATCATCCCACTTCGAAATTCATTATTCCGTGTTCGATATTCGATATTCTCTCAGAGGTTTCTCCGTTTCACTGATAAAGACGTGAAGGAAAACCTGGATGGAGTTATAAAGATCCTATCCAGAAAAGTTAATGAGTTGGAAAGTGAGTGCGGTTGAATAATGCATCCTTGCCCATGGTGACTAACACCCTCCGCGTGTTTTAACAAGTAAAAACCCTGCACCTCCCTCAAGGGAGGACTTTATCGGGGTTATTTAACCTTTTGGAGCCTGCCTTTTACCAAAGAGCTTAAACTACCTCGGGCAGTCTCCCATCGAGGGGAGTGTAAAATCAGTTCACTGATTTTACCGAGGGGTGTCAGTCTTTTTTGAGGCAAAAGATTACAGGTCGAAATTATTTTGTAAGGATTCGACTCAAACTCCCTCTTACTTTAAATAAAAGAGAGAGTGGAATGAGTAGAAACAAGATCATCCCATACAAAAAAGAGCTGAGGTCTATCGCAAGAACCTTGCGGAAAAACATGACCCTGTCAGAAATACTCTTATGGCAACAGATAAAAGGAAGAGCACTTGGGGTTCAATTTCACAGGCAAGTACCTATGGACCAATTTGTCGTAGATTTTTATTGTCATGAGATCATGTTAGCTATAGAAGTGGATGGAAGTTCACATGATAATCCTCAAAAGTTTGAACTGGATAAACAACGACAGAAATGTTTAGAAGCATTTGGTGTGAAGTTTCTTCGTTTCACTGATAAAGACGTGAAGGATAATCTGAATGGAGTTATAAAGATCCTATCCAGAAAAGTTAAAGAGTTGGAAAGTGAATGCGGTTGAATAATGCATCCTTGCCCATGGTGACTAACACCCTCCGCGTGTTTTAACAAGCTAAAACCCTGCACCTCCCTCAAGGGAGGACCCTGGTGGAATATCGAACAGAGGAATATTCAACATTGAATATTGAAGTGGATCGATAAACGATTCTACCCCCCCACTTCGAAATTCATTATTCCTTGTTCAATATTCGATATTCTCTCAGAGGTCTCCCCTTGAGGGGAGTGTAAAATCAGTTCACTGATTTTACCGAGGGGTGTCAGTCACTTGACTTAGCAATCCCACTCATCCCGGTTCAAACCATTTTACTCAAAATTCAGCCCTGTCTTTCCACCAACAACGGGCAAGGTCAGCATAGTGCCATCCAGGTCTATCGTTAGTTCGGTGCCGGGTTGTGGGTGGAGGGTGTATTCCTGATCACTGCTGAAGATCATGAGGCCGAGTTGTTGTCCCGGAGGGATGATCTGATCATCCGGCTGAAGATCGAAAGTGATGGTATAGTATTTTCCGGGCTCCAGGGGTTCGCTTTCGGTCAGCGATTCATGGTTTTGAGGATCGGCCCAGCCTCGGGTGATGATATTATCGGTGATCTGTGCACCACGACCTTCTTCCCAGGGCAGAGCTACCAGCCAAACGGATAGATTCGCTGCCGGTTTGCTGCTCGCCAGCTTCACCGTGATAGAGGGTACGCCGGAAATATGCAGGGAATCGGAAAGAGGGTCGCTCACGTACATCAGGCGATGGTTGGTCCATTTAGCCTTGGCCAGAGCGGTGCCATCAAAGGATACATTATCCATGAAGGTTTCTGTGCCGGCATTCTCTGTTTTTTGGGTGGAAAGGGTGCCTCGCTCAGGGGCATTACCGGATATATAGAAGGTCACATCCTGTGCTGCCGGGTGCGGGTATTCCGGGTAGGAGGTCGGCTGGTCGCGTTCGTTATTTTCACGGGTGATCCATGATCGCGGCAGATCCTCAACCCCGTTCTCCACATCAAACAAATACCGGGTGAACCACATATTCATGAGCCAGATGGGAGGTTGCCCGCCATGTCCGCCCTGATGATAGTAGATCATGCTTGGCACTCCTTTTTCTTTAAGCGCTTTGTAAATGCGATAACTGTGTTCTGGCATCACGTTCCAGTCATTGAAGGCATGGGCCATCAGCACGGGGGCCTCAAGGGGCTCCAGGTCATTCAGGTAATCACGGCCGGCCCAGAATTCATTGTAGTCGCCGGTCACACGGTCGATGCCATTTGCCATGATCGAGTCTCTGTAAACACTACGATTGTGCTCACGATATTCTTCTGCCCCACTGTGAATGAAATCAAAGAGCACATCCACATCTTCCCCAAGATATCCACCCGGCGAGCGAACCAATCCATTGGAGCGGTAGTAGTGATAGTATGAGGTGTTCGGCGCTACGGGAATGATAGCTTCCAATCCTTCCACGCCGGTGGTGGCGGCTGCCAGTGGCAGGGTTCCATTGTAGGATGTTCCGGTCATCCCAACCTGACCGGTGGTCCAATAGGCTTCCACCTTTTCATTGCCATCAGGAGTGGTATATCCATTAGCGCGACCGTTCAACCAATCAATGACGGCCTTGGGAGCCAGCGATTCGTTGTCACCGCCTACTGTGGGAGATCCCTGGGATAGACCTGTTCCGGGTGAGCTGGAGTGCACCACGATAAAGCCACGGGGAACCCAGGTTTTGAGGTGGGAGTTGGAGATAACCGGTCGTTCACCGCGTCGCTCAACCTCAGGCCCTGCGATTCGTACCGGTGGTTCTTCCCCGATCTCATGTTCCACATTCCAGAAGAAATCATAGGGTGGTCGGGCGGTGCCTGCATAATAGGGACTGGTCTCATAGATGACCGGCAGCTGCAGGTCCCCGGATTCGGTCTGTTGAGGTCGCATTACGGATACATGCATGCGATCCGGTTTGCCATTGCCATCGGTATCAAATTCTGTTTCCACCCATAGGTCGTGCCGGATCCAGTTTTCGGGGTCCTCAAATTCCGGGATCACCTGCGCCTGACCGTCTTCAATGACGGGTACCTGAATATCCTGTGCCTGTAATTGCGCCGGGATTCCGGAGATGAAGATGAATGCTAAAGCGGTTAGCCAAAGGGTGGTTTTGGGGAATGATCTCATGGTGGTCTATGATTTCGTGTTATTTTATTTCCTTCAGGAAAGTAACAGATAATGAGAATATTGTTTGGGAAAGTTTGGGGGTAGTTTTGAGTGTTTAGTGTTTAGTGTTTAGTGTTTAGTGCTTAGTGCTTAGTGTTTAGTGTTTAGTGCTGAGTTTTGAGTTTTGAGTGGTCTGACGGATGGTACTCGAATCGGGCAAAAGCTTCTGGACCCACCTCCGGACACCCCACGGTCAAATCAGCAGGCTGATTTACCCTCTCCCCTCAAGGGGAGACCTCCGGTGGAATATTGAACAATGAATATTCATCCTAACCCAATTAGGGGTCATCCTGAGGAAACGAAGGATCTTGCCTATTCTTGCCTAGTTGGCTATATCGCCTTCCACCCCGTCATCCGTCTTCGGTCCCCGGTCAAAACTACCCGGTTGCCCGTATTCACAACCCAATCCCTGTCCCTTGCCCTACGGCTCGTAGAAGAAAATCTGGGTATTAAGATCCATCGCCGCAGGGTAAGGGGACGCCCTGGTAGCAATGAAGGTCATTCCATAGAAATCGGGAATCTAATAGTAAGTATTAACTTCATAGTGTAGTATTCACATCAGCAGACACTATAGAGTTTCCCCGCTTGGGCGGGGATCAAGGGGAGACAGAGGGAATATCGAACATTGAACAAGGAACATTGAATATCGAAGTGAGGCTAATTCAATGTAAACAAACCCAAAAAAGGGCGTCATCCTGAGGGCCCGAAGGATCTTGCCTATTCGTAGCTGGTTGCCCAAATCGACTTCTACCCCGTCATCTGTCCCCGGTCTTCGGTCAAATCTACCCGGTTGGCCTGATCACGACCTCATCTGTCTTCTCCTTCGCAAGGAGAAGGACGCTTGTTATGCCTGGTAAATAGTAAATCCATCACAGCCATTAGTAAGTGCCGTGTATTTGAACTTGGATTTACTGGATTCATTTACCATCAAAGAGTTGTCATCCTTGTAGATGTCAGGTAATTCGAGGACAGAATATTATACATGTTCTTGTACGACCCTGAAGGGGGCACATATGAATAGCCTCGGCCAATGAAATGCGGTTGCATTGAAGCAGGCCGGGGTATGAAATATAAATACGCAAAGCTTCGCCCAAAAGGTGATCTAGTCTATACCGTTTAACGAAGCTTGGGCAACCAACTTTTTAGGGGCTTTGGTACCCGCTTGCCCCAACCCAGCGATAGCCATGTGATATTTTGGCACCTTTCGTTGCTTGGGTTATTGCTAGTACGGGGATATATCCCAGGGTTGCACCCGCTTACGCGGTTTTACCCCGGGCTATTCATATGTGACCCCTTCAGGGCCTTCGTCTTAACTAACATTGTCCTTGAATTATCTGACATCTACAGGGATGACAACGGAGAAGTGGATCGTGAGGAGAGGAAGAAAACGTATCCAATAAAAAAATCCCTCACACGAAAGATCATGTGAGGGATTAAAATGCAAGTAGTGAGAACCTTAGTCCTCGCTTATTTAGTTTACTTGTTCATTAGTTTTCTGAAGTCCTCCAAAGTACCGCGAACGGCTTTGGCTGATTCAGATAGAAGGTCTTGTTCTTTTTCGTTTAATTCAACCTCAATCACTTCTTTTACACCGCCTTTTCCGAGTTTGACCGGAACACCGATGTAAAGATCATCAATTCCATATTGCCCGTCGATGTGTGCACATACCGGGAAAATACGGTTTTGATCGAGCAGGATAGCTTCTACCATCTGTGCAGCAGCTGCGCCGGGCGCATACCATGCGGATGTCCCCATAAGTCCCACGATCTCACCGCCACCTTTTTTGGCGCGGTCCACGATCTCATCCAGACGATCTTCATCAATAAAGTGCGTGATCGGCATACCGGATAGTGTGGTGAAGCGTGGCAAAGGCACCATGGTATCGCCATGACCACCCATCAGCAGGGCCTGAATATCTTTCGGAGATACGTCCAGCTCACTGGCTATGAAGGCGCGGAAACGAGCGGTATCAAGGATACCGGCCATGCCCATCACCTTGTCGTAGGCAAGTCCACTGGCTTCCTTGGCAACCTGTACCATCACATCCAGCGGGTTGGATACCACGATGAGGATGGTGTCGGGTGAGTGTTTTGCTAATTCCTTACTTACACTGCTCACAATATTAGCGTTGATCTCAAGCAGGTCATCGCGGCTCATACCCGGGCGGCGTGGGACACCGGCTGTGATCACACAAACATCTGATCCGGCAGTATCGGCATAATCAACGGTACCGGTGATGCGGGTGTCAAATAGGTGGATGGGGGCAGATTCCCACTGATCCAATCCGCGGCCTTTGGATGGGTAAAATGTTTTGTCTCCGTCCTTTTTCTCGATGTCCACGGCTACGATCTCTTTGCAGATATCGCGCTGCGCAAGGGCGTCTACTACGGTTGAGCCAACGTTACCTCCGGCTCCAACAACTGTTACTTTCATTGTGTTAGTGTTTTTAAGTTAGCATTGATTGTTCTAAAATATTCTTTCCCGAAACGTGTAATAAAAATATGAATTTTAGATGTTCAAAGTTGTAATAACTCGGAGGGGTAGTTTTGAGTGTTGAGTGTTGAGAGATTTTGGACGGAAGACAGGGGACGGGGAACCGAATACTGTGAGGCAGAGCCTCAGGTGGGCGTTGCGCAGCAGAGCTACACAACGAGGTTATGAGGTTAAGTGGTGGTCAACAGGGTACACTTCATTATTCAGTGTTCCTTGTTCGATATTCGATATTCAACATGGTCCGCGATCTGCTCGGCGTGGATGCGGGAGTTTTCGATAAAGAGGCTGCTGGTGTCCATACCGCCGCAAACCACTCCGGCTACATACACGCCTTTACGTTTGGTCTCAAGGCTGTTTTCATCATAGACCGGCATGCATTTTTCATCTTCGGTGAGCTCTATTCCCAGGCTTTCCATCAGGTCGTAGTTGGGATGATAGCCTGTCATGGCCAGCACGAAGTCGTTTTCCAGGGTTACTTCACCATCCGGGGTGTCCAATACCACTTCTTTCTCACGGATCTCCTTCACATTGGAATTGAAATAAGCCGGGATCTCACCATTCTTGATCCGGTTCTCGATATCAGGTTTCACCCAGTACTTCACGGTGGGTTTGATGGTATCATATTTCAGGAGCATGCTAACTTCCGCCCCGCCTCTCCAGCATTCGAGGGCAGCATCCACGGCAGAATTCCCGCCGCCAACCACCAGTACTTTCTGCCAGGCGTAGGGATGCGGTTCATCATAATAATGCTTCACCTTTTGCAACTCCTCTCCGGGCACATCCATCATGTTGGGTTTTCCATAAAAGCCGGAGGCCACGATCACCTTGTCCGCTTTATAGGTTTCCTTATCCGTCTTGACGGTAAAATTACCGTCTTCACCTTCCATACTTTCAACGGTCTCATACAGGTTTACCGGCAGCTCATAATGTTCAGCTACCCTGCGATAATACTCCAATGCCTCAACCCGCGTTGGTTTTGAGCCATGCGAGATAAAGGGGATATTCCCGATCTCAAGTTTATCAGAGGTTGAGAAAAAGGTCATATTGGTGGGATAGTGAAAGATGGAATTCACTAAACAACCTCTCTCGATGATCTTGAATGGGATGTTTCGTTCCTTGAGTGCGATTCCGGTGGCAAGCCCAATAGGACCTGCCCCAATTATAATGACCATTAATTTAATTTGGTTTGATGATTGAGTAAGTGACCACTAACAACAGCCCAAAGATACGAATCGTTTGAGTATCAGAACACTGAAAGCACGGAACTATTCAGTCGCATTATTGATATGGTATATCACCGGCATCTATAATTTTAACTTTTCACACATCACTAATGGATCATTTTTATAACATCATCTTTCTACTGGGCTTCCTGATACTCAGCCCCTCTATTCATGCTCAGCTTTTAAATGTTGAAAGCGTACGCACCAATGCCGACACCACCGGATGGTACGGAGAGCTGGAATTTGACCTTTCGCTGAATCACTATAATGAGGATGTTTTTGAATTTACGAATGAATCCAACCTCTCCTATTTTTCTCAGGATCATGCCTACATGCTACTTAACAAGCTGAAATTTGTGAATCTGGATGGTAACTCTCTGATCAGCAGCGGCTATGTTCATCTTCGATCCACCTTTGCCAGAAAGGGTAAGATCTCACCCGAACTCTTTATTCAATATCAGTACAATAATAATCTTGGGCTGAATAACCGGGCCTTAGGCGGGGCCGGTATCAAATACCGTTTTTACCGCTCCGATAAATGGCAAGCCAGCATCTCGACCGCGCTCATGGCTGAGTATGAGGAATGGCAACTAAATGAGCAGGCTTCCATCGAAAATGAATTCCTGAAGAGTACCAGCAATATCTCATTGCGGGGCAAACTCAGCGAAACTGCCAGATTCAAGCTGATCGGTTACTATCAGGCCAGGCCCGATGAGTTCTTCAAGGCTCGGTCCATACTTGAATCCGGCCTTCAGATGGATCTTAGTAAACGAGTGGCTGTTTCCATCAACTTTGTGGCTTCCTATGATACTAACCCGATCATCGACATCCCCAACCTGACGTATGAATTAAGTAACGGTTTCCTGATCCGATTTTAACTTTTGGTGTCATTAAAAACATTACATTTTATCTTACGTACTTAGTCAGGAGCGACCCAAAAAATCTATTTTCCAGTTAATAATTATGTGTTTCAAAACTAAATGGACCATTCTTAGTGTACTTGTTTTTGGAGGGCTGTTTTGTCCTGTTTCAACTTTTGCCCAAATTGATGATCAGTCCCAGAAAACAACAGAGTTCAAGATCGGGCTGGCATTAAGTGGCGGAGGAGCAAAGGGTTTTGCTCACATCGGTGTATTAAAGGTTCTTGAAGAAGCCGGTATTGAGGTGGATGTGGTGGCCGGAACCAGCATGGGCGCCGTGGTTGGCGGATTATATGCCATTGGTTACAGCACGGATGAACTTGAAGATATTGCCCTGTATACCGACTGGAATGAGCTATTCAATGAAACCAGGCCCAGAAAATACCAGTTCATCTTTCAAAATCAGACCAATGAGCGACTCATATTTTCGGTTCCTTATGAGGAGGGTACCGTAAGCCTGCCTCGCGGACTTATTCAGGGGCAAAAGATCTCATTACTCTTAAATCAGCTTACCCTACCATACCACGAGGTCATAAACTTCAGGGAACTGCCCATCCCCTTTGCCTGCGTGGTCACTAACCTTGAGACCGGAGAAGGCGTCATGGTGGACAGCGGTTATCTGCCGGAAGCCATTCGTGCGAGCACGGCCATTCCGAGTGTCTTTAAGCCTGTATCCATGAACGATTCACTTTATATCGATGGCGGGGTGATCCGGAATATTCCGGCTACGGATGCGCGGAAACTGGGAGCCACTTATGTGATCTCATCGGATGTCAGTGAGCCGATCCTTCCGGCCGACAGCCTTCGGTCTTTTATAGATATCATGGTGCAGTCGGTTGGCTTTAGCCGTGAGAAGTCAAACATAGTACAAAGGAAGGAATCCGACCTGTTGATCAGCCCGAATATGAACAGCTATTCAACCTTCGATTTCAATAAAGCCAGGGAGATCATTGCCGAAGGTGAGAAAGCTGCCAGAGCTGTACTTCCACAATTAAAAGAGATCCAAAAGAAACACTCGGGGCATGCCCATAGAACTTTTTCTGAAGTACCGGATAAGATATCCATCAGCCGGATCGACATTGAAGGAGCCGATGAATATCTGAGGAACAGCCTCAGAAGTTCACTGACCATACAGGAAGGACAGATCGTACCGGTCAGTAAGATCTCGGAACAGATGGACCTGATGTATTCCTCAGGTCATATTGAAGACCTCAGTTATCGGGTTATACCGGATCCGGATTCAGAGGGTTCAATATTAAGCATTACGATCTCTGCCGTGCAGCAGAATACGCTTGGCCTTGGGGCACGATATGACAGTCAGTACAGGGCTTCTCTGCTTTTCAGCAGCATGTTCAATAAGGTCTTCAGCGAGGGTGATGCATTAGTGAGTGAACTTCGTCTTGGAGAACAACTGGAGCTTACTGCCAGCTATGCTCTTCCGTATACCTTGTATCCCGAATCAGGCTTGAACTTCAAGATCGATGGCTTTCGGGTACCCATTGACATCTTTGATGGAAGTTCGATCACTTCATCCGTCAATATTGAATCACTTTCCTTTAATGTGAAGACCTGGATCAGAGCATTCCGTAATGCTTCCCTGTCAGCCGGAGCCAAGACAGAGTTCTATAACATCGATCAGGCTGTCGGAGAGACTCTTCTATTCAATAATGTGGACAGAATATTGTCGGCTCACGGCTCTTTATATCTAAATACCTTTAACCAATCCTATTTTCCCACATCCGGACATAACCTTTTCATTCAAACTGAATTATCGAATACCTACTGGGGAAGCGGAATCACTTTTGTTCAGCATATCCTCAATTGGGTGTCCCGAATTCCACTGCATGAAAAGGTGACTTTTTTGAGCAGGGTCACCGCTGGCGGTACCTTCCAGAACAAGGTAGAACTGCCTCTGCATTACCAATTTTATAGTGGGGGTGCCTTTCCCAATTATGTCAGGCGTGAGCATCAGTATCCTTTACTGGGCTATAATGTTCACGAGCTCAGGGGAGATAACCTGAAATCTCTGGAGGCCGGCTTACAGTATCAGTTCAGGGATAATGGTTTTATGCAGCTCAAATGGAATGCCTCAGATCTGCGGGACCAATGGACCTGGGATATTCCATTTTCTGAATTTGAGCATGGTTTTGGCCTTTCAGCCGGGTTAGTGACACTGATCGGTCCGGTGGAAGTGACCCTGATGACCAAAGACGGAAATGGGCCCTATTCACTGAAGATAAACGTAGGTCATCATTTTTGAACCTTGTGGAACGAGGTGGTTCAGTGACCGGTATCAAACCAGTTCAGTATCACCCGGTACAGCCATCCTGATGGTGAACTAAGGAAACCTACGTGCCCGCCTTCTTCGGTAAATAGAGTTTGAATGGCTTTGTTTTCCCCGATGGTCTTTTGAGGGGCAAATTCAATAGGACACAGGGTATCCATTTTACTATGAACGACCAGGAGGTCTGCCTTAACTTCTCCATAAAAATGCCTGCTGGAGCACCTGAAATAATAATCATCGGCTCCGGAAAATCCATGCAAAACGGCCGTCACCTGGTCGTCAAATTCATAGATCGAATTCCCCCTGAAGATGGGCATATCCGGATACGATTGTCTTTTCTTTTCCAGTTTGTCGGCCAGAGTGATCAGGAACCGCTTCTCATAAAGCTTATTGATGCCCTGCTGCATGCGCAACGACCCTTCTTTGAGATCGTATGGTGGTGACACCGCCACAGCTCGCTTAACCAGGCTTTGGTTGCCCTCTTCACCCAGATATTTCACCAAAGCATTGGCGCCCAGAGAATATCCCACAGCATAAATGTCTTTTTCGGGGAACCGCTGGCTGATCCAGTTGAATAGCGTGCGGTAATCATCCGTAGCCCCGGAGTGGTAGAAACGGGGTTGTTTGTTGAGCCGGCTGCCGCATCCCCTGAAATTCAATGCCACCGATGGAAAACCGGCCTCCCTGAGTTCACTCATCAAATTGGCGATGTAATGCCTGTCTGTAGATCCTTCCAGACCATGGAATAAAGCCACCACAGGTTTTTCGGATGAAAACTCACAAACATCCACCTCCAGAAAATCCTCATCAGGGGTTGGGATCTCTATTCGTTCATGTGGAGGCTTTTGAACCTTTGAGAATTGTGATGCCACTATGGTATGCACGTGCGTATTCCATGCCCACCAAACCGATTCAAATGGTTCAAATCCATTCATAGTATCTTTTCTTTCCTTATCCATCCGGGTAAAGCTATCGAGTTTTTATCATTCATTCCATTATACATTTTTGCTCGTTCCCAACCGCCGGTGGGGAATGCATGCCCGGACCACAGGGGTGGGTAAGACACCTATAGGTTCCATAATCGAGCGGGTAGCCCAACCTCCGAAGCGCCTCATAAATTATCCCACCAACCGGGCGGAGGTTCTTTGTGTTGACTCTCTATCCCCGGGATAAATCCCGGGGCTATTAACATATCATCCCTAAGGGATGAGCCAGCTCAACATCGGTCGTTCGGTCCATCACAGATCGGTCCATCGGTCATTCATATATATCTCATTTCATCATCCTGCACCAATTCCAATCCCGTAGGGGCAATTCATGAATTGCCCCTACGGGATTAGAACTCGTTTCCAACATCCCTTGTTTTTGCTCATTCCCAATTTTTTGTTGGGAATGCATTCCCGGACCTCCCGGTCCATAGGGGTGGGTAAGACACCTATAGGTTCCATAATCGAGCGGGTAGCCCAACCTCCGAAACGCCTCATAAATTATCCCACCAACCGGGCGGAGGTTCTTTAGGTTTACTTGCTATCCCCGGGATTTATCCCGGGGCTATTAACATAACATCCCTACGGGATGAGCCAGCTCAACATCGGTCGTTCGGTCTATCACAGATCGATCCATCGGTCATTCAATTAATACCCGACCCGGTCTCCAATCTCATCATACCACTAACCCACCATCCTAGATCCCCTGCCCATTCCCCACTACAGTACTTGTTCATATCTATCGAGTATTTGCCACTCATACCATTATGCATTTTCAGAGGTGCTTCGCTTCTGCTATATTCAGCAAAAAAATTCAACCAATCTAAATGGCTACATCCCTTACCCCCATCGAGTACCTCCGAAGCATCCTCGCGATCATCGTGTTCTTTTTCATGTTTGCCATTTCCACTCCCATGATCATGATATTACTGATCCTGACATTGGGCAAGGCGACAAACTTCGTGGTTGAAAATTTTGGGCCATTTATTGCATACCCCGTTCTTTGGACCCTTGGTATTAACTTTGAGGTCATTCAGCATGGTGAACCGGTTGAGCGCCCGGTCATTTATACCATCAACCACAGTTCAACTCTCGACCTGGTTACCATGATCGCACTGGGATTGCCGGGCATTCGCTTTGTGGCAAAATGGGAACTGCAGTACAATCCTCTCTTTTTTATTGTAGGTCACCTGACCGGACAGGTTTTCATTCAGCGAAAGAAAAGCAAGAAGGCAGTAGCAAAGCTTCAGAATACCTATGACCGGGTTAAACGTGATAACCTTTCGATCATGGTGGCCCCTGAAGGCTCCCGTAAACATCCCGGTATCATCGGGCCATTCAAGAAGGGTGCCTTTCACATGGCAATAGACCTGAATTACCCCATCGTACCCATTTATTTTGATGGAAATCAGGAGCTGAGCCTGGGCGGCTCACTGCTATCGAAAAGTGGCGATATCAAGGCACACATTTACCCACCTGTTGATACCTCAGACTGGGAAAAAGATACCATTGATGAACACATTGCAGAGCTCAGAGGTCGTTATCTGCAATGGGCCAACGTAGAAGAGTAAAGCCTACCAACTTCTTTATTACTTATTTATCGCGATAGAAGTAGATCTTCTTATTATCAGCGTCTCTTCGGCTCTTCACCTTAAAATCATTTTGCTTACCAAACTGATAGACAGCTGTACGCATGGAATTGATATTCTTCTCATTGGTGTAACTCACTTCAACAGCCTGACCACCGGGCTTGAGCTTTTCAATAGCTTCCAGAAGCGGCTTGAATTTTGAAGTTCTCTTCTTGGAAGATTTAACATTCGAACGCTTTACAAATTTAATATCCATAACTGAATTATTTTGTTAACCAATAATCTTAATTATTAAAATAGTGATTATCATAAATTATTATATAAAGTACTGAATCAAATTATAATATATTCCGTTCCTTAGCATATTTTTTGATATAGACTCATCCAATAGCATTCATTCTTGACATAATTATTGAAATTAGACTAAGCAATTTTGATTACATCGGTTTACATTTGGCTTGAATCTTTTTTCTAATAAATCAGGGATTATGACACCAATTGATATTGTAGTTTTCGTAGCCTACTGTGCTTTGATCATCGGAATAGGTTTGTGGGTATCAAGAGATAAGGAAGGGCACCAAAAGAATGCAGAGGATTATTTTCTTGCCGGTAAGTCATTACCCTGGTGGGCCATTGGTGCCTCACTCATTGCTGCCAATATCTCTGCCGAGCAGATCATAGGAATGTCGGGTTCCGGTTTTGCGGTTGGCCTGGCCATTGCTTCCTACGAATGGATGGCGGCCATCACCCTGATCATAGTCGGTAAATACCTGTTGCCCATTTTTATCGAAAAGAAACTCTATACGATCCCTGAATTCATTGAGCATCGTTATAACACCACACTGAAGACCATCCTGGCTGTTTTCTGGATCGCTCTGTTCGTTTTTGTGAACCTGACCACCGTTATGTTCCTCGGGGCCAAAGCCCTTGATACCATCATGGGAACCGGTGACGGCAGCCTGGTCATCTATGCCCTGATCGGACTTGCCCTGATCGCTGCTGCCTACTCCCTTTACGGGGGACTTTCTGCCGTAGCCTGGACCGATGTTCTGCAGGTTGGATTGCTGGTTCTTGGAGGTTTTGTAACCACCTTTGCCGCACTTTACAATATCACCCCGGAGGGTGGCATTTTAAATGGAATGGCTCACCTGTATGATACCGCCGGCGATAAGTTCACCATGATCCTGGAACGGTCTAACCCTGAATTCGATAACCTGCCCGGCATTGCCGTTCTGATCGGGGGGATGTGGGTTGCCAACCTGTACTACTGGGGATTCAATCAGTATATCATTCAACGTACGCTTGCCGCTAAATCACTTAAGGAATCACAAAAAGGGATCATCTTTGCTGCTTTCCTGAAGTTACTGATCCCGCTTATCGTTGTGATACCGGGCATCATCGTGTATGTGCTTTACACTCAACCTGAAGGCACCACGCAGATCCCCGGCGTACTTAGCGTATTCACCAACCCTGATGGAAGTGTGGAATATGATAATGCTTATCCATGGCTCATCAGTGTCTTCCTTTCACCGGGCTTTAAGGGACTTGTGGTTGCTGCCCTGGCTGCTGCCATTGTTTCATCACTTGCCTCCATGCTGAATTCCGTGGCTACCATCTTTACCATGGATATCTACCGGCCCTATATCAATAAGAATGCTTCTGACAAACAAACGGTGAATATGGGCCGAATTACAGCGTCTGTTGCCCTGGTTACCGCTGTTCTGATCGCCCCGCTGCTTGAGGATGTTCCCCAGGTATTCCAGTTCATTCAGGAATATACCGGTGTGGTAAGTCCGGGTATACTGGCGGTATTCATCATGGGACTATTCTGGAAGAAGACAACCACCAAAGGGGCTATTTATGGGGTACTGTCATCTATTGTGATCGCCTTGCTTTTGAAGGTACCTTCGCTTGAATTACCCTTCCTCACGCAAATGTATTACACCATGATCCTAACGGTTGTGATCATTGCCGGAGTCAGTCTCACAACCAATCCGGATGATGAAGACCCGAAAGCGATCCACACGACCTCAGAGACATTCAAAACCAGCCCTGCCTTTAATATCGGGGCTTACGTGATCCTGATCATTACCACGGCTCTTTACGCGATGTTCTGGTAAGATCATATTTGGTAAGTAAGAATTAAACAGCGGTCAGATGGCACCAAACCCGTCTGGCCGTTTTTTTTGGGGATGTTAATCCCAAGCGGTCATTGCGAGGCGGAATTCTGTTTAACCTTGGATTATGGGGTCAAACAACGAAGCAATCTCCCTGAATCGATAAACCGGGTCAAATAATGGAGTCATCCTGATCCGCTGGCTGGCGGAGAAGGATCTTCCCTATTCCTACTTCGTTGCCCGTTTTTCTAACCCAATCCCTGTCCCTTGCCCTATGGCACATCGAAGGCAAATTTGTAATCTATGTTTAACGCCATAGGGTAAGGGGACGCCTTTTATTCTGCATAAATGGCTTAAATTGCTGTGGCTTTGGTTGGTGTATCGGTTTTTTTGATCTGATAATATCCATCATGGTAACGATTCAAACCCATCCATCAGATAGGTGATCTGTCAGATGGATTACCATTTCAGTTAATAATAAACCAATTACCCCCCGGTAGAGACGCGATGCATCGCGTCTCTACCGGGGGGTAATTGTGTTTTGAATCGTTTTTTGGGACGATGGTTTATCTAACTTCACGCACGTTTTTTATAATGCACATCGGGCAGGTCCCGCAGCCATTGGGCACTGAACTCGGCCGTTACATCCCGCTGTGAATTGGCTAGCATCTCATAGCCTACCCTGAATTTCTTGATGGTGGCAGATCTGAGCAGTGGCGGGTAGAAATGCATATGAAAATGCCATTCAGGATGTTCTTTTCCATCGGTTGGCGCCGGATGGAAACCGGCGGAATAGGGGAAGGAGACCTTGAAGACATTATCGTACTTCACTGTGATCTTCTTCACGATATCGGCCAGGGCTTTTTTCTCATCTTCTGACATATCCATAAACCGGGCAAAGGGGCGCTTACTGATCAGCAGGGTCTCAAAGGGCCAGAATGCCCAGAACGGAACCATCACGGCAAAATGATCATTTTCTACCACCAATCGTTCTTTTCGCTTCAGCTCCAGATCCAGATAATCACTGAGCAGGGTCTTACCGTGCTTTTTGTAATGAGCCTCAAACTGCCGCATCTCTTTGGCCGGCTCTTCCGGGATGGTCTCCTGTGCCCAGATCTGTCCGTGCGGGTGTGGGTTACTGCTTCCCATGACCTCACCCCGGTTTTCAAAGATCTGAACGTAATTGATGAATTCCTTTTCGCCCAGCTCCTTGTATTCCTTCACCCACAGATCAACCACCTCTTCAATTTGGGGCAGCTCCATTTCGGCAAGGGTCAGGTCGTGCCGGGGTGAAAAGCAGATCACTTTACAGATCCCGCGTTCCCCTTTGGCGATCAGCAGGTCGCTGTCATTGACTTCCTGATCCGATGTATCCGGCAGCAGCGCACTGAAATCATTCACGAACGAAAAAGTGGAGGTGTACTCCGGGTTTTTGGCCTCCCCCGCTCGGTCGTTACCGGGACAGAGATAACAGTTCGGATCGTATTCGGGCTTTTTTTCCTGAGCCGACTCCTCTTCCTGTCCCTGCCAGGGCCGTTTCGTACGGTGGGGAGAAACCTGTACCCATTCCCCGGTCAATAGATTCAATCTTCGGTGCGGATGTTTAGTGAAATCCAGCTTCATGGGTTACTCCTTTTCTGCTATTCAATCTATGATATGAGCCCCACCATTGATCGTGGTGACATAGATCTCTGCGTCAATTCCTGTTCTTTTTTTGTATGCCCTGGAGATGTACTCGGTAAAAGGTTTTACCTGATCATTTTCTACAAGGTTTATCGTACAGCCTCCGAATCCACCGCCCATCATGCGGCACCCCAGCAGGCCTTCCTGTTCCCTGGCTAGCTCAACCAGGATATCGAGTTCTTCACAGCTGACCTCATATTCCTCACTTAAACCTTTATGTGATTCAAACATACGCCGGCCAAAAGATCGCAGGTCATTATTGCTTAGGTCATCACAGGCTTTATGGACCCTTTCATTTTCCTCTAGAACAAACTTACACCGTTTGAAAACTACCGGATCCATCTTTGCCTGATGTTCGAGTAGCAATTCCAATTTCAGGTCCCTGAGGTTCTCTATGGTTGGATCGAATTCTCTAAGATACCTGACTCCCTGTTCACACTGTGATCGCCTCACATTATATTCTGAATCAGCCAGATTATGACTCACTTTTGAGTTACACAAAACGATCTTGATGTCTTCCTGATGAAAAGGGTAGAGCTCATACTCAAGGCTTCTGCAATCCAGCTTCAGTGCTTTATCAGGTTCGCCGTGCAGGTTTATGAACTGATCCATGATGCCGCAATTGACCCCCACATGATTGTGTTCGGTCAGCTGGCCAATGCGCGCCATCTCCTTCCTGTCCATTTTAAGCTTAAATAACTTATCCAGCCCGATGGTCAATGCCCCCTCCAAAGCTGCTGATGATGACAACCCGGCTCCGATCGGGATATTTCCGCCAAAGACCACATCAAAACCTTTCAGCTTGAACTTCTTTTTTTGAAGTTCAACAGCCACACCTTTTATGTAATTAGCCCAATGCTTATCACTTTTATGAAGATCGTTCAGATCAAGTACGACCGATTCATTCATATCGGCAGAAAACGCCCGGATCTTACCGAGTTTATTCGTTCCAATTCCAAGCACGATCACCTTGTCAATGGCCGCCGGCAGCACAAAACCATCGTTATAATCGGTGTGATCCCCCATCAGGTTGACCCTGCCGGGAGAGTTTATCATCAATGGTTCCCGGTTATATTTTGAAAGGAATTGGTCATAAATCTTCTTTTCTAACTCTGTCATCAGATCCCTAAATTTCGGCCTTACCACTTAAAATTTCTAAAGACATATTCCAGGTATGGCATTCACCCGGTTTAATTACTTTATGTTCTGCGTTGTCAATGGCATCAGATAGCTTATCAAATGAAGCGGTTGCAGGCTCAAGGGCTACCGTATAACTCCCGGTTTCTGCATCCTCGGGCCAGCCACCATAACACAGCCAGATGCCAAGATGTGGGGTTCTCTCAGTATCAAACTCAAACAAGATCGTTTCATCAGTTTGTTTTCTGTAAAGTCCGGCTCTGCCTTTTTCTACCTGTTCAGCAAACAACTTCATGGCGTGATCACTCGTCTCAGCCTGTACGATCGAGTAATCTGTTTTATCTCCTGACACATACGGCCAACCCGTTTCTTTTTTTCTGATCTGACCTTCTTCATTGGTTTCATGAATGGAGACCCTGTCAACTTTTTCATCGATCAGTAATTCATCCTGATCATCTATTTCCAGTAATGGATGGGATGACCATATATAATCAAATGCGCGATAGGAGGTATTTTTAACCCGATAGCTGATCTGAATTTGGTTTTCTTTCAGTTGGATCTCTTTCTCAAACTCATACAGCAGGTTCACCCCTGAGGCTTTCAATACAACACGATCTTCTTCCAGCTCAAAGTTCCATTCCTGAGTCCAAAGCTCACCGTGATCCGGCCAGTGTATCACCCGTTCGTTGAACAGATAACTTGAAGGTGCTACCGTTGGAAAACATTCATCGAAGCCATAGGCATATGGAGGCTTGAAGTCGAAGCCCAAGCTTGGCGGCTTCAGTTCTCCTTCACTCTCCACATATTGTTTAAGAAACTGAGTTCCGGTATCCTTGTTCTCAAGGCTGGTCATTTTACCTCCCAGTTCCGGAAGCAAAATGATCCTAAGCTTCTCATTTTCGAGAACTAACTCCTTCCATTCCTTTTTTGCTTTTTTTTTGATCTCGGTTTCTTCCATTTCAGTTCGTGGATATCAAATTTCTCAGATATCGGTCATTGTCTTTTATATTTATCAAACACATTCATGACCGGCAGAGCATTACCATCGTCATCAAAATAGCCACGTGAGCGTAATCCTCCGGTAACAGCCGGTTCCCACCAAAAGATACCCTTTATTCGTGAACTGTTTATGTTGATAAGCGTTTCATGGACCGTTTCCAGAAAATCTTTTTGTCCTTCCGGTGTTTCAGGCCACGGTGCCAGGTCATCTTCTTCAGTATATTCAGAAGGTCGCCAGTTATAAGCCGTTTCCACTAAAATAATATCCTCGTCATAATGCTTCATCAGCGATAACAGGTTCTCTCTCAGCTCCAGTAAATTGCCATGCCACCAGGGGTAGTAGGAAAGGCCAATGATATCGAACTCAATGCCATACTTCTCGATGTTATCATAAAACTCACGGTTCCCTCTGGCGTCTGCCCCGTTGTCGTAATGGACCATTATGAGCGGGCGCATTTCCTGTCCGCGACCTGCATCCACACCATCGATCCCCGCCTGAAGCAAGCCGGCAAAGGTATCCCAGTTTTCCGGGAGCCGGCCGGCGGGCCATATCATCCCGTTCCGGATCTCATTCCCTATCTGAACCATTTCCGGCATCACTCCGGCCTCCCGAAAAGCCTCAATGGTTCGTTTGGTGTAATCATAAACGGAGTCGCGCAGGGCATCATACTCCAAACCTTCCCAGACTTCCGGCATCCACTGCTTTTGAGGGTCGGCCCAGGTATCAGAATAATGATAGTCGAGCAGGAATTTCATGCCGCGCTTCTTGGCTTCCTGAGCAAGCTCAATAGTGTACTCCAGGTCATTGGGCAGGCGATCGGGAGAATGAAATAATCTCAAACGGATCCAGTCGTATCCATGATCCCGAAAGATATCCAGTCCCGGTTTTACGATGCCATTATCCTTGAATTCTGTTCCGCTATCCTCAGCCATCTTCAGAAACGACAGATCTGCTCCCACCGCATAATTCAGGTGGAAGGAGGTGGAATCCGCAGGTTGAGCCACTGCCGTTTGGGCGATCAGAATGGCGATGAAAAAGCTAAAAATTGATCGAAGTTTCATAGTACTATCAGTTTACAGTTAATGTGATATTACCGGTTTCAAGGCCATTTGATGAAGCTTTGATGGTCACCGTTCCTGAGTTTTCACCGGCTCGATACAAAATAGTTGCAATGCCTGCTTCGGCATTAATGGGGTTATGTCCGATCAGCTCTCCCTCACCATCCAGCCGGAAGGTCACTTCGTGATCTGCATCCCAATCAGTGGTGCCGTTTTCGTCTACTATTGAAGCGTAAACAAAGACCACATCATTCTTTCCGTTTTGGATCTCTTTCCCACTCAGGTCTGCACGTAATGAAAGACCTGTGGGTTCTTCAGGGGTCATGCGTTCATGCTCTGCCACAGGCTCACCATTGATATAAGCTACAGCTTTGAGTGTACCGGCTTCAAACTCCAGGTCTTTAAAGGTGAAGGGAGGATAATTCAGTTCAGTGGAAACGCGATCGGTATCCGGCTGTTGGCGTGCGATCTCTTCGCCATTCAAAAACAGGGCAACCTCCTCAGCATTACTGTACACCTTCATATCCGTAAATTCAGGATCAGACCAATAGTTGGCGATGTAGGCCATCGGACCATAGAAATCAGAATCATATTCTGCCAGTTCGGGGGCAGCCTGACTGGCATAAAAATAGTTGGTGAATTTCGGGATCCGGAAGATATCGCGAATACCGGATGATTCGATATCGGGTGCATAGCCCCGGTTATAATCGAACATCACCCAGTTGGCATCCCCGAATGAAGGGCCTTTCAGATTGGAATTATGGGCCTCCTGGAAATTGAGAGCCTGTTGGGCCAACCTGCGCTGTCCGTCGCCTCTGAGCTGACGTGACGTTCGCTCTTCTTCTTGAAGGTCTTCAAAGGCATCCTGGTTGAACCCGGCATTTTGGGCATAATATTCCCAGTCGCCATACTCGGCGATGAACAGCGGCTTATCCTTGTCATAATCGCTCCAATACGCAGGGGGACGAGAATGCTGTCGCGCCGGAATGAAGATATCATATGCATGATCCATCCAGCCGCTCGTATAGTTGTCAGCTATCGGCAATTCCTCTTTTACGATGGCATGAGCCTGCTCCATATACTCCTCAGGCATATCCGATTCGTTTAGGGAGGCCTCCCAGAATATGATACTTGGGTGATTTCTGTCTCTCCGAACCATTTTACGAACATCATCAAGCGCACGTTCGGCAAACGATCCGTCTTCAAAATATTGCCAGCCTGGGATCGCATTCATAAACAATAATCCTAATTCATCAGCCGCTTCCAAAAAGGATGGATCCGGTGGATAGTGAGCAATCCGAATAAAATTAAAACCGGCTTCCTTGATCTTATAGGCATCACGATACTGTGCTTCATTAGATAGGGCGTATCCGATATATGGATAGTCCTGATGCCGGTTGGTTCCGCGTAAATACAGGCGTTCACCATTTAGCGTAAATTGATTGTCCTCATCAAAACCAAAGGTCCGGATCCCGATACGCTGCTGTTCACTGTCAACCAGTTTCTCCCCGTCAAAAAGTTGAACCGTCAGGTTGTATAGGTACGGTGATTTCGGGGACCACAGGTTTGGATCTTCAACCAAAAGCTTCTCGGTTTGCAGGATATTGGCACCGGACGGAATGGTTAGTTCTGCCTCAGCCCTCTTTACGATCTTACCCTCAGCATCACTTAATATATATGTTAAACGTGCCTCCGCTGATGCTGCCCTTAAATTCTCCACATCGGTTTGAACCGAAACAGTGGCCTGCTCATCCGTTACATTTTCATAAGACACCAGCAATCCACCGGCTGCTACACGGTTTGCCTCAACCGGATCAGGGATCCGAAGCTTGTCTTCGGCCACCAGAAAAACATCCCGATAGATGCCTCCGTAATAGTTGAAATCAAGTACTTCGATCGCTTTTCCCGGAGGTATGGAAGAATTATCCTCATTATTTAATTTCACTAAGAGGACATTCTCTTCCCCAAATTTCACGGTTTCAGAAATATCGACCACAAAAGGAAGGTAACCGCCCGCATTGTAACCTGCTTTCTCACCATTCAGGTAGACGTCAGCCTCATGCATGGCTCCCTCAAATTTCAGCGTGATATGCTTGCCTTCCATCTCAGGATCTACAGTAAAGAATTTGCGATAGAACATATCACCCTGCCACTGCTGATCCTCAATTACCAGCGGTTCGATGTTGGCAGTATGAGGCAATCGGATCTTTTCCCAATCCAGTTCACTTCCGGAACGCTCAAAAAGTGATGCAGTGATCGTAGTGTCCATGTCCTTTACGAATTCCCATTCCGTATTGAAATCGTAATGAGTTTGCACGGTTTTAATATCGGGTGTGGTACATCCGGTGAAGTACACGGCCAGCATCAGCAATCCAACACCAGGTAACATGTTTCTGATTGATTCCTTCATCGTTTTAGTCACTAGTTTTCTGTAATTAATCATTTCCATAGTCATAACTCATGTAATCGAATCCTGAATGAACATTCCCCTCAAAATTAAACAGGGCATTGTTTTCCCAGGAGGAACCGGTTCCCCATAGATCTTTTAGATCGGAGGTGATCCAGGCCGGCTCCCAGTAAAATACACCGCTGCCACCGCCTTCTTTCACTTCCTTTACCAACTCGATCATGAAATCACGCTGACCTTCCTGCGTGGCAGGATATCCATCAACCAGGCTTTCCGTGTAAAATATATTGCCATAATCATCGGCTCCCTCCAGTGTCCATGGGTAAGCCGTTTCCAGGATCATCACTTCCCGGTTATAATCATTTTTGAAGGTTGCCACATGATCTGAGATCTCCTCCAGGGGCACATCAGAATAGGGAGTGTAGTACGAGAAACCTACGACCTCAAAATCCTCAACCGCCCCGGCAGTGGTGACCTGATCGAACCAATAGCCCACATTTTCCGGCTGCGCAATGTGAAGCATCACAATGATCTCCTCACCGCTTTCACTTTCAATATCCCTGAACGCATTGATACCACTGTTGATCAATTGTCCCAGTTCCTGCCAACTGGCATTCTCATACACCGCCCCGAAGGGATGCACCATACCCGTATTTGTTTCATTTCCGATCTGAACCATCTCTGGTAACAGATCCTGATCATTCAACGACTTTAAAGTCTGGTAGGTGTAGGCATAGATGGAGTCCACGACAGACTCAAAAGATTTGCCTGCCCAGGCTTCCGGCACTTCCTGATGGGCCGGATCAGCCCAGATGTCTGAGTAATGGAAATCTAGTAATACCTGCATGCCTTGTTCTTTGGCCCGCTGAATACCTAGCGCCACGTCGTCCAGATCGTGGTAGAGGGGTTTGTCCGGATCATCGTAAGCCTCTTTTATCCACTGCGGGTCATGAAACAACCTGAATCGGACCACATCGGTCCCTTTATTGGCAAATTTCTCGTAGGGATCTGCTTCAACCCCATTCTCCTTATACACTCCGCCGTGATCCAGGATTTGGTTCACGTAAGAAAGATCCGCTCCCATTATAAAAGAAGTAGGGGTCACCGGTTCATCATCCCCTCCTTCATCCTCATTATCTATTATGTTGGGGGAGGAAGAGCAGGCTGTAATAAGCCCGATCCCTATAAGAAAGAGTAGCGTTTTATTCATGTTCATGTCAGCAGGATCCCTGATTCATCTCGTAATTTCCGGTATTATAGCCGTACCTGAGATTCGAATGTTAACGTTAACATGGTTAATATACTATCAGACTATGAAGAGTCAAAGAATTATCGGTTGGAAGAATGATATTCATTTGAAACACCAACCATAAGTACGTAGATCAGGCTTCAATGAGTTCCACAGGATGAACGGATCTTCATCTGAGTGAGAACTTCAATATTCTCTACGGACTCATTTTCACCATTTATGATACCCAATAAGGTTTCTGCTGCTTTTTTTCCAACCTCGTAAGCCGGCTGATGAACAGTGGTCAAAGGAACCGGAAGCAGTTCAGCCCGAATGTCATCAGAAAACCCGACAATGGCTATGTCATCCGGAATGGTTAACCCACCTTCCCTGATCGCCTCAATGGCTCCAAATGCTGCGGGATCGTTCACGGCGAATACTGCTCTCGGCCGTTTGGTTTCCGGGAGATCCAACAGCTTCTTCATGGCCTCGTACCCGCCTTTTTCCTGAAGTCCGGATTCCACGATCCATTCGTCAGCAACCTCAAGTCGATTCTCCCTCATGGCTTCCATGAATCCTTCCAGTCTTTTTCTGCCAATGGATAAACCCTGTGCCCCTTTCAAATGGGCGATCTTTTTGTAACCGTGATCGATAAGGTGTTGAGTGATCTTCTTTGCAGCGGCTTTGTCATCTACTCCTACACAGCTGAAACCTGCTTCATCCATGCAGCGATCAAAGAACACAACGGGTATGCCGCTTGAACGCAATGCTTCAAAATAACTGAGATCGTCGGTGAACTGAGAACAGGAGATCATAATGCCATCTACCCGCTTTGATCGCAGGGTTTCGATGGCGGCTTTTTCCCGCTCGGTATCCTCAGCTGAATGGGTAAGGATAAGCTGATAGTTTTCCTGATAAGCGACCTCTTCTATCCCTCTGATCACTTCCGGGAAAAAGGAATGTGAGATCTCCGGAACCACGACCCCAATGGTAAAGGATTTGTTGGATACCAGGCTTTTAGCCAGATAATTGGGTGTATACCCCATGCTTCTTGCTTTCTCCAGGACCTTCTTACGGGTCTTTTCATCCACATTCTTTTTGTTGTTGATGACCCGGGAGACGGTCATAGCCGATATCCCGAGGGCTTCTGCAATTTGTTTAAGGGTGACGTTTGAACTCAACCTGTTACTCCAAAAATATTCTTGTCAGATTTAGATGCTTGATACCTAGTCTGCAGTTCAGACCGGTGTAAATTAACTAAAAATTCAGGGTATATCTCTTTACCTGATCAGAATATTGGCCGGCTTCAAAGGATTTGATGTAAACTGTATCACCAACAACCGCCTCGATCTGCTTCTCCCTGGAAAGATCAAAGCTAGCCAGCGGCTCCCCGTTTGGCGACAAAATATACCATTGATAGATATCGGAGTCCGGGCCAATGGAGGCAACCCATAACCGGTCCTGATCATCCACCAGTGCATGAGACAAGGCCGGCCAGTAGTCCGGCATAGATGCTCTTCTGATGGCTCGCCGCCTGAAGGTGTCTGTGTACATATCAACCACCTCCGATCGGATCAAAGGCTGCCTTTCCACAGGATAATATCTTGTTTCGACTTCCTGACCCCTGCTATCCATCAGAGTGACCAGAAAGTGTCCGGTATCTATGTTATAGATCCTGCCTTGTGAGTCTGTTAGTATCAGTTGTTCGGGTTCATAGGGCATCATCATGATCAAAGGCGGATCAACGGCTCGGTCTACATGCAGCTTTCGGTTTGGAACATTAAGCAGTTGATCGGACACGACCGCCCCATCTTCATTTACCTCATAGTACATCAAACGCCGGTCTTCCGTACTCTTCACGAGCTGAAATCCCACCAGATAGTTACCCTCAGCGGTCACCTCCAGCCTGACCGGTTTAGCTGAATTGAGTGAATCTGCCTTTAGCTTAGCCAAGGCACCTTCCAAGTCAGTCATTGTACTTAACTCCATTTCAGGAAGTCTGTACTTATATGCCCTGTTCAGTGAGTTATCAAACGCATAAAGGTGATCCCCCTGAACCTTTAGATATGCGGGATCTCTGTAATCACCCGGGTCACTCCCCAACCCGCCAAGGCTTTCAATATTATTCCCGGTGCGATCAAATACTTCTATCCTTTTATTGTAATCATTGACCACATACACATTCCCATCCTCATCAGCCGTCACAGCCCCAATATCATTAATTGTACCATAGGAACCGATACTGAATGACCTGTCCTGAATGAGCTCGGCTTCTTTTATATTACTGAGACTCATTTCCCTGGCATCCTCGAAAAGGGTCGGATCAGCTTCCTGAGTGTTACTGCAGGCTGAAAGAAAAAAGGGTAAGATCACCAAAACGAAAACAAGGGGTCGATGTGTCATATACGGTAAGCTAACTAATTTGACCGAGAACTTGTTTCGAAATAATTGGAAGTGAATGGGCTATATACAAAAAAAGCTTCTCAAAAATGAGAAGCTTTAATATGTGGGCGATGAGGGACTCGAACCCCCGACCCCCTCGGTGTAAACGAGGTGCTCTGAACCAACTGAGCTAATCGCCCGACTTGCTTGAAGGGCGACAAATATAAGAACATTTCAAACACAGACAAAGAAAAATAATACAACATCTTGATTTATTGGTTAACACTGTTAACTTATGTAGATACATTTGCGGGAATTCCGACCGTCAGATAAGCACATAATTTCAAGCGTTCTGCCAAATTTAAATTTTATGAGTCCTACAAAAAGCTACCCTTTCAATGCTGTCATCGTAGACGGATGCCGCATTCCGTTTCAAAGATCCGGCACAAATTATAATGATATGATGGCCTATGACCTCGGACGTATGGCTATCAACGGGCTCATTGCGCGAAACCCGGTCGACCCCAAAGATATTGACCGGGTGATCATGGGAACTGTGATACAGGAAGTCAAGACCAGTAATGTAGCCAGGGAAAGTGCCCTCGGCGCCGGGATCCCGGACTCGGTCCCTGCTTTTACGACCACCATGGCATGCATCTCTTCCAATCAGGCCATTGCCAGTGGGGTAGACCTGATCAGAACCGGTCAGGCCAGGATCATTCTGGCAGGCGGAACCGAGACCATGTCAGATATCCCCGTTCGGTTCAAGAAAAAATTTCGCCAAAATGTGCTGGAAGCAAGGAAGTACAAAAAGCCCACGGATTTTCTGAAGTTCTTCAAGGGATTAGGGTTCAAGGATTTTCTCCCCGAACTTCCCGCTATTGCAGAATTTTCTACCGGGGAAGTGATGGGCGAAAGTGCAGACCGAATGTCGGCACGGTTCGGTATCTCACGTAACGATCAGGACGAATATGCCATGCGTTCCCATTACCTGGCAGCCAAAGCCACAGAAGAAGGCTTACTGGATGAAGAACTCATTCCCGCCAAACTGCCTCCTAAGTTTGATGTGGTCAAACACGACAACGGCTTTCGTGAAGATACCTCCATGGAAAAACTTGGAAAGCTTCGCCCCGCCTTCATCAAGCCGCATGGTACGGTAACGGCCGGTAACTCCTCCTTTTTAACGGATGGAGCCTCGGCCAGCTTTATCATGGAAGAACAGACGGCGCTGGAGCTGGGACTCAAGCCCAAAGCCTATTTACGTGAATACAATTTTGTATCCCAGGATCCGGGTGAAGAGCTCCTGCTTGGACCGGCTTATGCCATCCCAAAAGTACTGGACGCCATGGACCTGAACCTTGAGGATATGGATGTGATCGAACTCCACGAGGCCTTTGCCGGACAAGTGCTGTCCGTACTGGCCGCCCTGGACTCCGACTCCTTCGCCAAAGAAAATTTAAACCGCGATGCAAAAGTCGGTAAGATCAATATGGATAAGCTGAACACGCTGGGTGGCTCGCTTTCTTTAGGGCACCCATTTGGAGCCACCGGCGTTCGGCTTGTCACCACCGCCGCCAATCGCCTCATCCGCGAAGACGGCAAATTTGCACTTGTTTCCGCTTGCGCCGCAGGCGGGCAAGGGCACGCTATTGTATTGGAGAGGTATGAGGGGTAAGATTTGGCAATATAGCCCCATTCACGACCTCCTCTGTCTCCTCCTTATCAAGGAGGAGGACGCCTAATTATAACTCAGAAGCATGAATCAATTTTTGATCTTAAAACAACTTCGAAAAGCCCTCTCCTTGAGAAGGAGAGGGTTGGGTGAGGTCGGGATCGGGGCTTGGAAGTCAGAATTAACCTCATTTCCAATGTTAAACAGAAAACTAATGCATGATCTGAATTTTGAAGTCGAGACAACCTTCACGACCTCCTCTGTGTCCTCCTTAACAAGGAGGAGGACGCCTAATTATATCATATTACTATGAATCAATTTTTAAACTTCAAACAACTTCGAAAAGCCCTCTCCTTGCGAAGGAGAGGGTTGGGTGAGGTCGGGATCGGGGCCACCAAACCACACCTGCCTGCAAAACTCTAATTAACAACCATGTCGCTTAAAAACCCAAAACAGACCAGGCAATTAAGACGGGATCTTCGTCAGAACATGACTGTAGCAGAGGAATTGTTATGGCAACGAATTCGCAAAAAAAAGTTATGCGGAGTAAGGGTTAAGCGACAATATGGGCTTGGACCTTATATACTCGATTTCTATGTGCCAAAATTTCAAATAGCCATCGAAGTGGATGGAAAGATCCACCTCAAAAAAGAGCTACAAGAAAGAGATCTGAACAAAGACACCTTTCTCACTGAGAATGGCATTAGAGTCGTTCGGTTCACAAATGAAGAAGTTCTTAATAACATTGAAATTGTATTAGCAAAACTAGAAGCTGTTGTAAATGAGAATTTGGATTGATCATATGTATGTAGGATTGGACAACAAAGCCCCATTCACGACCTCCTCTGTCTCCTCCTTATCAAGGAGGAGGACGCATAATTATAACTCAGAAGCATGAATCAATTTTTAAACTTCAAACAACTTCGAAAAGCCCTCTCCTTGAGAAGGAGAGGGTTGGGTGAGGTCGCATTTGGGGCAACCAAACCAGACCTGCCTATAAAACCAATTTAAACATCATACCTCTAAAAACACGCACCATGAGCTACCTCAATATCTCTCAGAAAGACTCCGTCGCCATCATCACCCTTGATCTTCCGGGTGAGAAGGTGAATAAGCTGAATGAATCCATGATGGATGAGTTTTCTTCGTTTTTAGATAAGCTTGAATCTGACAAAGATCTTAAGGGTGCGGTCCTTATTTCCGGGAAGAAGGACAACTTCATTGCCGGTGCGGATATCGACATGTTTCAGGCTCGGGATACAGCAAAGGAAATTGAGCAGCTCAGTAAGGATGGGCATCAGATCCTCAATCGTATTGCGGAGTTCAAAAAACCCATTGCCGTAGCGGTGCATGGCAGTTGTATGGGAGGGGGGCTTGAACTTTCACTGGCGTGCCATTACCGGGTGTGTTCAAAGAGCTCTAACACGGTCTTTGCTTTGCCGGAAGTCAAACTCGGATTGCTTCCGGGAACCGGTGGCACACAAAGATTGCCGCGGCTCATAGGTATTCAAAAGGCTTTGACCTATATGCTTCAGGGGAAGAACATCTATACCCGTCAGGCCAGGAAAATGGGTCTCGTGGATGAAGTTACCCACAAAGATGCGATCGAGAAGGCAGCTATCAAGGGCGTACATAAGATCGCCGATGGTAAGTTCAGCAGAAAGGATAAACGGTCTTTTGTAGAGAAACTGCTTGAAGGAAACCCTCTCGGACGCAAGATCATCTTTTCACTGGCTCGGAAAAAGACAGCCGGACAAACCAAGGGAAATTACCCGGCTCCGCCTAAGATCATAGATGCCGTTGAGTATGGTTATAAGCACGGATTGAAGAAAGGCCTGGAGAATGAGACCGTGTTGTTTGGTGAACTGGGAGCTACTCAGGAGTCCAGAAACCTGGTGAACCTATTCTTTGGAATGAACGCCTCCAAAAAAGTACCTAAACCGGACCTGGTAAAACCGGTTAGAAAACTTGCTGTACTGGGGGCCGGATTAATGGGTTCAGGCATTGCTGATGTCAGTATCAATAAGGGGGATTATCAGGTACTTCTGAAAGATCAGACCATCGATAAAGCAGCAGAAGGCGAAAAATCGATCTGGAAAGACCTGAATGAAAAAGCACAGAAGAAGATCATCTCTGAATTTGAACGGGATCAGATCGCAAGTAAGGTCACCGGTGTGGATTCCTATGACGGATTCGAAAGTGTGGACCTGGTAATAGAAGCTGTATTTGAAGACCTGGAGCTGAAACGTAATATTGTGCAACAGGTGGAGTCAGCAACCGGCGACAACTGTATCTTCGCCTCGAATACCTCTTCGCTGCCTATAACTGATATTGCAGAAGGAGCCTCACGACCGGAAAATGTCATTGGCATGCACTACTTCTCACCGGTTCAGAAGATGCCTCTTTTAGAGATAATTACCACCGATCAAACGGCAGAATGGGTCACTCAAACCGCCATACAGGTGGGTGTAAATCAGGGCAAGAACGTGATCGTGGTTAAGGATGGTCCGGGTTTTTATACAACCCGAATCCTGGCTCCGTATATGAATGAGGCCCTCAAGCTATTGGATGAGGGAGCCTCTATCGAGTTTCTTGATAAGATCATGAAAGACTGGGGCTTCCCGGTCGGGCCTATGGCTCTTTTGGATGAAGTGGGCATTGATGTGGGAGCTCATGTAGCAGAAACCATGTCGCCCATGTTTGCCGAACGGGGAGTAGATACAAATAATAAAGCTCAGGATCTCCTGGATGCTGATTTGATGGGCCGTAAAAGCAAGAAGGGTATGTATAAATACTCAGAGGGTAAAAAGAAGGAGGTCAACACGGAGGTCTATAAATACTTTGGGGGCTCAGACAGAACTGAACCGGATAAAGCCACGGCTCAGCAACGTATTGCACTGACTATGATCAACGAAGCCGCGTGGTGCCTGCAGGAGGATATTTTAAAATCTCCAACCGATGGAGACCTTGGGGCCATTTTGGGTCTCGGATTTCCTCCATTTTTAGGCGGTCCTTTCAGATATATCGATCAAACCGGAGTTCAAAATATAGTTGATACCCTAAACGCATTTTCAGAGAAATACGGCCCCAGGTTTAAGCCGGCTCCGCTGCTTGAGGATATGGTGAAGAGTGGTGAAAGTTTTTACAGTGACTAGTTGTACAGGTGGCTGCTCATTTTGCTTCTTCCAAAGCTTCAACAGTAAGCTCTTCTTCCTGTTGCCATATCGACCGGATGACTTCAGCCAACTGATTGACATAAGGTGATTTGAACATCAGATCACTCATAATGACTCCATCATCATCTATCAGGTGAATATTCATACTGCCCTGAGTAAAACCGGACCAATCTTTTTGCGGATCTCTGGAATATTTTGATAGCAACTGTCTTGAAAGAATGACCTCAACGTCAGACCCAAAGTCAGGATCCAGATTTCTTGTAGATTTTTTATGCGCTACCAGGTTGCACACCTCAACATCTTTCAAATAGCCTGGAATAGGAATGGGCACCTGATTTCTGACGCCTATCAATACATCAAGAATAGCTTCATTGAATTTATTGAATACCTTTTTACTTGCTCTGTTTATGAGGTAACTGCTTTTTTCGATCAAACTGTTATTCTCTTCCACCCTGTCTTTATGCACCTCAACCCTTTGCTGGTTGGCCACTCTCCTGAAAGCCGACACTACTTTTTTATTCAATAATCTCTCATATACATCAGGCTGTGGGTCGATCATAATTATGGGAAAATAACTTTCACCCATTTCATCCAGTTTATTTGCCATGACCCTCGCAACCAAAGTGCCGTAACAATACCCACCAAAAGAATAGGGACCGGTTGGCTGAATTTTTTTCATCTCAAGAATATACCGGTCGGCCATATGATCTATACTTAGCAGAGGTTCATCGGCTCCGTTTCTTCCAACTGATTGAATCCCGTAAAATGGTCTTTCATCACCAAGTTTGTTTGCCAGTTCTTTCAAAAACAATATGTTTCCAAAATGACCATGAATACAAAAAAATGGGCGACCTGACTTAGCCTCATTTATCCTGACCGCTACAGGTGCTCTCACATCATTCGCTTTCCTGGCTGCCTGAATATACCCAGCCATTTCCCTAATGTTTGGTGCCTCAAAGAGCGCTGCTAAAGGCAATTGAATGCCCACCATATTTCTGATCTTGTCAAATAGCTCAACCGCTATCAGTGAATGACCGCCTATATCAAAGAAATTATCATCCGTGCTTATGGGTGAGATATTCAAAACACTTTCCCAGATATCAAGTAATTTTCTCTCAAGTTCATTATCCGGTAGCATGACCTCCTGTCCACTTGAAAAGTGGCTTCTTTCAGGAGCAGGGAGTGCCTTTTTATCCACTTTTCCATTTACCGTCAATGGAATGTTCTTCATAGGCACAAAAGCAGACGGGATCATATATCCTGCCAGAACCATTTTCAGCTTGTCCCTTAAATCCTGGGGCTCCGGATCACTATTGGCTGAGACCAAATACGCCACGATCTTCTTGTCGCCGGGCTCATCCTCTCTCACCAGCACGACTGCCTCCTTTACAGACTCCAGCCGTGTCAGAGCTGTTTCAATCTCGCCAAGTTCAATTCTAAGACCCCTCAATTTAACCTGAGAATCATCCCGGCCTTCAAATACAATATTGCAATCGGGAAGATAGGAACAAACGTCCCCCGTTTTATACATGACGCTGAAACGACCTGAATCAAAGGGGTTATTGAGAAAACGCTCATTTGTCAAATCAGGACGGTTCAGATATCCCTTTGCCACCTGTGGGCCGGAGATGTATAATTCACCTCGCTTTCCCGGTTGACACTCTTTCAGGGCTTCATCCAGTATATAACATCTCACATTATTGAATGGTTTGCCTATCGGAACTTTGCCTTTCATGACATCATAGTCCTGACAATCAAACCCGGTCACCACCACCGTGGTTTCACTGGGCCCGTACGTATTCATCACCCTTACCCTGGATCCAAAATGTTTTTGCCAGATCTCCAGCATATGTTCAGACATGGCTTCGCCACCAAGTACCAAAAGCTTAACGGATCTTGCCATTTCAACATGACGCTCATCCAACTGCGTGCACAATGTATGCCAAAAAGCCGTGGGCAGAGTAATAAAACTCACCTGATGCTTTTCGATAAAAGACCAAAATGAATCACCTCCCAAAGCTGAGGATTCATCTCGCAGGACCAAAGTGCCACCGACCAGGTATGTGGGAAATACTTCTTCCGTAAATACATCAAAATTCATGGTTCCAAACTGAAGAGTAACAGCTTCTCCGGTCAGTTTATACTCATTCACCGCCGTCAGCGTGTAACTCAGCAAATTCCCAAAAGAGACCATAACCCCTTTTGGTGTACCCGTTGAACCGGAGGTGTAAATGATATAAGCCAGATCCTCCGCTCCAACATCAGGTAACTCATAATCTGCATGGGAGGTGTCGATCTTTTCCCATTCGCTTTCGGTGCAAAATAGATCAGTTTCGAGATCCCTGAGTGATTCCCTGTATTTTTCCTGAGTCAGGATGAGATCCGTTCCGGTATCTTCAACCATAAAGCGAATTCGATCTTCCGGGTATTGGGGGTCAAGCGGAAGAAATGCCGCCCCGGCTTTAAGGATCCCTAATATACTCACCATCATTTCCGGTGATCGGTCAGCATAAACCCCAATAATATCGTTTGGCCGAACACCTTTCGACTGAAGGTGAGCCGCCATTTTATCTGCCCGTAAAAATAACTCTTTGTACGACCATGTTTCCTTATCATGGACTAAAGCTGTTGCTTCTGACAGTACCTCGCCGATCTTATCTAAAGCTCTTATATATTCTGAATTTCCTTTTGCAACTTGTAAAAACAAGTCTCTTAAACCCATCTTCCTACCCCTTAGGTTGGTTTACTATCTGTTTTTTTATCTCTATATCTACCCAAAAATTTAAGCTAAACGATAATAATAAATTTATGATGAAGAAATATTGTTTTGTAACCCATTCAAATTTTAACATTTAAATTGCTATACGAAGTCTCCTCTCTTAAAAAATTCTATACACAACTTACCCTGCATCTCGTTAAATTCAGCTTAGAATAAATTTATAGTTTTCAGCTTTAAGGGGTTAAATAGTTATGGAAAATGTGAAAAAAGTACTCTTGGTATTTTTAGTGGCTTCAGTGGCAGGTGCTTGCGATATCCTTTCCAATGGTGATGGAAGTAATTTCAAGGTCGATATCAATAATGACCTTGAGACGCTTAACGAAAGAATTCAGATCATCAATCAACCGATCGTTTTGGATTCAACCCGCTCAAAAACATCCAATTCAGTAACAGCATCCGGGTCAGACAGCTTCAGGCATATTGCCAATGTAGCTTCGCCTGTGATCAACGGGCGTAAATTAAGTGCCACCAGTATAGAACTCAGGGCCAATATGGTTTATATATCCTATCACCTGAATGGTAGTGATTATGGCGGAGCCATTGACATCATAGATATTCGTGATGAGGAAAACCCAAGCCTTGTTTCTTCCATCACTTTCCTTGATACCGATATCAATGGATTGGATGTTGAAGAAAACAACAAACTCCTCTGGATCACAGGTGGACGTGATGTAACCAGTTCCGGCTATAGCACGGCCGATCATAACGGAGCTATCATAGGTGAACTTGGTATAGACAAAGGTGAGTTCGAGGAAAACAACTATCGTGAAACACCTCTGCCAAGTTATTCAGGTAACGATATTGAAGACTTTCCGGGACAGTCACTCTATGTTGCAGCAGGTGCCACAGGGGGTGGATATTATCAGCTGAGTAAAAGAAATTTCGATATCACCGACCGGGTCGATCATGATTTTGCAAAAAGCATAGATAAGAGACAGGATGATATCATTGGATTGAATTTCACAGCAGAGGGAAAGGCCAACTTCACCATCATGGATTTTAAAAACGGATCCATCACAAATTATGAGACCCCATATACCATTTCTCCGGTTGATGGCAAGAATGTTCTTGAACATACCTCTTCAATAACCTATGCCGCTTTGGGTGATCAGGGAGTTAAAGGCTATCAGTTCAATTCAGGAACGGAACCCGTATATGAATTCAACCCAATGGGTGAGGACGTATCAAACGGGGTGACGGCAGCCGGAAATTACGTGTACATTGCCAATGGTACTGACGGACTTTTCATCACAACCCAATCCAGTAGCGGAAGTAAGGAACCTGAAGAAGTATACAATTGGAAAGGCGGAAGTGGCTCAGCTAATTTTGTAAAGACAAATGGGTCCTTCATCATCCTGGCCAATGGCATCGATGGACTGAATATTCTGAAAAAAGACAAAAAGTAAAGTCTCTATATTATCTTATTGAGTTTCCATTAAAAGGCTTCAAAATTCATACTTTTGAGGCCTTTTTGGTTTTTGGCTGCTTAGGTATCTCACCGTTATTAATAATTCCAGCCTTAATTTGAAAGTGACTCTCAATTTATGTAGGCTTAGGGTCTTAATTGTGGGTTTTAGCATCCCCTAAGTTCAAAATGAATTCTATTTAGCTATTTCTTGTAATTATATATGTAATTACGAGAAATCGACAGGCACTATAGGCTCATACTACAATTATTTTTTCGATAGGTAGTGTCATTTATTCCTGAAGCCAATTTTTAACCCCTTAAAAGATCACTAATGGCCATTCGAGGAGACGAAGAACCTAAAGGTAAACGTACAGGTATTAAAAAGTACTTCGACATACATAAACCGGTCTTTTGGCCGGCCTTAGCATTAATTACGGCTATGATCGTTTCCACACTGTTTCTTGGCGATCAGGCCGAAGAGTTTTTCAACAACATTCAAAGTGGCATCACAAACAATGGTGGCTGGTTCTTTGTGATCGTCGTGAATGTATTTATCGTTTTTTCATTATTCATTGCCTTCAGCCGGTTTGGAAATATCAAATTGGGGGGAGACGAGGCTGAAACAGATTTTAGCACCCTTGCCTGGTTTGCCATGTTATTCAGTGCCGGCATGGGAATCGGTATCATGTTCTGGAGTGTTGCAGAACCGATCTTTCATTATTTGTCACCACCAATGGCTGAAGGTGAAACAGCTGAAGCCGCGCAGCAAGCCATGAACTTAACCTATCTCCACTGGGGATTTCATGCCTGGGGTATTTATGCCGTAGTAGGACTTTCTCTTGGTTTTTTTGCTTTCAACAGAGGGCTTCCACTTTCCTTCCGGTCGGTATTTTACCCGTTGATAGGGGACCGAATCAAAGGCTGGATGGGTGATGTGATCGATACCCTTGCCGTTCTAGCAACCTTATTTGGACTTGCAACCTCTCTTGGTTTAGGAGTTTTACAGGTCAGTGCCGGACTTGAACACGTATTCGGCTTTCCTGATAATATTTATTTACAGGTTGGTATCATTGTAGCCATCACCGGTGTAGCTACTGTATCTGTTGTGCTTGGGATCGATAAGGGCGTCAGGGTATTAAGTGAACTGAATGTTCGGATCGCAGCTCTCTTTCTCATATTCGTGATCTTTGTTGGACCGACCATTTTTATCTTTGATTCATTCATTCAGAATTTTGGTGGATATATTAACTCCGTCGCCACATTCAGTTTCTGGACTGAATCCTACTCCGGTACTAACTGGCAGTCTTCATGGACTATATTTTACTGGGCATGGTGGATTTCATGGTCCCCGTATGTTGGGATGTTTATCGCCAGGATCTCAAAAGGACGCACCGTTAAAGAATTTGTACTTGGGGTTTTGATCGTACCAAGTATCATTACCTTCCTATGGATGTCGGCGTTTGGAGGATCTGCCATCAACCTTGAAATGTCCGGGATCGGCACCATCGGGGATGCCGTTAATGAAAATGTAGCTACGGCCTTGTTTGTATTCCTTGAGCAATTCCCTCTCGAAATGGTCACCTCGATCATTGCCATTGTCTTGATCCTGAGTTTTTTCGTTACATCATCCGATTCCGGTTCATTGGTAATTGATGGCCTGACGAGTGGAGGCAAACTGGATGCCCCGGTAGGTCAACGAATATTTTGGGCACAAACTGAGGGACTTGTGGCTGCCATCTTATTAGTCGGAGGAGGATTGACAGCTTTACAGACAGCATCCATCAGTACCGGACTTCCATTTGCGTTGATATTGCTGGTGATGTGTTACAGCTTACATCAGGGATTAAAACGGGAATACCGTGAAAATCAGCAACGAATAAAGGATAAAGAACGGGATTCCTACAAAGACCTGGTCGAAGAGGCTATAAAGAATCAACAAAAAGACAAAGAGGCATAAAGAGATTGATATGAAGAATTTAGAACACTGGTTCATTTGCTTAGATCTTTCAAAGATGGATGATATCCTTATCGGGTATGCCAAGTTTTTGACCTCTGTCATAAAACCCAAAACGATCTCTTTTCTTCACGTCATCGAATCCGGTTCGGTTGCTGAGGAAATGGTAGAACTGTTTCCCGACCTTGAAAACACGGATGATTTTGAGGATGTAATAAGAGGAGAGCTCTCTAAAAAGATCGATAAGGAGTTTGATAGTGATACTGTTGAAACCCGCCTGATACTGAAAAAAGGCCGACCGACCGATCAGATCATTGAACTGATGAAGGCCATGGATCCTGATCTTTTAATGATGGGTAAAAAGACCGGTTATGTTGGTGAAGGTGTGATCGCCCGCAGAATTGTGAAATATGTACCCGCTTCCATATTGTTTGTACCTGAAAACAGTCGCTACGCTATGGATACCATCCTTGCACCGGTTGATTTTTCCGAACAATCGGCAAACGCGGTTTCCCTGTCACGGGATCTTGTTAAAGAAAACAATGGTAAGGTTCGGGCTCAGCATATCTTTAAATATCCCTCTCATTTCTTCCCATACATGCCCTCAGATGAGGAAAAGAAAAAGATCAGAGAACACATCGAGGAACAAAAGACAAACTTCATCGATGAATTTGATATTTCTGAGGAAGTAAATTTTACGCTAACACTGCATAAAGAAGGACGCTTAGCCGATGAGGTTTATGATGAAGCTGTTAGAAATCAGGCAGATCTTATTGTTGTTGGAGCCAAATCCACCAAAAAGATCACCAGTATACTGCGGGATGATTTCACCGATAAGATGACCTATTACTCATTCGGGATCCCATTACTCATAGTTAAGAATAAGGAACGCCATCAGAAATTCCTTAAGTCGTTGTTTGATTAAAAGAACAGATATTGACCGGTTAGGTTGAAGCAGGTGGGGCAGATAATTAGACTGAAGTTTAATAATCGTCATTATCCTTAGAATATCGTATCTTCACACCGGAAAATTCAAACATATAATAATTACGTTCTATGCAGTTTCTACCTTTATTTTTGATGGGTCAGCCCGGTGATGAAAGCGCCGGTATCATAAACCTGGTCTTCCTTGGTGCTATTTTTCTGGTTTTCTATTTCTTCATCATCCGTCCGCAAAGTAAGCGTCAAAAAGAGATCAAACAGATGGTCGAGGAAATGAAAAAGGGAGACAAAATTGTTACCTCTTCCGGGATCATTGGTATTCTCGATAAGATCGAGGAAAATGAAGTGTTGGTTGACGTTGACAGCGGTACCAAGATCCGCATGCTCAAGTCAGCGATCACCGATGTAAACCCAAATAAGAAGGATAAGTAAAATAGCTCTCAGCTTTTTACACTCCCTTTTAACATCGCCTTCATCAAGAAATAGATTTTATTCAGCATGAGTCAGGAGTTTACATTCAATACCATCCCGGAAGCCATAGAAGACATCAAAAATGGCAAGATCGTCATAGTGGTGGATGATGAGGACCGGGAAAATGAAGGCGATTTTCTCATGGCCGCTGAAATGGTGACCAACGACGCTATCAACCTGATGGTCACCCATGGCCGCGGATTAGTTTGCGCCCCTATAACCAAAGATAAAGCGGATAAGCTGAAGCTGAAGCACATGGTTCAGGAAGGCGCTGATCCTGATGAGGCCAACTTCACCATCTCAATCGACCATAAACGACTTACCACTACAGGTATCTCGGCCGCAGACCGGGCGAATACCATACGGGAGCTGGCCAGCGATGATTCTAAACCCGTCGATTTCAGACGTCCCGGCCACGTATTTCCCCTGCTTGCAGTAGAAGGCGGCGTACTCCGTCGTGCAGGACATACCGAAGCTGCCATTGACCTGGCACGACTTGCAGGGTTGAAACCTGTAGGAATCATCTGCGAGATCATGAAGGAAGATGGGGAAATGGCACGCGTGCCTGAACTCATCCAGATGGCTGAAGAATTTGAGATGAAGATCATTACCATCAAGGATCTCATTGCTTACCGAAATGAAAATGAGACCCTGGTCCATGAGGTAATGGATGTGAACCTGCCGACTATGTATGGCGATTTCAGCCTTAGGGCATTTAAAGAAAAACTGACCGGCGATATCCACCTTGCCCTTACCAAGGGGACATGGAGTAAGGAAGAACCGGTATTGACCCGTGTTCACTCTTCTGACCTTATCGGCGATATTTTCGGTGCACGAAATAAGGACACCAGCGAGCAACTTCACCAGGCCATGCTTCAAGTGGAGCGAGAAGGTCAGGGCGTGGTACTTTACATGAACCGCAATCAACGTGGTTCGGTATTGGTCAATCAGCTTAAAACCCTGAAAGCCCTTCAGAAAGGAAAGCTTGAGAGTAACGAGGAAGATATCTCGCCAAGAGGGGATGCAAGAGATTATGGGGTGGGGGCTCAGATCCTGCGCTCACTCGGTATTCGCAAACTGCGTCTCATGACCAACAATCCGGTTAAGCGAATCGGTATTAAAAGTTTTGGGTTGGAGATCGTGGATCAGGTACCGATAAGTCCTAATTTTGACTTTTCAGCACAAAAGTATCCTATAGAGGGTGAAGAGAATAGTTAGATCCTGACCCTCACTTTAACCCTCGATATGGCGCTCCGCTCTGGGAGGTTACTCCTCCAATTTTCAAACAATCACCTAAAAATTCCTGCTGTTAGGGGTACCACAATCTTAAAGTTTTGAAGCAGAGCTTCAGGGTTGCATAAATATCAGATCCTGCTTCGGTTTTCACAGAATTTCCATTTAACCCTCGTTGCGGCGCTCCGCTCCGCAATGCCCCTGGGAGGCTCCGCCTCCATATTTGCGGCAATTGATTTACAAATCTTTTTTTTTAATAATGCTGGGGGAGTAAGGTAAATACTGCTGTATGAGGCAGAGCCTCGAGATAGCGTTCCGCAGCAGAGCTACGGAACGAGTATTAAAGAGATCACCTATCCCTTATTCACTTTTCCCCGGAAATATCCTGAGATAACTGACCACCTTCCAATCCAGTATCAGTCTCGGATTCAACTCCTGTAGCCTCACCATCCCCCTCGTTATTTATAAGAAATCGCTTGTTAAACAGGATCAGCAGTATGATGGAGCAGGAGATTGCAATATCAGCCACATTGAAGATATAGGGAAAAACCGTCCAGTCATTTATTTGTAGGGAAAAGTAAATAAAATCGACTACGTGGCCATCCAGTACACCGCCATAATCCATGATGAGTGCCATAAATAAGCGGTCTGCAATATTACCGAAGGCTCCACCGATGATCAACCCCATACACACAAGATATCCAATGCCGGCTTGTTCTATATTTTTCAGGATATAGATCAGGATCCCGGTTACGGCAAGTATAGCCACAACACTGACAACAGGAGTCGATAGAAAATCGATACCCAAAGCCATTCCCGGGTTCTTGGTAAAGTAGAACTGCAACCAGCCATCGATCAGAACTTTATTCTGTAGTTCCGGTGTGGTCCGGACCAGCCACTTTGTAAACTGGTCGATACCCAGCACAAAAATGGCCGGTACAATAAGAGCGGTTAATTTTTGTCGGTTCAAACCGGTTTTCTTATCTGCGTTTCAATTTGGCATCAATACTCAGTTGAGTATGAGGAACCGCTTCAAGTCGCCCTTTGGAGATCTTTTTGCCGGTCACCTTACACACACCGTAAGTCTTGTTATCGATCCTTTTTAAAGCATCATCCAGGTACTTGATGAATTTCTTGGTCCGATTAAAAAGCATATAGGTCTTTTCACGTTCCTGTGCATCTGTACCGGCATCAGCCATATGATAAGAATATGCTGATTCGTCAGAAGCATTTTCCATACTTTCGCGAAGCGTACGCTGCAAAGCATTTACTTCTTCTTCTGCATCTTCCATCTTCTTAATGATGATACCGCGAAAATATTCCAGCTCTTCATCACTGTATGGAGATACTCTTTCGTCTTTCTTTGATTCGTTTGTAGCCATAGCCGCGTGGTTATGAATTAATATTTCTTCTGATGGAGATGGTGCACTCTTCCTCTCCAATGTCCCAGGTTTTTGTGAAATCTGAGACGTCCAGTTCTTTAATTTGAAGTTCTTCAGCCAATGTTTCCTTCTTAATATAATCACTCATGGAAACAACAGCTTCTTTAATCGTATCAGATCCCGTAAATCCAATGGCAATTCGGTCAGTTACCTCAAAATTTGCCTCTTTACGCATGTTTTGCACACGATTTACAAACTCTCTGGCAATACCTTCCTGAATTAGTTCTTCACTCAGGGCTGTATCTACAGCCACGCTGAGGCCTTTTTCCGTTTCAACGGTCCATCCTTCAAGACCTGTTCGTACGATCTCAAGCCCCTCAGAGTCGATACGAATGGTCTCATCATCGATCTCAAGATCGATCCAGCCATTTTTCTCAAATTCTGTGATCTCCTCTGTGGTCAACTGATTAACTTTGGCTGCCACAGCTTTCATCTTCGGACCTAAGCGCTTACCCAATACCGGATAATTTGGCTTGGCTGATTTCTCTACAATTCCCGAGTCATCATCCACAAACTGAATGTCTTTAACATTCACTTCTTCAAGGATGATATCCCGAACAGATTCTATGGCCTGTCGTTCACTTTCATCTTTGATAGGTAGAATAATACGTCCAAGTGGCTGTCGTACATTCATCTCGATCTGATTACGAACGCGTAACACAATATAGGAAATCAGGCGGGCCATCTCCATCTTATGTTCAAGAGCTTTATTGATGGCAGTCTCTTCCACTGTTGGAAAAAATGCCAGGTGCACCGATTCCTCATCATGCCCGGTCACTTCATTCAATTTTTGATACAACCACTCACCAACAAATGGAGCAATAGGACTGATCAGTTTACTTAGATTCAGTAAACATTCGTATAGGGTCTGATACGCCGCAGTTTTATCTAATGTACTGCCTTCTTTCCAGAAACGGCGCCGGTTTCTGCGCACATACCAGTTACTCAGTTCTTCCACGAAATTCTCAAGCTCACGAGCCGCTTTGGTAGGCTCATAATCCTCAAGATATTCTTCAACCAATTTAACTGTTGTGTTAAGCCGTGAAATAACCCACTTATCGATCTCAGGGCGATCAGCTATAGGAATAGCCGTACCTGAAAAAGTAAATCCGTCAATATTCGCATACATCGCAAAGAACGAATAGGTATTAACTATGGTGTTGAAGAACTTACGCTGTACTTCCTTAAGTCCATCATGACTGAATTTGAGGTTTTCCCACGGAGAGGAATTACTCATCATGTACCAGCGTACGGTATCTGCTCCAAATTCCTGAATGACCTCAAACGGATCTACAGAATTACCTTTGGACTTACTCATTTTCTCACCGTTCTCATCCAGCACCAGTCCGTTTGAGACCACATTTTTGTATGCCTCCTCATTGAATAGCATAGTGCCCAATGCATGCAGAGTATAGAACCATCCACGGGTTTGATCCACGCCTTCTGCAATAAAATCTGCCGGGTAGTTCACCTGAAAATCATGGTCATTATCAAACGGGTAGTGCCACTGTGCGAATGGCATAGCACCGGAATCGAACCAAACATCCAAAAGATCCGGAATTCTTCTCATGGTTCCGCCATCAGGGGCTTCCCAGGTGATATCATCAATGTAAGGGCGGTGCAGATCGATCTCAGCATCTTCGCCCAACCCTGCTTTTTCTCTCAATTTGGCGATACTACCAATGCATTCAAAGTATTCAGGATCCTTATCACTTACCCAGATCGGGATCGGTGTTCCCCAATATCTTTGACGAGAAACAGCCCAGTCAACGTTATTTTCAAGCCAGGTTCCGAACCGTCCTGTACCTGTACTTTCCGGCTTCCAGTTGATCTTTTTATTCAACTCTACCATACGGTCCTTGACCTTAGTGGTCTCTATGAACCAGGATTCTACCGGGTACGACATCAACGGGGTTCCCTTTCTCCAATCAAATGGATAATTGTGAACCATAGTCTCATGCTTATACATCAAACCTTTATCCTTGATGGCACGGGCAATATCCTTATCTGCTTCCTTGAACCATTGGCCCTTAAATTCAGGAGCCAGGTCTGTGAACTTTCCGTCCCGGTCAATAGGGTTGAACATCGGGATATTATTTTTCTGGCAGGAATCATAATCATCAGCACCAAAAGCAGGGGCCGTATGTACGATACCGGTACCGTCTTCAGTAGTCACATAATCGGCAGGTATCACTTTCCAGGCCTCATGCTTCTCAAACTGCTGGGAAGCAAAATCGAAAACGGGTTGATAAGTTTTACCGATCAGAGCTGTTCCCTTGAACTCTTCCTGAATGATATAATCTTCACCCAATACTTCTTCAACGCAGTCTTTGGCCATAATAAACGTCTCATCATAATGACCAACTTTTACGTAATCCAGGCTAGGATTAACCGCTAATGCCATATTTGAAACGATGGTCCAAGGCGTAGTGGTCCATGCCAGATAGTAAGTATCATCGGCATCATCAGACTTAAATTTCACAAAAATGGAAGGGTCCTGAGTTTCCTTATACCCTAGGCTTACCTCATGTGAAGATAAAACGGTTCCACTGCCCGGTGAATACCACTGGATCTTGTAACCTTTATATACAAGGCCTTTTTTATAAAGCTTATTGAAGGCCCACCAAACGGACTCAATATAATTATTCTCAAAAGTTACATAAGGGTCATCCTGATCAACCCAATACCCCATTCTGGAGGTCAGGTCATCCCACAGATCTTTATACTTCAATACACTCTTACGACACTCAGCATTGTATTTATCAATACCATATTCCTCAACCTGAGCTCTTCCCTCAAGTCCCAATGCCTTTTCAACTTCGATCTCTACCGGAAGGCCATGAGTATCCCACCCGGCTTTCCGCTCAACACGAAACCCCTTGAGGGTTTTATACCGGCAGAACATGTCTTTGACAGTCCTTGCCATAACGTGGTGGATACCCGGTTTTCCGTTTGCTGTGGGTGGACCTTCATAGAAGGTAAAAGGTATACCATCCTCACGGGTCTTCACACTTTTGTTAAAGATCTTGTGTTCCTTCCACCAATTCAGAATCTCTACTTCTGATTTAGGGAAGCTTAATTGTTTAACTTCTTTGAATTTTTTTGCCATAAAAAACTTTATTCCGGCGAATCATTTTAAGCCTCAAATATACAAAATATGATTGAAAAGCTTGTAGTTACTTCTATGAAAAATATCCGGAACTCATCCAGTGGCAGATACCCTTATTAAATATGACTGCTAATTTTATAACCCTTAACTTTTGAGCAGTTTTCATTTACTAACCTATTTTGATAAATAATGAGACCAATTACTCAAGATAATCCATTTAAAATTGTATTCGTCTGCCTTGGCAATATCTGCAGGAGCCCTACTGCTGAAGGCATTTTTCTTCATAAAGTGAAAGAAAAAAGCCTTGAAAACTATTTTTATATCGATTCAGCCGGAACAGCAGCCTACCATGTTGGAGAATCCGCAAACAGTAAAAGTCAGGCTACCGCTAACAAACGAGGCATCCACCTGCCTTCTAAAGCACGTAAATTTGACTATGCCGACCTTGAAGAGTTTGATCTGATCCTTGCCATGGATTCTGAGAATTATCGAAACATCCTGGACCTGGATACTAAGGATAAGTATGGGTCTAAAGTAAAAATGATGCGTCATTTTGACCCTGAAGGCAATATGAAGGATGTCCCTGATCCTTATTATGGTGGTATGGATGGCTTTGAAAATGTTTTCAATGTCCTTGAACGAAGCACCGAATATCTTTTGAATGAATTAGCCGAACATATAGAAGACTGATCATGTTTCCCGATCCCATTGCCATAAAAATTCAAGAACATTTTAAAACAGGCATTTCTGAGGTCAAAGCTGTTCATGGAGGAGACATCAATCAGGGTGGTCGGATCACCTTAGAAAATGGATCCAACTATTTTATTAAATGGAATATGAATTCTGATCCTTCCATGTTTGATAAAGAAGCCAAAGGTCTCAAAATACTTTCTGAGGCAGGTACAGATATTGTCATTCCCAATGTTCACCATTATGGGAATAACTTTTTGATTTTGGACTGGATCCAGGAAGGAACTGAAAACCACCGATCTTCCTATGATTTTGGCAGACAATTGGCCCTTTTACACAAGAATACAAACGATCATTTTGGTCTCGATCATGATAACTTCATAGGCAAACTTCACCAATCCAATCACAAGCATTCCAATTGGGCTGACTTTTTCGCTATTGAACGGTTGGAACCTCAAATTCAACTGGCTGTTGAAAATGATAAAATAGAACGTTCCTTATTCAGGTCGGTCCAAAAACTTTACGGCAAGCTAGGTCAGATCTTTCCACGTGAAAAGCCCGCTCTCTTACATGGCGACCTCTGGAGTGGCAATTATATGTACGTAAGAGAGGGGAAAACATCTATATATGACCCTGCGGTTTATTATGGACACAGGGAAATGGATATTAGCATGACCCGGCTTTTTGGCGGTTTTTCAGAAGAGTTCTATAAGGGCTATGAAGACACATACCCTTTAGAACATGGATATGAAGAGAGAATAAAACTATGCAACCTTTACCCCATACTTGTCCACGCCAACCTGTTTGGGGGTAGTTACTCCCGGCAGGCTGAACAGATCATCCGACATTATGCCTGACTTACCTTACAAAAAAATAATTTCCCTGGTACCTAGCCTTACGGAGCTTTTGGTAGACCTGGGACTTGAAAAGCAACTTGTTGGGCGCACCCGTTTTTGCGTTCATCCTGCAGATGCTGTTAATGATATCGAGATCATCGGTGGCACCAAAAACCCCAATATTGAAAAGATAATCGATATTGGACCAGACCTGGTAATTGCAAATAAGGAAGAGAACAGAAAAGAAGATGTTCAAATACTCAAATCCATAGCCGAAGTATTAGTCACTGATATTGGATCGGTTGAAGACGCTTTGGTTGAGATCAGTAGAATTGGAAAGACAACAGGTCGGACTGAATCCGCTGAAAACATCATTTCAGAAATAACCACTGCCATTAGTGAACGGCCAGGTACCCAACCTTTAAAAACTGCTTATTTTATATGGAAAGACCCCTGGATGTCAGTCGGCCAGGATACGTATATCCATGACGTAATGAATAAGTATGGTATGATTAATGTGTTTAGTGACCAAAAAAGGTACCCCACTACCGATCTGAAAAAACTCTCATTGCTATCACCTGAACTTATCTTACTGAGTAGTGAACCCTATCCTTTTAAGGAAAAACATATCAAAGAGATCAAAGACCATTGCCCTGATTCTACTGTCAAACTGGTGAATGGTGAATGGTTCAGCTGGTATGGATCCAGAATGCTTCCAGCTTTTAAAGCCCTGAATGAATGGGTGACCGACTCCTGATCTTACGAAGATCCATTTCATTTTCAATTTATTAATTACTGATAAATAACCACTTAAAAGTTACCTCAAAAAAGATATTCTATACCTGCATTGCTTTTATTAAAAAACTCTAATATATTAAGATTAGAAAATTTTAATACTAAAGGCTTGTTATGGGACTGTTAAAAAAAGTCATGATTGTTGAGGACGACCCGCTTCTTTCTGTTGTAGAGCAGAAGATGGTAGAACGTCTTGGGTATGACGTTATCGGTAAGGCAGCCAGCGGTGAAGAAACCCTGGAAAAAATCCAGGAACTTAATCCTGAGATCTTACTTATAGATGTACAGTTAGCCGGTCAACTGAATGGAATTCAAACCGTCAAAATGATCCGGGAAAAATTTATGGACATTCCGGTGATATTTTTATCCGGCGATCGATCTCCATCGGTTCTCAAAAATGCCCAAAGCACAGATTATATTGACTTTCTTTTGAAACCGATCACGGTGCAGGAATTATCAATCCCATTGAACAAAGCCTCTGAATCAGCAAACGTGGCTCAAAACGCCGCTTAAAAAGAACTTTCTTTATTAAATACCCATAACTCCCACAAATCAGTTTGACCGCTGTTTTGTGATTATCCGGGCCCGCTGTTAACGCAGCGGGCTTTTTTTTATTCATTCATGAGTAACCAATATTCTTCCAACCTGTCTTCCCTTCAAGGTTCTCTCCACTTCTTCCTGCACCTTTTCAAGAGGTGTCGTTTTTATGAATCGGTTTGGCAGCTTCGACACATCTATCTTTGAAATAGAATCCCAGATCTTTAGTCTCATTGGCATTTTACAGATCGCGGAATCGATGCCAAGCAAACTTACACCGCGTAAAATGAATGGATAGATATTTGTATTCAATTCATGGCCAAGAATATTTCCACAACAGGCAATAGCCCCATCATGATTGGCCTGCCGGATCACAGCATCCAACATAGAGCCTCCAACTGTTTCAATGGCTCCATTCCATTTTCTACTTAACATCAAACTATTTCCAACATTCGTCACCTGATCTCTGTTTATGACTTCCTTTGCGCCCAATTCTTTCAAAAATGATTCCTCATCCATTTTTCCGGTCGCGGCCACAACATCATAACCCAGTTCAGATAAGAATAAAACAGCCAGTGAACCGACCCCTCCGGTTGCGCCGGTCACCAATACTTTTCCGCCATCAGGTTCAACCAATTCGCGTTGTAATCTTTTAACGCCATACATAGCTGTAAAACCGGCCGTACCATAGTACATAGCTGTCACTAACCTGAGTCCTTTTGGTAACGATACAACCCAGTCAGGTGGGACTGAGATATACTCACCAAAACCACCTGATGTATTGGAGCCAAGATCTCTCCCCGTAACTATTACCTTGTCACCTGTACTAAAAGATCCAGAGCTATCTTCCACCACAACTCCCGATGCATCAATACCCGGAATATGAGGGTAGGTTCTGGTTACTCCTTTATTTCCACTGGCAGAAAGCGCATCCTTGTAATTCAAAGAGGAATATTTCACCTTTATTAAGACCTCGTGCTTCGGCAGAAACGAAAATGGAACCTGCCTGACCTCTGATCTGAATTTTCCTTCTTCTGTTTCCTTTACATAAAATGCTTTGAATGTATCAGTACTCATTTCAGGATCTTCCTTATCCATTTTAGTTTTCCTTTGTAGGGTGCATATCTGAATGGCACATCAAGCCATGTAGGCTTGCGCATAATACTCTTTGTATGAGAAAAAGTGTCAAAACTGGATTTACCATGATAAACACCCATACCACTTTTGCCTACTCCACCAAAAGGAAGGTGCCGGTTACCCAAATGTGCAACCACATCATTCACGGCTCCGCCTCCAAAAGAACACTCCTTTAATACCAGCCTTTCTGTGGTTTTGTTTTCGGTAAATAAATAAAGAGCTAGTGGTTTTGGGTTGGAATTCACCTTATGAATGGCATCAGAGACACTCTCGAATTCTAAGACCGGCAATATGGGCCCGAAGATCTCTTCCTCCATTACCGTTGCCTTCCTGTTGAGATTTGTCAGAACAGTTGGCTCAAGGTAGCACTCTTCTTCGTCATACCTGCCGCCTGAATAAATATCACCATCTTCCAGGTATGATAGTAATCTCCGGAAATGGTCTTTATTTATGATGCGCGCATAATCCGGGCTGAGTTTGGGATTCACACCATAAAATTCAGAAATCGTTTTTTTAATTTCCTGCAACAGCTCAGCTTTTACACTGCTGTGAACGAGCACATAATCGGGAGCCACACAGGTTTGGCCTGCATTAATAAATTTTCCCCATACAATTCGTTTGGCCGCTGTTTTGACCCTGGCCGTTCCATCCACAATACAAGGACTCTTACCGCCAAGCTCCAGAGTTAACGGAGTAAGGTGTTTCGAAGCGGCTTCCATTACGATCTTACCGACCCGAGTACTGCCGGTAAAGAAAATATAATCGAAATCCTGGGCCAGCAGGTCCTGATTGACTTCAACTCCGCCTTCGACCACCGCAACAAACTCTTCCTTAAACCAGGCTTCCGTAATTTTCTTTAGAACGGATGAGGTATTTGGCGATAATTCCGACGGCTTGATAATAACTGTATTTCCGGCAGCTATTGCCCCTACCATAGGTAACAAAGCCAGCTGAATCGGGTAATTCCATGGTGCTATGATCAGCACAGTACCATAGGGTTCTGCCAAAGTATAGTTAAATGAGGGAAAGTTGATCAATGTACCCGGCACTCTTTTCGGCTTAACCCACTTTCGTAATTTCTTAATGGTATATGAGATCTCGTCATGAAGGATACCGATCTCAGTGGCATAAGCCTCCAGTTCCGGTTTCTTGAAATCCTGATATAAGGCAGACATGAGTTCTTCCTCATGTTCGGTCAGGATCTTCTTCAATGTTTCCAGCTGGTGGACCCGAAAAGAAAGAGACCTGGTTGCCCCGGACCTGAAATAGGTTTGTTGTTTCTCAAGTAGATCTTTTGCACTCATTTCGAATCAGTTCCTCTGCCTTTGAATGTATCCATAGATCGGTAAACACCGATCAATTTCCCGGCCACAAAGTTATAAACCTTAGCAGGCAATATTCCTTTTATAAAGGGAGTCAACTTTACCATGAAAGGCTCTCTGAGCCTGTCTTTATCGCTTTCAACCGCCCTTAAGATCTTATCTGTGATCTTATCGGGATCAAGTAGTGGCATTAACAAAGGAGCTGTTACCCCTTCAAACATTCCGGTATTGATATAACTTGGCATCACTGTTAACACTTTTACAGGATGACCGTTTTTCACCATCTCCAGATTCAATGACTCCGACCACCCCACAGCAGCCCATTTACTACCTGCATAAACTGTCATCCCAGGATTAGGAGTTAACCCGGCGGCAGACGCTATGTTGATAATATGGCCAAAACCATTTTCGATCATAGAGGGTAAAAAAGCTTTTGCCATATACATCAGTCCCAAACTATTTACGTCCATGGTTTTTTTGATGCTTTCCACGGAATGTTCCGTGAATTTTTTACCGGCCACGATACCGGCATTATTGAACAAGACATCCACCCGACCGTGTTCGTTCAGAGATTTTTCAGCACCTTTCAGAACACTTTCATGATCACTAACATCTATTAGCTCGGTAGATACGGCATATCCCTCAGAGGTAAGCTCATCTGATACCCGGGCAAGACCCTCCGCGTTTACATCCCAAATAATTAATTTTTCAGCACCTCGGCTAAGCACCTTTCGTCCCATCATCAACCCAATTCCACTGGCACCGCCGGTTATTAAAACTATTTTATTTTCAAAAGAGGACATATAAAAATCTTATATTTAAAATTGGAAAATAAACAATTTCTGAACGCGAATTTTTCGGAACAATACGGTGTTCAGGGTAACCAAAAATCAGATAATAAGTCTAGTAATTATACAAATGAAAAAATTATTAACACTATTCACCCTAGCTATTTTGGCAGTTTCCTGCCAACAGGCACCTAAGCAAGTTTCCCTGGAATGGGAAGAAGTGGCAAATTTGCCCCTTGAGATCTCTAACAACGCCGTTGCCTCTGCAACCGTTGACGGTATTCCATATATCTATACTTTTTCAGGACTGGAAAAAGGAAAAACATTCAATGACGTAAGTGATTTCGCTGCCCGATATAATGCAGAGGAAAATATCTGGGAGGAGATCCCCGGTGTTCCTGACAAAATTGGCAGGCTGGGAAGTACTGCTGAAACCGTAAATGGTAAAATCTACCTCTTTGGTGGTTATACTGTAGCTGAAGATGGTTCAGAAACCTCCACCTCAGAAGTTTTCGAATACGATCCAGTTGCAAATACCTATGAGCGGGTAGCCGATATGTTGCTTCCTGTTGAGGATGCTGTATCCCTTGTTTATCAGGACCGTTACATTTACCTGGTGAGCGGATGGAATTACACCAATAACGTGTCCAACGTCCAGGTATACGATACCGAAACCAACTCGTGGGAACATGCCACACCTTATCCGGGGCCTCCGGTATTCGGCCACGCAGGCGGTCTGATCGGTAATACTATGGTATTAGCTGATGGTGTTCAGTCTATTGTAGATGATGGTGAACAGATTTTTAAAATGTCACCCGGCAGTATCAAAGGGGAGATCGATAGTGACGACCACACCACCATCAACTGGACTCGCATTAAAACCCATCCGGGTGAAGCCCGTTACAGAATGGCATCCATGGGTGTAAAGTCCCCGGTTGAAATGATCGTTTTTGTAGGGGGAACAACCAATCCATACAACTATAATGGTATTGGTTATAATTTACGTCCTGCCAACCCGGCAAGTGAGGTATTTGCATACCGACTTGACACTCAGGAATGGGTTGTATTGGGAAATCAGCCAACACCTACCATGGACCACCGTAGTATGGGGAAAGCTAATAATGAATATTACATTGTTGGCGGTATGACTAAGGATCAGGCTGTAACAAATAAGGTTCAAAAGTTTTCTGTTCAGCTTTCACCGGCAAACTAAGCCAAATATATTTTAGACATAAAAGCGAAAGGCCAAACCGCCTTTCGCTTTTTTTATTTTGTACATTATCTTCAAACAGATAATTTAAAATTCAACAAAAAATCCTTTCAGATGAAGTCCATTCCAATCACTGCAATACTGATCTCTATATTGGCATTTGGGTGCTCAAGTACCCCTGAACAAAATGCTGCAAACTCCATAAACAGGGATTCATTGCTTCGGCATATCGAAACCCTATCCAGCGATGAATATTTAGGAAGGGCTACCGGAACTGCCGGTGAACAAATGACCGTGGACTATCTGGTAAATCAATTTAAAGAAATGGGCGCTACTCCCGGCGCTGATGACGGCAGTTATGTACAGGAATTCCCTCTTTTGGGGCAAAAGACTTCCAATGCTGAAATGTCGGTTTCGACAAATGGACGAACCCCATTTAATGTAGAATATTTTAATGAATTCATGGCCTGGCCTGCAAATCAGGCAGAACAGATCGAAGTTCAAAATGCTGAATTGGTCTACGTGGGTTATGGCATTCAGGCTCCTGAGGAAGATTGGGATGACTTTAAGGGAACAGACGTTGAAGGCAAGATCATTGTAGTGAAAAATAATGACCCCGAATATGATCCTGATCTTTTTGCGGGTAAAACAAGACTTTATTACGGCCGGTACGATTACAAGTACGAAAAGGCTAAAGAACTTGGAGCATTAGGAGCCATCATCATTCATACTGATGAAACAGCCGGATATGGATGGAACGTTGTTTCCAATGGTTGGAGCCGTGAGCGATTTTATCTGAAGGGAGAAGAAGATGCATCAGCCTCAGCAACCAAATTCAATGGCTGGATGACCTATCAAGCGTCTCAGCTGTTGTTTGAAGAAGCCGGATTAAACCTAAATGAATTAATGGAAGCTGCAGACAGTCCGGATTTTGAACCGGTTCCTTTGAGTGGAATTCGCATGAATGTAAGCATGGATGCTGACTATCGTGAGATCATGGGAAAGAACGTGATTGCAGAAATTAAGGGCAGTGATGAACAACTGAATGATGAATATCTGGTGTTGACCGCTCACCATGATCACTTGGGTATCACAACACCGATAGAGGCTGATTCCATTAATAATGGTGCGTCAGACAACGCTGCGGGAGTCAGCGCTTTAGTTGAAATGATGGAGTCTTATAAATCCATCCAAAGTGAGATCAAAAGAAGTGTTTTAGCTGTTGTGGTTGGCGCTGAGGAAGTTGGCCTTTTAGGCTCACAATACTGGGCTGAACATCCAACCGTAGAACCCGGCAAAGTTACCGCCAACATCAACCTGGACGGAATGAATGTATATGGCCAAACAAAGGATATCGTTGTTGTCGGGTACGGACGTTCCTCTCTTAGTGACCTGTTGGTCGAAGAAGCGCAAAAACAAGGACGAACTGTAAAACCTGATCAGCATCCGGAACGCGGCTATTTTTACCGATCTGATCATTTTAATATGGCTAAAGTAGGAATACCGGCCATTTTTCCTAACCCTGGAAGGGAGTTCGTAGGTAAACCTGATAATTACATTACTACCATTGACAGTGTTTCTGATGCCAACTATCATACTGTAAATGATGAGATCAATGAATATTGGGACCTTGCCGGAGCCGAGGTTGATACCCGATTATTTTTCCTGACCGGCTTCAGAGCCCTGAATGCCGAAAATATGCAAAGCTGGAAATCCGGTGATGAGTTCGAGGCAACCAGGTTGAGAATGCTCGAGCGAATAGAGTGATCAAATTAAAACAATAATTTTCTAAAGGATGCTGAAATAAATTCAGCATCCTTTTTTTATTTGGCCTTATCTATACCATACCCAACTCATTGAACTTCACTGCGGCAGAATGAGTTATACATACACAACGAATTAATCAAACACCATGAATATTGAAATTTGGTCGGATGTAGCTTGCCCTTTTTGTTATATCGGTAAAGCACATCTTGAAAAAGCTCTAAAGCAATTACCGGAAACTACAGTAAATATCACGTGGAAAAGCTTTGAGCTCGACCCAAATGCACCTGTTGAGCCTAAATCTGATATTTATGATACATTAGCCACCAAATACGGCAAAAACCGGGATTGGGCTATACAAATGAATAAGAATATGACCCAAATGGCTGAAAAAGCCGGACTTAATTTCAATATGGACGAAGTCAAACCCACTAATACCTTCAATGCTCACAGGATGATCCATTTTGCAGAAAGCAAAGGTCTTCAGCATGAGATGAAAGAACGCCTTTTGAAAGCGTATTTCACTGAAGGAAGAAATGTAGGCGACCTTACAACTTTGGCTGAATTGGCGAGTGATATCGGTTTAGATAAGAATGAGACAATGAAAATTCTAAATCAAAAACAGTTTACTGATGAGGTGGTTGAGGATGTTGAACGCGCACACAAGATCGGAGTTCAGGGGGTTCCCTTTTTTCTGATCAACAATAAATATGGCCTATCCGGTGCACAGCCTGTTGAAGTATTTGTTGAGGCACTGGATAAGATTCAGAAAGAATCCTGATCACATTTACCAATTTTAAAGCCCATGTTTTTGGCAATAAGGTCTTTTTGAAATAGATTTTCAATCTAACTTTAACAACCAACTGACACATTATGCGAAATTTAATTTTTGCGTTACTGATCACAGCTCTTTTTTCAGCATGTAGTTCTCAAGGCAATAATGAGAGTTACTTTGTTACTAAATTGGGGGATGATACCCTTGCTGTGGAACAATTTTTAGAAACTGATTCAGGAATGGCTGCTACAGTGATCCTTCGGAGCCCTGAAACCAGGTTTTCAAAATATACTCTTGAACTGGATGAAACGGGAGGGATCACCCAAATGCAACGAACTGACTACCCGCCAAGCGTTGGATTTTCAGGTGAAGGAGCTTTAACCCAGTCTATTGTGAGGCAAGGTGACAGCCTGAATGTACAGTTCTATGGTGAGGATGAAGCCCGAGCTTATATGGCACCTTATGAACCCGGTGTATTGCCATTTATTGACATGGTCCACTGGCCCTTTGAACTGGCATTCAATTCAGCCGTAGCAACCGGACAGGATACGGTAAATCAACCCTTGCTAAGCGGTAATAGGATCTCAAATTTCATTATTGCTGACATCGAGGGTGATTCAATGACCATAAGACATCCATTCAGAGGTGTTATGGGAGTTAATGTGACTCCGGAAGGAAACATCAAGCATCTTGATGCCGGGTTGACCACGCGTAAGTTAAAAGTCGATCGTGTTAATTCTGTTGATATGAATGCTCTTGCAGATCGCTATGCCCAAAACCCGATCGGTGAACTTTCAGGTGCTGTAAGTGCCGAATATATCATTGGTGATTCCAACTTCCGTGTTGATTATGGATCTCCTCAAAAACGAGGGCGTGAATTGTTCGGTGGTATTGTACCCTATGGTGAACGCTGGAGAACCGGAGCAAACAGAGCAACTCATTTTTATACTTCCAGTGATATTCAGATCGGTGACCTTGATATACCTTCAGGTGAATACACGATATTTACCATACCGGAAAAAGATGGTGGCACTATGATCATTAACAGTGAGACCGGTCAAAACGGTAATTCCTATGATGAAAACCAGGATTTTGGCAGGGTACCGATGCAGGTTGAACAAACCGATCAGATGACGGAAGCCTTCACGATCACTGTTGAAGAAACAGATGAAGGAGGAAGGTTGAACCTGATCTGGGGCAATACCGTCTACTATGTTGATTTCAGCATCAACTGATCTACACAACAAATTAAATTAGATACAATAAAGGCGCTTTTCAGCGCCTTTTTTATTTACGGTTCATGAATTTCTCAACCCTAGAGATGTGCTTTTCATCAACCCACAGATCAGAGAACGGCTTTATCTCTGCTTTTAATGATTCTTCCCTGTGTGCAGAAAGGCGTCTTGAGCCTTCTTTTAAAACCCGTATGAAATCTCTGTCGTTTTTGGTGAGTCTCTCTACCCATTCCAGGGTCTCTTTTTCAAGTGTTTCTCCACCTAAGATATTTTCGATCAAACCGTGAGCTAATACTGTTTCTGCATCAGTGACCACAGATTTTCCCAGCCACTCAAGTGCTTTTGCACGACCCACCTTTTCAACAAGCCTGGTAAGTCCGCCCCATCCGGGCACCAGATAAAATCGTCCCTGAGTGAATCCGAACCTTGCCTCAGGTACTGAAACCCGGAAATCAAAAGCCAGCATTAACTCTATGCCACCACCATAGGCGTCCCCATTTACACAGGCAATGGTCCAACACGGCAGTTGCTCTATCCTAAACAATAAATTCTGCATCCGTTCGGATTTTGCAACAGCTTCTTCTTTCGATTTGATTGTATGAAATTTTTTAAGATCTCCACCGGACACGAAGGAATCCGAGCCTTCCCCACTAAGAATAAAGACCCGGACCTGCTTATCTTCTTCCAATTGCCCGACCAAAACCTCAAGTTCGTGCATGACATCAAAGTCAATGGCATTACGGGCTTTTGGGCGGTCGATCTTTGCCCACATTATATGATCAGTGACTCTTTTTTGAGTCAGAACTTTTCTATTCAATGAATTATAGCTTGAATGGTTGTTTGGAATTGACCTCAAGCCAGTCCAGGTAATCTTCGTTTCCTTCGTCTTCAGTGATAGTAAGAGATATCACACAGGGGACATCGAAGCTGTGCATTTCTTTTATACGTCGTGTGACCTTTCTGACCCTGGAGTAATGTGTCTTAACGATAAGAATGCATTCAGCATCTTCCTGAATCTCGTCTTTCCATTTATAAATGGAATTCATCCCATCAATTATATTAACACAAGCAGCGAGATTTTCCTCAATGAGATTACGCCCAATTTTTCGGGCTTCCTTTTTGTCGGTAGTAGTAACGTAAAGCAGGCGTAGGTTTCTATACATAGTGGTTCAAAATTCAAACATTCATTTCCCAATTTCCACTTCTTTTTTATACTGATATAAGGCAATTTATTTACAATTTGTTTGAATTCAGAATATGAAAGCCTTATCTTTGCAAGCTCTGAATTTTGCGAGAGTGGCGGAATTGGTAGACGCGCTAGATTTAGGATCTAGTATCTTAACCGATGTGGGGGTTCGAGTCCCCCCTCTCGTACTTCCTTCCTAATTTTAATTGAAATCCTGTTCATTTACTGAATAAAATAAATAAAGCGGAGATCACGTGGATATTTCTGTAGAAGAGCTCACATCTGTCGATAAAGAAGTAACCCTGAAAGCAAAAAGAGATGACCTTCAGGAAGATTTCGACAAAGCCTATAAAAAGTATAAAGACCAAATTCAGCTACCTGGCTTTCGTCCGGGAAAAGTTCCAATGGGGATGATCAAAAAGCGTTTTGGCAAAGAGATCGAACAAGAAGAGATCAGTAACATTGTTCAGAAGATCTTTGAGAAAGAGGTCGTGCCTGAGTATGAGCCGATCGGTGAAACTGAAATGATAGACTTCTCATGGGAAAATGATGAACTTGAAGTGAAGTTCAAGATCGGTTCCAAGCCTGAGATCGAAATTAAAGATCTTTTAAAGATCAAAGTGAACCGGATGGTCCATGACGTGACCGATGATGAAGTTGAGGAAGAAATTGAGCGTACGCTTGAGCGGGAAGGAAACTGGGAAGATGTTGATGAGGCCGCCACTGATGATTCCAAACTGATCGTTGATGTTGAAACACTTGATGAAGAAGGGAATCCTGTTGAAGGGGATGTTGATGAAGGACAAGAGATCGACCTTCGTAAGGATGGAGCCGCTGAATTCAGAAAAGAACTTTCCGGTAAAAAACCCGGGGATGTTGTTGATATGGAGCTGGGAGAGGGAGATGAGAAAGACCGGTTCCGCGTAACCATCAAGAAAGTACAAAAACTGACCAAAGCAGAGCTTAATGATGAGCTTATCGACAGCCAGAGCAATGGTGAAGCTGAAGGTGAGGAGCAGTTCAAAAGCTATATCAAGAGTCGTATGCAGGAGTATTATGACCAGACTGCAGATGACCTCTTCAAGAATGATGTTGCCGATGCCCTTGTTGAAGCACATGAGTTCGAAGTTCCGGAAACATTTGTTGCTCAGATACAAGGTTCCTATGTTGACCAATTGAAACAACAGCAAGGTGGTCAGTTACCTGAAAACTTTGATGCAGAACAATATAAAGCCGGAATGAAAGATCGCGCCGTTCGCGAGGCCAAGTGGTCATTCATCAGTCAAAAACTGCAAGAAACATTTGAAGATATCGAAATAAAACCCGAAGATATCGACGAACATCTGGCAGTGGAAGCAGCGCGTTACGGAATGCCTGCCGACCAGCTGAAGCAATATTATGCACAGCAGCCACAGATGCTTGAACAACTGCGAAGCAGTATTCGGGAAAACAAAGTCTTCGACATCTTGCAAGACAAGGTGAAGATCAACGAAATGGGCAAAGACGAATATCGCGAACAGCAGGAAAAGAAAGACAAAAAGAATAAATAACCTATACATCGGATAACATGATTACCAATCAACCGCTTTTCGAAGACCCGAATTTAGACTCTGTTCAACCTATTCAAAACAACCTGGTACCTATGGTTGTTGAGACCACAAGTCGTGGTGAAAGGGCCTACGATATCTATTCCAGGCTTCTCAAGGACCGCATTGTGATCCTTGGTACTCCTGTAAATGACGCGGTTGCAAGCTCCATCATGGCTCAGCTTCTCTTTTTGGAAAGTGAAGATCCTGAAAAAGATATTCAGTTTTATATAAACAGTCCGGGTGGTGTGGTTTCTGCCGGCCTGGCAATTTATGACACCATGCAACACATCAAATGTGATGTGGCAACTACCTGCATGGGAATGGCCGCCAGTATGGGAGCTGTACTGCTTACGGCAGGCACTAAGGGCAAACGCAGTGTGCTGCCGCATGCCCGGGTAATGATCCACCAGCCATTAGGTGGTACTCAGGGTCAGGCAAGTGACATTGAGATCGAAGCAAGGGAGATCATTCGCGTTAAGAAAGAACTTAGCCAGATCCTAGCAGACCACAGTGGGCAAACTGTTGAACAGATCATGAAAGATTCTGACAGAAATAACTGGATGACCGCTCAGGAAGCTGTTGACTACGGATTAGTCGACAACCTGATCGCCAAATCCAGCAAAAATTCCAAATAACCGGCATTTTCATTAATTTAAGCTTGTTATGAGCGATAAAGAGAAAAACAGCGATATAGTACACTGTTCATTTTGCAGTCGCTCCAGTCTGGAAGTGAACAGTATGGTTGCCGGTCCCGGTGTTTATATTTGTGACCGTTGCGTGGAAGATGCATCAAGCATCATTGAAAGTGACTTAGCATCATTGGCACGGCGAAGGGAGAAGAGTTATAAGCCGATGCTTAAACCTGTCGAGATAAAGAATAAACTCGATGATTATGTGATCGGTCAGGAAATGGCCAAAAAAACCCTTTCCGTTGCCGTTTATAATCACTATAAGAGAATTTCCGGTGAAAACTCTGAGATCGATGATACTCAGATAGAAAAATCCAATATCATGTTATTGGGTCCAACCGGGAGTGGTAAGACGCTGCTTGCGAGAACACTCGCAAGGATCATTGATGTCCCGTTCACCATAGCTGATGCTACCGTTCTCACTGAAGCCGGATATGTTGGTGAAGATGTTGAAAGTATTCTGAGCAATCTCCTTCAGGCAGCTGACTACGATGTAGAACGTGCCAAACGTGGCATCGTATATATTGATGAGGTGGACAAAGTGGCACGTAAGAGTGACAACCCTTCTATTACCCGTGATGTAAGTGGAGAAGGTGTACAGCAGGCCTTATTGAAGATCTTAGAGGGAACTGTTGCTAACATTCCGCCAAAAGGTGGACGTAAGCATCCCGAACAAAGTTTTATTCAACTGGATACTGCAAATATTCTTTTCATTTGTGGGGGAGCCTTTTCAGGTCTTGAAAGCATTATCGCTAAACGACTCTCCACCAGTGTAATGGGTTTCCATACCAGTGAGCAGGTCAAATTCGACAAAGATGATCCGGAAATTTTTACTCATGTTGAGCCGGAAGACCTGCAGCATTATGGTCTGATACCTGAACTGATTGGCCGGCTTCCTGTTATTGCAGGCCTTCATGAGCTGTCTGACGATGCCATGCTGGATATACTTACCATGCCTAAGAATGCCTTGGTCAAACAATACACCAAGCTATTTAAAATGGAAGATGTGGAGCTAGATTTTGAAGACGAAGCCCTTAAAGCTATCGTCAAGCGCGCTAAAGCGCGTAAGACGGGAGCACGCGGACTTAGGTCTATCATGGAGGCATCCATGCTGGATATTATGTTCACCTTGCCTTCAATGAACAATATCTCTAAATGTGTGATCACAAAAGAGACTATTGAAAAGCAGGCACCTCCTGTTTACGAAAAACAAAAAGCATCCGCTTAAAACCTATTCCTGAACAGCCTTCCTTTCACTAATAAGGAAGGCTTTTTCTTTCATACCTTTCTATTTTTCAACAATAGGTGTATTCTTTACCTATGAAACTGTTCGTTCCTGCCAATAAAATTAAACTGATCCTGGTCTTTTTACTCATTACACTGGGAATCGGATCAGTTATTTATAACCAGTATTTGGTCACTAAGATCATTGAGCAGGAACGTGCCAGTGTTGAATTATGGACCAAAGCGATCGAATTCACCAGTAAGCCGGTCAATGAGCAGCCCGGAGCCATTCTACTGGATGCCATTTCAATATTGAGGCAGATCGATGAGGTACCTGATAGTGTTATTGCCCTATTGGAAGACGCAGAATCAGCTGAAAGCTCGACGGATTTTGTCCGTGAAGAGATCATTATACAAGATCGTTTTAAGATCCCATCGCTTGTACTTGATGAAAGTGATTTCATTATGGCTTACAACAATATTGATACAGCCAGGATCGAAAATGAAAAACTTCGGGATGAACTCATTCGTGAGTTCAAAAGCCTGAATGAACCGTTTCAATTTTCTATTGGTGATGAATTTCGTCAATTGGATCAGTTTGTCTATTATGGGGAAAGTCCTACCGTTCAGATGCTTCGATACTTTCCTTATATACAGATCCTGTTACTGGGTCTTTTACTGGGTATCGGATATACGACCTACAGAAGTATTACACGGTCAGAACAATCAAATTTATGGGTTGGTATGGCCAAGGAAGCTGCTCACCAACTGGGCACGCCGATTTCAAGTTTATATGGTTGGCTTCAGCTTTTAAAGGATGAATATCGATATGAGGAATCGGCCGTCAATATTGCCAACGAGATCGAAAAGGACGTACAGCGACTAAGGGGAGTAGCTGAACGCTTTGGTAAGATCGGATCTGAACCGGAGCTGCGAAGAATGGAAATAGAACCTATTCTGGACCAGGTAGCAGCTTATATGGAGCGCCGGCTTCCCCGATTGAGCAAATCCATTGAAGTAAGAAAAGACCTCAAGGCTAAAGCTCTGGTCAAGATCAATCCCGAGTTATTTCAGTGGGCCATTGAAAATCTTGTGAAAAATGCGATGGATTCACTTAAGGAAAAAGAAACGGGAGGATATATATCGATATCATCCAAGGTTCAGGAGGGAGAGGTAATTATTGATATTGAGGACTCAGGAAGCGGTATTGAAATTCAGAATGTTAAAAATATCTTTAAACCCGGCTTCAGTACTAAAAAGAGAGGCTGGGGACTTGGCTTAAGCCTTACCAAACGCATTATAGAAGAATATCACAAGGGTAGCGTATTTGTTTTACGTTCTGAACTTGATGAAGGAACTACCATGCGGGTGACCATGAAGGTAAAGAAGCCTAAAAAACACGATTAATGACTAATCTCCGGTATACCCGCGTTTTTTAGCATACTCCAACAACTCCGTTTTCAGCAGGTTTCTGCCACGATGAAGCCTTGAACGTATCGTACCGATCGGCACATCCAGCATATTTGCGATCTCTTCATATGTGTAGCCTTCCACATCACATAAAAGTACCACGGTTCTAAAATCTTCCGGCAGGCGGGTCAGGGCAGTTGACAGATCATCATCCATCATTTCCCTGAACATCAGACTTTCAAGATCGGATGTTTCAGTACGCTCAGCTCTGATGGACTCATAGTAGGACGAGACCTCATCATAATCTACCTGAGAGGGTTTTTTGGAGGTCTTACGGTAATTATTGATGAATGAATTCTTTAATATCCGGAACATCCATGCCTTTGCATTGGTCCCTTTCTCATAACTGCTGAAGAAACGATACGCTTTCACAATAGTATCCTGCACGAGATCTTCTGCGTCATTTGGATCCGTGGTGAGCCGAAGGGCAAAATTATATAAAGCATCCATATGAGGTATTATTTCCTCATCGAAGTCCTTCTGCTTCTGCTTTTCATCTCTTGTTAACTGAGACATTTAACCATCCCTAATTTTTTCGAAATATATCTCTGAACTGTAACGCTACGCTAATTAAATAATATTACTGTAACCGAATACTACCCATAGATTAGTTTAATATTAAATAGATTGTATTGATTAACCCGTTAGTGATTTCTTTTATGATAGGAATGCAATCACCATTATATCATAAATTGCATGTGTCCACGCAGCCACTCCGAATCCTCTCCAAACATAAATCCCATTTAGAATTAATCCAAATAAAAAGCGATATAAAAAGGACCCTAAAGTAAAAGCATCTCCCATTGACCCAATGTAATGTACCGCAGAGAATAAGAGTGCAGAAAGCACTACAGCAGCTGTTACGGCAGCCCATTTTTTACCAAATACTTTAGTGAAAATGAGTATAAAGACCGTAACCAGTATGACTCTAAAAAATAATTCCTCATATAAACCCGCCCCAAGAGATAATGCCAGTTTTTGGGTGGTAGAAAGCGTCGCTATTGGATCACTTGCCGCCATGTTCAAAACAAACGAAACCAGGGACTGACTGATAAATGCAACTACGACAGCATAAACAGTAGCCTCCAGCAGGAGCATCGGAAAGTATGCAAATTTCAGGGTTTTGAGCCTTTCTCTTTCCTTATATAGAATGAATAACCCTACGATCGCAATGATCAAAAGTGAAAAAGATATTGCACTGACCCCAAGTGAGGTGAATAAGGATTTAACCCATACATCCACACTTATCCGAACGATGGCATCACCGGTCGGCTGTGAGATCAGGATCAGAATTTCATAAAGAAAAAACAGTGGAAGGCTAACCAGAAAACTATAAAGCAGGTTATTGGTACCCTCAAAATATTGCTTGACCTTATTAGTCATTTATTTCAGTATATATTTTTACTATCGGCTGATTTACCTTAGTCAGCTGAAGTATTTCAAAAGCTTTTTCTGATAATTTTAAACCTGAACCGGTGATCCTATCATTTACTCTTACGTAGATACCGTTTTCTGTTTCACTGTTTTCCACAAAAATTATACTGCCAAGAGCAATGTTTGAGTGAGCTGCGGTCAATCCATTTGGATCATATAGCTCGCCATTAGTTGTGGTTTCCTGTTTGCTTGCAGCATTGTATCTGGTTACAGAAACCTCACCCAGATCTTGTAAGTCAGCTTTTTGAAGATAAGGATTGTCATAATTTCTTGAGGGCGGCAATAATACAGTGACCTTCTGCCCTGCAACCAGCCGATTTGGGTCTACATCCGGATTCAGCTTCTGGAATTCTTCTTCCGCCATTTTAAAACGCCGGTTTATGGCACTCACTGTTTCACCGCTCTTGATACTGTATTCTGAAAAGACACCCTGTGGAGTCGACTCTTCTGAGAATTCTGCTACAGATGGCGGTGCTTCATTTTTTTTCTTTACAGCCAAAGTTTGACCAACACGGATGTTGTCTCCCGTAATATTATTCAGATCCCTAAGCTGACTGATGGTCATATTGTGCTCCCGTGCAATTCCATAAAGTGTATCACCACTTTTTACTGTGTAATAGACGTTCTGTGAACCGGTTGGTTGACTGATCAGTGGTTCAGAATCCTGCTCCGCGCTGCCTTCAGTGTTTTCATCCCGGATGTAATAAACCAATTCCTGCCCAAGCTCTATATCATTTCCGGAAATATTATTCCACTGCTGCAGCTCAGCAATGGTCACATTAAGGGATTTGGAAATACCGTATAAGGTATCACCTGATTTAACCTTATAGATAGCTTTTTCCTGCGCCAATAAATTTCCTGTCATAATCACCACTAAAAACAGAGAAAGCAGGATGGAGCGCAATTTTAGATTTATTGATATCATCATAGCCTAATAATCCATTTCAATTTCGAGATCTAACTTAGCAGACTTCAGTTCCATTTTGGAATGTTCGTCATTTTGCTGATCTGCAATTTCTATTCCTTTTGAATACGTTTTCAAGGCTTTTTCATTTTGCTGAAGTTCAACATATAATTTACCTAAATGATAGTAAACACCCACATATTCAGGATCCTTGTCAACGATACTTTCGAATAACACTTTAGCTTTGTCGTTTTCACTTATCTTCAGCATTTCCAACGCCAGCGAAAATTTATAAAAGGAATCTTCCGGATGATCCCTTACAGCTTTAGCTAATGATTGTATTCGGGTACTCATTTTTTGTTCGCTTCAAAATTCTTTTTTATTTCAGCCATGGAATCACTGCCAAATTTTTCCAGTATGGCATTTGCCAGAACCGGTGCGATCACGCTTTCAGCCACTACAATGGCCCTGGGTAATGCGCATACATCAGACCGCTCGTATCGAGTTTCCATGGCTTCCCTGGTATGCATATCGACGGTTCCAAGAGGATTTAGCATGGTGGGAATAGGTTTCATCACACCTCTCAATATGATCGGCATACCGGTTGTCATACCTCCTTCGAGCCCGCCCATACGATTCGTTTTTCTTGAAAAACGGCCGGCACTTTCATCATAGGTGATCTCATCATGCACTTCGTGACCGGGACGAGAGCCTGACTCAAAACCCAAACCAAACTCCACCCCTTTCATTGCCTGAGTTCCAAGAATGGCCTGGGCCAGCTGGCCATCCAATTTTTTATCCCAATGAACATAACTGCCCAAACCGGCAGGCAATCCTGTTACTATGATCTCATAGATCCCACCAAGCGATGACCCTTCTTTCCTTCGTATCTTTATCTCTTCTCTCATTTGAGCAGACAGTTCCTCGTCCAGGCAGCGCACATCAGAATCATCAGCCGCTTTATAAATTGACTCCGCTCCATCTTTCATCATAGGATCAACTTTTGCTCGAATAGTTTCCCAGCTATCATATCCTACTGAGCCTATTCGCAATACATGCCCACCGATTTCAATACCTAAGGATTTTAAAAACTGCCTGGCTACCGAACAACAGGCCACCCTCATTGCTGTTTCCCTGGCGCTGGAACGTTCAATAACAGGCCTAATATCATCAAAACTGAACTTTTGAGCACCTACGAGATCTGCATGCCCGGGTCTTGGCAGGGTTATCTTTTCAATGCCCTCAGCCTCTGTCTCTTTATTCATTACTGTTGGCCAACCGGCATCATCTTTCTTAAATGCACGATTCGGCATGGTCATAGCAATAGGACCTCCCATGGTTTTTCCAAATCTCAGCCCGGAAGTAATAGTTGCAAAATCTTTCTCAAAGGCCATTCTTCCCCCACGCCCATAACCTTGCTGCCTGCGGACCAGATGCGTAGCGATCTCATCTTCTGTTATCTCTAAGCCTGCGGGAACACCCTCAATTATACCTGTGAGTTCAGGCCCATGTGATTCACCCGCTGTTAAATATCTTATCATTGGTTTCTACTTCTCAATTAGTTATTAAATTTCTTCTGCACGTTCCGAAAGAGAGCGCACATCCTGGCAGACTGTTTTTCTGAAAACATCGATCTTCTCAAGATCACCTAACACGATCAGTGAATCCCCTTCCCTTAAGATTGTTTTACCACCGGGGTTAAAATCTATGCTTCCACTCCCTGAGATGATCGCAATTATCAAAACTGAATATTTATTTCGCACATTTATGTCTACCAGCGATTTACCGACCACATCAGATTTATCACTGATCCTTACTTCCTCAAAGGTATGATCCTGATGGTCACCACTTGTCATTTTCTCGAGAAACTTATCTACATTGGGCCTTAGGATCACATTCGCCATACGGTCGGCCCCGATCTCATAAGGAGATATAACTTTATCGGCACCGGCCTTCAGTACTTTTTTACGGTTTTTATTCTCATTTGTACGGACTAAAATAAATATATCCGGCCTGATCTCTCTTGCAACCAGTGTTGTAAAAACATTGTCCTGATCACTGGAAAGCGAACAGATCAATGCTTTGGCATCTTTTATCCCGGCATTGATCAAAGACTCTTCATCTTGTGCATTGCCTTCAACATAATCAAACTGATCTCTTTTGATCCGGTCGATACTTGATTCTCTGTTCTCAACAATAACAACAGGAAGATCTGCCTTTCTCAGATCCTGTGCTATTCTATGTCCAATTCTACCATATCCACAGATAATGTAATGATCTTTCATCTTCTGGATCCTTTTTTTCATAACTCTTTCAAAAAATAACTCACTTTCAAAAATTAACTGCGTTGTCTGAGATGCGATATAGGATATAACACCAATTCCCAAAACAAAAACAATAACAGTTAGGATTCTGCCTTCAAGACTTAAATTTATTACTTCTTTGAATCCAATGGTTGTTATAGTGATAAAAGTCATGTAAAAACCATCAAAGAGGGAAATCTCCTCGATCAAGTGGTATCCGACAGATCCAAGTAAAAAAACCATTCCAAGAAAAACCGTTGCCAAAACGATTCTTATGGTAGCAGCATTTTCAACTGAATAGTTTTGAAGTTTTTTAAGTGAACTCATCACAATTTAGTTTTCAAACTAAGTCTGGTTAATCCTCCCAGGTCACTATAGGAGTTCCGGCTGATATCAAACGAAAGGTCGCCAATATTGATTCCTACACCAAATGCCAATCCTGCCAGGTCAAAATTGTCATTGGACTTGGTCATTTCATGCAGGTAATGATCGTAGCCTACTCTTATAGTGATCGACTGCCCAAGATCGATTTCACCCCCTATAAGCGAATGCCTCATAAAATTTTCAAAAAATGATGGTTTGCCTTCATCTGAATATAATTCCCTGTTCCAGTCATTCAGTTCATTTAGAGTGAATGTGATAAGGAACGGAAACGACTCCGGTTTTTTTGAAAACCCGGCTGATACATTCAAAGGCAGGGGTTCACGGTTTTCCTCATATGTAGATATTTGTGATCCAAGATTTCTTATACTTAACCCGGCACTGAAATTTTTCTCCGGCACCCGATAAAGCAACCCTCCTGCTACTGAGACCCCAGTTGAGCGAACATCAGCATATGTTGAGTGAACCAGGCTCAGTTCGACTCCGGCTGTAAAATTGCTATGAATCTCCCGGCTGTAAGCACCTGAAAATGCCAGGTCACCGGCCCTGAAAGACCCGTAATCATTACCTTCGGTATCCAAAAAATCAAACTCCCCGTAACTCACATAACGGATCCCAAACGATAATGAACCCCAGTCCCTTTTATCAAGCTTAAGACTTGAAAACCCCATATTGGCCTCACCCAAAAAATTGATGTAGGAACCGGAAGCAGACATTTCTTCAATTGATCCCAGATAGGCAGGATTTAAGTGCATTAGTGAATAATCGCCTTTTAAATACCCTACATGGTTACCGCCCATTGCTGATATACCCGCCGTTGGAGTAACTTCTAAAAATCTATAAATACTTGATGAGTTGGACTGACCTGCAGTATTTTCAGTGGCCAGGAAAATCACAAGTAAAGCAATTAGGATTCGCACTAATAAATTATTTATAAATCACAATTGGTGAAAATGTTTTGTAATATAATCAAATGCTCCGGCAATACGTCAAGATTATTGATTAAGAAATGATATCCGATTTACGAATAGCGGCAGGCATAAGAGAGTTTGGTCGGTACGGTCAGCTTTTATATCAAGCCCTGAGGTCGTCCACAGAATTCAGTACTTACAGAAAGAACCTTTTCCATGAATTTGTAAAGGTGGGATACGAGTCTATACCTATCATTTTTCTGGTTGGTATATTTACGGGAGCGGTAATGACTCTCCAAACAGCTTACCAACTCGACACCGATATTTACCCAAGTACAATTATTGGGTCTATTGTAGTTCAATCCCTGATCATTGAGCTTGCCGCTGTGATAAGTGCCCTTGTGCTTGCAGGTAAAGTAGGTGCCAGAATGTCGACTGAACTCGGCACCATGAGGGTGAGTGAACAGATAGACGCCCTTGAAGCCATGGGATTCAATTCGGTTTCATTTTTAGTAGTTCCACGCATTGCAGCCGGTATATTGATGTTTCCTATACTTTATACCACAGCTGCCGTATTTGGTATTTTAGGTGGAATTACGGCCGGTGCCGTGGATGGCATTTTACCAGTCGCAGAGTTTATGGAGGGGGGGCGTTCTTTTTTCTTTGAGTCGGATATCATTTTTGGGATCATCAAATCATTTGTTTTCGGATTTGTGATCACTTCAATTGCCTGTTATAAAGGCTACTATGCTTTTGGTGGAGCAGAAGGTGTTGGTAATGCCACTACGCGTGCAACGGTTTTAAGTTGTATCTTTGTACTCTTGGCAGATTTCATTTTAGCAGCCCTATTGTTGTAGATCATGATCGAAATTAAAAACCTAACAAAAAGCTTTGGCGACCTTCTGGTATGGCAGGATGTGAGTCTTACCATCGAAGACGGGGAAACTACGGCCATTATCGGGCGTTCTGGCTGTGGAAAATCTGTCCTTTTAAAACACCTGAATGCCCTGATGTACCCGGATGAAGGGCAGATCCTGATCGACGGTCAATCCGTTTTTGACCTCAGTTATACCGAATTACGTAAGGTGAGGCAGCGTTTTGGGATCCTTTTTCAGGGAGGAGCACTTTTTGACTCTATCAGTACCTTTGAGAATGTAGCTTTTCCACTGAGATATTTTACTGATCAATCTGAAGACGAGATCACTCAAAACGTCAATGAAGCATTGGAGATGGTAAACCTCAAAGGATCCGGGGGCAAATCTACTGCAGAGCTTTCCGGCGGAATGAGAAAACGAGTCGGCCTGGCACGAGCCATCATACTTAAACCGGATTATTTACTTTATGATGAACCAACATCCGGACTGGATCCCAGAACTTCCGGAGAGATCAACGAACTCATCGTAAATCTTGCTGATTCCCTTGATATCACTTCTATCGTCATCACGCACGACATGCACAGCGTATTGTCTATTTCTGATAAGGTTGCTTTTTTGGATGAACAAAAGCTTAGCTGGTTTGGCAAAACAGATGACATGAAATATAGTGACAACCAAAACCTGCTGGATTTCATAACAGCAAGCGAATATCAAATTAATAAACAAACTGCATAGGAGACCACAACCTTGGCAAAAGTTTCCAACGAATTAAAAATAGGGCTGACTACCATCATTGCTATCATTGTAGGCTTTATTGGCTATAGCATTATGAAGGACCAGCCAATATTCAAGACATCGACCACCATATATACAAAGTTCAGTCAGGTGCACGGACTCATTTCCGGAAATCCTGTTAACATAAAGGGGTTCAAGATTGGTACCGTGAAAAATATGGATCTGCTCATATCAGATTCTACACTGGTAACTCTCAGTATTGAGGAAAATTATCAGATCCCGAAAGGCTCCATCGCCATATTGAAATCAAGTGGTGTACTTGGCGGAAAATTCATCGAGATCCAAAAATCGGATTCACGTGAAATGGTGGAGGATGGCGAAACTATTGATGGAGTATATGAGCAAGGCATTATGGACAGCTTTGCCGCTGAAGGAGAGAAACTGAGCAATGATATTTCTACTTCCATTAAAGGCATGGAAGAATTGATCGTGGGGCTCAATGAAACCTTGAATGATTCTACCCGACAGAATATTTCAGGCATACTTGGAAACCTGCGTTCTACCACCACTTCACTTGATCAGGTAATTTCCCAAAGGCAAAATGACCTTGACCAAATGATCATCCACGCCAAAGAAACCCTGGGAAATGTCAATGAACTCAGCTCTGAAAACAAGGAAAAGTTAACTTCTTTGATCACTAACCTGGAAAGTACCAGTAAAGAGATGGAAACCTTAAGCAAGGGTTTAAATAAGACCAATACTACCCTTGATGAGGTATTAACTAAAATAAATAATGGCACGGGCACACTCGGAAAATTAGCCAATGACCCTTCCCTGTACAATAATATTGACAGCTTATCCGTGAATCTTAATGAACTGATCAAAAATATAAATGAAGATCCCGGTAAGTATCTCAAGCACATGAGGCTTATCGAGGTATTTTAACTACCGTTTTATTTGAAATGGCTTTCAATTCCTACGGTATTGGCTTATATTTCCAAGCTTACTGCCAAGTGTGCCAAAATGGACCTGGTGGTAACCAAATCGCAAACTATTAAATGTTTTTTTAGAGGTAACCTTTTATGGGTGTAATGGAAAAAATGAGAAACAGCACCGGAATCATCCTGTGGGTGCTGATAGGATCTTTTGGTTTACTGTGGGTTTTGGCCGATGTAAACTTTTTTGATGCACTTCAAGCCGGACCGAATTCACTTGGAGCTGTTAATGGTGAAAAGATCTCAAACGAAGAATATCAAAGTAGAATTCAGTATTACTCCAACGCTTACAGTCAGCAGACAGGTAATTCTATGACACCTGAGATGCGGGCCTTCTATGAGAATCAAGCCTGGGATGAACTTGTTAATTCCCGCTTGCTCGATCAAAAAATGAAAGAACTTGGAATCACTGTTTCCGATCAGGAAATATTAGATATGGTGTACGGAGATAACCCTGCGCCTATCATACGCCAAAATTTTACCCGTGAAGATGGCACAATAGACCGAGCGGCCATTCAGCAGGTACTTTCATCAAGCGAATTCTCACAACAAGCAGTGGCACTTGAAGTTCAATTGCGTAATCAGCGCAGGCAACAAAAGCTTCAAAACTATATCGCAGCCGGTTTGCAGGTCACTGATCAGGAAGTTGAGAATGAATACATTCGAAATAATACCACCGCCGAAATTAATTACCTTCGCTTCCCATACAGTGAAGTTGCGGAACAGGAGCTCGAGATCTCAGATTCTGAACTCCGAAGCTATTATAACAATAACAAAGAGCGGTTCACCAGAGATGAAAGCTATCGCTTCCGTTATGTCACATTCAGTAAGCTGCCCACCTCTGCAGATACCGCTCAGATCATTGATGATGTTAGAGAACTGAAAGAACCATTTGCTGCAGCAGAAAATGATTCATTGTTTCTTGCTCGTCAGGGTTCCTCAACACCTTACAATTCTTCGTTTGTAAATGAGAGCGATATCCGGGAAGAATATCAGGCTGTATTGGAACTTAATGTTGGCGAAGTATCTGATGTGATCCAAACAGCTAATCAGGCTGCATTACTTAAGAAGGAAGCTGAACGTGGTGATGAGATCAAGTTCCAGATCATGAGCTATAACATTCAGGCGCTTCCGGCAACCATTGATGATGCCAATGAAAGAGCAGCTGATTTTGAATTCTTTGCTTCAGAAGAAACTGACTTTGAAGAAGAAGCAACATCAAGAGACCTCGAGATCAAAGAGGCTTTTGCAACCAAGGGAAATAACTTTATTTCGGGATTAGGTACCAGTCAGCAGATCATGAATTTCCTTGATGGGTCTGATGAAGGTGATATCTCTGATGTCTTGGAGCTGAATTCTGATTTCGTTGTACTTGAAGTACTTGAAGTCACACCCGAAGGTTACCGGCCATTTGATGAAGTTAGAACTCAGGTTGAGAATCTTGTTAAAATAGAGCGTCGCAAGGAATTAACAGAAGATCGTGTGAAGGGATTACTCGACCAATACCAAACCCTTGAAGCCATTGCTGAGCAAACAGATCAGGAAGTTCAGACACAGAATAACCTGAGAGCCAATGCAACAGTCATTCAGGGTGCCGGCCGTGAGCCCATGGTCATTGGCGCTGTATTAAGTCTTGAAGAAGGTCAGACTTCCGATGTATTGGTTGGTAACAGTGCTGCATTCATTGTGGAAGTGGTTAACAAAGAAACTGCAGACTTGGCTAACCTTGATCCACAAACAAGGAATGAGATACGTCAGAGGCTGGAGCAGCAAAAATTCCAGGAGTTCAACTCCATTTGGCTTGAACAGCTAAAGGCAGATGCCAAGATCGTAGACAACAGAGACCGTCTGCTGCAATAATTTTTTCAGATTTATAAATTGTTTGGGGTGAGGAGTTTCTTCTCACCCTTTTTTGTTTCCTTGATATCCTTAAGACTGAAATACCCTACATTATTCCAATATGCCCGAACTTCAACAACATAAAGAGGATGCCAAATGGATGGCTGAAGCTCTTGAGCTGGCCAAACAAGGGAAAGGCACAGTTTCACCTAACCCTTTGGTAGGATGTGTGATCGTTGCCAAGGATGGCAGCAAGATCGGTGAAGGATATCACAAGAAATTTGGAGAGGCTCATGCTGAAGTCAATGCTGTTGAATCCGTAAAAGACCCAAAGAAACTTAAAGGAGCTACGGTCTATGTAACGCTAGAGCCTTGTTCTCACCATGGTAAAACCCCGCCATGCGCCTTAATGCTGGGTAAGCTCCCAATTGATCGGGTTGTGGTTGCCATGAAGGACCCAAATCCTGAAGTTAACGGGCAAGGTATTCTCCACCTCAGGAATAAAGGCCTTGAGGTTGAAGTGGGTTTAATGAAAGAGGAAGCTGAAAAACTCAACGAATTCTTTATTCACCACCAAACATTTGGACGACCTTTTATAACCCTAAAGATCGCCCAAACCGCTGATGGCTACCTCGCTGCAGCAGATGGAGAATCCCAATGGATCACCGGAAAACAGTCCAGAAAACTGGTTCACAAATGGCGTTCAGAATATGATGCTGTTTTAGTGGGAAGAACAACAGCCATCACAGACAACCCAAGTCTTACGGTCAGGCATGTTGCAGGGCGGCAACCAAAACGGATCGTCATTGACGGACCTTATGAATTGCCAAAAGAATTGAATCTTTTTTCGGATAAATTCGAAGAAAAGACCACCATCATAACCTGGAATAAAGAAGCTTCCTCAACCGATGCGGACCCCATGCTTAAACTGATGAAGCAAAACTATTTCCGCGGCGATATACTTCAGGTTTCAAAAGTTGATGGACATGCCGACCTGAGACAGGCTTTCAAGATGCTGGGAGAGAAAGGTATTTCTTCTGTATTAGTAGAGGGAGGACAACAACTTTCCTCTGCACTCTTAAAATTAGGTTTGGTAGACAAGATCGAACTATTTATTGCCCCGAAATTGTTGGGTGCCGGAACTCGGTCACTCATTGGGATCGGGATCAATAAGATGAGAGATATTGCAGAGCTCAATGATGTCACCTGGACTCAGGTTGGCGATGATATGTTATTAACCGGATATTTTTAAATTCAGATCATGTTTACAGGAATTATACAGGAAGTCGGAAAAATCAAGACCATTAAATCTTTAAATGGTGGTGGACAGGAAATGAAAGTCTCTTGTTCGTTCTCCGGCTCATGTCACGAAGATGAAAGTATTTCCATTAATGGGGCCTGCCATACAGTTGTGGCTTTTGATGAAAATACCTTTACCGTACAAAGTGTTGAGGAAACGCTGCGCAAAACATCTATCGGATCATTGAAAGAAAATGACCCCGTTAACCTCGAAAGATCCCTGACGTTACAAAAAGGAATTGAAGGGCACCTGGTGCAAGGCCATGTAGACACTACCGGTACGATTACAGGAATTGAAAAAGAGGAGACCGGTTGGCTGCTAACCGTAGAATATCCCTCTCAGTTTGAGAACATGGTCGTAGGACGTGGCAGCATCACTATGGAAGGGATCAGCCTAACCGTGGCCAGAGAGTTTGAAAATTCCTTTGTGGTCGCGATCATTCCTTACACCTGGGAGCATACAAACCTGAAGGATAAAGGAATTGGTGATAAGGTGAATCTTGAGTTTGATGTTATCGGCAAGTACGTGGTCAAATACCTTGCAAATATCGGGCGGGACTCGCTCTAAAACCCACCATAGCCCCTGCCTCTTGCCCCAGAAGGACTTGAGCTTCTTTCCAGATTCTTAAGTACCGGTAATTTCTGAAACAGACTTTGAATCTGTGAACTGTTTACGCTGAGCCTGAAAAAATAGTACTTAAAATCACCGAACGGATTGATCTGAAATGACAAGTTCCAGCACTCCAGATCACGGCTTAATGAAAACTGTGAAGGAGTGAATTCTTTGGCAATAAAATCATACCCAACATCTGTGTTAAATCTCCATTTTGGAGTCAGGTTAAATGAAATACTTGATGCACGAAGTGTGGCACGTTTGGTAGGCTCGCTATTGAAACGATAATTCCAGCTGTAGCTGAAATTAAGGGATACACTCCAGGGCGAGCTCAAGGGAGGTACCGGTTCATACCCGAATCTTGTATCTATAGGGTGAAATGTGGATTGATCAAACGGATCGTATCTGCGCCGGTATACAGGAGTGTAAACCTGCACCCCATCTCCCCCCCGAAAAGAGGTACTGGCATTCACCGAGAATGATTGTAGCTGTGCCAGCTTCCTGCTGTCTTCAATAAAATATCTATTGATCTCACGTCCTGTTGAATCGAACTGATAAAATGAGAAATTTGCAGTAGCACTCAAATTCAAACCATTTATAGCACTTGAACTGATACGCGTTCTGAGATCACTTAGATTCAGGCTGTCGGCTGCAAAATTATAGGAGGTATTTAAAGACAGGTTGTCAATAAACCGTATATTTTTTTCACTCACCTCTCCGGTACTGTCTCGTTTAACTCGTTTGGTCTCAAATACATTTTGCAATGAAAAATTCAAAGACCTTGATTCGCCCCTGCCGGGACCTCCAAAAATCGCATCCTCAAAGATCGAATACTGTTGTGTGTTACCAAGTGTGTCGGTTTGAACCTTTTTATAATACCCCCACTGCTCTGCACTGAAATCAGGTCGGTAACTAAAACTAAGGCTTGGCCTAACCGTATGCCTCAAGCCCTGAAAATTGCCAACTTTAAGATTTGATACCCCATAAAATGTCGTTCCAAAATTAAGATTCGTACTAAATTCCCTTGAAGCAGCAAATCCATACCTTTTATCTGTTTCAACACGATTGGAATCTGCATTGAATGTTTTTCGTACGGTGGAGGGATACCAGTTTTCTGTATAATTGATCCCTGTTGAAATATTGAGAAACTGGCTTGGCACAACCTGCCCGACCTGAAGTCCGGCTTGTTGCTGAAACCCCGCCTGAATATACCGGTCGTTGCCGGTGGCTTCCTCATACTTATCCTTATCGGTCAATGCCTCAAAGAATGTGATCTCTGAACTATCGGCATCTATAGGGTCAAAGTTGAATTGGGACCTAAGATTGTTGCTATAGCTTAAACTTATAGTTTCATACCAGCTTTGATCTCCGGTACCGGCACTACCCTGAAACGGAGAGATATTCTTTAACCTGAAATTGGCAGAAGGGCCGCTTACCCTTGTTGAGTAGTTCGTAAAGTTCTGTACCAGCTGTGCATTCGTACTGAAACTATATAGGTTTTCAGGATGCCTGTAGTTATACGATACTTTTGAGTTTGAACTTACCTCAGCCCGGTCGTCAATGTCATAGGAGTTACGTCGGTTAAAATCAGCTGTTCTGAGGTTTACATTGGCCGACAAATTCGCATAAGGTGATATGGTTTGGCTGTGTTGAACCGATACGGATCTCTGTATGGTTTCGGAAAAATCCGGATCAGTTGGTTCCATACCGCGATCGTTTGAATAGCCCAACCTGATCGATCCATTATACCGGTCGGTATTCCTGTACTGTACGAGGCCGTTTAGGTAAAAAGACCCGGAGGTATAAATATCACCATCAATTTGTCCGGTCAGGTAGTCATTAAAATACTGGAACCACCCCACATTCTGAAGGCCAAGTCCACGATCGTTCTGATCCTGAAATGCGTATGTTGGGGTAAGCAACCCTGAACGCCTTTTTTCTATATCAGTGGGAACATAGCCAAATGGAAATATGATCGGATAAGGAATATCCAGGATATACAGCTGAGCATTGCTAAAAAATAATTCATCCTCATCAACCACTTTCATTTTCTTGGCTTTCAGATAGTAATACATATACTCAGGAGGACAGGTAGAATAAATACCATCCTCAATGAATACCTCACTTTCATTAACATTCTTGATCTTAGAACCTATAAGATGACCATCTGAAACCTTTACCTGGGCTGCTTCAAATTTTCCCTTCTGAGTTTTATAATTAAACAAGATACGAGTACTTTTGATCTCATCAGATTCACGGATCAGAACCGGACGCGAAAGTGTATCCTCCGGTGTTAAAGTGGTTGCTTCAACCGTGGTGTTATCAATATCCATATTTATCTCACCGGCTTTCAGTTCTCCGGCAGAGTGCTTCACATTGGCTGAACCAAATAAGAATGCTTTTTTTCCACCTTTGAAATTGATAACCAGTGAATCACTTGACTGAAACCTGACTGCATCATCCGGAACATTGCCGATCTCAGGCTTAGCAGTGGGGGCATTTTGAGATTGTTGTAGAGTGGTATCCGGCCTGACCGATACAGAATCGGTCTGCTGAGCCACTACCTTGACCGACATCAACACAAAAAGACAAAATAATGTTAAGCACTTGCCCATATGTGTGTTGGTGGCGAAGGTCATATACAGTTTTGGTTAAGAGAACGAATCAAAAGCTAATCCAGCTGCACCAAGTAAGGCACTGTCGTTTCCGAGATCTTCGTAAGTGAGCTCAAAACCTTCTCTGAATGGCTCCATCATATGCTTGTTGACGATCTCCTTTGCAGGTTCAAACAGAAAATCCCCGGCTTTGGAAACTCCACCGCTTACTACAAATTTTCTGATATCCATCATGTGAACATAATTAATGATCGCATAACCCAGCCGTTGCCCACTTTTGGCAAGGATCTCAATAGCCAGTTCATTGCCTTCTTTTGCAGCATTGGTTAGGTCAACGGGCTCCAGCTGGCTAAAGTCTTTATGAAATTTTTTATAGAGAGGATTGGTCGTGTTTTGTGATATCAGATCAGACGCATATCGGCTCAAAAAACGCTGACCCAGATAAGCCTCGACTGTTCCTCTTGTTACACTGTTTGAAAGAGGTCCATGATAATCTATGATAACGTGACCCAATTCACCGGCCATCCCCATCGTTCCCTTGAAAAGCTCGCGTTCGTATATGATGCCTCCTCCAACACCGGTACCAAGAGTGATCATAATAAAACTGTCGAACTTGTTGCCCACACCAAAATGAAGAGAGCCTAAAGCGGCAATATTGGCATCATTTTCGATCTTACATGGGATATCCAGCCTGTTTTCCATTTCCTTAGCCGCATTAACAGAACCCCAACCCGGCAGGTTAGGCGGGTTATTGATCGTGGTCTGATCCTTAGAGACCATACCGGGCATTCCCATCCCCATTCCAATGATCTCATTTTTTTTGATCAGATCCCTTACTGTGTCCGCGATCCTGTCTAGAAGGTGATCTCGGCCAAGATTTGCCTGTGTGGGAGTGGTTACCTGCTCAATTATACCATTTTCCTTATCTACGACGGCTGCTTTGATATTGGTACCGCCGAGGTCTACACCAATAGCTTTCATTTAGTATGATTTTATGATCGAAAATTGTTTCGGTGAAGATAAGAGGCAGGTCACCATGAACCAAACCGAAGCTCTATTTCTCTCGTTTAACTTTGTAGACAGTTTCACCGGGTTTACGCATCCCATATTCTTCACGGGCGATCTTCTCGAGTAAAGCAGGGTCTTCATTCAGCCTGTCGATCTTAACCTTAAGCTCTTCAGACCTGTTGTTTAACTCTTCGGTTCTTTCTCTTAAATCCTCTTTCTGAGAATAAAGATCCCAGCGTGTCTTCAGGCTGTAGGTATCAATAAAGGTGAACCACGCCACTACAAAGGTGGTAAGTAAAATTACCAGAAAGGACTTTTTCCACCTAAGTGGATTGAAAAAATGTAGGTTCATAAATAAGCCTGTAGATTATTCGATGAGGCTAAAATACACTAATTTGCCTATTAAGTACAATCAGCTGTTTTGGCATCTCTTTTCTTTTATGACATAAGCTAACAACTTATAGTACTGACCATTGAGAAGATGATAATAAAAAACCCCATCCGAGATCAATCGTATGGGGCTGGTCAAGAGAGAGTCATTATGAAAATCTTAAAAAAGTGTGAATCGGGAGGGGCTCGAACCCTCGACCCACGGCTTAAAAGGCCGTTGCTCTACCAACTGAGCTACCGATTCTCAATTCAGATTCCAAAGATAAGGCATTTCTAAATTAGAGTACAAGGAAAAATTGATTTTTTCTCAATTTTCCTGCCTTTCCAAAATCTGAACAAGCTCAGTTTCAATTGGTAATTGTGGCCTTTCAACAATTCTGCCTAATTCTTTGCTGTCTTTCAAGACCACAACGGTCGGAATATATTCGATATCAAACAATTTTAAAAATTCAGTTGGAATCTTTTTTTGTTCATCCACACCGATGTACATAATACTGATCTGATCGTTATCCACAAGCCTAAATGTCTTCACTAAACCGGGTATGTACTTGGTTGACTCTCTGCACCAACTTCCAAAGAACACCACTATTGAATAATTACCATTCAGGGACTTTATAAACTCAACAGCCTTTGGTTCAGGTTCATAGCGCTCAACGTATACTTTAAAGATCCGGTTACTCTCCAGTATTTGATCCGATGTGACCTCACCGATCAACTGCCCATCCTTATTTTGACTCACGGCCTCAAAACTCACCAAAGCCAATACAATGACATTCAAAATAAAAAAAGAGACTCTTGCAGAGTTCATAAGGATTTCTGTTTATTGGATAGTATCTTCTTTCAAATTAACAGCTTTGATTAATAATTATGGCAACAATTTTTAGTAAGATCATCGACCGGGAAATTCCAAGCTATAAGATCGCCGAAGATGACCGGCATTATGCATTTTTAGACATCAATCCAGCAGCTAAAGGGCATACGCTGTGTATCCCAAAAAAAGAGATCGACTATATCTTCGATATGGACCCGAATGACCTCACTGATCTCACCAGTTTCTCTCAAAAAGTAGCCCATGCCATCGATAAAACCCTTCAACCCATACGTACAGGGGTAATTGTAGAGGGAATGCTGGTACCACATGCCCATATTCACCTGATACCTATTTATAAGGAATCTCAGGATTTCAGCCTTGGAAAGAAAGTTGAATTGGGAGATACCGAAATGCTGAACCTTGCGAGAAGGATCAGTAAAAATGTAGAGCTATGAACATATTGATCATCAATGGCCCTAATTTGAACTTACTTGGTACACGTGACCCCGATGTTTACGGAAAGGATTCTCTCAAGGACATCCATTCTGAGCTACAAGAACGATATCCTGGACATTCCTTCAGCTTCTATCAAAGCAATGTTGAGGGGGAGCTTATCAATCGCATACAACAAGCTATGAATGACCATACAGACGCTTTGATCATCAATCCCGGGGGTTATTCACATACCTCAGTAGCTTTACGCGACGCTCTTGATGCGATCACAATACCAAAAGTGGAGGTCCATTTATCCAATATCCACGGCAGGGAAGAATTTCGGGATCGCTCAATAACCGGGGCTGTTATGAACGGTATCATAACCGGCTTTGGGAAACATAGCTATTTCCTGGGAGTTGAAGCGATCGAAGGACTAAGCTAAGGTTGGTCTACTTTTCTAAATAAATCCCGTTGAATTGACGAAATTAAAAGAGCTTTTTTCCGATACCCTTATCTATGGCATCAGCAGTGTGCTCGCCCGGTTCATCGGTTACCTTCTGGTCCCGCTTCATACGGGTGTTTTTTCAGAGGACCAATATGGCATAATTAGCCTGATATTTGCAGCTATAGCATTATTCAATGTTCTTTTTACTATGGGCATGGAATCTGCTTACATACGGTATGGCAAGGATCGAGAGGAAGCAAATAGCATTTTCAAGACCCTTCAACTCTTTCTTTTAGGTTCCTCCGGATTATTCGTCCTCATTATCTGGGTTGCACAACCCGTAATAACTCCTCTGATCGGGTTGGAAAGTGGTGACCCGATCCTGTGGATGATGCTGGGAATTTTATTCTTTGATACCATTGCTATTGTTCCTTTCGCAGAGTTGCGATTGGTCCGAAGATCTATCTCTTTTGCTGTTATTAAGACCGGTAATGTGATCATCAACCTTGGCCTTAACTTTTACCTGATCCTTGGGCTGGGATATGGCATCGAAGCGGTATTTATCAGTAATCTTGTAGCTTCTCTTTTAACTGCTTTAGCTACCTGGATCATCACACTCCCGATGTTGGCCGGTAAATGGAATACTCAATTACTTAAGAGAGCCTTGTTCTTTGGCCTGCCATTTGTGCCCGCAGGTTTTGGGCATGTGATCAACGAACTACTGGATCGTTTTTTCCTAAAATCGATGGATCCTGCAACTGTTGAGCAACTCTACGGAGCCGAGCAGACACCTGATGATATCGTCGGGATCTACAGTGCCTGTTACAAATTAGCCGTTTTTATGTTATTGCTTGTTCAGATGTTCAGAATGGCCTGGCAACCATTCTTTATGAGGCAATCGGGTGATGAATCAGCCCCTAAGACCTTTTCTCAAACCTTTGTTTTGTTTAATTCTGCCGCTGCTCTAATATTCCTTTTTGTGGCATTGTTTGCTGAACAGATCGTTTCCGTCAAGGTGCCCATATTAGATTTCTATCTGGTAGACGAAAAATTCTGGAGTGGCCTGAGCATTGTCCCGGTTTTACTCTTAGCCTATTGGTTTCAGGGTTGGTACGTTAATTTTTCAGCCGGTATTTTTATAAGTGAGACCACCAAACGCCTCCCACAGATCACTCTAATTGGAGCCGCAATCACTATAATCGCCAATATAATTCTTATCCCTTACTACGGAATGATGGGCTCAGCGGTAGCTACTCTGATCAGTTATTTTACCATGGCTATGGTTATCTATTACTACTCTACCAAGGCATTCAAAGTGCCTTATCAACTGATATATGGGTTTGGAGTAATATTGCTATCCGTTGCCCTTTATTATTCAAAACCTCAATTTCTGCAAATGGGGTTTACTGACTTCATTTCATCCATCCTCATTATGTCAGTCGGCATACTTTCTGTTGTTATACTGTCCTATGTTGCACTGGCCAAAAGGCAGAAAATATAAGTGCTTGACTCTCTCGATAAATTTTATGTTAATTGATTGGTGGCGTTGAGTTTATATTGCTCATCATACTTGATATTATTTTTAAAGTGAATTCCACAGGATTATTTGAATGAATACGAAAGAACGAGTTGGTATATATGTTGATGCTGTAAATGTTACGATGAATGGAGGATATGGTCTCCGTTACGATACTTTAAGAATGTTTGCCTGCCGAAATGGAGCAGTCGCCTCCAGGCTCAATGTCTACCTCTGCTACGACAGTGACCGGCTTAAAGAAGACCGTGATTACCGACTCAAAACCCAACGTTTCTGCGATGTACTAAGAGATTATGAGTACAAAGTGATCGAAAAACCGGTTCATACCTACACCAACCATGAGACCGGGGAAAAGATCACCAAATCTTCCATTGACATGGATATGGCTGTGGATATGCTGGTTCAGGCCGAACACCTGGATAAGATCGTGCTATTAAGCAGCAGTGGCAGCTATGTAAGTGTAGTAAATGCCTTACAGAATAAAGGATGCCGCGTTGAACTTGTGGGTTTTGATAATGTATCATCCTCCCTGAAAAAGTCAGTAGATTCCTCCGTATCAGGCTATCTGATCCCGGGCTTACTTCCTGTAGACTCACCTTACGACTGGGGTGAAAATGGCTCTAGGGTTCGCGGTGTTTGTTATGACTTCACTCAGGATGAAGGCTACGGATTCCTGCGTTTTCTGACGCGTAAAGAAGACTGCTTGTGGATCACCGATTCCCGGGATTCCAGCTCACCTTATAAAACGGTTTTTGCCCATATTTCACAATTTGAGGAAGATTTTGACACTTCCTATCTCCCCAGCCGGGAGCTTATCTTTGAATTTGATGTAACTGAAAATGACAAGGGTTTGATCGCAGAAAACATTGTTTTGGTCAGCGCACCATAATTCAGAAAGCTTTTTTCTGCTTTTGGGATAAAGCTAAACTGCCTTTTTTTCAGATTTAAGTTAAAACAGAATCCTGCACAGGAAAAACACAATTGTGTAAGATTACCTTTCCAACTCTTGATATTTTATTGTCTATCTTTGTGTGATAGCTGTCACTGGACAAATTTGCTCTATTATTGACCCTATATCCGGATAGCGAATATGACCAGAAAAAATCTCATTTGCACTATCAGTATAGCCTTTTCCTGAGGCTTGCTATATTTTAGTCCATGAATTTCATAAAAAAATATTACGAAGTAATTTGGTCAGCCGTTTTTTTAATGACGGCCTTAATTGTACAGCATTGGTTCAAATTTTCAGGTAATGAGTATGTCTTCCTGACTCTTTACCTTATTTCCTATTTGTTTGTTGGAGGACCGGTTTGGATAAAAGCTTATAGATCTATTCGCAATGGGACCATTTTCAGTGAGTTTCTACTCATGGGTATTGCTACGGTAGGTGCTTTTGCACTTGGCGAATATGCGGAAGGTGTGGCAGTGATGTTGTTCTATATGATCGGAGAATATGCCCAGGGAAATGCGGTACGTAAGGCTCGTCACTCTATTGAATCACTTATCAATCAACAGCCTGATGTTGCAACGGTAGAACGGAATGGCGAAACAATAGAAGTCCACCCTTCAGATGTTGAGGCAGGTGAGGTCATCCATGTAAAACCCGGAGCCAAAGTACCACTAGATGGAGAACTAATTACAGGTAGAGCCTCTTTTAATACTGCTGCTTTGACAGGAGAATCAAAACCAATGACTCGCACTTCCGGTGAAGAAATATGGGCAGGGTCGGTCAATGATCTAATACCGGTTCGTATCAGAGTAACTAAAGGATATGAAGACTCACGGCTTGCTGATATACTAAATATGGTTCAGGAGGCATCTCAGCGTAAAGCACCGACTCAACGCTTTATGACTCGCTTTGCTAAAGTGTATACTCCTATCGTTGTATGGTTAGCAGTAGCTCTAACCTTTCTTCCATGGCTGTTCACAGACCCTTATATATTTGAAGATTGGTTTTACAGGGCGCTGATCTTTCTTGTTGTATCCTGTCCTTGTGGGTTAGTGATCTCCATTCCTCTCGGATATTTTGGTGGAATAGGGGCGGCATCCCAAAATGGAATACTTCTAAAAGGGTCCGATTATCTTGACCAACTCAGGAAAATGAAAACTTTGTTCCTTGATAAAACCGGGACAATGACCGAAGGAGTTTTCGAGGTTCAGGATGTACACTCCACTAACGGATACGATACTTCACAAGTCTTAAAATTAGCTGCTTCACTGGAAAAACACTCCTCACATCCGATTGCAAAAGCGATCATCAATTTTACCAAAGAGCAAAAAATATCCACTGCCAGCGACGTTCAGGAAATACCCGGCAGAGGACTTAAAGGATATCTTGACCTGCAAGAAATCCTTGTAGGCAACAGAATATTACTGGAAGAAAACAATGTTTCCATATCGGAAATAGATAATGAAAATCCATCTGCATTTGTGTATGTAGCAGCTGACGGTGTTCAAGTCGGTACAATTTTGATTGCCGACAAGATCAAAACGGATGCCATTCAAGCCCTAAGTGAACTTCGGGAACTGGGAGTTGATAACCTGATCATGCTATCCGGTGATAATGAAGAGACTACGGAATCGATAGCAAACCAATTGGGTATAGATCAATTTTTCGGAGGGTTACTCCCGGATGATAAATATCACAAAGTTAAAGAGGCCTTGCACGCAGATCATGTGGTAGGATTTGTAGGTGATGGCTTGAATGATGCGCCGGTGATCACGTTGGCAGATGTGGGAATAGCTATGGGAGGTATTGGTTCTGATGCAGCGATCGAAACAGCGGATGTGGTCATTCAAACTGACCATCCTTCAAAAATACCACTGGCTATCCGTATTGGTAAATACACCCACAAGATCGTTTGGCAAAATATTGGCTTTGCATTGGGCATCAAGATCTTGGTGATGGCACTCGCTACTGTAGGCCTGGCATCTATGTGGGAAGCTATCTTTGCTGATGTTGGCGTTGCCCTCATTGCTATAGCCAATGCGATCAGAGTACAGAAAAAGTTCTCGAATGAATCATTTACGCTCTCATCTTTCTTTGGACATGGAAAAATAAACTCTGCTGCCGAAGACAAACCCGAAAGCTGCTGTGAAGTTTGTTGTTCTTAATTGAAAACATTATATCCAGCGCCGAACCTCTTTCTTATACTCTGAAAATTCATCACCAAATTTCTGTTCCATCACATCTTCCTCCGGCTTGATCTGAAATTCGTTCATATAAGTTACAAACACCGGTAATATGAGAAGGTTAAGTGTATACCCTAAATACACAGCTATGGCAAACAAACATATCAGCAGCCCAAGATACATTGGGTTTCGACTTATTGTATAGACCCCGCTTCTTACTAAATTATTTGTATTGTCCGGCTTGTGGGGATTCACGGTAGTTCTTTTTCGAATAAATTCAGCCACACCCATCAGACCTATCATGACTCCTACAGCAAAGCAACCAAAGGCGGCCCAATTCTGAACTGCGAAACTAAAAGTATCACCTGGTGCGTATTTCATTAAGAGCCACATCAAACCCACACATATACCAAAAACGACGGCCGGCGGGATCTTAAGTCTGAGTGTGCTTATATTCATAACCATTAGATTGCGGGCATTTTCCCATAAATGACCGTTCTAGATATTTCAAGGTCTCTGGAATTATTTATTACTTCAAATACTGTCAAGTGATTTACGACTCGTGTCCTGAAGCTTTTGATACTCACTCATACTCATTCCTGTGATCTGCTTGAACTGGCGGGAGAGGTGCTGTAGATTCTTATATCCCAACTGATATGCGACCTCACTGAAACTCAGATTTCCATAATCTACTAATTCCTTGGCTTTCTCAATCTTCAGTCTAATAAAGTATTTCTCAATGGTAATTTCTTCCTTACGGGAAAATACCCGTGATATGGTAGCATAACTTTTTGCCAGTTTTTTTGCCAGGTATTCAGAAAGTGAGGTATCATCGGTTTCGAGGTCGCCGGATTCGACCCAACGGATCAAGGTAGTCTTTACCTTCTCCACTAACACTGATTCTTCATCTTTGATCAGACCAAAATTAAAACGGTTTAGTTCTTTTTCGATCTCGTGCATTGTTGGCTTATCACCTGTTCTGGTTACTTCCGCTTTCCCCAGTTGTATATGATCTACTTGTAAACCAAGTGCTTTCAATGCCGTTTCAATGACCATCACACAGCGGTCACAGACCATGTTTTTAATATGTAGCGTCATTTTTTTCATAATCCAATATAATCAGAACTAGAAGGAACTACATTAACCGGAATTCTGCCTTACAGGATTTGGAGAAAGTCTTATCTAATTCTGAATAATTATTATTCTTTTTAATCTCTTGTAGCTTAACGAATTAGCCTCCGTTTATTTCATCTTTGTTAAAAAATTTATTGCGTTTTTTTAGTGGTAGAAATTATCAGTACGTTCAAAAATGATAAATCTCCTCTTTAAACTAGCTAAACCTTGAATTTTTAACTTCTCACCAATGAAAAAGCTTTCTCTCTTTGCACTGATATTTTGCCTGGGAATATACTCGCCTACAAATGCACAGGACAAAATATCGAATTATCCCGTTGATGAAACCCTCTATGAAACGTTAACATATCGAAATATTGGGCCTTTTCGTGGAGGCCGATCAACTACGGTTACAGGTATCCCGGGAGATATTTATACTTATTACATGGGTACAACCGGAGGTGGTGTTTGGAAAACAACTGACGGTGGAACAACCTGGCAAGTTATCTCTGACGGTTATTTTAATACCACAGGAATAGGTGACGTTACAGTAGCCCCTTCTGACAATAATATCATTTATGTAGGTACAGGTGAAGGACCTGTTCGAGGGGTTAAAACATCTCATGGTGATGGTGTTTATAAATCAACCGATGCCGGTGAAACATGGACACATATTGGGCTAGAAGCTACTCGCCATATTAGCCGGGTTTTTATCCATCCAAAAGATCCCGATGTAGTATACGTAGCTGCGCAAGGTAACCCCTGGGGACCAAATGAAGAGCGAGGTATTTACTTAACCAAAGATGGTGGTGAAAACTGGGAGAAGATTCTATACGTGAATGAAAACTCAGGTATTGCTGATCTAAGTGTAGATCCATCCAATCCGGACATTATGATGGCTACTTCCTGGGATTTTAATCGAAAGCCATGGTATGTTCAAAGTGGCGGGCCGGGCAGCAAAGTTTGGAAAACAACTGATGCCGGTAAAACCTGGAAAGAAATAACTAAAGGGCTCCCGGAACTGAAAGGGAAAATGGGGGTTTCAATATCACCTGCAAACCCAAAGATAGTTTATTTGGCTATTGAAGCATTAGGCAAAGAAGGAGGAGTTTATCGCTCTGATGATGGTGGTGAAAGCTTTGTGCAAACATCAAATGACCCAACAACTTATGCCCGAGCCTGGTACTACATGCATATTGTTGCGGATCCCTCAGATGAGGACGAATTATGGGTTTTAAACAGCTTCGCAATGAAGTCTATAGATGGTGGTAAAACATTTTCCGGGAGTATGTTTACTCATGTTGATCATCACGATATGTGGATCAATCCGGAAAATAGTGAGAATATGATCAATGCCAATGATGGCGGTGGAGCCGTCACTTACAACGGTGGAGATACATGGTCATCAATTAGGAATCAGCCTACCGGACAGTTTTATCGTGCTATAACCGATAATCAATATCCATACCGTGTTTATTCCGGACAGCAAGATAATAGCTCTATCGTAATTGATAGCAGAACATCTGATGGCGGAATTGGTGAGATGCATTGGAATATCATCCGTGCCGGTGAATCCTCAACTGTTGGATTTGATGCTGACAACCCTCGCTTTATTTATTCTACTTATTTTGCCAGCAACTTCATTGAGTGGGATAGCGAAATTGATAATGTTAGAATGGTTAGACCCTATCCAGAACGAGTAAGTGGCGAACAACCTAAGAATTTAAAATATAGAGCCAACTGGAATGGACCAGTACTTGTTTCTCCACACAATCCCTCTGTTATCTATTATGGTTCTCAGTATGTGATGAAATCATCTGATAGGGGGGTAACCTGGGATGTAATAAGTAAAGATCTCACTAGAAATAATAAAGATCATCAAGGTAAAGGCGGTGGCCCAATTTCTAACGAGCAAATTACTGCCGAAAGTTATAACAACCTTTTCAACATCGAAGAATCTACAGTTCAGGAAGGTGTTATTTGGGTAGGCTCTGATGACGGTTTAGTGCATGTTTCTAAAAATGCAGGCGAAACATGGACAAATGTTACCCCAAAGGGTTTACCGGAAGCCATTATTAATGTTGTTGAGCCTTCTCCTCATGACCCTGCCACTGCGTATATCGCTGTTTCGGGTTATAAAATGAATGATTTCACTCCTTACATTTTTAAAACCAATAATTATGGATCATCATGGGAAAAGATAGTAACTGGTATTCCGGGTAACACATTTGCTCGTACAGTAAGAGAAGATCCTGATAAAAAAGGGTTACTTTATGCGGGTACAGAAACCGGGGTTTTTGTTTCCTTTAACGATGGAAAGAACTGGCAACCTCTTCAGAATAACCTTCCGGAAGTGCCTATTACCGATCTTAGAGTTAAACGAAAAGATTTAGTAGTAGCCACTCAGGGACGTGCATTATGGATTTTAGATGATCTAACTCCACTACATCAGATTTCTGATGAGGTAGCAAAAGCAGATTACTATCTATATAAGCCCCGAGATTTCAACACTGGGATTTCCATTTCATATAGCGTAGATGTAGCTCCTGGCGAGAATGCCCCCTCTGACTTACAAATTACATATGTCCTTAATAAAGAAGTTGGGAAAGATGTTCCGATGTCATTGGAAATAATAGACAGTAAAGGAACCATTGTTCATTCCGAAGTTACTAATGAGCCACCAACGCAATGTGATTCTATGAAAAGACCACAACTAGAAAGAAGTTCAGGTGCTCATGTTTATAGTTGGAATATGCGAGTTGGCATGTTCGATTGCATTAAAGAGGTAACAACTACCAGCCGTAACTTGAGCGCTTATGATGCCACACCCGGCAAGTATAAGGTGAAATTGAGTATCGGTGATTTCAGTCAAACTCAAGATTTTGAACTTAAAATTCACCCGAATATTCTTAGCAGTATCCCAAACGCTGCCGCCTCATTCGCTGAACGCGATCAACTTTCTGCTTCATTATTTGCGGCTGCAACCGAAATGTCTAAAGGTGTTCGCGACCTTCGTCAAGTACAACGCCAAATTGATTTTGCTTTAGATGTTTCAGACAACAAAGAAGTTAAAGATAAAGGTGCTGCTTTAAACCAAACTATTGAAGATTGGATTGCGGAAATCTTACAGAAAGAGATGCGTACAGGACAACACAATTATCAGTTTGAAGCAAGATTACTACTTAGATACAAGGATTTCTTAAACCAAATGAGCAGAGGAAATATTCCTGTTACAGCTGGCTCAAGAGAGGTTACCAGAGATTACTTAAAAGAGTGGTCCGATCTGAAAAAGGAACTTAATACTATAAAAAATCAATCCGTAAAGAATTATAGTAATTTATTGGTAAGTAATGGTTTGCCTGAAATATACTGGCCTGAATAAACTTAAAATTTCTTTATTACGATTATTAAGGATTGGATCTCGTGAGGTCCAATCCTTTTTATTACAACAATTAAAGTGTTTTACCCCGCCTCTTCCGCAACAATAGTTACTTCAGGCAGAAGAGTTGTAAATGTTGACTTCAATCAGCTTTCTCCGACCACACTGCAAATTCATTTCCACCGGGTTCTATGAAATGAAATCGTTCTCCACCCGGAAAAGCATAGGTTTCCTTCACGATCCTGCCACCGGATTCCTTTATTTTATTTTGAGTGGTTTTTAGGTCTTTGCTATAAAAAATGACCAGCGCACCGCCCAATTCAGAATTGGATACGTTTTCAGACTTATAAAATCCGCCGTTGATTCCTTCATTTGTAAAATCACAGTACTCAGACCCGTAGTCATTGAACTTCCAGCCAAATGCTTTTTTAAAGAAATCCTTAGTTGACTCTAAATCCCTGGATGCGAATTCTACATAATCGATCTTTTCATGATGTGACATAACACCTCCATTAGTTACCTCCAATGTAGCTAACAGGTAATTATAGAACAATTAGACTGTAGAGCTATTTATTATCCAAATTTGTTATGTGTACCGATATACAGTACATTTACATCTATTACTTCCAACTATATGGTTTCAAATCATGAAAGAAGATAAAAAAGTCAAATCTATACACCCCGGAAAGATCCTTTTGAGTGAATACCTGGAACCCCAAAATATCAGTCAGCGCGAGTTTGCACGTTGCATATCGGTCTCACCTAATCGCGTGAATGAGATCATAAGGGGAAGGCGTTCTGTTACGGGAGACACGGCGATACGATTTTCTATTGCCCTGGGCACAAGTGCTGAAATGTGGCTGGGTCTGCAAGCTCATTACGATCTTGACCAGGCCCGAAATGAGATCTCAGATGAAGAGATCAACAGCATCGAAAAGATTTAGTTCGGATCAGATTCTTGTGTGGATGAAAGCTGTACGATCAAACTTCAGGACCCTGCAGATATCACCCGGTCTTTAGCCGCTCCCAATCCAAATAATAACTGAAGACCGGCAATGGCCAGCATGCTGTATAGTGGAATGGTCCAGCTGTTGGTCAGGTCGTGAACGAACCCAAACAGAACGGGACCAAATGCAGCAATAAAATAACCTACACTTTGTGCCATGCCTGACAAACCGGTTGTCAGTTCGGCTGAATCAGCTCGTAATACCATGAATAGCAGTGCCAGGCTAAAGTTTCCACCCAATCCAAAACCTAAGACTGCAGCCCAGGTTGATATCATAAAAGTATCCGATAGCAGGATCCCGGTCATTCCTATGATCTCCATAGCTCCGGTCACCCAAACTATCTTTCGCTGATCTGAAAACCGACCGGCAATGGAAGGAATGATCAGTGAACCTAAAATTCCGGCTCCCTGAGAAACAGATAGCACCAGCCCTGCCTTTGTTGGCGTCATGCCCCGGTCGATCAGGATCTCCGGTAACCAGGCCAAAACCGCGTAAAAAATCAGGGATTGCAACCCCATAAAAAGAGCTATTTGCCAGGCGATCGGTGAAGACCCAAGTTTCTTGATCGCCATTCCAATATGAATGGGATTTTTAGGCTTGGTTCTGTTCTTAAGCTGAGGTATCCAAAAAAGTAACCCGATCATCGAGAAAGCTGCCCAGCTACCCAGCGAAAATTGCCAGTTAGTAGCCTGTGCAAGAGGGACACTCAATCCGGCGCCCAGGGTAGCACCGATACCCATAATCCCGGAATATAAGCTCGTCATAAATCCGGTTCGTTGCGGAAAGTCTCTCTTCACGATAGAAGGCATAAGTACGTTCATCACTGCTATACCGATCCCCAAAAATAATGTACCGATATATAGCGCCGGTATATTGGCGAATGATCGACCCAATACTCCTACGGTTAGAATAAATAAAGCGGCTCCAAGGGTGACTTCCAGCCCAAACCTTTGGGTAAAATACAGCGTGAAGCCCGATAGTATGGCAAAACAGATGAGGGGCAAGGTGGTGATCAACCCGATCATGCTGTAGGATAACCCCAGTGCATTCTGAATGGATTCCGTTAGCGGTCCAACACCCGATAATGGGGAACGCATGGAAAGTGCAATAAAGACAATACCGAGAATCAGGATGTAGCGTTTTTTGACAGCTGGGCTAATGGAAGGACCTCTTGTTTGAGCGGATGATTTTTAAGAAACTTTACTGCGTTTAATATACGGAGTTCACATAGTTATTAGGAAATCACTTGCATTGATAGGCTTGTTCATATTATGCTATTCGATCTTTAATACTCCCTTATCAAATCCCAACAAACATTTATCAAATCCTGACTACCCACACTACTCGCTTTGATTTCACTGCTCCCTTGACTAATTTAAGTTTGTGAAAATTTCTGCTACATATCGTTTGATCGCTTCCGTGCTCAGTATGAGTATCCTGATCGGGGTTTCTATCCCTTCAGGCCTTCATGCCATGTCGGATGAGGTGTGTAATGATATGGAGGAAATGCATATTCCAATGAACGAGCATGCAGAAGACTGTCCTATGAACGACGGTACCCCTCATCAACAGGAAGCTGATGGGAAGCATCACGATCTTCATGACCTTGGTTTTGCCTGCGCTTGTTCGGTAGAGGAAGCCCCGGTCAAAACAGAAGCACAGACACAATTAAAGGTGAAAGTTCCAGCTTTACTGGTTGTTCAGATCCTGGCTGAATTTCACACAGACGAACCCGAAACCAATGCTTTTCAACTTCCGGTTTCGGACGCTTATTCACCACCTCCTATCTATCTCCTCAACGAGACTTTTCTGAAATAGGGATTGGTGTGTCTTTGAGTCGGTTGCTTTTTCTCTGACTCTCCTCCCTGTAAAATCAGAAAGCTGATTTTACGGTCCCTCCGGAGGGACACAGGTTCTTACCAATTTCTAAGTGTTAAAACGAACTTCATAATCTGAATTTGGCCAGAACCTATCTCTCTTGGGAGAGAGACCGATTTCAGCTTTGCTGGAAATCAGAGAGGACAGTAAGGACAACCAAGCTCATATCAACTTCTTTGGAACCAGAGCCTGCCTGTCCGGTAGGCAGGGTTCCTGCAAGCATTCCGAACCGGGAGGTTCAGAACTAGGCTCAAGTTTCTCTTTACGATCAACGAATCCACCAATAACGAAATCATGCTAAATAAAACCATTCGGTTTTTTCTGGAAAACAAACTCGTGGCCGTGCTACTATTACTGGTCATGGTAGGCTGGGGGCTTGCTGTTGCGCCATTTAACTGGAATTTAGATTTCCTGCCGCGCGATCGCGTTCCGGTGGATGCCATCCCAAATCTTGGTGAGAACCAGCAGATCGTGTATACCGATTGGGAAGGACAATCCCCTCAGGATATTGAAGACCAGGTCACCTATCCATTGACCACGCAGCTGTTAACTGTACCCGGCATCAAAACCGTGCGAAGTAATTCGATGACCGGTCTTTCCATCATATATATCATTTTCGAAGAGGATGTGGATTATTATTGGAGTCGCTCCCGCATCCTTGAAAAACTGAACTCACTTCCGGCAGGCACTATACCTGAAGCTGCCAAGCCGGCTCTTGGACCTGATGCCACCGGTTTAGGGCAAATATTTTGGTACACACTGGAAGGCAGGGATGCAAATGGTGAACCGGCAGGAGGATGGGACCCTCAGGAACTTCGTTCTATTCAGGATTTTTATGTGAAATACGGGTTATCCGGGGCTCAGGGAGTGGCAGAGGTTGCCTCTATTGGTGGTTATGTGAAAGAGTACCAGGTCGATATCGATCCAAATAAACTTAAATCCTATGAGGTCACGCTTTCACAGGTTATAGATGCCGTACGAAAAGCCAACGCGGAGACCGGCGCCCGCACCATCGAGATGAACAATGCAGAGTATCTGGTTCGGGGCATTGGCTATATCAATGACCTTAAAGATCTGGAATCGGCTGTAGTTAAAGTCGTGGACAATACACCGGTCCGCATTCAGGATGTGGGATTTGTGAGTATGGGACCCGCTCCACGCCGAGGTGCATTGGATAAGGCAGGAGCAGAAGCTGTGGGTGGAGTGGTCGTGGCCCGGCAGGGTGCTAACCCCCAACAGGTGATCGATAACGTAAAAGCACAGATCGCTGAGATCTCAGCCGGTTTACCTTCAAAGATCCTTGTTGACGGCAGGGAATCTAAGGTTACCATTGTGCCTTTTTATGATCGTTCTACTCTAATATCAGAAACATTAGGTACGCTGGAAGAAGCCCTGACCCTTCAGATCCTGATAACCATCATTGTGATCGTCATAATGGTCATGAATCTGCGAACTTCTGTTCTTATCTCAGCCATGCTGCCCATTGCCGTACTTATGACCTTCATTGCCATGAAGTACTTTGGCGTTGATGCCAATATCGTAGCCCTTTCGGGTATAGCCATTGCCATCGGCACCATTGTGGACATGGGTGTTATTCTATCTGAGAATATGCTCAGGCATATGGAGGAAATGGAGGATGATGAATCACTATTGGAGGTTATTTACAATGCCACTGTTGAGGTTGCCGGTGCTGTACTGACTGCGATCGCTACTACCATAGTGAGTTTTCTACCAGTTTTCACCATGTTCGCTGCAGAAGGAAAGCTCTTTAAACCACTGGCCTATACCAAAACCTTTGCACTGATCGCATCCATCATTATCACGATCACACTGATCCCTCCGTTTGCTCATTGGTTCTTCGGGTTGAAGATCAACAATAGAAAATTGAAGCTGAGCTGGAACGGATTATTGGTGATCGGTGGGCTTGTAACCATATTCACTATTTCGGGCTGGGGAGGATTTTTGATCCTGGGTTTTGGGCTGATAAATGGAGCCGGTTTCTTTTTAGGTGGAAATTATCAAAAACGAATATCACTACTGAACAACGTACTGGCTGTTGTAGTAGTAACCTGGCTACTGACCAAATACTGGATGCCGTTTGGACCATCGGTCTCATTTGCCGGGAATCTATTCTTTATTGTGATCGTGATCGCACTGATCCTCGCTGCCTTTTGGCTGATCATCAGATATTATCAACAGATCATAAGTTGGTGCCTGGATCATAGAAAAACGTTTCTTGCCATCCCTGCCACTTTCCTCATCTTTGGTGTTATGATATGGCTCGGCTTTGCCACCACATTCGGCTTTGTGGCCAGGAGCTTAGATGTGGTTGGGATCAATATCAGTGATACATCTGCCTGGACTTCAGCTTCTGAAACCTTCCCGGGATTGGGCGAGGAATTTATGCCTGCACTGGATGAAGGCGCCTTCCTTCTAATGCCAACCACCATGCCTCATGCCGGAGTGGAAGAGGCAGAAGACGTAATGCGCAAAATTGACCTTTCCGTTAATGCCATCCCGGAAGTTGAAATGGTCGTTGGCAAAATGGGTCGGGCAGAATCGGCACTGGATCCTGCTCCCATCTCCATGTTCGAGAACGTTATCCTCTACAAATCAGAATATAAAACCGATGAGAACGGGCGACGTATTCGTTTCAGAGTAGGTGAATCAGGAGAGTTTGAAAGAGATGATCAGGGAGACCTGATCCCGGATGAAAGTGGTGAGTATTTTCGCCAATGGCGTGATCACATCCAATCACCGGATGATATTTGGGAAGAAATTGTAGCCGCTGCACGTATACCCGGCACGACCTCAGCACCTAAGCTTCAGCCAATAGAAACACGGTTGGTCATGCTACAATCCGGCATGCGAGCACCTATGGGAGTGAAAGTAAAGGGAAGTGATCTGCAAGAGATCGAAGACTTTGGCTTACAGTTAGAAGAAGTGCTGAAGAAAGCTGAAGGCGTAAAAGCTTCATCCGTTTTTGCTGAACGTATTGTTGGTAAACCTTATCTGGAAGTACATTGGAACCGCGAGCAGCTGGCCCGCTATGGTTTATCTGTTCAGGATGTTCAGCAGTTCATGTCTATGGGTGTGGGAGGTATGGCCGTTTCAACCTCGGTTGAAGGGCGTGAGCGATACCCGATCCGTGTTCGTTTTGCGCGTGAACTGAGGGATAATCCGGAAGCCCTGGGTGATCTGCTGGTTCCAACTAAAACGAACGTGCAGGTTCCACTTTCACAGCTTGCTGAGATCAAGTACCGTCAGGGCCCACAGGCTATAAAAAGTGAAGATACTTTCCTAGTTGGCTATGTTATCTTCGATAAGATAGATGGCTATGCTGAAGTCGAAGTGGTTGAAAATGCTCGCCAAACCATTCAGGAGAGTGTAGATGCCGGTGATCTGGTCATTCCGGCCGGTATCAATTTTGAATTTGCCGGAAACTACGAGAATCAGGTACGGGCGGAAAGAAGATTAAGCGTCATTCTACCTATTGCCCTGATCATCATATTCCTGATCATGTATTTCCAGTTTCGTTCGGTAAGTACAACTGCCATGATCTTCAGCAGCATCTTTGTGGCCTGGGCAGGTGGTTTCCTGCTTATCTGGCTATATGGTCAGGGCTGGTTTCTGAACTTCGACCTATTTGGCCAGAACCTACGGGATCTCTTCCAGATGGGGACCGTGAACCTGAGTGTTGCCGTGTGGGTCGGCTTTATTGCACTGTTTGGCATTGCTGCAGATGGCGGTGTGGTGATGGCAACCTACCTGGATCAATTGTTTGACCGTAAGAAACCGAAAACACCTAAAGAATTACGGGAAGTGGTTATCGAGGCAAGTACAAGACGAATTCGCCCGACCCTGATGACAACAGCCACAACTATTCTGGCACTATTACCGGTACTAACCTCTACAGGCCGAGGTTCGGATATCATGGTGCCTATGGCCATCCCAAGTGTAGGCGGGATGCTTTTGCAGGTCATCACATTATTGGTGATCCCTGTGCTGTATTACATGTGGAAGGAATTTAAAATGAAACGGAGAATGTCATGAAAAATCAACAAATCAAAGGTAGGAAGGCTATTTTGACTAACCTCCCTGAAAAATCAAACAAGCTGATTTTTCTGTCCCTCCCGGAGGGACACAGGGTCTGGCCAGAATCAAAGAATTTAACTCGATTTCACAGTTCTGAATTTGGCAAGAACCCTATTTCTCTTTGGAGAGAGACAGGATTTAGCTCCGCTATAATCCAGAGAGAGGGCAACCAAGCTCGAATCAATCCAGTTGGAACCGGAGGTTCCGGCATGCATTCCGAACGAGACGTTCGGAACGAGCAGGAGTCCTACGTGAACTTTGCGAGATCTTTGCGCCCATTGCATTTAGTTACGATGGTATTACTACTCCTGCTGTCTTACACGGCACCCGCCCAAACGATCACCCAATATCAACAAGAAGCCGCTCAAAATAACCCGCAGTTAAAAGCGAAATACCAGCAGTACTTATCGGCACTGGAAGAAAGCCCTATTCTGGGAACTCTGCCTGATCCGGAAGTTTCGTTTTCCTATTTCATCAAACCCATTGAAACGAGAGTGGGACCGCAACAAGCACGTATTTCCATTTCACAGATGCTTCCATGGTTTGGATCTTTGAGAGATCAGCAGTCTGCATCCGACCTGCGTGCAAAAGCCGCTTTTGAGGCATTTCAGGAAAGCCGAAACCAATTGTTCTACAAGGTTGAGCAAACTTTGTTAGAGCTCTATGAGATGGAAGAAAGCATCCGTATCGCTGAAGAAAACCTATCAATCCTTAACTCTTTAGTAGAACTCAGCCTAGCCCGATACGAAACCGACCGTGCCACACAGGTAGATGTGCTTCGGGCGCAAATTGAAGAGGAGGACCTTAAAATTCAGATCCAGCTCTTAAAAGATAACCGGGAAGTGCTTTTTCAAAAAATGAATGAGTTACTGAACCGGAATAGTGTCTTCAAATTATCCATGCCTGATTCACTTGAAGAACCGACAATTAAGACCCGGACGGAATTATTAGCTGAAATTCAGCAACATAATCCAAAACTGAATCGGTTACGATATCAGGAAGCGTCGTCTGAGGAAATGATATCACTGGCTCAAAAACAGAATAAACCCGGGATCAAGCTTGGACTGGATTACATATTCACCGGTGAAACCAATATGCCCAATGTGTCCAATAGCGGTGAAGATGCCCTAATGGTCATGGCAGGATTTCGGGTTCCTATCTTTGGGAAAAAGAATAAAGCCAAAGTTCAGCAGGCAGAGCGGAATATTCAGGATATACAACATCAAATATCATCGGGCGAAAATACACTGAAGACCGAACTTGATGCTGCATTACGAGATTATCAGGATGCCCGCCGCCGCTACCAACTGTATGACACCAAACAGATCCAACGGATCACCCAGGCCATTAACATTATGATGGAGGCCTACTCATCAGATAGTTCTGAATTCGAGGAGATCCTCAGAATGCAGCGCAAACAACTTGAATACCAACTCAAACGCATTCAGTCAAAAACCGATCAACATAAAGCAGCAGCTTATATCAGTTATTTAACGGGTGAGCATAACATGAACATCGAACAAGGAATATCCAACACCGAAAATTGAACGGTGTTGAAACTAAGCGTTAAAAAAAATTCACAAATAAAACATCACGCATCATGAAAACGAAAAACATACTTATTTACTCCGGTCTTCTATTGGGCGGGCTTCTTCTGGGTTACCTCTTTTTTGGGGGAACTTCAGAACCACAAACCTTAAAAGAGCACATATCTGAAACTCATACTGATGAGGAAGGCAATGTGGTTTACACCTGCAGTATGCATCCTCAAATCAGGGAGAGTGAACCGGGAAACTGCCCTATTTGTGGAATGGATTTGATCCCGGCAGATGATCTAAACAGTGATAAGTCGGAATCACTGGGACCTAATGCCATTCAATTTTCAAAAGCTGCACTGGCGTTGGCTGAGATCGAAACCACACCGGTCAGAACAGGAACACCGGTACTAGAAACACGTTTGCCCGGTAAAGTTGCGGTAAATCAAAACCTGGTTTCTAATGTGACTGCTCATTTTCCGGGTCGCGTTCGGGAGCTGTATGTGGATTATACCGGTGATTACGTTCGCAAAGGGCAAAAACTGGCTTCTTTCTATTCTCCTGAATTGATCACCGCTCAGCGTGAGCTTCTTGAAACCGCACGCTTTAAAGAACAAAACCCCCGGTTATATGAGTCTGCCCGCCGCAAGCTCATGCTGTGGGAGTTTCCCGAAGCGACCATCGATCAGATCGAGCGGTCAGGAGAAGTGATGGAAGAACTTGATTTCTTTTCCCCCGTTTCTGGTTATGTATCCCAAATAGATATTTCACGGGAAGATCATATTAATGAAGGCTCCATGCTTTATCGTATTGCTGACCTTTCTCAAGTTTGGATCGAATTTGAAGCCTATGAATCATCAGTCAGTAACCTGAATAAAGGAGACAAGGTTGAATTTACCGTTAGTTCTGTACCCGGGCAGACTTACACCGGCACCGTGAATTTTATTCAGCCTTTTTTGAGTGAACGATCCAGAACGGTTGAAGTTCGTATCACCGCAGACAATCCACAGAACAGGATGAAACCGGGAATGTTTGCCGAAGGTGTGATCTCTTCACAAACTGATGATGGGCAACAGATACTCATACCCCGGAGTGCTGTATTATGGACAGGTTCTCGTTCTATAGTATTTGTGGATGTATCCATTGGTGAAACACCAGCCTTCGAGGCACGGGAGGTTATTTTGGGTAAAAAAGCCGGCAATGAATACATTATTGAATCCGGATTGGAATCCGGTGAGAGTGTAGTAACCAATGGCACTTTTAAAGTAGATGCGGCTGCTCAGCTTAGTGATAAACTCAGTATGATGAATCCTCACCCCGGATCCGGAGTCAATCTCGGGGCACATGATCATGGTGATATGGATATGGAAAGTGCTGAAAGGAAAGAGTCCTCTGTTGCAACAAAAGTGGATCACTCCGGCCATCAAATGCAGAATGATCTGGAGGAATTGATTCCTGAATACCTGAAACTTCGGGAAGCCTTGGCGAACGATGATTTTGGATCAGCCAAAGAACATATCAAGATGTTTTCAATGGATTCATTTAGTGGAATTGAAGAATTAAGAGCTGAATTTAAAGCAATTTCTGAGACACTCATCAGTCGGATCGAAGATGAAGGTTATGAAGGAACTCTTTTCAAACAATACTGCCCGATGTATGATGGCGGAAGTTCATGGATAAGCGATAAAAGAGATATTGAAAACCCCTTTTATGGAACTCAGATGCACAATTGCGGAGAAACCGTTGAGCAAATGAATTAATATATAACCAACAACGGAGGTATCATGAAATTAGTGAAAGCATACATTCGTCCCATATTGCTGGAAGAAGTTTACAAAGCGCTTCGTTCGGAAGGCCATTGTTGTATTACAGTTTTCAGGGGTGAAGGAGCCGGTCAATATACTGATCCGGGCAGTGCTCATGGATCTCTTCAGTTTCCTGCCTTGCATTCGGAAGTGGTAAAAATTGAAATAGCTGCTGTTGATGATCAAGTAGAATCAATTATTAATGTCATTCAACAGACTGCCTCCACGGGATCAAGAGGTGATGGGATCATATTTATTATGCCTATTGAAAACATGATCAGGATCAGGGATAGTAAACAGGGCCCTCAAGTCATAGAGTAATAAAATCTTACGATAATCGATAAGCATGAATCGATATAATGTAAGATTAGACAGTTAGTAAATGTTATTTTAGATACAGTTATAAAAATCAAAATAAATATATAGTCATGAGAAAAATAAAAACTACGTTACTGTTATTGTTAATCAGTTTAGGATTGTCAGTAACAGCGATAGCCCAACAACAAAATATGGAACAGAAAAAGCAACAGATGATGATCATGATGCAGGATTCATCTATGCAAGCCATGATGATGGATCACATGATGAATAACCCTGAAATGCGAGCCAAGATGATGCAGAGAATGATGAAGTCACAAAAAATGGATCATTCTAAAATGATGGAAAACATGAACTCCATGATGAACGATCCTGAAATGAAAGAACGCATGAAAAAGCATATGGAAATGATGCGATCTATGCTTGATGGAGACATGGATCATTCCATGATGATGGATGAAGATTCCTCCATGAGGAACATGCATATGATGTGTATGCAAATGATGCGTGGAGAAATGATGAATTCTGAAATGAAGATGAAATCGGATTCAACAAAAAGTAATGGAATGATGAATCATAACTAATGAACATTACTCTGCACACTAAAAGCATGTAGAAAACTTAAAGTGTGCTTATTTGATAAAACTAGATTTAAATAATTTTATCTAAGCCATGGAAAACTTCATTCAGTTATACGGGGAATCAGCTAAAACAGCCCTCGGCTTTTTCTGGAAAGCAGGTTGGGCTTTTGTTTTAGGCTATTTTGTATCGGGTATGATACAAGCCTTCGTTCCCAAGGGGAAATTGACCGAGTACATGGGAAATGCAGACCTCAAGAGCATCTCTCTTTCCACCTTTTTTGGCGCAGCTTCTTCTTCGTGTTCATTTGCGGCTCTCGCAGCTGCAAGGGCACTTATTAAAAAAGGAGCTCATTTTATTGCAGGTGTGGCATTTATGTTTGCCTCCACCAACCTGGTAATAGAACTGGGTATACTGATACTGATCTTTTTAGGATGGCAATATCTGGCAGCCGAGATCATTGGTGGTCTTATCCTGATTGCTATCAGCAGCTTCCTGATCAAGATCACATATCCAAAAAGATGGATGGAAGCAGCCCGGGAAAAAGTGGAATCTGAAGGCGGAGACCTTGAGGATGATTTTAACTGGAAAAAAAGGATCAAAAGTAAAGAGGGATGGCAGTTGGTTGGGCATAAATTTGTCAACGATTGGAAAATGGCCTGGGAAGATATTTTAATTGGGTTTACCATTGCTGGGTTTGTAGCAGTCCTAGTCCCGGAATCGTTTTGGTCTGCTCTGTTTTTAGCAGATGCTCAACACCTTCCGGGTTGGCTGGTGGCAGTTGAAAACGCTCTTATTGCTCCATTTGTGGCTGCTTCAACCTTTATCGGGTCGATGGGGAATATTCCACTGGCTACCGTATTGAATGAAAATGGCGTGCTGTTTGCAGGCATCATGGGCTTTATATATTCCGACCTGATGGTACCTCCGCTGGTTCACATCAATGCCAAGTACTATGGCTGGAAGGTAGCCTTATATATTGCAGGTGTTATGTATATCAGTATCGTGCTTACAGCTTTGATCCTGAATGGCCTGTTCACAGTATTTGGAATTGTTCCGGAAAGTGCCCGTGTCGTATCAGAAATTACACAGTTCAAGATCGATTATACCTTTTGGATGAATATCGTTTTCACATTCATTGCCGGCATTCTTATCTGGCTTAATAAAAGATTTCTACAAAACCATTCAATGAAGATGATGAAAATGGCAGGAGGAGGAAAAGTGAAAAAAATTGCCGTTAGCTTCTTTATCATTATAAACCTGATTGGCCTCTCGATATTTGCCTACACTCAAATACAATAAATCTTAAATAAATTAGCATGAACCTATTTATTACCCCTGATTGGGCCCCAAACATTCACCCGCTATTAGTGCATTTTCCCATTGCATTAATGATGGTTGCAGCACTAGCTAATTTTGTATCTCTTTTTATTAAAGAAAAATGGTGGGATGAGATAAAGAATACGGTTCTTTATGTAACAGGAGCTCTGTTTGCCGGAATTACTTATTACAGTGGAACCGTTGCGGCTGATACGGTTTTCCTTCCGGCTGAAGCTCAGTCTGTATTAAGCGAACATGCCGAATGGGCAGAGTATCTTCTATGGTTCTTTATTCTCTATTCCTTACTCAGAATAGCCTTCCATTGGCTTGACCTGTTTCAGAAAAAAGCCTTCAGGATCATAGCATTTATAACTGTTTTACCAGGGTTATTCATGGTATATGAAACCGCAGAATATGGAGGAAAAATGGTGTATGGCTATGGTGCCGGAACCGGGCAGCTTTTGCAGAAAGAAGAACAAAAGACTTTAGTACCAACGGATAGCGTTACAACCATGTATTCTTCATTCATCATCAAAGATAATGGAGACTGGTCCTGGAATATCAACCCAGGTTCCGTCAGTGATCTTATTACTAATTTTCAATGGATAGTGGGGTCTGTGCAGGATCTAAAGCCTATGATCACACAATCTGAACCTCCTCAGCTCCAGCTTGTAGCCTCAGAACAGTCAAACCTGTTTGTGACACATAAATCATATCAAAATGTCCAGATCGACTACTACCTGAATCTGAATGACTTTAATGGAGAAGTAGAACTCATACATCATTTTCAGAATGCCGAAAACTATGACTTTGTATCACTGAATGAAGAGGGGGTAATCCGTCAAGGAAGAGTTGAAAACGGTAACACTACTCTATTTGAACAAGGCTCTTTTGAGCCGAAAGGAGAACTCTTTGTCCGTGTTGTTGGGGATGGGTCACATTTCAGAGGGTATGTTGACAGGGAGATGAAAGTTCATGGGCACGGTGATGCTCCTGAAAACGGACCTGTGGGCCTAAAGATACAAGGCAGTGGTTCAATTCTTATTTCCCAAATTGAAATGTCGCAACTTTAAAAACCTGCACCTATGAAATCAATTATTAAATTATGCGGACTTCTAATGTTCTTATCAGGTACCGTGGTGGCTCAAACAAATCAAAAAGAAACAACGGTTTTAAAGACTTTGGACAACTTTAAAACCGCAATCATTGATAATGATTCTGAAGCTGCATCAAATTTATTAGCTGGTGATGCACTGATATTAGAAGGGACTGGAATGGAGACCAAGGAGGAATATCTATCGCACCATTTTCATTCTGACGGTAAATTCCTGAAGGCTATGAACCGCGAAACTCAAACTCAAAAAGTTAGCTTTGATGGGAATACAGCCTGGGTAAGCACCGTTAGCTCAATGAAAGGAACCTATTCCGAAAGAGAGATTGACCTTACCTCACTTGAATTAGCTGTACTGAGAAAAGAAGGATCTGATTGGAAAATCACGGCAATTCACTGGTCATCCCGATAAACTTAAAACGACTCAATTTGGTGGAAAAGAACATGAACCATAAAGACCATAATCAAAATTCGCACAAGCCTAGTGGACATGACCAAAAAAAGGAACAAAACCATGATCATAGTGGTCATGAAGACCACTCCCACCACGAGCATCACAAAAAGATGGTACAGGATTTTAAATTCCGATTTTGGTGGGTTCTAGGTCTGACCATACCCATTATGGCCTTATCGCCAATGATTCAGGACTTCCTGAGTGTGGATTGGCGGTTCATGGCTGATAAATGGATCCTCGCTGCTCTATCAACCGTTGTATATTTTTTCGGTGGATGGCCATTTCTCACGGGTCTGGTAGATGAACTCAAGAAAAAGCAGCCGGGTATGATGACGCTAATCGGTCTCGCTATTTCTATTGCTTACCTTTATAGCACGGCTGTGGTCTTTGGCTTTGATGGCGACCTGCTCTATTGGGAGCTTTCAACCCTGGTAGGCATTATGTTATTGGGCCACTGGATAGAAATGCGTTCCGTAATGAGTGCCTCTTCAGCTTTAGAAGAATTGGCTGCATTGATACCGGGTGAAGCACATCGTGTTAATGAGGATGGTTCAACTGAAGATGTACCGGTCGAAGAGCTTCAGCAGGGCGACAAAGTTCTTATCAAACCCGGTGAAAAAATTCCGGCTGATGGGGTGGTTGTGAAAGGTGAGTCAAGTGTCAATGAAGCCATGCTCACAGGGGAGTCCAAACCGGTAAGTAAACAAAAAGACGATGAAGTCATTGGTGGATCTGTCAATGAAAAAGGATCCATCACTATACAGATCTCTAAAACCGGGGATGATTCATTCTTATCACAGGTAATCAGCCTGGTAAGAGATGCCCAGGAAAGTAAATCACGAACCCAGGATCTGGCCAATCGGGCTGCTTTTTGGCTGACAATTGTTGCCATTACTGCCGGATTGATCACATTTGGCGCATGGCTCTTCTTCACGGGTCAAAGTTTTGATTTTGCGATGAACCGAACGGTTGCTGTTATGGTAATAACCTGCCCCCATGCACTTGGACTGGCCATACCGCTTGTTGTGTCAATGTCTACCAGTATAGCAGCTACTAATGGGTTTTTAATTCGTGACAGAGCAGCATTTGAGCAAGCCAGAAATTTAGATGCTGTCATTTTCGATAAAACCGGGACCCTGACTGAGGGTACTTTTACGGTTACTGATATTCTGAATTTTGGTAATGATCAAACTGATGAAGAGATCCTTAAATATGCGGCATCACTTGAGAAAAACTCAGAACACCCATTAGCCAAAGGTATTTTGGAAAAGGCCGGTGAAACCTGGGACCCTGATGAATTCAACTCCATTACAGGTAAAGGTATTGAAGGCAAGGTAAATGGAAGATCCATAAAAGTGGTGAGTCCCGGTTACATTCGGGAAAATGACTTAGAGTATCCTGAAGGAGATGTTCAAAACCTTTCATCCCAGGGAAAAACCGTAGTTTTTGTCATCCTAGAAAATGATTTGGTTGGGGCCATCGCATTAGGAGACGAAATTCGTGAATCTTCAAAAAATGCTATCAATGCGTTGCATAACATGGGTATTGAGTGCATAATGTTGACCGGAGACAATCAACAAACGGCAGACTATGTAGCCGGTGAATTGGGTATCGATCAGGTCTTTGCTGAAGTTCTTCCTGATGAAAAGGCCGACAAGGTTAAAGAAGTTCAGGGACAAGGCAAGCTGGTGGCCATGACCGGAGACGGGGTGAACGATGCACCTGCTTTGGCTCAGGCTGATGTAGGAATTGCTATCGGCGCCGGTTCGGATGTGGCCGTAGAAACCGGAGATATTATTCTAGTTAAAAACAATCCTGAAGACGTTTCATCATTGATAAAGCTGTCCAAAAGTACTTACCAAAAAATGGTTCAAAACCTTTGGTGGGCCTCCGGATATAACATTGGTGCCATACCACTCGCTGCTGGAGCTCTTTATGCCTGGGGTGTAATTTTAAGCCCCGCAGTTGGAGCCATTTTAATGTCACTTAGTACTGTGATCGTTGCCATAAATGCCCGTTTACTGAAAATGGAATAGGAAATTTACTATGGCTATAATTACCCAATCAACAATTACCTGTCCGGTTTGTGGAGTTCAAAAAACTTTGGAAATGCCTACAAATTCCTGCCAATATTTTTGGCAATGTCCTGATTGTAAAAACATGATCAAACCGCAAAAGGGTGATTGCTGTGTATTTTGTTCCTATGGTGATGTTGCCTGCCCTCCGGTTCAGGATCACAAATCTTGTTGTTAATTTAAATGACAGGCATTGCCTTATGTCATTTATTTACCTGTGCTCCTTCCATTTTGCAATTTCACTAACCACATAAATATATTTGTGTGAGAATCATTACCCTCACTCAATCTTTATAGTTCTATTGTATACTTTCAGTTAACCACAAACCGGAAGCATATACCATGAAGCCATTTGATGTTATAAAAGCTACAGGTGAAAGAGAGACTTTTGATCTTTCGAAGCTTAAAAGGTCACTGAATAATGCCGGAGCTCAACCGCCCATCATTAATTCAGTTATTAATGACCTGGAGGTGGGGGGCTATTTTAAAGATGGCATGTCTACTAAAAAGATATATCGTGAAGCCTACCGATTGTTAAAGCAAAAGTCTGCCCGAATTGCAGGACGTTATAAGTTAAAAGAGGCCCTCCTTGATCTTGGACCCTCCGGCTATCCCTTTGAAATTCTCATTTCAGAACTATTTCGCAAACTTGGATATAGAACACAGGTTGGTCAAGTGGTTAAAGGTAAATGCGTATCCCACGAGGTGGATGTTATCGCCATAAAAGGTGATGAACACCTAATAATGGAATGCAAATTTCATAACCGGCAGAATCACCGCAGTAATGTAACCATCCCATTGTATGTCAGATCGCGTTTTGTAGATATTAACAGTGCATGGATCAAGCAACCAGAACTAAAAAATAAAACCCATACCGGATGGGTGGTTACGAACACAAGATTCACTACCGATGCCGAAGAGTATGCACAGTGTGTGTACCTAAAGTTGCTAAGTTGGAGTTTTCCTAAGGATAATGGTCTAAAAGACCTGATAGGCAGAACGAGTCTCCATCCGGTAACTTGTCTTTCGGTTATTGATAAATCTGAGAAACAACTTTTATTGAAAAATGACATTGTACTTGCCAAACAAATATGTGAAGATGTTCAGACTCTGATCAGGCTTGGGTTTAGTAAAAAGCAGGCGGAGCGCATTCATAGGGAAGCAACCGAAATTTGTAACCATGATATGAGGTAAACATGAGCACACCCATCAAGATCCATTTTTTAGGCGCTTCAGGAACGGTCACCGGTTCAAAATACCTCATCCAAACTCCCGATAAGAACCTTATGATAGATTGCGGGATGTTTCAGGGGATTAAAAAGCTAAGAGAATTAAACTGGCAACAGCTTCCTTTGAAAGCTTCATCAATTGATCTTGTGTTATTAACGCATGGTCATCTTGATCACAGCGGGTATCTCCCAAGATTAGTTAAAATGGGATTCAAGGGATCGATCTTTGGAACAGCCCCAACTCTTGATATTGCAGAGATCATTTTGCGGGACAGTGCAAAGATCCAGGAAGAAGATGCTGAAAGGGCTAACAAAGACGGGTATACCAAGCACGACCCGGCTGAACCACTATACAATTCCGAGGATGCAGAAAAAGCTATAAGCCGGTTTCGTGATCAAGAATTGCAAAAATGGGTCGAGATAGACGACCATATCAGGTTTCGTTATCAATACAATGGTCATATTATCGGGGCGACTTTTATTGAACTTGATCTATATGGTAAACGATTTGTGTTTTCAGGAGATATTGGGCGGCCAAACGACCCATTATTGCGTGATCCGCAAAAGCCTGAAAAGGCTGATGTGTTGTTTATGGAATCTACTTATGGAGACCGCAAACATATTGACGAAGATACTCTGGAAAAAATGAAACAGCACATTGATGATACTATTCAAAAAGGCGGAACCCTGATAATTCCAAGCTTTGCGGTCGAACGAGCTCAATTGCTGATGTTTCTTATCTGGCAGCTTCACAAGAAAAATCAGATCCCCGCTTCACTCCCGGTCATTTTGGATAGCCCTATGGGAGCACGAGCCTTGTCAACCTTTATCAAACATCCTGAATGGCATAAATTATCCGAGCAAGATTACAAAGACATGACAGACCGCGTTCGGATCGTGGAATCATATGAGGAAACCTGGGAGATCATTGATGATGCTCAGCCAAAGGTTATTATCGCAGGAAGTGGAATGGTTACAGGTGGCCGGGTGCTTACCTATTTGCAGCAATATATCGATCGTAAAGAAACCACCGTCTTATTAGCCGGCTATCAGGCTGAGGGGACCCGTGGCCGGCAATTGCTTGATGGAGCTGAAGAGATCAAATTCTATGGGAAGTATTATCAGGTTAATGCCCACGTTGATATCCTTGACGGACTCTCAGCCCATGCGGATCAAACAGAATTATTGGATTGGGCGTCTGAAATCGTTGAGAAGCCTGAACATGTATTTCTGGTTCATGGAGAGCCCCAAAGTCTGGATATGATGAGGTTAAAACTCAAGGATACCTACGGCTGGGATACGTACATCCCAGAGCTCTATGAGATCATAGAAATATCTACCTGATATTAGACTCCAATACGGTTGTTTTTGGTTTGAACCGTTCACTTAAGTATAATCCTACAAATTCAAAACAAACCAGGACTGCCATGAAAGAAACTATTCTGAGCTACCAAACTGATGAAATTAAAGTTACATGGGACAAAGAACGTTGCATTCATGCAGCAGAATGCGTTCGTGGTTTACCTAAAGTTTTTGACACTGATCGCAAACCATGGATAAAACCGGACATGGCAGAAATAAATGAGCTAACTGAAGTCATTGAAAAATGCCCGTCCGGTGCACTTCATTATGAATTTATAAATTCTGATCGAACTGAACAGCCACCTGAACAAAATATTATCACGATTGAAGAGGATGGTCCGCTTTATATACACGGTGAAGTGGTGATCAAAGACCTGGATGGAAATGTGGTTTTGAAAGATACCAGGGTGGCTATGTGCCGTTGCGGAAGATCCAAAAACAAGCCACTGTGTGACAATACACATATCGAAGCCGGCTTTAAAGCAGATACATCGTACGATCCGGAAAGATTGCGAACCGAACCCGTTAAAGGCAAGGGAGGAGAGTTATCGGTCACCCTTTATGAGAATGCCCCATTCCTGGTTGAAGGTAATTATGTCCTGGCAGGTGAAAAAACCGGGCAAGAAACTTGTAGCAAAAAAATGAGCTTTTGTCGATGCGGTGCTTCCAATACCAAACCATTTTGCGATGGAACCCACAAGAAAATTGGATTCAAGTCTGACTGAACTTAAAATCGAAAGAATGTTTTTATGTCAAACCAATCATCTGTTTTGACAGCTATTGTTTCGATAAACTTCTCACCATATATACCCCCAAATATTATACAGGTGGCTATATAGGCCATGTAAAGTGGATGATCGTAAACCGACATGAAATGTAAGTATGGTATAAAAATCATAAGAACAAATGACAAGGCTAATCCCCATAAACCGGCCAGAATCCCGTGTTTTACCCTTTGTAAAACAGGCGGTCTTTCTTTCATTTTAGTTTCATCAATTTTCATAATTTTCTGATCTATGATTTTTCACTTCACCACACATTCGTAAATGTATCAGAATTAAAATATAATCCACATAATCTAATTGCCTAATTAAAGACCTCTCTAATGTCTAACCCAAAGATCATAATTGCCATTGCGGCCATTTTAATGGCTATAGCTGTAGCTGCAGGTGCTTTTGGAGCACATGCCCTTAAAAATGTGTTATCACCTGAACGACTTGAAACCTGGCAAACTGCTGTTCAATATCATGCCTGGCATGCCTTAGGCCTTTTTTTAATCGCCCTTGTAGGAATGCAGTTTGATGTGACCATAACCTGGCCGGCATCATTAATTTTAGCAGGAATTCTAATTTTCTCAGGAAGCTTATATACCCTCTGTCTTTCCGGTATCGGATGGATGGGAGCTATAACTCCGATCGGGGGTGTTGCCTTCATAGCAGGCTGGATCTGGTTTGGCATCAAAATGCTTAGGTAAGTATTCAATTACCATTAAACTATTATCGACATGAAACGCCGGCACTTATCTCTCACATTTTTGATCCTTTTAATATTCAGCAGTCAGTCACTGGCTCAAAATGAGGTGATCCGTGAACGAAACTCTCTCTATGGTATCAAGGAATTTGGGGTATCCGTTAATATTGAGCGCCCTCTAACTCTTCAATCAGTTCCATTTGATCTAGATAGCGTTCGCCAGCTGGTTATAGGCAAGCTGGACGAACTACCGGTCAACATAATTGACGAACAAACGCTTAAACGGTCTGATCAGCTTCCGTTATTACATCTCCACATAAATATTATGAGTGATGTGGGAGGCATACACCCTTTTGCAGCTGAACTAAAGTTTTTCCAGCCCGTTAAGTTACCGCTTAATAATGACATTCAAACCATGGGATCTACCTGGTCAGATAGCTTTATAGGCGTGGTCACGCCGGACCTTATGAATTATATAGCCGCAAAATCCGCCGGGTTAGCTGAAAACTTTCGTTCAGATTATGAGATCGTGAATTAACTCATGAACATTGAAGCTTTTTACAACTACTGTTCCTGCTTACCGGGCTCAGCAGAGGAGTTCCCATTTGATGAGAATACCCTTGTCTTCAAGGTCCTGGGAAAGATCTATGCCTTAACCGATGTGGATACCTTTGAAAGTATTAATCTTAAGTGTGATCCTGAGTGGGCCCTTGAGCTTCGTGACATTTATGAGGAGATCATTCCAGGGTATCATATGAATAAAAAGCACTGGAATACTGTTAAAACAACCGGCTCCTTACCTGATGAGATGATCCTGGCACTCATCAAACATTCTTATGACCTGGTTACAGAGAAACTGCCTTTTAAGCTGAAGCAAAGATCAAAGAAACTCTGAGTATGATATCGATGAACAGGCATTATTTGTGTGGTGCCATTCTTTCATACATTTTTTTCATCCTTCCCCAAAAGAAATCAAACTGACCAAACATTGCCCCATAGATCAAAATGAATATATTATACATTGGAAAGATGGTAACTGCCCATATCAATGTTTTAAACCAAAATGGATCTTCTGACTCAATACCTAGCAGAGGAAACAGAAACCGTCTCGAATATAGCGCACTGATGCCGGTCAGAGCAAAAACGATCAAAATTATAATTAACTGCCAGGTGCTCTGAATTCCCCAGCGATCTTTCATTTTTTTAAAAAACTTCATGTAAATATCCTGATTTCACTCAAAATATCCTTTTTCTAAACCTATGTGAAGTCAATTATTTATAAATCTTAAAAAGCTATTTACAAAAAACATCAACCTTTAGTTGCAATTTCTGTGCCTGGCAGGTAGTTTCAGAACCAAGGAAGGACATCGATAAACATTTATACATCACGAACATATAGGGTATGCAAGCATATGTAACCGAGGCGGTTGGCACATTTTTCCTTGTCATGGTTTTTGGGATTTCCGGAGACCCGCTTGCCGTTGGCTTAACATTAATGGCTTTGGTCTATATTGGGTATCCCAACTCAGGAGCTCATTTTAATCCAGCCATTTCACTCGCATTCTTCTTTAAAAAGAAACTTTCTTTTTCTGAACTTCTGGGTTATCTGTTCTGCCAAGTCGTTGGTGCTTTTTTCGCCTCATTCCTCATATTTGAATTTGCAAACAGTGTTTTTTACCTGGAACCACCTGTTGACACCGATTTATATGAACAGGTATTTTCGGAGGTATTCTTTACAGCAATTTTTGTAAGCGTGATGCTTTCCCTTACACTCTCCAATCTCCACAGGAAAAATCAGTTTATGGGACTGATCGTTGGCCTAACCTTTACCGGAATGCTAATGGCTGCATCTCCCTTCTCCGGTGGCGTATTGAATCCAGCATTTTCTGCAGGAACCGCATTATTCGACCTTGTTAAAGGCGGCGATTCATATATCTATTCAGTACTGTATATCATGAGTCCACTTACAGGAGGCGCTATAGCTGCTTTTACCTCCTCATATTTCACTTCAAGATGGGGAGACTAAAATAAAACCGGCTTCCTTTGCCAACTTTACTCTCCACTTTGATATCCGTTTGATGAGCATTCAATATGCCTTTCACAACTGACAAGCCCAAACCGGTACCCCCCTTATCCCTTGAACGGGCCTTATCTGTACGATAAAAGCGATCAAACAATCGATCAAGGTGCTCCTTTCCGATCCCTGTGCCAGTATCACTCACAGATATTTCAACTAAGTCATCTTTCTTCTTAAAACTAACCTCAACTTTACCTGACTGTGTGTATTTAATTCCGTTTGAAACAAGATTATCGAGCACCTGTTCTATTTTATCAGGATCCGCATTTACCATACAAGAGAATGTATTGGTTGTATCCAATTCAAGACCTTTTTTATGTGCTATCGGTTGATAGGCCTGCTCCACTTCATATACCAGGTCATTTAGATCAAAGTCTTTTCTGTTGATAAAGCTTTCATCAAAATCATACCTCTGAAGGGTTTTTATATCCTCAAAGAGCCTGGCTACACGTTTAATCTGTTTTTGGGCAGTAACCATATATTGTTTTTTCTTCTCGGGTGGAAGGTTTTCAAGCTCCAGCATTTCAAGTGCACCCGATATTGTATGCAGTGGGTTTCTCACCTCATGAGTTATATCTGCAAAAAACTGACTCTGCTTCATATTAAGCTTTTTAAGCTTCTCATTATCAGCTCTTAGCGTTTTGGCCATATGATTTAAGGAATCTGCCAGTGTTCCAAACTCATCATTTCTTTTCAGGTCGATCTTACGATCAAGGTTACCCCTTGCAATATCAAGAGCGGCTGCATTAAGGTGCAGTATTGGAGCAGCTATATAACGGGCAAATAGAAAACTTACCACAATTACAGCACCAATAGAAAAGAACATGCCTGCATAAATGATGTGCCGTATGCTTGCAACGGCCGCATAGTACTGGCTTTTATCCTGACTTATCCTCAGGTATTGAGCTGAGTTATCAGAATCCCCCAGATCAACATAAGCGACCAGTTTCTGAGAGGCCTCAGTATTTTCAACGATCGGTTCTCCGTCTCTTTTTTCAAGCTCTGCCAAAAGGGCGTTATCAAGCGAAGTTGCGACATTTGTGAAAGCTTCATCGGGAAAGGTCAGAAAACGGTTTCCACTTTTATCATACACCGCTACCTCATAATTCGATAGTTCAGCCAGATCTACGATCTTAGGGTCAAATTGATCATCCTGTTTAAAACTCCCGGCGGCCAAAGCCATGGATAGGGCATCCTTCTCAAATTGCTCAATCCCTTCCTCCAGTAAAAAGCTGCGAATTGTCAATATTGAATACGCACTAATTGTAATGATACCTATTACCAGAAGTATGACATAGGTCCAAGCTAGTTTAGAGCGTATTTTCATGCGTGAAGGTACTCCTTATTAAAACCGTACCCAACGCCTCTGTAAGTTTTGATCAACTTGCCTTCATCCCCCATTTTTAAACGCAGGTTTTTCACGTGAACGTCCACGGTCCGATCAAAAACGAATTTTTCCTCATCAGAGATCTTCTCAAGGATCTGCTGCCGGCTGTACACCAATTTTGGATTTTGGAAGATCATTTCGGCTATGGTATACTCAGTATGTGTCAGGTCTATCAACTCCTCATTGATATACATTTCTTTGGAATCGAGGTCCACATACACTTTACCATACTGAATCCAGTTGCTTTTTTCAGGTGATCGGCGGCGGAGCTGAGTCTCAACATGCGCTTTAACAAGATTTAGACTGGCCGGTTTTTTAATATAATCGTCGGCACCGAGTTCCAGTCCCTCGATCTCATCTTGCTCTTCATCACGAGCAGTCAAAAACAATACAGGTATATCATAGATGACCGGATGCTGACGGATATTACTGCAGATCTCTTTTCCGTCATGATGGGGAACCATGATGTCCAGTATCGCCAGGTGAATTTCATTCGCACTCTCTTCTATGTATTTGAGAGCTTGCTTCCCATCCTTGGCCCATAGTACTTTATAGTCATTCAGTTCCAGGAAGTTAGCCAGCATCTCGCCTGACTCTTCCTCATCTTCCATCAAAAGTATGGTATGTTTGTTGCTCATCGTGCAGGTTTATGTTAAGGTGTTTAAAGTATTACAGTGTAAAGATAATCAAGAAAATATTACCTTTAAGCCCTAATACTAATGGCCTGAAAAATCTTTCGCTCTAAAAATCAGAATTTACACATGAATTACCAAGGAAAAACCATATGGATCACAGGAGCCTCTTCTGGTATAGGTAAAGCTTTTGCACATAAACTATATAAACTTGGTGCCAACCTGATACTTTCTTCGCGTCGTGAGGATGCATTGATCAAGGTAAAAAACGAGCTTGATAAGGATTCATCAAAGATAAAAGTATTGCCACTTGACCTTACCAAGCCTGAAACATTTCCTGCAAAAACAAAGGAGGCTTTTGAAGCATTTGGACAGATCGATGTTTTAATGAACAATGGGGGGATCAGTCAGCGCTCTACCGTTCTGGAAACAGATATGGAAGTGTATAGAAGGCTGATGGAGATCAATTATTTTGGAGCCATCGCCCTTACTAAGCAAGTTTTACCACATATGGTTGAGCGAAATACAGGGCATGTTATTGTGACCAGCAGTGTTGCCGGAAAGATCGGAACCAAATTCAGGTCAGGATATTCAGGCAGCAAGCATGCAGTCCAGGGGTTTTTTAATTCACTTAGGCAAGAAATGTATGAACACAATATAGCTGTAACCTTGCTTTGTCCGGGATTTGTAAAAACAGATATTAGCAAAAACGCATTGACAGCTGATGGCTCTGAGTTCGGCAAGATGGGAGATGCCCATAAAAATGCTATGACAGCAGAACAGATGGTCGAAAAAGTAATGCCTAAGATCGCAGCTCAAAAAGAAGAGATATATGTTACCGGTTTTAAGGAAAGAATGGCTATTTGGGTACAGCGTATTTCACCAACTTTGTTAAACCGAATATTGAAAAATCAAAAGGTGACGTAGGTTCGTTATTTGAGTATTCGTTTATGGTTAATCGTGTAATCGTTTCACTTATAACCAATAACAAAACTACCCTAATCTTCGCCGCTTGGTCAGGTATGCCAGAAGAGACTGATCGAACTGAGCCTGCGTATCCATTTCTTCGAAATCGATCTCAAATTCGCTGCAGGCCATTCTGAATTGTTTTGTATAATCTTCTACTTTTTGCTGGTAGTCTTTGCGGACCTGAGCCGGTAGTACTTCGACTTCGTCACCCAACTCCATATCCTCAAATACAAAGCGCCGGTCGGGAAAATCGAGGTCCCTCTCACTCTTCTTCTCAAGAACATTGAACAATAAAACTTCATGTTTTCTATGTCGCAGATGTTTAAGGGCTGAGATCAATTCACTGTGCTCGCTGACGTTTTCAAATAGATCCGTGATAATAACCACTAGACTGCGGTGATTTAATCGTTCTGCTACTTCATGAATTGCCTGAGCAGAGGCTGTTACACGTTTTTCACCGTTTCCCTTTTCTTCCCTGATAAGTTCCCTTTCAAGCTCTGTATAAATTTGACGTAAATGAGCATAGGTAGATTTCGCGGGAATAAAGGCGTCAATTTTAGAATTGAAAGGAATGAGTCCACAGGCATCACGTTGACGATGCATAAGGTACATGAGCGAAGCCGCATAGTGAATACCATATCTTAGCTTACTCCATTCGGCAAAATATTTAAAGTTCATGGAGGTACTGGTATCAAGCATGATATACGACCTTAAATTGGTCTCCTCCTCATACTGTTTTACATAAAACCGCTCCTTCTTCGCATATACTTTCCAATCGATATGTTTAAAATCATCCCCCGGGTTATATGGCCGATGTTCTGCAAACTCCACACTGAAACCATGGAATGGGCTTTTATGCAAACCTGAAATAAAGCCCTCCACGATCTTCTTTGCCCGAAGTTCGAGGGAGGAAAGCTTGGATAATATACTTGGTTCAAGGATCATACCACATGGTAACAGTATAAATCAATATTTGAAAGTCATTACGTACCTGGTTCCTAATCTTCACAAACTTTTCGCAAAGAACGCCTATACTACATGCACTCACAAACTCATTAAGTATTCGTATTCAGGTTAACACCATGAAAATTATCTCAAAAGATCATGTCTCCATACTGATCGGGATCATTGGTTTCATCATTCCGTTTTTTTTAAGCATTCCCGGGCTTTCTGAAGCCGGCCATGTAGCATTAAGTATCTTCATCATTGCTGCCATTTTTTGGATGCTCGAACCGGTTCCCATTTACGCAACCTCCATAATGGTGATCCTGCTTCATGTCTTTTTTCTAAGTAAACAGGGACTGCTATTTCCCGAGGTAACGGCAGAGTATTCACCCAATACTTACACTGATTTTATCGGAACCCTTGCCAATCCCATCATTATCCTTTTTTTAGGCGGGTTCGTCCTGGCCGACTCTGCTGTTAAATACGATCTCGATAAAAATCTTACCCGGATCTTGTTAAAGCCTTTTGGGTCAAAGCCAAAATACATTGTACTCGGACTAATGGTTGTTACAGGTTTGCTTTCTGCGTTTATGAGTAATACCGCTACCACTGCAATGATGATGACAGTGATCCTACCGATCATTGCCAAAACAAAGGCCTCAGATCCTTTACGAATCGGACTTGCCCTAAGTATTCCATTTGCGGCTAACATAGGTGGTATCGCAACCCCCATCGGAACCCCTCCCAATGCCGTAGTCATTGGGGCTTTATCGAATCAGGGAATCGATATTGCTTTCACAGAGTGGATGATATTGGCAGGGCCTTTGGTACTTATTGTACTGTTCGTTACATGGCTGGTACTTTTATGGATGTTCAAGCCTGAAACAGAAACCATTCCAATGGACCTTAAAGGTACATTTCAAAAGAATTCATCTGCAATACTTGTTTACCTGGTGTTTGGCACTACCGTAATACTTTGGGTTACTGAAAGTTTGCACGGCATTGGAAGCAGTATCATCGCTTTGATACCGGTAACTGTTCTTGCACTCACAGGTATACTCGACAAAGATGGGATTCGTCAGCTACCATGGGAAGTTCTTTGGCTGGTTGCAGGGGGTATTTCACTTGGAATTTCAATGGAAAGCACGGGATTAGCTGAATGGATCATAACAAATATTGAATGGAGTATTTTCTCGCCGGTTTTCATGATCGTCATCTTCAGTCTCGTAGCCATAGTCATGTCCAACTTCTTATCGAATACCGTATCAGCCACCCTATTGATCCCATTGGCGGTGAGCTTGGCTACTTCAGGAGTGGCCGGAGAAGGTTTCAGCCTTGTTCTGATCAGTTTGGTAATAGGAGTAAGTGCCAGTCTGGCCATGATGCTTCCGATATCTACACCACCCAATGCTATTGCAATAAGCATGGGTACACTTAAAACAAAACATATGACACGCGCAGGATTCGTTGTAGGAATCTTTGGGCTATTAATGGTAACCCTTTACGCCTTGTTTTACTGGCCGTTAATCATAAATTAGAAAACCATGGATCACAAAATTTATATACTGATCGTTGAAGATGAGCTTGAAGTAATGGATGCACTTGTCAAAGATCTGGAGAACTTCGAATCGTTCTTCCCTGTTGAGACAGCAAACGATACAACTGAGGCCATGAAGGTTATTGAATATATACTGGATCATGGTCACAGGATCGGATTGATACTTTGCGATCACGTCTTACCCGGAAAAAATGGTGTTGACCTGCTCATTGAACTGCAGAAGAATAAGAATACGTCAGGAAGCCGTAAAGTATTGGTCACCGGTCAGGCAGGGCACGAAGATACAATTTTAGCGATCAATAAAGCTGATCTCGACCATTACATTTCCAAACCATGGACGGAGGAGGAGTTGCAGGAAGTGGTTAGAGATCAACTGACTGATTATGTGATCGAAAATGAAAAGAACTTACTTGCATATATGCAGATACTTGATGCAGAAAAGCTTTCAGAAGCTATGCGAAAACATAAAATGACTGACCATTGAGATGAATGACCATCAGGGCATATCCTGGCTAAATGATACACAAGCCATCCTTAATTTTATTCGGAGGTTGATCAATGAACTTCCTGAATTAAAAGATCGACTTATGGATCTTAATGAGGGTGATCTGCTTTTTTCTCAGGGTGACTCTCTTGAATTCATGTATCTGGTTCTTGAAGGTAACATTACTTTAACCCGCACTCAACCTGATGAATCAGAGGTAAAACTTATTACCCTTGGTCCCGGCAGCTTTGCCGGACTGATTGCATTCACCACCGGTGAGCCTACCCTAACCAGTGGTCGAATCTCACAAAAGGGTCAGGCTTTGAAAATGAGACCCCAACAGTTTGAACAATATTTGAATGATCATCCCAGGTTAAAGCACCCGCTACAACAGCTAATGCTGAATAATATGATCCAGCGGTATAAGAGTAACCTCAGGCTGCAAACCAGAACTCACCTTCTTAGCAAAGAACTCAATAAAGAGCGAAATGATCTCAAAAAAGCTTACGCTCAGTTAGAAGAAACCCACCAAATGCTGGTACATCAGGAAAAAATGGCTACACTTGGTGAATTGGTATCAGGCTTTGCTCATGAGGTCAACAATCCGGCTTCCGCTTTGATGAGAGCAGCTGAAAACCTGATAGATATCTATTCAAAATTTGAAAGCAGCCACTATTCTTACAAACTGTTCAAACTGGGTCTGCAATCTCAACCGGTTGATAGTAATACACAGCGTGAACGGATGTTAATGATCGAAAAGCGATACCCGTGGGTTCACGACCGTTCATCGGTTAGAAAACTGGCCCATATGTCAGATGAAGCCCTGAATTTAATTGATGAAAACCGGAAAAAGGGTGAGATGGATACCCTTATCAATCATTATGAAGCCGGCAAGATGATCCACAACATCCGAATTGCAAGTAACCGGATCGCAAACCTCGTAAAAAGTCTGAAAAGCTATAGTAGGCAGGATCAAAATAAAGAGGAGTATGCTGATATTCGCGACGGTATACAGGATACGATATTGGTGCTGAGCAACCGTCTTAAATTTATAGACCTGGAACTGAAACTCAATGATATTCCTAAAACCTGCGCTAATATAGGTGACCTTAATCAGGTGTGGACTAATATCATCGTGAATGCCTGCGATGCGATGAAGGACCAGGGTGCTCTGAGAATATCCACTGAAGCCAAAAATGAAACTATTATTGTCAGGATCTCAGATTCAGGCCCGGGGATTCCTGAAAACATCATACCCAAGATCTTTGAACCAAATTTCACCACTAAAAATCAGGGTGCAGAATTTGGGCTTGGTCTGGGCCTCGCGATCTCGAGTGAGATCATAGGTCAGGCCGGTGGTGATATCGATGTTACCAATAGGACTGAAGGGGGTGCCGAATTTTCAGTTTCAATTCCAATTAGAGACGATTGTTAACGGCTGATACCTGATCAAACAACCTTTAAGAATTCTTTTCCGCTGCTTCGTTTGCCATATAATATAACTGCATGATACGTATCTGATCATACCCGATCTTCTTATTCATTCTATCATACACCACTTTAAGCATATGTGACCCTTTTTCATCAAAGATCTTGATGATCTCATCTTGCTGGCGCAGCGATAGACTGGTTGCATCCGTAATACCGTCCAGTCGCAGGTCATTGCCTTCCTTTAAATAATCTTTGAGGTGATTCAGAATAGTGACTTCCTTTACACCATGCTCTTCGGCAAGGTGAGCGATCGATTGCCCATCATTAAATGCTTTACCGATCTGCTGATGAAGTTCTACACTTTCAAGCTCTTCAACTTTTTCCTCAAGAGAATCTTTTTTGGATTCGATATCGTGCTCAGCTGTATATTTTTTGATAATGCCAATAAATGCGGCTCCATATTTTTTCAATTTTACATCACCAACACCATATAATGGCAATAGGTGCTCCTTGTCTTTTGGATAGTAGTACGCCATTTCCATAAGTGTTGTGTCTGGAAAGATGGTATAAGGTGGTATTCCCTTTTCATCTGCCATATTCTTACGCTCTTTCCTCAGAATCTCAAAAAGATCTTCATCGTATTCAGCTTCCACTTCACTTGCAACGCGTGAAGCCTCTTCTGTGCTCATGGCTGTAGCTGTTCTGTCCAGTGTTCCGAAGACGTTTTCATCACCTTTCAGTACAGAGTGCCCTTTATCCTCTATGATCAACTCCGCATGTTCCCCTTTTGAGAGGTAATCCTGGCGGATCAGCATTCTCGAGAGCTGCTCCCACTGATTCTTTGACCACTCTTTTCCTGAGCCATGTGAAGACAGTTTATCATGCTCTAATTCCAGTACTTTTTGCGCTTTTGAACCTCTTAAGACATTTATGACCTGTGTTTTCCCAAAACTCTCTTCCAACTCTGAAATACACTTTAGTAACTTTTGTGCCTGCAGTGTAAAGTCTTCCACATTCTCATCTTTTGAGAGACAATTGTCGCACATACCGCACTCATCCTTGGGGTATTCTTCCCCAAAATACTTCATCAAAGGTACGCGCCGGCATTTTTTGGTTTCAATGAATTTAACAAGATCATCCAGGTGTTTTTCAGCGACCTCTTTTTCTTGTCCCTCTTTTTTGTTGATGAAGTATTTGATCTTATGTCTGTCGTTGTAGCTAAATAGCATCACACAATCAGAACGAAGCCCATCACGCCCGGCACGACCAATTTGTTGATAATATTGCTCGATGTTCTGTGGCATATCGTAGTGCATCACAAAACGAACATTCGGTTTGTTGATACCCATACCAAACGCGATGGTAGCCACAATGATCTGCACATCATCCCGAATGAATTGCCGCTGATTGATAGCCCGGTCCCGGTCAGATAATCCCGCGTGATAAGGTTTCACTGAATAACCCTCATCATCCAATGCCTGATATAGTTCATCAACCTGACGGCGTGATATACAGTAGATAATGCCGGATTGGTTTTTACGTGTATATAAGAAATCAAGTACCTGATTGGTGGCATCCTCTTTATCCGCTATTTTCAGGAACAGGTTCGGACGGTCAAAACTGGCTATGAATTCTTCAGATTCACCGAACTCTAACGTTTTTTTGATGTCCTCCCGAACCCTTGGCGTAGCGGTTGCAGTCAAAGCCATGCAGGTTGCATCCGGAAATATCTCTTTTCTAACTCGAGCTAGTTCCCGATAATCAGGGCGGAAATCATGACCCCACTCAGAAATACAATGTGCTTCATCTACAGCAAAAAGGTCAACTTTAATATCCTTTAAGAGCTCTCTGGTCTTATCCATAAGAAGCGTTTCGGGGGCAATGTAAAGTAGTTTCGCTTTCCCATTCAGTACCTGACGGCGATTGTAACCGTAAGCTTCCGGTGAAAGCGAGCTGTTTAGGTGAACTGCATTGATATCATATTCACGAAGTTGCTCAACCTGATCCTTCATTAAAGAGATCAGTGGTGAAACCACAACAGCCAAGCCGTCAAAAATGAGAGCAGGAATCTGATAACAAAGGGATTTACCTCCTCCGGTTGGCATAATTACAAGTGCGTCTTTTCTCTTGAGTGCCTGACTGATAACATCTTCCTGAAGGGGGCGAAAAGTGTCGTAGCCAAAGGTTTCTTTTAGGGTCTTCTTAGCTTCTTGGATCACAGATAATTTTAATTTTGAGGTTTACACATAGTTGACTCGCTGATTCATTTTGACATGCTACACTCAGCGTAGAACCTCACTTCCTTGGATTTTTATTTATACGTGCTAAGATAAGGGTGTTTTCATCAAAATTTAAGGACTCTTTGAAATTAGATTTAAAGAGAAATCAATGAAGTGAACAACAAAAAGGGGAAAGGAGCTTAAAACTTAACTGACCAGCCTAATCCAATAGCCGCATCAGAAGAAGATTCTGTCAATCCCATTGTAAATGTGCTATTCAATGCCACTTTTGAGGAAACGAAATATCCAATACCGATGCCGGCATTTAGGGGAGGCTCATAATCGTTGATGATCTCAGTAAATCCACTTAGTGTAGTATTTAAAAGCCATTTTCCCTGAGCTAAGGACCGGCTTAAACCTATACTAAATGAAATAGGATCCTGCAATTCAAGATCTGGCATGTCTCCAAACCACCATTTCGTTATATCTAAGTAAAGATAATTGTTGCCTAAAAACCGTTGTGATATGGATGTACCCACTCCAAAATCCCACTCACCGGTTCCATATCCGTTGGCAGGATCTGTGATCGGAATTTTTAGATTTGAATTCAGTTGAAGGCTCGTATACCCTGAGCTTGATCTGAATAAGTTTATATTGGCATAGATCGTTGGGTCACCAAAACTGGAGCTCTGATATGAAGCGGTATCGGGCAAAGTTATGATACTATCTGAAGCAGAGGTAACTCTTGAAGTAAATGACGAGGCTTTCCCCATTCCGCTTCCTCCACCCCCTTTTCCCGGTCTCCGACCGGTTGAGTCTGTCAGTGACCCGTGCTGTGACCCCCCTGTTGGAATATATCCTGTAGCACCATACGAGATCCATGGAGAGTTTTGATATATAAATGGAACAGAGAATGAGATGGTGGTTTTATCGCCTGATATCATCATACCATTTACAAAAGAAAAGCTTTCTGTGTTTTCGCTAAAAAAATATGAGCCGGTTGCATATTGCATACTTCCGGTGTAGGAAAGTTTTTGTGCATGAACGCAACCAGCTCCTAAGAATACTCCAAATAAGATGCCCAACAATGTACCCTGGATATGTGACCTGAATATCATAGACCCTCCCATTCTGATCTTGACCGATTAATTGAAACTGCTCCGTTATTTCAATTTTGTGTTTGCTGAGTATTATCTTTCTCGCGTAGTCTATCGCGTATTCTTTCCATTGCTTTTACTGCTTCTTCAGCTTGACCGGTCATGTCATTAAGTCTTTGGCGAAGTTGTTCCATCTCACCCTGCATAACGCGATCTTGAGCCATTTCACGATCTTGTAACATAAGCGTGCATCGTTCTGCTGCATTTTTAAGGTTACCTATCGTTAAACCCAATTGTTCACTAAATCGATACATGTTTTGATATTGATTTCGGAACTCTTCGTTTTTTGTTTGCTGCATCTGGCGGGTCATTTCCTGATTTAATGCATGTGTTCGTTCCTGAAGTTGGTTGATCTTCTGAACCATTTGCTGCATTTGCTGTTGCTGTTGTTGCATTTGTTGCTGAACCGTTTGTTGGCCAAATACACTAACAGACGCAAATAAAACCATCATGATCACAGATGTGGATCTTATAAAAGTTTTCATATTCATCTCCTGTTAAATTGATTAGTTCTTAGAAACTAATACCTGCAACAGTTTATGAAACCCTGATATTTAACTTGAAATACGCCCCCTTTTATACTTGTAATTATATTTCCATAACCTCCGTAGGGTAATCTATTACAAAGCAAAAGTGCTGGCTTAAGAAGGTATTTTTAATGTAAAACGTATGGGGGGGGCAAAAAGATGAATTGCCTTATCTTGAATACAGTTATAGAAATGCCTTAGAATGATTTTGGCAATACAGTTTTAAGACCTGCTTTTTTAAAAAAGGACCGCTAAACCCGGAAAATATCAGGTCTAGCGGTATTTTTAAATTTACTTGGAAAGATACAAGCTCTTGAACTCATAAGGCTTTTTGAAGTGCTCATCGTTAAAATCTTTGGCGAAATAAATACTCTCACCGGTTGATTTCATCTCTGGACCAAGCTCCTTTTTCACTTCCGGGAATTTATCAAATGGGAAGACAGGTTCTTTGATCGCCCAGTTTTCCAGTTTTGAGGTTAGGTCAAACTCTTTGAGTTTGGCCCCAAGCATTACTTTCACACCTATGGCGGCTTCCGGTCGTTGTGTTGCTTTGGCCAGGAATGGAATTGTACGGGTAGTTCTTGGATTGGCCTCCAATACATACACTGTTTCATCCTTCACCGCATACTGCACGTTAAGAAATCCAAGGATCTCCATATTTTCTGCGATCTTCAGTTGGTATTCCTCAATGGTTTTGATGACCTCGTCACTTAGAGAATATGGGGGCAGTACAGCCGTGGAATCACCTGAATGAACACCCGCCGGCTCAATATGCTGCATGATCCCGGCAATGTGAAGCTGATCACCATCAAAGACTGAATCTACATCCACTTCTATCGCATGCTCCAAATATTTATCGATCAGGAAGGCATTTTCAGGATGGGTTTTCAGGATATTGGCCACATACTTTCGAAGCTCTTCCTCTTTTACCGCGATCCGCATGCCCTGCCCACCAAGTACATAACTTGGCCGGATCAGAACCGGATACCCAATTCTACCTGCAATTTTAACGGCCTCTTCCACTTCTCTTGCGGTGCCATACTCAGGGAATGGAATATCCAGTTTCTTCAGAAACTTGGAAAACTCACCGCGATCTTCTGCAAAATCGATCATTTCAAAATCGGTCCCGAATATCCTGATGCCTTCTTCCACAAATCGTTTTCCGAGCTTGAGCGCCGTTTGTCCACCTACCTGAAGGATCACACCTTCCGGTTTTTCATGATCGATGATATCCAGTACTCGTTCCCAGTACACCGGCTCAAAATAAAGTTTGTCGGCAAAATCGAAATCAGTTGAAACCGTCTCCGGATTACAATTTACCATAATGGCTTCGTAACCCATTTCTTTGGCGGCCAGAACCGCATGAGTACAAGAGTAATCAAATTCGATACCCTGACCAATTCGGTTAGGACCGCTACCAAGGATCAGTACTTTTTTCTTATCGGTTACCTCACTTTCGTTCTCGCCCTCATAGGCTGAGTAGTAGTAAGGTGTTTGCGCCGGAAACTCAGCCGCGCAGGTGTCCACCATTTTAAATGATGGAGTAAGACCTAATTCTTTTCGGCGATCCCGAACCTTTTTGTCATCTACTTTCTCACCACTTTTACTGAGCAAATAAGCGATCTGCGAATCTGAAAAACCGGCTTGCTTCAATTCAAAGAAATCTTCTTTTGAGATCTCTTTCAGAGCCTGACCTTCAGTTCTGTTTTCCAGTGATACCATATACCTGATCTGCTGCAGAAACCAGGGATCAACCTTGGTGATATCCGCGATCTCTTCAACTGATGCCCCAAGCTTAAAGGCGTTGCGTATCTGCATTGAACGATCCCAGTATGGCTTATGCAATCTTTCTCGAACGGTTTTACGATCGAACTCTTCATAACCATCAGCTCCCAATCCATCACGTCCAACTTCAAGTGATTGCCATGCTTTGTTTAGCGCTTCCGGAAAGTTTCTCCCTATCGACATCACTTCACCCACGGCTTTCATCTGGGTTGAAAGTTCTTCATCCACACCGGGAAATTTATCGAAGTTGAACCGCGGGATCTTACAAACAACATAATCGATACTTGGCTCGAAACACGCAGATGTGGTCCCAGTGATCTGATTCTTGAGTTCATCCAACGTGTAGCCGACCGCCAGTTTCGTTGCTACTTTTGCGATCGGATATCCCGTTGCTTTAGAGGCCAGAGCAGAGGAACGACTCACGCGAGGGTTTATCTCGATGGCCACCAATCGGTCACTTCCCGGCTCCATCGCAAACTGTACATTACAACCGCCGGCAAAGGTTCCAATGCTTCGCATCATCTTGATGGCAGCATCCCTCATATGCTGAAGCTGCTTGTCGCTGAGCGTTTGGGTAGGAGCTACTGTCACCGAATCACCGGTATGAACCCCCATCGGATCCATGTTCTCGATCGAGCAAATAATGATAACATTATCATTGGCATCACGCAGAAGCTCAAGTTCGTATTCTTTCCATCCAAAAATTGATTCCTCAATCAGAACCTGATGTACGGGGCTCATCTCCAATCCACGCAGCACCTTTCGTTCAAATTCATCCTCATTCCATACGATTCCACCACCGGCACCACCCATGGTAAACGATGGGCGGATCACAATAGGCAGGCCTCCCAATTCCTCCTTGATCTCTTTTGCATCCAGCAACGATTGGGCCGTTCTGCTTTTACACTGTTCGATCCCGATCTCTTCCATCTTGTCACGGAATAACTGACGGTCCTCTGTCAGCTCCACAGCATCGATATCCACACCGATGATCTTGATATTGTTTTCTTTCCAGAAATTCTCTTTTTCCAAATCCCGGCAAAGGTTTAATCCCGTTTGCCCGCCCATAGTTGGCAGAACAGCATCGGGGTTTTCCTTAGATACAATTTCCCGTATGGAGTCCGTGGTCATGGGCAGCATATATACCGCATCGGCCATGATCGGATCTGTCATAATAGTTGCCGGATTTGAGTTAATGAGCACTATCTCATATCCCTCTTCCTGAAGAGAGCGGCAGGCCTGAGAACCGGAGTAGTCAAATTCACAAGCTTGGCCAATTACAATAGGTCCTGAACCAATGATCAAAATTTTATGGATATCGTCGCGTCTGGGCATGGGTTTTGTGAGTGGTTATTTGATGTTGGTGTTGTAGTGTGCGGGTGTTTGAGTGTTACGGTGTTATGGTTTTTTTGCGAACCATAACACCGTAACACCATAGCACCGTCAAATTGGTTTTTAGTTTACTTTTGTGCTTTCATTGCATCGATGAACTGATCGAACAGGTACGCTGAATCATGCGGGCCGGGTGAGGCTTCGGGGTGATACTGTACCGAGAAACCCTCGAAGTTCTTGAACTTCAATCCCTCAATAGTTCCGTCATTCAGATTGATATGCGTCACTTCCGCGATCTTCTCGTCTAATGAATCCTCATCTACGGCAAATCCGTGATTTTGTGTTGATATTTCAACGAGCCCGGTTTCCAGATTTTTAACGGGTTGATTAGCCCCGCGGTGACCTACAAACATCTTGGTTGTTTTGAGTCCTTCGCTGAGTGCCATTAGCTGGTGGCCAAGACAGATCCCAAATAATGGTTTTCCTGTTTCCTTGGCATAATTAACAGCTTCAAGGGCATACTCTGCTGTTGCGGTTGGATCACCCGGACCGTTACTGAAAAAATATCCATCAGCCTTCCAGGCTTTGATTTCTTCTATGGGTGTCTTTGCCGGAAAGATGCGAAGGGTACAGCCTCGTTTATTCAAATTATTAATGATATTCTGCTTGATGCCATAATCGAAGGCGGCCACGCGGTAATCGTCTGCACCATTAACCGTCTGAGCTTCGGGTCGCGTGACTTTGGTGGCAAGTTCAAGACCTTCCATATCGTCCCAATCTTTAGCCATTTGGACGAGCTTATCTTCATCCATCTCAGTGCTTGATATCACAGCATTCATCACACCTTTTTCCCTCACGTGACGAACTAACTTCCTGGTATCCACTCCGGAGATGCCGGTTATTTCATTATCCTCGAGATATTCCTGAAGGCTCCGATCAGCCATGGTATTACTGTATTCATGAGAAAAGGCCCGGCAGATCACTCCTGCCACCATCACTTTTCTGGCTTCATCATCTCGTGGTTGTGTACCGTAATTTCCAATATGCGGATAGGTCATCATCATAAGCTGACCGTAGTAACTTGGGTCCGTGAAGATCTCTTGATAACCGGTCATACTGGTGTTAAAACACAGTTCGCCACCGGTGATACCATCATGGCCGATGGCCTGTCCGTGAACCACGGTTCCGTCGCTTAGTGCAAGTATGGCTTTTTTTCTTTCGTGTAATGACATGAGTTAGATGTAGTTCTGGTTTGGTGAAATTGTTTGTTGATGAGAATCTGGATTGTAAAATAACGGTTTGCTCCCGGTTACTTTGACGCACTTCTTGATCCGCGCCCAAGCGGGGTAATTTCCTGTACCACTGTCGAAATTAATTAAGGAGTCTTCCGCTATCTGGAGAGTGAACAAAGGAGAGAACCGATGTTGCCAAGGGCTTAATTGGTCACGACGCAGAGCGTCATAACCAGTCTGTAAGATACTATGCACAACCTCGCACCGTACGCTAAGCGTCGGAGCGAATGGAAATTGATTGCGACCTAGAGCATCGTAAACAAACAGGAATAGAAATTTTAGCTCAAAAAAAATCCGACTACGGAAACCGTGTCGGATTTGAAAAATGATATGGGCAAGTAATAATGCCATCAATTGCACGACCTCCATTTATGGGCGTACGTTGGCAGTGCTTCAAAGCTATGGATTGCTAACTTGTTAATTTTGGTAAGAGCTTTTTTGAAGTTTGCCTAAGATAAGGAGCAGATAAATTGGATTCAATTTTATCTCAATTAAATAAATGCCCAAATTATCTCATTTACCCAACAAAACTTATTTACTAACATTAGCCATGCGGTATACTCGCATTAATATGTTATATAATTATTCTAACTTAGAACTAAATTATTAAAAATTTCTTGATAGCACCGGGTACAATTCAAAATTTTAATAAGTCACATATTATGAGGGCATTATTTATTACAGTCATAGGTACATTATTATTTACAACTTCAGTTTCTGCACAGGATTACAGTAGTGCTGTAAATTTTGTTCAGAAATTCAAAAAGGTGAATGAAGAGGCACCAAGAGAGAGTGTTTACTTACATACTGATAGGGATTGGTATTTTCATGGAGAACGAATTTGGTTCTCTGCCTACTCTAAAGTTGGTGGGTATAATGTCGCAAACCTAAGTAATGTACTCTATGTTGAGTTGGTTCAACCCGATGGCAAAGTTTTTGAACGAAGTTTAGTTAAACTTGTAAATGGAAGAGCCTATGGAAGCCTGTCTCTTGAAAATGCAAAACCTGTGGTCGGTAATTTTGAGATCAGAGCTTACACCAAGTGGGGTTTGAATTTTGGCTCATCTTATGAGTTTATAAAAAGATTTAAACTCAAAGTGAAGGATGACGAGATTCAGGATTCAACGACTGATGAGTTCGATGTTCAGTTTTTTCCTGAAGGTGGTTATTTGATTGAAGGTATTCCCACGCGCCTTGCTTTTAAAGCAATTGACGGAAATGGGCTTGGAATACCGGTAGCAGGCAGTATTTATGATCATGAAAATGAAAAGGTCACTGATTTTGAGTCCTCTCACCTCGGCATGGGAGCTGTTAATTTCAGCCCAGACAGAGGACATACTTATTACGCTTTAGTGAATGGCAATCGATTTGACATACCATCTCCTAAACCTGAAGGGGTTGTTTTACGCGCTGATAAAACTGATGGCTTTATTGGTCTAACTATTCAAGCCTCTGAAGCAGCAAAAAACATCCCCTACCTGCTATTTGCTCATGTTAGAGGTACAATATTTCATGCCGTTCCCGTTGATCTTTCCGGAGGCTCAAACTCCGTAATGATACCATCATCTAAATTTGCATCCGGTATTGTTAACTTCACTTTGCTCGATGGCAATTCGGGTAGAGCAATTGCTGAAAGGCAGGTTTTTAACAATAATAGGATCGATGATGTTACTGTAAACCTATCGGCAACCAGGCAGGCATATGATAGCAGAGACCCCGTCGACCTGAAAGTTAATGTCATAAATTCAAGTGGTGAAAATGTTAATGCTACAGCCAGTATTTCTGTTTTTGATGATCTGATAGAACCTTATGACCCCGAACAAACAAATATTAAAACTCACTTTCTGCTGGAAACTGAACTCAAAGGTTATGTCGAGAATCCGGGGTTTTATTTTTCTGATCATGATTCTTCACAGGCATTCCTCGATTATCTCTTGATGACGCAAGGATGGAAAGCATATAACATGGACAGCTTAATTCCCTCTGAAGAAAACCTGATGGTTGATATTCCTGAAGAGGGCATAACCATTTCCGGAACCATAAACACTTTGTGGCGAGACCGCCCGATCGAAGACGCAGCTGTGATCGCAACGATCAGGAATAATGAGGAATTATCTCAAATAACAACCACTGACAGTACGGGAAAATATTCTATTACAGATCTTGAGTTTTATGGACGGGAAGCCATCATCGTAAAAGGAAATAGAGAAGGCAGTGATCGGGTATGGGTTGAGATCGATGACCAGTTCAGTGATCTATCTATAAATAAAGAACCGATCCCTCAATACCCACTTTTACCTGACCAGTCTGAATACCAGGGCTTATCACCTGTTCAAGATTATGTTGCACTGCAGGAGAGGTCGGATGAAGCAGTAGAACAATCTGAAGATCTTTTAAATGTTCAAATGAAAGGAGATCTTGGTGAAATATCAGTTGAAGCTAAAAGAGAAGAAAATGAAACTTTTGTTGACAGACTATTAGGTGATCTTTCAGGTAGGGGAGCTAAGATCAACCTCCAGGAAAGAGATTATTTAAAGAACCTCACTATTGATATGATTCTAAATCAGATCCCGGGTGTATCTGCCAATTTAGGCACCAGAAGCATTTCTGTTCGAACGGGTTTTTCAAGCATCAATGCGGGTAATCCTGGTGCTTTGATCTACGTCGATGGCATGATAACTGACCCTTCATTCGTATTTTCATTAAGTTCATCTGATGTGGAGACCATCACTGTAGCTCGCAGTGCTGTTGACCTGGCTCTTTTTGGAGCCAATGGTGCCGGTGGAGTGATCAGTATAAAGACTTTAGGAGGAATTGGGGCTGTTGGAAATGAACGGGGCCTGAAACGCATGAGTGTTCTTGGCTATCAGGAACCTACAGGTTTTTATACTCCTAAATATGGAGTTACGGTACCCACTGATTACGAACAAAAAGATTCCCGCATAACCCTCTACTGGAATCCAAAACTGGAAATCAATGACAGCAGTAATAATGTACGTTTTTGGATGAATGATATTCCCTCAGCCTATCGAATTGTAGTACAGGGACTTACTGAAGCAGGCGATCCTTTTACTCACAGCGTGGTTTTAGATCAAAACGAATAACTTACCCCTGGAAAAGCTTAACATTTAAGCGGTTAATTCTGTCGCAGCGGTAGAATCACGGATTAAACGGATTGATAGATGAACACAGATTTTCTAACTAATCTGTGACATCCCTTAATCCCTGTAATCCGCGATTCATGGCAGTTTCTTTATTATCTTTTACCAAAATTCGGGTAAACGGGGAAAGGAATGAAATCAAATTTAAAGTATCATGATCTTACTGAGAAAATAATTGGGGCCTCCTTTGAGGTACATAAATTTTTGGGGAATGGATTTCAGGAAATTATTTACCAAAGAGCATTAGCTTATGAATTTGAAAAAGCCGAATTAACCTTCGAAAGGGAAATTGACCAACAAATTTATTACCGTGACCTGGAATTCCCTATCGGAACGCGTAGAGCAGATTTTGTAGTAGACGGAAAGGTGCTTGTTGAGATAAAAGCCGTTTCTGATCTGAAAGATGTCCACATGGCACAGGCTCTTAATTATCTGAAAGCCTATAAATTGGATGTAGGTTTGTTAATTAACTTTGGTTCGAAAAGTATGGAGTTTAAACGGTTAATTTTTTCCAAGCGGTAGAATCGCTGATTAATCGGATTTATGGATGAACGCAGATTTCTTAACTAATCAGTGAAATCCTGTAATCAGTCTAATCAGCGATTCAAACCCTCAACTAAACTTTCTGGAATTCGGAGTCTCTTTCACCAAAGAACCAGTCAGTGTTGCCAGACCACTTACCAATCCGCCAAGAATTGCAGTTATAAGTATTACTAAAATTGGAGAACCTACCGAAAACATCTCAGCAATACGTGTGGAGAGAATAGCATCATTGGTAAAGTGAGTATAGAGTGCTTGTCCGCCCCAAAGCAGGAAAAGAGCTAAAAACCCCCAACCAAAAGAGGGAAAAGCTTTTTTATTGAATATGTACCCAATAATGAGACCCGGAAAGGCAATACTCCACCAGGGTAAAAACAGGTTCAGCAGAAAAGCGGTAATAAGGATCAAAATTGTAAGTATCATCAAAATTAACTTTGGTTAAATGATGGACTGAGTGTAGCAAATATTTTAGAAAACTATTACCTATTACTATGGTGAATGTTAATTTGATGCAAACAGAGAACCTAATTTTATACACCCATTGCATTCCTCTTAAGAGAATAATTATTCTTCGACCAATTTATACCGAACTACATATTCAACTTGATCTTCATCGGTTAATACAACCCAAACCTTGTCGCCCTTTGCTTCTAAAAATACTGCTCCCATTGGCAAGGATACGTTTCCGTAAAAAGAACCGTCAGGGTTGAAAACATCAAATACAGGCGGCTCCCATATTTTAACTTTATCAGGAAATATTCCTCCATCCACCGGTTGCGATTTGGTATATCTCCAAACCCAGATCCTTCCTTGTGAATCTGTCAGTATTTCTTTGAACGGTGGTTTTACATTCGGAATGGAAGACCCAACACTATATCCAGCAGAAGTAAAACCTCGTTTAAAATCCATCCATTGTTCCTCTTCATCAGCAGTCACTTTTAAAGGTGAATATTCGTGCTCTATTGTTAAGCTGCATTCTTTTTTGTGTAAGTAAATTTCATACCGGTTGTTAATAGCTGTGATAACATGCCCGCTTGGGCTAAAATTTTCAATTATTCTTGTATTAAAAGGATAACCACCTCCGGCAGGAGTAAAGATCACAAACCCTTCTGGAAAATTGCCCTCACTCTTGGTGACATGTACTGTATCTACAAGTTGCCCTTCAGGCGAATATTTAAACCACGCACTTGGTGGATTGGTATTATTTTTTGGGTTATCGCGATCAAAAAACATGGTTTTTACATAAAAATTTCCGTCATGATCTACTTCAAAAGTTTTGTAGGATGAATGTAAACCTGAGCCTGCGAAAAAACTTTCAATGTATTCTCCATTTGGTTCATACAGGTTAATTCGTTGATTGCCTATATCCCAAATTGCCAACCTCCCATCCGGGAATGAGCCAATCCCTCCAATCCTTTCATATTCTCCGGGACCTCTTCCTTCTCTGCCTACATACTTTACAAATGATCCTTTACTGTCAAACATCCTTACCACCGGGTTCCCTGCTGGGGAGTCGGCTACAAAAATAGTCCCATTCGCACCTGCTGCCAGATCTGAGATGTTAGCAAATAAGTATTCAAAGTCGCCTTCCAACGTTCCAATACGAATTTCTTCCCGGGCTTCAAACGTATTTTGGGCTTCTGATTGGATAGGATACATCAACCCCGAAAAAGCAATGAGTAAAGTAAATAATATATAAACCTTGCGTTGTTTTATACCTGTCATATCTGCCCCATTTCATTTATAAAAACCCATTATGATCTTTAAAAGATCACATGCTTGAGTCTAATAAAATTTTCTGACACCTGTCAAAGCTTTATGCCTTTGAATTCACAAGTCTTTTTGGTTCTTTCAGTTATGCTTCGATATTTACTTTTATCTATACTGCTTGTTTCCGGATGTTCAGAAAAACCTGTCCCCAATAATGTTCCATCCACTAATCAGCTCATGACCATTTTAGGAATAGCTCAGGATGCAGGCTTCCCTCAAGCCGATTGCAACAAGGAGCAATGCCAACAATATTGGAATGGCCGTGTTGAAAAACGGTATGTAGTCAGCTTGGGTTTAACCGATAAAGCCACCGGACAAAACTGGCTGTTTGAAGCCACACCCGATTTCACGACTCAGCTTCAGGAACTTAAAACCACTTCTGCGATCAATGATCTTTCCGGGATTTTCTTGACCCACGCTCATATCGGCCATTACACCGGGCTTATGTATCTTGGTCATGAAGTGATGGGCGCATCTGATGTTCCAGTTTATGCCATGCCACGAATGAGATCCTACCTGGAAAATAACGGCCCCTGGAGTCAACTGACAAACATGAACAACATTTCGCTTCAAGAATTACAAGCTGATTCCACGATTCGGCTCACCCCTAATCTATCTGTTACTCCTTTCCTGGTTCCCCACCGGGATGAATATTCGGAAACCGTCGGGTATCGGATCGAATCTGAGAAAAAAAAGGTGCTATTCATTCCCGATATTAACAAATGGCATGTTTGGGAAAGAGATATCATAGAAGAAATTTCCAAAGTTGACGTTGCCCTCCTGGACGGTACTTTCTATGATGCCGAAGAACTCCCCGGCCGGGATATGAGTGAGATCCCTCATCCCTATGTAGAGGAAAGCATAAAGCTTTTTAACAATCTCCCTCCTTCAGAAAAGTCAAAAATTACGTTTATTCATTTCAACCATACCAATCCACTGATCCTGGATAGCCCGGAAAGAAAGCTTGTTGAAGATCTAGGTTTTCAAGTGGCTTATGAAGGGCAGGTCATCCCACTTAATTAATTTACTATGCTAAGATTACACCGCCTGTTACTATCTGTTGTTTTTACATTTTTACTAAGCTCAACCCTTTTTGCTCAGTCATATTATCCCGGTGAATGGGGAGACTGGGAAAAACGGTCGCCTGAATCACTCGGGTTCAATGCCGATAAGATCCAGGAAGCCATTGAGTACGCTCAGGCAAATGAGACAAGTAATCCCCGCAGTATGGAGGAGAATCATTATGGCACCTTTGGTCGTGAACCCTTTGGGGATGGTATAGGCCCGTTCAAGGACCGGGGACCACAAACCGGGGTCATTATCAAAGACGGATATATTGTGGCTGAATGGGGGGAGCCGTTTCGTGTGGACATGACTCACAGTGTGACCAAAAGTTTCCTTACAACTACCATTGGGATTGCCTATGATCGCGGGCTGATCCGGGATGTGAATGATAAAGTGGATCCATATATGGCTCCTATCTATTTTATGGAATGGGATAACAATCAAAATAAGGCAGATGCTTATAAAGAGCCTAAAGTTTTTGAGCCCTTCAAGGGAGACCACAATTCCAGGATCACCTGGAATCACCTGCTTCGGCAGACTTCTGATTGGGAAGGAACCTTGTGGGGAAAACCGGACTGGGCAGACCGACCATCCGGTGACCGTTCTGAATGGATGACCCGCGAACGGCACGAACCGGGTACCGAATGGGAATACAATGATGTCAGAGTCAATGTTCTGGCCCTGGCTGCCATGAATGTTTTACGAGAACCGCTTCCCAAGGTACTGCGTGAGGAGGTTATGGATAAGATCGGTGCCTCCCCAACCTGGCGCTGGATGGGGTATGAGAATTCATGGGTGATCATAGATGGTCAGCAAATGCAAGCCGTGAGCGGTGGGGGTCACTGGGGCGGCGGCATGTTCATCAGTGCCCGCGACCAGGCTCGTTTTGGATTGCTGACTTTAAGAAATGGGAAATGGAAAGACGATCAGATCATCTCCGAAGAATGGAATAAAATGGCTCAAACTCCTACAGAAGCCAACACCAATTATGGTTTCATGAACTGGTTTTTAAACGTAAATAAAGACCGCTTGCTCAATGCCCCTACCTCGGCCTTTTTTCATCTTGGCTCCGGAGTTAATATGGTGTACGTAGATCAGGAAAATGACCTGGTCATTGTTGCTCGCTGGATCGAAAGTGATGCTATGGATGGGGTTGTTAAAAGAGTACTGGAGGCTTTGGATTAAACTTATTTCAATTAGTTTTTTTAAATATTTCTGAGTTTATTGGTGTTATAAATCATTAATTAAACTGTTTTTCTGTGGGTACGATCAATAAACTATTATCAACATCATTCTTAATAATCCTTCTTTCGACCTCTGGTTTTGCACAACGCGCCACCATGGATGTCACAATTTCTGTTGAGCGTAATAAGGATGGAGAACCAACCTTCTACGCTGATAATAAAGGCTACACACCATATGTAGTCAGCGTTGAGTTTTACAATATCAGAAATAGTTTACCACCATCTCCAAATCCTGTACTCAAAACTGTAAAACCCGGAAGGGCACGCATTGTTAGGCTTGAAAAAACCGGATTAAGTGATGGAGGTATTGGCTACGGATACCATTACAGTATAAATCGAGGGTGCCTGGATACTGAACCAAGCAATGACATCGAATATCTTTTACCGGTTGCTGAAGGAAAGCAAACTGAGGTCCGAAATCTCTATTACATTGGTGAATTAGTAGATAAAGAGTCACCTGAAGATTTTTATTCCCTAACCTTTTCTGCAGAGAATGGTGATAATGTTTATGCTACTCGCAAAGGTACCGTAGTCAAGGTTGTTGATATTCACGATGACAGTAATCTGGATAAATACTTCACCAGTGACTACAATTACGTACAAGTCGTTCATGACGACTGTACTTTTGCAAGTTATCGGCATTTGAAAAAAGGAACTATTACGGTGACTGAGGGTGATGAAGTATACGCCGGTGAACCGATAGCTAAAGTAGTTCCACGTGAGGGTACTGATAAACCTCAGTTTCGTTTGATGATCAACTACAGAAATCCGGATTATGAAAAAGGCAATGATGAAGTCGAATACTGGAGCTATGTTACCCCTTTATTCAGGACAGGAAGTGAAAAGTTTGTTGAACTACAAAATGATAAACCATATCTGGCCATCCACCCAAATGATGTTATAACCCAGGAAATGGGATGGTTTGAACGCCGTAGATGGAAACGCAGGAATTGAATAAAAGTGCAGTACTCATAGGAGCCACAGGGCTTGTCGGCTCAGAAGTTTTAAACCTCCTTTTAGAAGATGGTCGTTATCGTAAGGTTAAGGTCTTCCATAGACGCAGTACCGGTATTCAGCATCCCAAATTGGAAGAACACATTATCGATTTTGACTACATTCATGAATGGCGACACTTGATCACCGGTGATGAACTTTATTCAGCTTTGGGAACCACCATCAAAAAAGCCGGTAGCGAAGAATCACAGTATGCAGTTGATTATACCTATCAATACGAAGTTGCAAAGGCCGCCGCTGATAATGGAGTGAAAAGGTATTCGCTGGTTTCTTCGGCAGGTGCTAATCACCGATCACGGGTTTTCTATTCACGCCTTAAGGGTGAACTGGATTATGACGTAAAGGAACTACCATTTGAAGTGATCACGATCATGAGGCCGTCCATTCTTGCCGGTGACCGAAATGAAAACAGACCGGGAGAATCCGTTGGCCTTTTTTTCATGTCATTTATTACCAAACTTCCTGGCTTAAAGAAATATCGTCCTATCCCTGGAATAACAGTGGCTCAGGGAATGATACATTCTCTACAAAAATGTCCCCCGGGTTATCACATCTTTGAACTGGACGAGATCTTTCATTTATAGCAGACCTATTTCATTTCCACAGGCAGCAGAGACGCGATGCATTGCATCTCTACTGCCTGTGGAAAGGCTATTTTTAATTTATAGACTGAATACTTACTATCCCTAAACTGCAACTCATCCTTCTCCTATGAAAAGATCCTTACTGCTATTCTTAATTTCAGTTATTTCAATATCTGCCAATGCCCAGGACCTTAAACAGATCATCGACCAAAAAGCTGATGAAATTGAAGAGCAGGTTATAGAATGGCGGCGGCATTTTCATAAGAATCCGGAACTATCTAACCGTGAATTTGAAACAGCTGCTTATATCGCTGACTATTTAAATGAACTTGGCTTGGAGGTAGAAACTGAAGTTGCTCATACCGGTGTGGTAGCAATATTAGAAGGTGGCAAACCGGGCCCTGTAATGGGTCTTCGAGCTGATATTGATGGTCTTCCAGTTACAGAGAGGAACGACCTCCCTTTTAAATCCATAGCCACCGGAATGTATCAGGGGAAAGAGATTGGGGTGATGCATGCCTGTGGCCACGACACCCATATTGCCATCTTAATGGGTGTGGCTAAGATCTTAACAGATATGAAAGATGAGATCAAAGGAACGGTCAAATTCATCTTTCAACCCGCTGAGGAAGGCGCACCACTAGGGGAAGAAGGAGGGGCTGAACTTATGGTTAAAGAAGGAGTACTTAAAGATCCGGATGTCGATGTGATCTTCGGACTTCATATTAACGATGCTACTCCTGTTGGCGTGATCACTTACCGGCCTGAGGGAATTATGGCCAGTGTTAACAGTTACACCATCGAGATCAAAGGGAAACAAGCACACGGCTCTGCTCCATGGAATGGGGTTGACCCGATCGTTACTGCTGCACAGATGATCAATAATATTCAAACGATCGTCAGCCGCAGCATGGAACTCACCAAACAGGCGGCCGTGGTAACCGTGGGTGTTATAGAGGGCGGTGTTCGTCACAATATCATTCCTGAATCAGTAAAGATGGAAGGAACCATCAGGGCTTTGGATGAGGACATGCGTCAGCTCATCTTCAAACGACTTGAAACCATTGTTCAAAATACAGCTGAAAGTAATGGCGCTGAAGCTACTCTGACTATCCATAAAGGGTACCCCATCACATACAACGATCCGGATCTTACAGCTATGATGGCACCAACCCTGGATGAGGTAACCAATGGTAATGCCATTGTCATGGATGCCATAACCGGAGCTGAAGATTTCTCCTTTTTCCAGAAGGAGATACCGGGACTCTATTTCTTTGTTGGAGCTAAGGTTCCGGACCGTGAACCCGCGGGTCATCACACCCCGGACTTTATGCTGGATGAAAAGGGAATGAAAACCGGAGTAAGAGCTCTGAGTAATCTTGTTATTGATTATATGAACACAGTTGGAAATTAATTTATAGAGCCCCCTGATCAAGTCATGAAGAAATTTACAATTCTATCAATCTTACTTCTTTTAAGCCTTAACCTTTCAGCTCAAAACCTGTCAGAAACTGAACAAAAGATCCTTGACCGTATCGATGCCAATCATGCCGAAGCGTTAGAATTCCTGGAAACGAATGTTAACATCAATAGCGGAACCCTTAATCTTGAAGGTATTCGTAAAGTTGGGGAGAATTACATCGAAGCCTATAATGAGCTCGGTTTTGAAACCCGCTGGATCCCGCAGGATGAAGTTAACCGTGCCGGCCATTTTTTTGCTGAGCAAAGGGGAGACTCTGGAAAAAAACTGCTCCTAATTGGCCACCTCGATACCGTTTTTGAGCCGGACAGCCCATTTCAGAAGTTCGAAATGCTGAATGATTCTATGGCTACAGGGCCCGGGGTAAACGACATGAAGGCAGGAAACGTCATGATCTTCTATGCCCTCAAAGCCTTGAAAGAAGCCAACGCAATTCCTGATGCACAGATCATTGTAGCCTACACCGGAGATGAAGAAAAGGCCGGGAGTCCAACTTCCATTAGCCGCAAGGATCTGGTTGATGCGGCCAAACGAAGTGATATCGCACTCGGCTTTGAAACCGCATCCGGTTTCAGCTATGCCACGGTTGCACGAAGAGCATCCTATTCATGGAAAATTGAAGTTGAGGGCCGGCAAGCCCACTCTTCGGGTATTTTCAGCGACGATACGGGAGCAGGATCTGTGTATGAAGCTTCCAGAATTCTGAATCGTTTTTATGAAGAGCTTAGAGAAGACAACCTTACCTACAATGTAGGTGTTATTCTGGGTGGAAATGAGGTTGATTATAATGAGGAACAAATTCGAGGATCAGTGAGCGGTAAAACCAATATTGTTCCCAAGAAAACCATTGCACATGGAGGAATTCGATTTTTAACAACAGAGCAAGGCGATCAGACCTTCGCCAAAATGAAAGAGATTGTATCTGATCACCTTCCCAGAACTTCCGCAGAACTCACCATCTATGAAGGGTATCCGCCTATGGAGCCAACTGAAGGAAATATGAAATTACTAAGTGTTTTAAGTGATATAAGCCAGGACCTGGGATTGGGTGAAGTTGAAGCCTATGACCCCGGCAAGCGCGGTGCAGCTGATATCTCCTTCGTGGCAAGTTACGTAGATGGGCTGGATGGACTGGGGGCGATGGGAAGTGGGGCACACGGACCTAATGAAACCATCAACCTTACCACATATAAAGAACTTACAAAACGTGCTGCCTTATTGATCTATCGGTTAACACAATAAAACTGAGAAAGCCTTTAACGCAGTCTACTTTCTTTAGGTCTCGCTATTTTATTTGAGACACGATTATTGCGACAAATGTGTAATATCGAAATTGATTACACGATTTAAGCTGAATTATTTAATTATCTGTTCATCCAATATGTGGAATAGTATAGTAAACACAGTATCACCCTAATTACCTGAATTAATGTACAACAGGGCCACTTTCAATTACTTTGTCAAGTACAGGCGGTGCAATACAAGATGCATTAAAGGGGCAATCAAAGAATAACGTTACAGTCGTATTACTGTTCGAGAATTCGGTCCGGTACTCTTCTTTATCTAAACCCTGTTCTTCCACACCGGCTGCTTTAAGTTCTTCTATAGTTGGATATAGAACCGCGTTTTCTGAACGAAAGGCTTGATCATCTTTCATAACTAAATTATTCTCTTTCAAACTATAGCTCCCGCCTCTAAATAACCTATAACCGAGAAAGTTATCCTGCAGGTCATAATGCTCCTCAATGATCTCATAGGTATTAATATCCAGGAAATGATAATTACGGATCACTTTTATTGCCTGCTCCGTATTCACCGCTACTTCATATTCCCATGTTCCTACCAGCTTGTCGCTAATTTCCTCATCTGAATTGAAAAGGCTACAACCCGTTGTGAAAAATATTAACGTGAAAAGAAGAATTCCCGATACCCTCATAAGTCTATAGTTTGTTGATCTTTATATTAACTGATTGATAACATATTTTTGGAACAAATATTATGCAAATATTTATCAGCTCATTTACATTAAACGTAAAAACTAAAAAAATCAATCTTGGCGATTACAGAAAACTGATTTGTTGATCTATCGGTTAACACAAGAAGATTGATCGGGAAATATCAAATTATGATGTAAGCATTTACATAAGAAAAAGTCTTGAGTGATCTTTATTATTCGATACTCAATAAGAACAAAATCACTCATGAAAAAACTATTCTCACTCGTCCTCACACTTTTTCTCTTCGCATCAATTGTACACGCTCAGGTACCTGAACAGATTCAGGTGATCGATCCCCCGTTTTGGTGGGCCGAAATGCCGGTCAATGAGTTGCAAATACAATTGTACGGAGATAATCTCGGGTTATACAGAGCCTCAACCGACTACCCTGGCGTTAAGATCACCAAACAGCTGGCTGTTGATTCCCCTAATTATCTTTTCCTCTATTTTGTTATTTCGGATGAGGCTGAAGCAGGCATGATGGAGATCAAACTTACCCATCACAATAAAGAGATCGAATTTGAATATGAGTTAAAAACACGGGAATCAACCCCAGGCAGAAATCAGGGATTTGACCCTTCTGATGTGATCTATCTCATGATGCCCGATCGTTTTGCCAATGGAGACCCCTCCAATGATTCTGTGGAAGGCATGCTCGAATCAGCTGACCGGTCCAACCCACAGCGCCGGCAGGGTGGTGATATTCAGGGGGTGATGGATAACCTGGACTATATTCAGGATCTGGGCATGACCGCCATCTGGTTTACTCCCATGTTCGAAAATGACATGAGTCCTGAGTACGGTGCTTATCATGGATATGCGGCCACTGATCTATATAAAGTTGACCGCCGCTACGGAACCAATGAACTGTATAAAGAATTGGTGTCGAAAGTTCAGGATAGAGGTATGAAAGTGATCATGGATATGATCCACAATCATATCGGAGATAAACACTGGTGGATGAAGGATCTGCCAACTAATGATTGGGTATTTGATTACCAGGAGGTTGGTCAAACCAATTATAGAGGAGTTGTGGCTTCTGATCCCTATGCTTCCAATTACGACTCCACCAAACTTACGGATGGCTGGTTCGTTCCTGAAATGCCTGACTTGAATCAAGACAATGATCTGTTAGCTGATTACCTCATTCAAAATACTTTGTGGTGGATCGAATACTCGGGGATCGACGGCATCCGCATGGATACCTATGTTTATCCTGACAAAAATTACATGGCAAGATGGTCAAAAGAAGTCATGAGTGCCTATCCGGATTTCAACATCGTAGGTGAAGCCTGGGTGGAAAATGTGCCCGCCGAAGCCTACTGGCAGTACGATAAACAGGGTGTGGATGATGGATATCAGTCTCACCTCCCAAGTCTGACCGATTTTCAATTCGCTTTTGCAGTGCGTGATGCCTTTAACGAAGATTTTGGCTGGACGACCGGATTAAGTCAGCTCTATTATGTCCTGTCTCAGGATTTTCTCTACTCTGACCCGATGGGCAACGTGATCTTTCTGGATAATCATGATATGAGTCGCTACTTCGAGCATATCGGTAAAAATGAAGAGCACTTTAAAATGGCTTATGCGTTTTTGATGACCACCCGAGGCATCCCTCAAGTGTATTATGGAACCGAGTTGATGATGGCCCACGAAAACCGTGGGGGTGATGACGAAGCCTGGCGCCAAACCATGCCCGGTGGCTGGCCCGATGACGACCGTAGTGTATTCACCGAAGAAGGCCGCACCGACAAGGAAAATGAGATCATCGAATACATCACCAAGCTAACCCAATGGAGAAAAGATGCCATTGCAACTCACGAAGGCAAGTTGGTACATTTTATTCCTGAAAATAATACTTATGTCTACTTCCGAACTCACCAAGATCAGACTATCATGGTCGCCATGAATGCCAAAGATGAGATGGTGAGCTTAGACCGCGATCGTTTTGCGGAGATCCTGGATGAATTTGAGGTTGGTATCAATGTGATGTCAGGTAATGAGATCGATGTTTCAGAAGATATCGAGATAGGTGGTAAAACAGCCCTGATCTGGGAGTTGGAATAAGACACCATTCCGTAGGGGCAATTCATGAATTGCCCCTACGGAATACATCTTGCTCTTTTGGAGACCATCACATTATGTGCCGACGCAGAGCGTCAGGCACGAGGCCAAACTGATGTTGAATCTACTCACTTCATCACTTTTTTGATCAACACTCTCCACTACAAACTTCAACCAAAAGGCCGTATCTTTAAGGCTTCAATCAAGCTGAACGAGACACTATGAGCACGGCCACTGCCGAAACAGACATTATTAAAGAAGCGAAAAAGCGACGCACTTTCGCCATTATATCACACCCTGATGCGGGTAAGACCACCCTCACTGAAAAGCTATTACTGTATGGTGGAGCCCTTCATGAGGCGGGATCTATCAGGGCCCGTAAAGCAAGCCGCCATGCCGCATCCGACTGGATGTCGATCGAGCAGGAGCGCGGGATCTCGGTAACCTCCTCAGTTCTTCGTTTTGAGAAGGACGGTATCAAGTACAATCTCCTGGACACCCCGGGTCACAAGGATTTTTCTGAAGACACACTTCGAACCCTGGTAGCTGCCGATAGCGGACTCATGGTTATTGACGTTGCCAAAGGTGTTGAGGAACAAACAGAAAAATTATTTGAAGTTTGTAAGCTTCGTGAAGTTCCGGTTATCACTTTTGTAAATAAGTGTGATCGCCCCGGTATGGAGCCTTTGGAAGTGTTGAGTAATATTGAGAACAAACTGGGAATTGAAGCTGTACCCGCAAGCTGGCCAATGGGTTATGGTCAAAAATTTCAGGGTATATATGACGTGATCGAAAAGAAAGTTCACATGTATGAAAAGACCGATCATGGTGCCAAGAAAGCTGTAACAGAGGTGCTTGACCTTGAAGATGCACTTAAAAGGTCATCCATGTCTGATACCGAAAAGGAAGCCTTTGAAGAAGAGGTCATGCTGATCGATGATATGTATGAGAACATGGATCGTACAGCCTATGCTACCGGTAAAGTAACTCCTGTATTTTTTGGTTCAGCCTTACACAACTTTGGCCTGGATGTATTTCTAAACTACTTCCACCAGCTGGCTCCCCATCCCCAACAATACAAAACACCGGACGGTGTGGCCCGTGACCTGAATGATGGGTTCTCCGGCTTTATCTTTAAGATGCAGGCTAATATGAATCCTGATCACCGGGATTGTGCCGCATTCATACGTGTAGCCTCCGGTAAATTCGAACGGGGCCAACAGGTCACCATTGCAGGAATTGACAAAAAAGTGAAAATGTCGACTCCTCATACCCTTATGGGCGATGACCGACAACTCATGGAAGAAGCTTATCCCGGAGATATCGTATCGATCTTCAATCCCGGTTCATTCCGTATTGGCAGTACCATTTATGAAAAAAATGAAATTAAGTTCGATGTGATACCGCTTTTCACTCCCGAGCATTTTCAGAAAGTGGCCACTAAAGACCCATTTAAAAGAAAGCAGCTGCGTGAAGGTTTGAAACAGCTATCTGAGGAAGGGGTTGTTCATGTATTTGAGGTACCTAACGGGGTTGGTAATGAACTTTTATTAGGAACCGTGGGGGTACTTCAGTTTGAAGTTGTGGAACACCGAATGCTTACAGAATATGGTGTTGAGTTAATTAAAACCCCCGTTTCTTATTTCTGTGCCCGTTGGCTTCCGAATGATCGCGATGATGTGATCGAAAAACTGGAAGCAAGCTACTCAACTCACGTAACCAAAGACATGGAAGAGAATCCAATTGTTCTGTTTGATTCACAATATGCCTTAAGTCAGGGCGAGGAAAAGGTTGGCAAAGAAAACCTTTTCAAATTCAAGCAGGGTTGATCCTCGCACAGAATTCTATAACGAGACTCAAAAAAATTATCTAAACCTCTCATTTGAAAATAATATGAGAGGTTTTTTTGCGCCATTATTGAATCAAAGTTTCTCGACTATCTCTTCAGAAAACCGCTTCCATTTAAAATTATTCAGGAAACAAATAACCTCATGATTTTATAACGCATAAAATTTTATTTAGGGTACAAAGACGCTGTATAGTTGCGTAATTTTTGAGTGTATAAATAACACGAAAGATCCTGGCCATTTTTCTTTTCCCCTAAAGCTCACCTACAACAGGATCTGTTTCAACAATAAATTCGCAACATTACTATCACTACATCTACATGAAAAAATATTTAGACCTATTTGGTCTCAATGATAAGATCGACTATAAAATCGAAATTTTAGCCGGTGTTACGGTTTCCCTTGCTTTGATCCCTGAAGCCGTAGCCTTTGCCATGATCGCCGGGCTTTCTCCTTTAACCGGGCTTTACGCTGCTTTCATGGTTGGGCTTGTGACATCTATAATCGGCGGTCGTCCGGGTATGATCTCAGGAGCCACAGGAGCTGTAGCAGTAGTATTGGTAGCTTTAGCTGTTTCTCATGGCCCTGAGTATATCTTTGCCACCGTCGTTTTAGCCGGGTTGATTCAGGTCGCTGCCGGCATGCTGAAACTTGGTAAGCTTATGCGCCTTGTTCCTCACCCTGTGATCTTCGGTTTTGTGAACGGATTGGCAGTGATCATCTTCATGTCTCAGCTGGATCAATTCAAAACTCCATCCGGAGAATGGATGACCGGACAATCATTGTACATCTTGCTAGGGCTGGTCATTCTAACCATGGCGATCATTTGGGGCTTACCTAAGTTCAGCAAAAAGACCCCGGCTTCACTTGTAGCTATTTTGACCATTTTTGCCATTGTGGTTGTCTTTGGGATCGAAACTAAGACCGTGGGAGATATCGCCTCCATTCAGGGAGGATTTCCCCCATTTCACATTCCACAGATTCCCTTTACCTGGGAGGCCTTTATGGTCATCCTGCCGTACTCTGTGATCATGGCTGGAGTGGGTCTTATCGAGAGCCTTCTGACATTGAATATTATTGACGAGATCACCGAAACCCGTGGAAATGGAAATCAGGAAGCAATGGCACAGGGAGCCGCCAACATCTTTTCAGGATTCTTTTCCGGAATGGGCGGTTGTGCTATGATCGGGCAAAGTCTAATTAATGTATCATCAGGTGCAAGAACCCGGATATCCGGTATTGTAGCCGCAGTAATGCTCCTGGTTTTCATCATGTTCGGTTCAGGCTTAATAGAATTATTACCCATGGCAGCTCTCACCGGCTTGATGATCATGGTTGCTATTGGAACTTTTGAATGGGCTAGTTTAAAGACCTTCAACCGTATGCCGATCTCAGATATATTTGTGATGATCAAGGTGACATTGGTCACCGCTGTATTACACAACCTGGCACTTGCGGTACTCATCGGCGTGATCATTGCTGCTTTGGTTTTTGCGTGGGACAATGCCAAACGCATCCGTGCCAGAAAGCATATTGATGAGCAGGGCATAAAACATTACGAGATCTATGGCCCTCTTTTCTTCGGGTCGATCTCAGTATTCAATTCCAAGTTTGATGTATTGAATGATCCGGATGAGATCATCATTGATTTTGAGGAAAGCAGGGTAGTGGATATGTCAGCCATAGAAGCCTTAAACAAAATTACTGAACGTTACAGTAAAGTTGGAAAAATGGTTCACCTGAAACATCTCAGTAAAGACTGCCGGGATCTTCTACAAAATGCCGATGCGATCATTGACGTAAATGTAATGGAAGATCCAACTTATAAACTAGCTTTGGATAAGATCTAATTAAAGTAAAAATACAGAGGCTCTAATTGAGCCTCTGTTTTAATAATTACTTACCGCCGTTGGCCTGAAGATCTGCAATACAATTGGCATCAAGTGCTGGTATAGTTTCTTCGTTGAATAATTGTTCGATCAGATCGGATCGCTCCATAGCATAGTACATAAGGCAGTTGTCATTATCACAATGATGGCCATTTTGTTCGTCCTGATGGTCGGTCTGCATATCTGTGCCAGACCCTTCTATGTTTACCAACCCAAACAGGTGACCAAATTCATGTCTAAATGAAATAGCTTCCACCTGATAACGTGTTAGTGACCCAAATCCGGTAGATGCATCATCATAAGCCGGTCCGAAAAACGCATTTGAAGTATTGAAGTAGGCAATTCCTAATACATTTTGCTGGGTATAATACCCATCCACTATAACCATATAGGTTGACAGTACATTTTCTTCCGAAAAGTTATCTCTTTCTTGAGACTCTATCTCCCGAACATCATTTGCTGAGTATGAATTCTGATCACCGGAAGGTATCTGAGTCGGTTCTAAAATAGTTACCGATGACTTATTCAATCTTTGTTCCAAAAATGCTTTTAAACTATCAAGAGCTCTTGAGTTTGGCTCGTAACCTGGCATATAATCTATCTCAACAATTAATTCCGGGAAGTTTTCACCAGAAAGTAATTCGTTGGCAGAAGAACCAGCATTTTGTTGGTGATTAAACTCAAATCCATTGTTACCTCCTCCGCTTTGAGGATCATTTACACATCCATAGGAGGCTGATATTAGAAACATGAGGACAAGTATTCCAAAAAAATTAGATCGTGTCAGGTATTTCATATTTATCTTTTTGTTGGTTGTTTTATCAATTTAATGATATGCTAGTCATAATTGTTCCAAATTTACACATCAAACCATTTTTATACCATAAACTATATGTGTAATTTATGTTATGGAACAGAAATTTCCCATACGTAAGATCATACACGTTGATATGGATGCTTTCTATGCATCTGTTGAGCAAAGGGATGACCCCTCCCTCAGAGGGAAACCCGTGGTGGTTGGCGGATCACCAAGCGGGCGTGGCGTGGTGGCCACCTGTAGTTACGAAGCACGTAAATATGGAGTTCATTCTGCAATGCCTGCCTCACAGGCAATACGACTTTGCCCTCATGCCATTTTCGTTAAAACACGATTTGATGCTTACCGGGAAGTTTCCAAACAAATTCGGGAGATCTTCTTTGAGTATACCGACCTTGTAGAACCACTATCGTTGGATGAGGCTTTTCTGGATGTCACCCAAAATCACAAAGAAATACCCTCTGCTACTTTGATCGCCAAACAGATCAAAGATAAAATTTATGAGCAAACCGAATTGACGGCATCGGCAGGGGTGGCTCACAACAAGTTTCTGGCAAAGGTAGCATCAGACATTAACAAACCTAATGGCCTTACTCTTATCACTCCTGATAAAGCCGAAGCTTTCCTGGAGGAACTTGATATCAAGCAATTTTTTGGTGTGGGAAAAGCCACCCAAAAGAAAATGCACGCTATTGGAATTAAAACCGGTGCTGACCTCAAGCTATGGTCTGAGATCGATCTGGTCAAAGCTTTTGGAAAGTCAGGCAGATTCTATTACCGAATCGTTCGAGGGATAGACCACCGTGAAGTTAAACCACATCGTATTCGGAAATCCTACGGGAAGGAACGCACGTTTTCAGAGGATATAGAAAGCCTGGAATGGATACATAATTTTCTGGATGAGTTGACCCAGACTATTGCAGAGGGTATGAAAAAGATCAATGCGGCCGGCAAAACCATTACGCTCAAAGTTCGATATAAAGATTTTGAGACCATTACCCGAAGTTACTCGCTGACACATTACACAAACAGATACCAGGATATCACGGATGTGATCCGTAGGCTTTTGAATGAAACTGAAGTCGGTAAGCGCCCTGTCAGGCTTCTGGGAATCACACTATCCAATTTAAATTTGAATGAAAAAAAGGTTTGGGAGCAGTTGGAGCTTTCATTATAGTGTTAAAGGGCGATGGTTTTACGGTGTGACAGTGGGTAGGCATCAACCACTGTCACACCGTAACACAAAAACACCATCACACCGAATACAGACTATCATTTTACCTAGATTATCGTGAATTTACAAAGATACCATTCAACAATAAGAAATTGACAAAAAATGAGTGACGGTTACGGATTATTAAAAGGAAAAAAAGGAATTATTTTTGGTGCTTTGGATGAGCGTAGCATTGCCTGGAGAATAGCTCTGGCATGTAAGCGCGAGGGCGCTGATTTCGTCTTATCAAATGCACCGGTTGCGCTTCGCCTTGGAGCTTTGGATGCACTTGGAGAAGCAACAGGAGCCCCGATCATTCCTTGTGATGTAACTAAAGATGATGAGATCGAAGACCTTATGAATCAGACCAAGGAACATTTGGGTGGGGTCGACTTTATACTTCATGCGATCGGAATGTCTCCTAATGTGCGAAAGAAAAAAGAATATACTGACCTGAATTATAACTGGCTGCAACAAACATTGGACATTTCTGCGATCTCACTTCACCGGGTTCTGCACCATGCTGAAAAGATGGATGTACTGAATGATGGAGGCAGTATCGTTGCCTTATCTTATATCGGAGCCCAACGCATTTTCTCCAAATATTCGGATATGAATGACGCAAAAGCTCTTCTTGAAAGCATCGCAAGAAATTATGGAAGCCGACTGGCTAAGCGGGGAATTCGTGTGAATACGGTTTCTCAGGCTCCAACAAAAACCTCAGCCGGAACAGGTATCAAAGGCTTTGACGGCATGTATACATTTGCGGATATGATCGCCCCAATGGGCAACCCAACTGCTGATGAATGTGCCGACTATTGTGTGACATTATTCTCAGACCTGACCAGAAAGGTAACCATGCAGAACCTATTCCATGATGGTGGCTTTGTGAACTCAGGTATCTCTGAACAAATGATAAACGATCTGGCAAAGGTTTACGCTGATAAAGACGAAGAATAATAAATGTCTGATATAATCCTCGGCATCGATCCCGGCTCCCGAAATACAGGTTATGCCCTGTTGACCGAAGCAAACGGAAAACTGATCGCTTTAAGGTGTGATGTTATTCGCATGGCCGATATTGAAGATCATGCCGAGCGGTTACAAGTCATTTTTGACAAGATCTCGGGTATTATCAGATCAAATCAACCTACAGCTTGTGCTGTTGAAACCCCGGTTTACGGCGTTGATCCAATGGCCATGTTAAAATTAGGCAGAGCTCAGGCAGCTGCCATGCTGGCCATCACCAATAATGGGCTGCCTGCGGTCGAGTACTTTCCTAAAGTGGTTAAGAAATCTATTACCGGAAACGGGAATGCCAGTAAGGAACAGGTAGCCTTCATGCTTAACAAGATGGTGAAATTGCCCGATGAAAAATTATCCAATGACGCAACTGATGCCCTGGCAGTCGCCTGGTGCCATTTGATGAAAGGCAAGGGAATCCCCGGCTCCACCAAAAAGAAAACGCATCAGAATAATGCCAAAGGCGACTGGGCTAGTTTTGTAGCTGACAATCCTGACCGGGTGATTAAGTGAGCGTTGAAAGTTGATAAGCTGATTATTGATGGATGTAGTTTGGGAATATTAAATCTGTGCTTAGTTTTGAATTTAATTTATACCCTAGGGGTTAATCGCATTCGCCCTGATCTTTGAATATATAACACCATTTGGCGTATGCGATACGCCGGTACAAATAATCACTAAAACATGATCGCATTTTTAAAAGGATACATCGAAGAAAAAAGGGAAGGTGAAGTCATTCTTGATGTTTCCGGAGTAGGCTATGAAGTTGAGATCTCATCCATTACTCAGGAGCAACTTGAAAGCGCCGGCTCTGAGGTCAAGTTACTCATATATCATCATATCACTGATAGTGATCAGCGTTTATTCGGTTTCTTTTCAACCGATGAAAAAGCTCTTTTTGAAAAACTGATCACTGTTAAAGGAGTTGGACCAAAACTGGGACTGACCATCCTCTCCGGTTTACCGGCCGACCAACTGATTGGTGCTATCACTAATGCTGAAGCAGCCACACTCTCCAAAGTACCCGGTATAGGTAAGAAAACAGCAGAACGTATTATCGTGGAGCTGAAGGATAAACTGGCTGAATATGCCGCATCAGCCGGGGTCACACCAACAACATCTGCTGAATCTGGCGTTATGGGAGAAGCCATCTCAGCTCTTGAAGCACTTGGTTTCAAGAAAAAGGAATCGGAACAGGCTGTTATGAAAGCACTAAAAAATGTAGGTAGTGAAGATGCTTCAGTTATCATTAAAAAAGCTTTGGCTAGCCTGAATAAGTAACATTCCCCTTTCAAAGTTTAATATGATTAGAAACAGTATTTAGTATTTAATTATCTATTCAGATACCAAAGCCTGACTATCAGGGCTAAAATTTTTAGTGAATGCTTCAATCACATCTTCAAGGATCATATATAAGCAGGGGACAATCACTAAAATTATGGCTGTTGCAAACACGATGCCGAATCCTAATGATATAGCCATTGGGATCAGCTGAGTTGCCTGAATGGATGTTTCCATGATGATCGGCGTTAACCCACCGAATGTGGTCAAGGTGGTCAGGATGATCGGTCGGAACCTGCGGAGCCCGGCTTCATTAATGGCATCAAAAACCGACTCCCCCTTCTTCCGTTTTTTATTTGCCAGATCGATCATGATCAAAGAATCATTTAAAACAACCCCGGAAAGCGCGATAACTCCCATCAAACTGACCAATGACAGATCATATCCCAATAAGATATGTCCAATAACAGCTCCTACGATCCCAAAAGGGATTGCCCCCATAACGATCAGTGGTTGTAAATAACTATTAAAAGCCACCGCAAGTAAGGCATAGATTATAAGTAAAGCTAAGAAGAAACTGCCCCATAAAGCCTGAGTTGACTCCCTCATCTCAGCCTCACTTCCCTCAAAAGTCCAGGTTATCCCAGGGAAGGCCTCCTGTAAACGTGGCAGTTCTTTCGTTCTTATAGACTCTAATACCTGATTGATAGCTGCTGCAGGCTCTACATCCATACTTACACCAACCACACGCCGGCCATCCCTGCGATTAATACTCGTAAATGCTTCACCGGTCTCAACCTCAGCAATATCATAAAGTGGGACTTCCACTCCATTTTGGGTTCTGATCAGATATTCTTCCAGATTATAGAGGTCTTTACGTTCCTCTTTCGGAAGTTTGACCCGAACCTCTACTTCATTGGTTCCACGTAGCTGCCGCATTGCCAAGGCTCCAAAAAATCCGTCACGCACTTGCTGTCCCACTTCATCTGAGGTCAGACCAAGCTTTCTCGCCTCCGGCAAGAGTCTGAAATCAAACTGCTGCTTTCCGCGATTGTAATTATCACTTACATCGGCCGTATTTTCATAACCTTCCATACGCTGAAAGAATGCCTGACTAGCTTCTTCCAATACGTTGATATCGGAATGACTGAGATCCACACTGATATCAGGCAAATATCCGGCTGGACCTGCTTCTACTTCAAAGGTTATTTGATCGATACCCTCAATATCACCAATGCTATCCCGCCATAATACCATCAATTCCCGGGTGGTCATGGTTCTTTCAGCGGGTGGCTTCATTACAACTTCTACATCAATGAATTCCTGACCCCGTACATTGGTCTTTATACCTTCTGCCTGTTCAAAAAGGTCATTTTCTTCAAACATTCGATAAGACGCAGCTGTGATCTCATCAGCTACACGAGCCGCCTGATCGTTAGTAGTACCTACAGGCAATGAAGCCCCCGCTTCTATTTCATCGGCGGGTTGTTCAGGCATTAGAACCAGCCCCATATGATCGCTGTATCCATACCCCCCTACTATTAACAATAAAGCCACCGCTGCACTCAAAGTTACGTACCGGTTTCGAATACATAATTCCAGAAATTTTCGGTACCGAGTATTGATAAAATTTTTGAATTTATCAGCGAATGATCTCTGAAACGACTCAATCTTTGCCATAAATCCTGACGATCGTTTCTCTCTGATATGGGCAAGGTGAGCCGGAAGTATGAAAAGTGCTTCAAAAAGTGAAAGTGCCAATACGATGATGACCACTGCCGGAAGTGGCCACCAATATTTTCCGGTAGTCCCTGGGATCAGAAGCAAGGGAACGAAAGCGATGATATTGGTAAGAATACTAAAGGTAACCGGCTTACTCATATCTTTGGCTCCGGCAATTGCTGCTTCGAGTTTTCCCATTCCTTGTTGACGGAATTCAAAGACATTCTCTCCCACTACGATGGCATCATCCACAACAATTCCCAGTACCACAAGAAAACCGAACATAGAGATCATGTTTATGCTCAAATTGGCCAGAGGCATAAAAAGAACGGCCCCCACAAATGAGATCGTCATTCCCATCATGACCCAAAAGGCGAGGCGGTACTCAAGAAACAAGGTCAGGATCATTAATACGATCAAAATAGCTAAGAAGCCGTTTTCAGTTAATAATGCAAGACGCTCACGGTAATCTTCAGCTGTATTACCATCAACACGGTACTGCACACCCGGTGGAAAACTTTGAGCTGCCTGCTCCATAACTTCAGTCACGGTCTCTTCAATTTCGAGTGGTGACTGATCTCCAATTCTTGAAACCTGTATCTCAACGGATGGCTGGCGGTTAAACTGAGAATGAAATCCCTCTTCTGCAAAACCATCTCTTATCTCTGCGATATCACCAAGCAAAACAGTTCCCCCAGAATCTGAGGAGATAACTTCTATTTCAGCAAATTCACCGGCCCATTGTTTCCTTTCCTTCATTCGGAGTAAGATCTCTCCGGAGCTGGTTTCCACTGCCCCGGCCGGTACATCTTCACTCGATACATTGATAAGGGTTGCAACTTCTCCAAGGGTTAGATCATACTCTCTGAGGGTTTGACGTGGAATCTCTACATGCGTCACGTAATCCGGGACATTCCCCAATTGCACCTGAGTGATAGTTTCAGTGCTTAGCATTTGATCCCGCACTTGTTCAGCCAATAGTCTGAGTGTCCAGATATCAATATCTCCGTAAAGGCCGATCTCCATCACTTCTCTTTGGTTCGTCTGAAGGCGTACTTCCGGTTGTTCTATGTCGTCCGGGAAAGTGGTAATTCGATTCACAGCCTGATCGATATCCTGAAAAACCTGCATGCGATCGGCTCCTACCACTAACTCTATGGAAACTGAACCTGATCCTTCACTTGCCTCAGAGGTGATCTCCTCAATTCCCTGAACGCCACGGATAGCCTCTTCAACAGGGCGTAAGATGCCCTGTTCAACCTCTTCAGGTGATGACCCGGGATAGGTCACGCTAACTTCAACAATATCCAACTCATATTCAGGGAATACCTCTTTTTGGATGGTAAACATAGACCATATTCCACCTCCCAAAAGGATGATCATCAGTAAATTGGCTGCAATAGGATTCCTTGCCATATAGGCTATCGGATCCGAAAAAAAACCTTGTTTATTATCTTGCCCGTTCATTCACCTGCCCCATTTGTATCCGGCGCACTTGTCTCTCCTTCAAGACGAAGGGTGGCTCCCTGCGTTACATTAGCGAGATTTGTTGTGACCACCTGGTCGCCATTATCTAACCCGGCCGACACATAGGCGTATTCTGAATCCTGAAATTGAATTTCGATATCTCGGATATTCAGTGAATCACCTTCCATCACCCAAATGCTTTCATTACTGCGAATATAATCGCGTTTCACTTTTACGACCTCATCAAGCGCTTTACCTTGTATTTTTGTTTCTACAAAAGACCCTATGATCAATCTTGGTAATTCTTCATTTCCGGGTTCTATAGCCATAGGGTCTTCAACTGCTACTAATACCCTTGCCATACGGGTTTGATCTTCAAGTGAGCCTAGCATTTTGAACAGACTCCCGTTCCTATATTCATCTTCTTCCCAGGCAGTTCTGCTTCTGACCTGAACCGGTGCGCCGTCTCCATTTTCTTCAAAATTAAGCCAACGCAGTTTATTTAAAGGAACCCCCGCTTCAACCCAATATGTGTCGACTCCTGCCAGTTGCCCTAAGTTTTCCCCCGGTGAAACCAATGATCCGGTATTTACATATTGATCCAGGATATAGGCATTGAAAGGAGCACGAATGGTAGTTCTTTCAAGGTTTAATTTTGTCTGATTGACAGTTGCCTGAGCCGACTCAACCTGTGCACGGGTTGCTAATAGCTGTGGCTGTCGTAATACCAGAGCACGGTTAGCCTCAGACAAAGTATCGTCCAGTAATGCATATTCTCTTTTAGCTGCTTCCTGTAACCCCATCTCACGCTGAAGGGCTGATCTTGCCTGCTGTAGCTGACTCCTTGCCTGCATGAGTTCATTCACATAATCAGTGGAATCGATCTGTAGTAAGATTTCCCCTTTCTTCACAAAACTGCCCGGTACAAAATTTGGGGATCGATAAATAACCTCACCTTCTACGCGGGCCCCTAACATAACCTCCTGTGAAGGCTGAATCGTACCTGTTGCTGTGATAGTTGGTTTAAACGTTCCCTTTTCAACTACTTCCACCTGAACCAGCATGGCACTTTCCTTTGCAATCCCAGATCGCTCAGCTTCAGGCTCTGTTGAAAAGATAAGCCCCAATATTGCACCCGACCCAATTAATATTGAAACAGAAATGATAAGTGTCTTTTTCCAACCCATAGAATTTTTGATTTTTCTTGGTATGCCTTTAAATAACTTGAGACCTTTCTAAAGCGTTCAGGAGAGCGTGTAAAATCCTTTAATCAACTATGAATCACAGGCGCTTACTTTCGATCCTGATTAATTTATCTTTCCTTCACATCCATAAAAGATATTCAACCACAAAAAATTTTCCGCTAACAAAAAAGCGCTTCCAATGATCGACAACATCAAGATTGCCCAGCAAGCTCCCATGAAACATATGCGCCATTTTATGGCTGAACTTGAACTGGATGAGGATAACTTCGAGTTCTATGGTAAATATACAGGCAAGATCCGCCTTAATGTCCTGGAGAAGTTCAAAGATCGTCCTGATGGCAAACTTATCCTTGTAACAGCTATTACTCCTACACCCGCAGGAGAGGGTAAAACACTCACCTCCATAGGGCTTAGTCAGGGGCTGCAAAAACTTGGAAAAAGATCATTGGTAGCATTACGAGAACCATCTCTTGGTCCTGTTTTCGGTATCAAGGGTGGAGCTGCCGGTGGGGGGTACTCACAGGTCATTCCAATGGAGCGCATAAATCTTCACTTTAATGGGGATATTCACGCAATCGGCACGGCCCATAACCTTCTTACCGCCATGCTCGATAATCACATATTCAAAGGAAATGAGTTGGATATTGATGTCACAAGCCCTCTCTGGAATAGAGCCATGGATATGAATGATCGTGCTCTCCGCCAGATCGTGGTTGGTTTGGGAGGTAGGGTTAACGGCATCCCAAGAGAATCAGCATTTATGATCACTGCTGCTTCTGAAGTTATGGCCATACTTTCATTGGCAACTTCCCGAAGTGATCTAAAAGAACGGTTAGGAAACATAGTAGTTGGATATAACAGAGCAGGAGAATCTGTTAAAGCTAAGGACCTCGGAGCACATGAAGCTATGGCAGTAGTTCTGAACGAAGCCATTATGCCTAACCTGGTTCAAACCCTCGAACATGTGCCGGCTCTTATCCATGGAGGACCATTTGCCAATATTGCTCATGGTACCAGCAGCATCATTGCTAATAAGATCGGTTTAAAACTTGCCGATTATGTGGTTACCGAGGCCGGTTTCGGGGCTGACCTTGGGGCCGAAAAATTCTTCGACATTGTAGCTCGCACCTCTGACATATGGCCATCTGCAGTAGTGCTGGTGGCTACCGTTAAAGCACTTAAATATCATGGGGGTGTTACCGTTGAAGAAGCCAAGGAAAGTGGAAAACACATCAAAGAAATCCGGAAAGGATTAGAGAATCTGGCTGTTCACGTCAAAAACATGAAAAAATTCAAAACTCCGGTCGTGGTTGGTATTAATAAATTCGTGGGCGATACTGCCGAGGAGATCAAAATCATCAAAGATTTCTGCGACAAGCTTGGTGTTGCATGTGAAGCACATAACGGATTCGAAAAAGGAGGTGATGGGGTCACAGTCCTTGCCAACGAAATCGTTAAACAAGCGGAACTTAACAAAGAACCTGAAAAAGTAATGTTATACGATACTCAGCAACCCATAGAAGAGAAAATTGAAACAATAGCGAAAGAGATCTATAACGCAGATGGCGTTTACTTTGAAAAGAAAGCCCTTAAGAATCTCGCCCATTTCAAGAAACTTGGATATGGAAAGCTCCCTGTTTGTATAGCAAAAACTCAATCATCCATTTCTGATAATCCACTCCTAAAAGGTGCCCCAAAAGGATTCACCCTTACTGTGACGGATATTCAACTTTCAGCCGGAGCCGGTTTTTTGGTTATCATTTGCGGAAACATGATGCTGATGCCCGGACTGCCTAAAATTCCAGCAGCGGTCAATATGACTGTAAATGACGAAGGAGTGATCTCAGGACTGTTTTAAAAACAAAAGGCCCCAAATAACTCCGGGGCCTTTTTCTATACCTATAATTATATATTCAGTTTTAACCGATCTCTAGATTACTGTGATCTCCTACATCCACCTTCCCTTTTACATTTTTCAGGTTTGTGTGTGCTCCTACAGTTGACTCGGATAACTCAGAGCTTGAAATGTTTGCATGATCACGAACAATGGAGTTCTCGACCCTGGAACCTTCGATCACTGTATCATTTTCTATACTTACTTTTGGTCCCACCGTACTGTTCCTGATCTGAACTCCTTTGCCTATGTAAACCGGGGGAATGATCGTTGAACCGGGGTATTTGCTCTCATCAATACCATTAAATTCTTTTTCAGTGATTATACCGGTCGTTTCAAGCCAGGCAGGCAGTGTTCCGCAATCCAGCCATTCATCAACCGTCGCGGTCTTAAAGACCTTGCCGTCTTTTATCATCTTATCGAGTGCATCGGTCAGGAAGTACTCACCGCCCGGACCTTTCATATCGTTATCAATAACCCATTCGATCTGCTTTTTAAAATAGCCTCCATCTTTAAAGTAATACACTCCGATGATCGCAAGATCAGAAATGAATTCCTTCGGTTTTTCAACAAAACCCGTGATGGTATCACCCTCATGGGTCGCCACTCCAAAACGGGAGGGATCTTCCACTTTTTTCAACCAGATCACGCTATCAGCATCTCCCAGGTCAAATGCTTTTTCACTGTCAAAGATAGTATCCGCAAAAGCGATGATCACTTCTCCATCCAAATGCTCCTTTGCACAGGCAACAGCATGAGCTGTCCCAAGGGCCTCTTCCTGTACTTCAAAAATAGCTTTCGCATTATGGCGCTTGCTCATATCACGAAGAGGTTGCTTGATATCTTCGCCAAAATCCGGCCCTAAAATATATACGATCTCACTAATGTCTCGATCTAAAGTGCGGTTAAAGGTTTCTACAATGCGCTCCACGATCATGGTGCCGGCAACTGGCAGCAGAGGTTTTGGAACGGTATGAGAATGTGGTCGGACTCTGGTACCCCGACCGGCCATTGGGATAATTAATTTCATATATTTCTCTTCGTTTTATTGAAACATTTACATTGAATGCGCGGTGAATATACCAAGCTTATAAACCGATTTCGAATATTGGTTTATTTCATAACTTGTACCAACATCACTCGGCTATTAATTTTAAAATAACCCACATACATTGAACTGGTATTACACCTCTCTTAATGTCGGCGCCCTAATTCTCTGTGCGATCTTTTTACGGTACATTATTTACAGAATGCAATTCTTTTTGCATGCCTACCAACAAGTTGGTTATAAGAACAATGAATTCTGGCAATGGATGAAAGACCATTGGGAGGAAAAAGTATTACCTCCTTCTCTTTCAATGCTAATGATCCTTCTATTTATCCTTGTTATTGGAGGAACCTGGCTGCTTGAATACCTTACTTACACTTCTGTATGCGTGATCGTTTTTGTGCTGACCCTCTTTTGGTTCGGTTCAATTAAAAACTATAAAGCTGAAAAAGTTAAGAAGCCACTGGTCTTCACTCCCCGCGTATACCGGTTAATGCTTCCCTTTCTGATCCTTACCATATTATTCCCTCTTTATTTTTCATACATGGCGTTTACTGGGCTAATGCCATTTACTCATCAAACGGTACCCGCATATTTTGCCGGTGTTCTTAATTTTGACCTGACTATCTTAGTTGCAGGATGGGCTTTTGGTGCAATGTTGGTTCCATTTTTTATCCTGTTGTCAGGTTTTTTTACCCGGCCTGTTGAAACGTACATCCAGAATGGATTTAAAAAGCTTGCCCGAAAAAAACTGGCATCCATGCCCGATCTAAAGGTCATCGCTATTACCGGCAGCTATGGAAAAACGAGTACAAAGTTCATGATCAGGGATCTTCTAAAGGAGCGATACAATGTTTGTTCTACTCCCGGAAGTTATAACACCCCCATGGGAATTTGTAAAGTGATCAACAATGACCTACAAGCCAATCATCAGATTCTGATCCTTGAAATGGGTGCCCGTTATCAGGGTAATATTCAGGAACTCTGTAATATTGCCAAACCTGATATATCAGTTGTTACTAATGTTGGGGTTGCACACCTGGAAACCTTCGGCTCACAAGATGTAATTGCAAAAGAAAAGGGCACATTAGTAGACAATTTGGGAGAAGAAGGTATCGCCGTTCTTAATGCTGATGACCCTCGTGTTTCAAAAATGGGCAGCAACAGGTCTGACATAAAAAGGATCATGGTTGGCTTGGATCATGGCCATATTAAAGCTACCGATATCCGATATAATACCTCAGGAATGACCTTTAATGTTTCATTGGGAGAAGAGACCGAATCATTCCAAACAAAACTTCTGGGAGCACATAATGCACAAAACCTGCTTTTAGCTATCGGGATCGGACATCATTTTGGCCTGAGATTAAAGACCATGGCTATAGCAACAAGTAAAATTGAACCTGTCGAACATCGCCTCGAGTTAAAACAAAACGGTGACCTTACAATTATTGACGACGCTTTCAATTCCAATCCTGTTGGTGCAAAAAATGCAGTTGAGATCCTTAGTCAATTTGACAGTGGTAAACGAATTATCATCACTCCGGGCATGATCGAGTTAGGTGATATCGAAGAGGAAGAAAACTTTAAATTCGGACAGGCTATAGGGAAAGCAAATCTCGACTTGGTGATTCTGGTAGGGGAAGTAAGGGTTAAACCCATTCAGGAAGGTATTAGATCTGAGGACTCAGCATCCCTGAACGTCAGGGTTGTGAATAGTCTTTTCGAGGCTAACGAACTCATTCGAAAAGTAGCCCAACCTGGAGATGTGATACTCTATGAAAATGATCTGCCTGACGTGTATAATGAATAATTAGTCAAACACTGCGTAACGATCGAACCTTATCACTCAAAACGGACGGCATCTGCCGGCTGTATCTGTGATGCTCGATGAGCCGGGTACCAACTTGCCAACACACTCAGCATTAAACTGACCGCCAGTACAAGAATTACATCCAGCGAATTGATCTGAACCGGATAGGCATCTATAATAAAAGCAGAGGACAGCTTAACTATTCCAAATTTCATCTGTAGCCAACTGATCAGCAATCCAACTGAGCCTCCAATTCCACAGCCTATCACTCCTATGTATAAGCCTTGTTTTCTAAAGATGGATTTGATGCCAGCCTTGCTATAGCCCATTGACATAAGGATACCAATATCCCGCTGTTTTTGTATGACGATCATTGTTAACGACCCAATGATATTTAAGACCGCCACTATCACAATTAGAATAAGGACCACAAAAGAACCCCATTTTTCCAAATACATTACATCATACAATGGCTTCTGAAGATCGTACCAGGTAGAGATCTTATACTCCGGACCTAACATCTCAGAAACCTTTGACTTAACAGCCTCCGCTTCTTCATTATCTGTTAGCTTGATATCCAGTCCGGATATCTCATTCCTGACTTTAAACAATCGTTTTGCTGCTTCAATATCTACAAAAACTTTGGGACCGCCGGCGATCTGCTGAAGATAGTATGCTCCCCGCAGGTCAAATCTATATGTTTGAGGAACAGTGATCTGAGTCAGTGCATTTTTCATACCCGCTGCACTAAGTAATGCCAGGTCATCACCAATGTTTATTCGAAGTCTATTCTTTAATTCTTCATGCACAATGATTCCCGGTGTCCGGTCACGAACACTGACATCAAAAACCCCTGTAGTTACACTGTTTTCAATATCTACCAACTGAAAAAATACATCCCTTTCCACCCCTTTAACATCCACCACCTCGTTTTGAACCCCATCCATGGCAAGCAATGCCTTACCTTCAACATAAGGCGAAATGATCCGTACTTCAGGGAGAGAACGGATCTCCTCCATCATTTCCTTGTTCTGTGCGAAGGTTGATGCTCCTGAAGCTTCAATCCTCAGATCAGGATCGTATGACAATAAAAAGCTTTTGATAACATCAAAAAAACCATTGAACACGGATAAAACCACGATCAGCAATGCCGTACCAATGGTAATTCCTGTAATACTGATAAACGTAAGGGTGGAGATCAGAGATATATGTTTACGAGAAAACAGATACCGCCTTGCTATAAATCCAGATTTATTCATGACCACAAAATATAGAAACAAGCAATTGAAAGCACTTTAAATGGGCTCATACATTTGATAAACTTTTAGTATCTTTTATGCCCTTTCAAATCCAATAACGGTGATGAGTTCAACACTTACAAAAGAAATTATTTCTTCTATATCAGACGGCTCTCATGGAGATCCGTTCTCGGTTTTAGGGTTACATGATGAAAAAATTGATGGTAAGAACAAGCTGGTGCTCCGTACATTCAGGCCTGAAGCAAAAACAGTAACGGCTCTCATTGGTAAAAAATCGTACGAATTGGATCGGGTGTCTGACGAGGGGCTTTTCGAGCGAGTTTTTTCCCGCCGAAAAAATCGCTTCAGTTATGATCTTAAGATCGACCCATATGAGGGTGAAACCTTTACAATTACTGATGCATATCAGTTTAATTCGTTGATCAGTGACTTCGACCTTCAACTTTGGGGTGAGGGCAATCACAACCAAGCCTACGAGTTTATGGGTTCTCATCCACGCACTATTGATGGTGTCAATGGAACTCATTTTGTTGTTACAGCGCCCAGTGCAACTCGTGTTAGCGTGATAGGGGAATTCAATAGCTGGGATGGTCGCGTTCATCGTATGAGAAAGTTTCATGACCAGGGCCTTTGGGAGATCTTTATCCCCCATGTCCAGGCCGGTGATTATTACAAATATGAAATTAAAAGCCCGGTTCAAGACCCACCACTCAAGAAGGCTGACCCTTTTGCTTTTTATTCGGAATTACGTCCGGGAACAGCCTCAATTGTCACAGAAATTGATAGCTATGAATGGAATGATGATGAGTGGCTAGAATCAAGGCCTGATCGACAGGCTCTTGATCAACCAATTTCTATCTATGAAATGCACCTTGGCTCCTGGAAACGTAAAGTTGGTGAAGACCCGGGCTTCCTAAATTATCGGGAAACAGCTGATCAACTGGTGCCTTACCTGAAAGATCTTGGTTATACCCATGTTGAGCTTATGCCGGTAGCTGAACACCCATATGACCCCTCCTGGGGATATCAGATCACTGGCTACTTTGCACCAACCAGTCGCTTTGGCAAACCTGAAGACTTTATGTATTTCGTGGACAAGTGTCATCAGGCAGGTATTGGTGTATTAGTTGACTGGGTTCCGGCTCATTTTGCAAAAGACGATCACGGACTTCGTCGCTTCGACGGTACCGGGCTTTTCGAGCATGATGATCCCAGGAAAGGTGAACATAAAGACTGGGGAACCTGTATTTTCAACTACGGTCGAACAGAAGTTCAAAACTTCTTAGTTTCCAACGCCGTTTATTGGTGTGATAAATTTCACATTGATGGGTTGCGTGTTGATGCCGTTGCCTCTATGCTTTATCTGGATTATTCAAAAGATGAAGGAGAGTGGGTTCCTAACAAATATGGTGGAAGGGAAAATATTGAAGCGATCAATTTTCTGAGAAAATTCAATGATACCGTTCATCATCACTTTCCGGGTGTTGTCACTTTTGCTGAGGAATCAACATCATGGGGTGGAGTGTCACGACCAACTGAGACCGGAGGTCTTGGTTTTGATTTCAAATGGAATATGGGATGGATGAATGACACCCTTACCTACATTGAAAAGGACCCTATCTTCCGAAAATACCATCAGGACCAACTGACCTTTTCATTGATCTATGCTTTTTCAGAGCACTTCACACTGCCATTTTCGCACGATGAAGTCGTTCACATGAAACAATCCATGCTCTCAAAAATGCCCGGAGACGACTGGCAAAAGTTTGCTAACCTGAGGTTGTTATATACTTATATGTACGCACACCCCGGAAAAAACCTTCTCTTTATGGGGTGTGAATTCGGACAATGGTCTGAATGGAGTGAATCACGTTCACTTGACTGGCATTTACTGGAATGGGAAAAGCATAAGGGATTACAACTACTTGTTAAGGACCTCAACAATTTAAATACAGCCGAAAAGCCCCTTCACGAATTGGACTTCGACTGGCGAGGCTTTGAGTGGATTGATGTCAGTGATGCAGATAACAGTATAATTTCATTCATAAGACGTGCTGAAGATCCGGATGACTTTCTTATCATCATTCTCAATTTTACCCCAACTGTACACTACGGTTATAAAGTGGGTGTGCCACATGCCGGAGAGTATGAGGTGCTCATCAATAGCGATTCTGAATTTTATGGTGGCAGTAATGCCGGGGATAATAAAATTCATGGTGAATGGGGTGAATGGCATGGTCAAAAAGCAAACATTTCAATTACAATACCACCTCTCGCAGGTGTAATTTTAAAACCAAAGAGTTAGATATTTCATGAGGTTTCCACGCTCTTGCGGAACATTGGTACACCCGACATCTTTTCCAGGAAAATATGGAATGGGTGATTTTGGATTTGAAGCCCGCACTTTCATTGATTTCTTAGAACGAACAGATCAAACCATCTGGCAGGTATTACCTTTAACCCCCACCGGTTACGGTAATTCTCCCTATGCCAGCTACTCAGCTTTTGCAGGTAATGTATACTTGATCAGCCCTGATCTGCTTCATAAAAAAGGACTCCTGACCAAAGAGGAGGTCAATGCGATCGAATTACCTTCCAGGACCGAAGCCGATTATGAAACTTCCTTCCAAAATAAGGACAAGGTTTATAAGCTTGCCTCGGATCGTTTTTATGAAAAGATGAGCAAAGTGGAAGAGAAAGCTTTTAATGCTTTTAAAAAACAAAACAAGCATTGGCTGGATGATTACGTTCTTTTCATGGCCTGCTCCCTTCACTATAATAAACAACCATGGAATACGTGGGATAAGGATATAGCCCAAAGAAAACCAAATGCCTTAAAAGCCTATCGTAAAAAATTCAAAGAACAAATAGATTTTCAGTTTTGGTTGCAGTACGAGTTCTACAACCAATGGATCGCGCTTAAAGAATATGCCAATAACCGAAATATCAGAGTTGTCGGTGATATTCCTATCTTTGTGGACCACAACAGTGCTGATGTATGGGCTAATCCTCAGTATTTTGAGGTGGACAAAAACGGAGATCGGCAATTGGTTGCCGGCGTTCCACCGGATTATTTCAGTAAAACCGGACAGCTATGGGGAAACCCTCTTTATAAATGGGATGAGCTTGAAAAGGATGGCTTTTCCTGGTGGGTAGATCGCTTTAAGCATATGTTTGAAGCCTGCGATGCTATCCGTGTAGACCATTTCCGGGGCTTTGATGCCTATTGGGAGGTAAAAGCCAGCGAAAAGACCGCTGAAAAAGGTGAATGGGTGAAAGGTCCCGGTGAAAAACTCTTTGATAAGATATTAGATAAATGTGGTGAACTGCCCATCATAGCTGAAGATCTTGGATTTGTTACCGAAGGAGTCGAGAAATTGAGGGATAAGTATAATTTCCCCGGCATGAAGATCATACAGTTCGCTTTCGATTCAGACTCAACTAACAGCTTCCTGCCACATAATTATTCTCAAAACAGCGTCGCTTATTCTGGCACTCACGATAACGATACTGCCATTGGGTGGTATAATTCTGCCGATGAGGCTGAACAGCATCGAGCGAGAACCTATACCCGCTCAGATGGCAAAAATATCCATTGGGAATTCATTCGGTTGGGCATGTTGTCTGTATCTGATCAGGCAATTTTTCCCCTTCAGGATTACATGGGGCTGGATGACACGCACCGCATGAATATTCCCGGTACATCTTCCGGTAATTGGCTTTGGAGATACACTCCTGACATGTTAGAGGCCGTTGATGAAGATCACATTCGGCATCTCATTGAGCTAAGTAACAGGAACATTAACCGAGATAAATAAGTATAGTATTGCCTGATTTCATATACAGGTAGTGTTTTTGTATATTTCAGGCTTACATATTTCAACTAATTTATGGCATTTACACTCAAAAATTTACCCTACAGAACTGAAAAACCCAGAATGAAAGGCCTTACACTGGCTCTTGATAAAGGTTATAGCGTAAGGCAAGCTGAAGATCTTGTTGAAACAAGTTCTAATTACATTGATGTAGTTAAACTTGGATGGGGAACATCATATGTAACCCAAAATCTAGAAGAAAAGATCGCTGTTTATCAAAATGCCGATATCCCGGTTTATTTTGGGGGCACACTTTTTGAAGCCTATTTGCTCAGAGACCAACTTGATGCTTATGTGAAGCTTATGGAAAGGTATAACATATCTCACGTTGAAGTCTCAAACGGCACCATCTGGCTTTCTGATGATAGAAAACAATCTATCATCCGGGAATTAAGTAAAGATTTTACGGTCTATTCAGAAGTTGGAAGTAAAAACCCTAATGAGATCATCCCTCCTTACAAATGGGTAAAAGTAATCAACGAAGAGTTGAATGCCGGAGCAGAAAAAGTAATTTGTGAAGCTCGCGAGAGTGGAACAGTGGGTGTTTTTCGGCCAAACGGGGAAGTTCGTTCAGGTTTGATCGAGGAGATCACAGATCAGATCTCTCAGGACAAGCTCATTTTTGAGGCTCCTCAAAAAGAACAACAAGTTTGGTTCATCCGTAAATTTGGAAGCAATGTTAACCTCGGAAATATCGTACCTGCTGATGTAATTGCAGTGGAAACATTACGACTCGGGTTACGAGGCGATACCCTTCTGGATTTCTATTCATTGGATGATGACGAAGGCTTAAACCAGGTAATAAAAGACAATAATACAATCTCTAACAAAGAGTAATCACTGAGAGTATATATTTATGAAAATTCTATACGTTGCAGCAGAAATTTCTCCATTTGCACGCATGACCTATACAGCAGACCTGCTTAGGTTCTTGCCTGCATCACTTCAAGACAAGGGATTTGAAATTCGGATCCTTCTCCCCAAATACGGTACTATCAATGACAGGAGAAACCGTCTGCATGAGGTGATCCGGCTTTCCGGTATTGAAGTTGAAGTAGGGGATAAAGTTGAAACCATGAAGATCAAAGTGGCCAGCATTCCAAATGCCAAGCTTCAGGTTTATTTCCTGGATAACGACACTTATTTCAAAAGAAAAGGGCTTTTCAGAAAACCCGATTCTGAAGAATTTTACGAAGATAATGATGAACGTCTGGCCTTCTACAATAAAGGAGTCCTGGAAACAGTTATTAAGCTCGGTTGGCAGCCGGATATCATCCACTGCCATGACTGGCCTGCAGGGTTGACTCCGTTGTTGGTAAAAACCCTGTACAAAGATGAAAAGATCTTCAAAGACACTAAGATCGTTTACAATCTGCATCATCCTATCAACGAAGGTGATTCAGATTCTGCGAGAGTTTTGGAACTTCTTGGATTACCGGCCGATACAGATATTGACAACCTGACTGAAGAAGGAAAGGTAGACCTATTAAAACTAGGCCTTAAATACAGCGATCATGTCGTAACCGGAAACTATCTGAAAGATGAGTTCGATGATGTCTTTAAAGAGCTTGGTATTAAACCGGAAAAAATTCAGGGATCTCCTGAAGATGTATCCGACAAGTTTGCTGAGTATTACCGCACGATTTCTGACGCAGAATAACAGAAAGAGAACTTTTTAAATATTTTCTTAATGACAACACACAATAAGGGTTTTGTTTCCTTATACATTTCGCTGTTAACCTTAATTTTAGTTTTTAACGGATGCGAAGACCCCGGCAGTGTAGGAAGTGGCTTTATTAATGAGCCCTCTATTGTAACAGATACACTGACACTAAACGATACCGCTACCGAAAATTTTGTAGGATACACCGGGAATTTTGGCTTGTTCAGCATTGGCAGCTATTCTGATCCATTATTTGGTGATCTTAGTACGGTTGGTTTAGTAAAACCAGTTCGAACGGTTGAGATTCCGGATAGTATTGATATTGTAGGTGACAATTTTTCTATGAAGCTTGAAATTCAGCTTGATAGCCTCAACACCTATGGTGATACGCTTTCCACGTCTGAGTTTTCTATTTATGAGATCTCGGATATATGGAGAGGAAATGAGATCAAAACAGATTCTGAAGTGGCATATAATTCAGCCTCACCAATTGGTTCATTCACCATAGGTCAGGAAAAGAATATAATTGTTGACCTGGATGAAACCTGGAAGGATCAGTATTACACTTATTTCAGTAGTACTGAAACGGATGCCGATTCAACCTATCGATACGAATTTCATGGATTGGCCATTGTACCTCAGAACAACACCAATAAGATCTCATTCGTTAGTTCCTCTGCCAGCCAGTTCCTCCTCCTTAGCCCGGATGAGTCAGATACGGTCAGCGTTGGTTTAAATAACTGGGCATACCTATTGGATAGAAATGGAGGATCATCCACTGTTGAAACAACATCGCTACATACTACGCTTGAGGAAGTCATGAGAATAGATCTTCCACTCCAAACACTGAAGGCCGAATACAGCAACAAAAATATTTTAAATGCCCGGTTGTTGATACAGGAAAATACCGACGAATTGAACAGCACCCTGGCCACCAATCATGACCGCCCGGATATTAATTTATTAAACCTGCATCTCGGTACTGAATTTGACGAATCGTATGAATATCAGCTTACACAGCCTGAATTCAATGCTTTCAGAGATTCTGTTGAAACCGACACTTACAATAGTAACATAACACTCTTCCTGAACAACGTTTTTTATGGCAGTGAAGACACTAACGAAATTTATGTCGGTATAGGCTCTCTGTCGGGCGTTATTCGGTCCACACAGGTTTACAACGGAAACGCCTCTGAAGCATTCCGCCCAAAACTAATTATCTCATACATAGTGAATGAATAAATTGAAATTACGCACATATTTCACTTCGATATTTGTATTACTGTTCGTTCTAAGCAGCAACACTTTTGCACAAAGTGATGAAAGCAGCATAAGCAAAAGCGGCTCCTTTTATTCTTTGTTTGGAATTGGGTTTCCTGTAGAAACAAACACATCACGTGAATTAAGCATGGGTATTTCAGGAATCTCCCTGGATAATACCCAATCCAATGGTCTGCATAACCCTGCCTTGTGGGGAACCAACACTTTTTCCACTGCCTCAACCGGTTTCAGTTTTTCAAAGATCCTGTCAAAAGACAATACTGCTGAAAGCAAGAATACTGCACTTCAGGCCGGTTATTTGCAGCTTACCTTTCCCATTTATCGGGAAAAGCTTGGTATTTCAGCCTCAATGTATCCGGTAACCCGATCAAACTACCGTTTTTTCAGTACCAGCAGCTTATTAAACGAGCAAAACCAAACCATAGATTATGCCTCTGATGCTTATGGCACGGGTGGTATAAATAAATTTGAAATAGGATTTGGATGGAGTATCAATAAAAATTTCTCCATTGGTTACGCTCCATCTCTCGTGTTTTTATCTCAAAATAATTCACGTGAACTCTTTTTTGATGATGGATCTTTTACGACCAATGTGATAGACTCCAAAATAACCGGGTCAGACTTTAGTCATAAATTTGGCCTTCTTGCTTCGATACCAACTATTTTTAGTTCCGAAGATAGATTGAGTTTCGGTGCTACTGCAATCCTTCCGGTAGAAATTGATACCGAAGAGGCTGTTTTAAGCACGAGACGGGTTAACAATCAGGTTCAGGAAGTTACTCTTGATGAGAATATCGGTGGCGGAGCTAAGTTGCCATTGGAACTGAACACAGGCTTTACTTACTACCCAAGTACTTTTGTAAATGTATCTTTAGAAGGTAAATTTCAGCAATGGAGTGAAACAGATTCAAATCTGAACACAACCAATGAGACCTTCGAACTTTCTGATCGTTACAAATTGGGGCTGGGCACCGAGTATCATGCCTATAGAACCAATTCAGATAGCTTTTTCTCTAATTTCAGATACAATGCAGGTGTAGCCTACGACTCAGGTCACCTCAAAACCGACCAAGAAAATATTAATACGCTTTGGTTTTCTGCCGGTTTAGGAATAATTTCACCGTTCTCTAATTCCACCATAGATCTAAGTGCCCGTTACGGTTTGAGAGGAACCACGGCTAATGATCTTATTCAGGAAAGAATTTGGTCTTTCAATATCTCTGTGAACCTGACTGAACTCATGTTTTTCAGACCTAAATTGAATTAATTATTCCTCTATTATAATAAATAAACACTCTGATTAGTTTTATTAACTAACAGCTTTAATTACAGTTAAGAAAAATGAAACAATTAATTACGCTTTTAGGGATTCTCTTTGTCAGTTCTCCTATCATTAATGCACAGGCTGAATGCCAGTCTGAACCACCAAGTGGTTTATCTCCCTTGGCAGCCTATTCTATCTTTTATGAAAATTATCGCGCCGGTGACTATGAGTTCGCTCTCGATTACGGTCGGTGGATGGCTTGTGCAAAACCCGAAACATTGGAGGGTAATCCTCGCTTCAGCCTGAAAACGCAGTACGAGCGTCTTGTCAAGATCTACGACGAGGTTGGAAGAAGCAAGGAAGATCCTACCATCAAGGCGGCTTATATTGACACAGCTGAAACCCTGTTGAATGAGAGTATCGAAATGTTTGGCGACAACCCGGAAGATAAGTTTGATCTTGTTTTTGACAGGGGGCGTTTCTATCAACAAAATTATAACATCATTGACGGGGGCCTTAAAAAAGCCTATAGCGACTATGAAATGCTATTTGAGATCGATCCCGAGAGAGCTGCTAAAATGGGTAATGGTTATTACCTGAGACAAGCGCTTAATTTTGTTGTTGATGAAGGACGTAAGGAAGATGCTCAAAACCTGATCGACACTGTAAAACCATTGGTAAGCGGCGAATTGGTCAGCTTCCTTGATGAAAAGCAGCAGGACATCCTGGGTTCACCACAGGAACAGGTTGCTTATTTTGAACCAATAGTTGAGGAGGATCCTAATAACCTGGATGCCTGGAAAGCACTTGAAGGAGCTTATGAAAGCCTGGATCAACGAGATAAGCTGAATGAAGTTAAAGTTAAGATTAATGAGCTGGAGCCTACATATGAAAGTGCTTACAGCCTTGCTGAATTCGACCGTAGTAATGCCAACTACTCTGAGGCGATCACGTTTTACGAGCAAGCTTTGGAAAGAGCTGAAACTGATGAACAACGTAAGGATGTTTACCTGAGACTCGCTGATATGAACATCAACATTGAAAATCTTCAGGCAGCTAAGCGTTATGTACAGCAAGCCCTTCAGATAGATCCTAACGATGGTAATTCTATCATTAAAATGGCCACAATTTACGGTGCTGCAGTTACTAAATGTACTCAGGGCAGAAAGCTTGAAGCCGCCGATAAGGTAGTTTACTGGGTGGTTATTGATTACCTGAATAAAGCGAAACGTGTAGATCCAACCGTTGCGGGCACTGTAAACCAACAGCTTTCAACCTATCAGGAAGTAACCCCAAACTCTGAAGACAAATTCTTTACACTCAACCTTGAGGACGGAGATACAATAAGGGTAGACGGTTCATTAATGGACTGCTATAGCTGGATCAATGAATCGACTACCGTTCGTTAATTTGGTATCATTAAAAACATTTGTATCTTTTCTCATCCACTAAGATTTTGGTGCGGATCATAAAATCCGCACCATTTTTTCTCTCCCTCCTATCTAATTATTAAAACAATTCTGGTTTTCACTTCGATATCGGGAGAAGTTCATAACAATTCGCATCAATTATATGGCACGGAAAAAGAATTATAAGAACCGTAACAAGAATCGTAATAACCGCGGTAATAAAAATAGTAATGTCTTTATTCCAAAGTTTAACTGGAAAAGTAACCAGGGGGTTGCTGGCAGATATGCGGGAGTATTAGAGATTAACTCTAAAGGCTGGGGTTTTATCCGTAAGCTTGATTACGAATTTACTTATCAGCCTCAGGATCCATTTTTGAAACCTGATGAGGTTAAAGAACTGGAATTACGTCCCGGCCTTGTGTTGGAAGGAGAGTTTGAAGAGGATAACAAAGGTCATAAACATGTTTCCTCTGTTGATGTTATTAATGGAAGGCCTGTAGAAGCCTGGAAAAAATCCAGTAGGTTTGAAAGGCAGATCCCGATCATGCCGGTCGATTGGATCAAATTAGGCTTTCAGCCTGACGACGTTGAAATGCGTGTGATCGATCTGGTTGCACCAATTGGAAAAGGTCAGCGCTCTTTGATAGTTGCCCCTCCAAGAACCGGTAAGACTGTGCTTCTTAAAAAGATCGCCAAATCACTTACCGACAACTATGACGATATTCATGTCAGTGTTCTATTAGTGGATGAACGGCCCGAGGAAGTTACTGACTTCATCAGGACTACACAGGCTGAAGTTTTTGCTTCCTCAAACGACAAGAATACTCAAAGCCACATACGTATTACGGAAATGGCTCTTGGTTATGCCAAAAGAAAAGCGGAGATGGGAGAGGATGCCGTTCTACTGATAGACTCCCTCACACGGCTTGGCCGAGCTTACAACGCCGTTCAAACAAACAGCGGAAGAACCTTATCAGGTGGACTCGATATCAGGGCACTTGAAATACCCAAGAAGATCTTTGGTTCAGCCCGAAAAATTGAAGGCGGTGGTTCACTCACTATTATTGCGACCTGTTTGATAGAGACCAACTCTAGAATGGATGACCTAATCTTTGAAGAGTTCAAAGGAACCGGTAACATGGAATTGGTTCTAGACCGTGAGCTTGCTAATGACCGTATTTACCCTGCGATCAATATTCAGGCATCTGGTACACGAAATGAACATAAGTTCATTACTGATTCACTTGAAGAGCGTAATATGGTGAGGCGTTACCTGCTCAAAAAGTCACCTAAAGAATCCATGTTGGGCTTGCTGAAAGTACTCAAGAATACTGACAGCAATCAGGAGCTGTTAAATCAAATTGCAGCTTTAGCCTGATCGAAATAGGTATCTTTCTAAATTACCGGGAGGGATGGGTCAATTTCTTTGGCCCAGCCCTTCATACCTCCTTTAAGGCTGATCACATTCTTAAAACCGGCATCTATAAGCTTTTTGCACGCATCCATGCTGGTATTTCCGGAGCGGCACATTACAATTAGTTCATCGTTTTTGTGATCACTTATCTCATTCAATCTATTATCCAGTTCATCATAGGGAATATGATGCCCACCAATATTTGATACCAGGTATTCGTGGTAATCTCTTACATCTAACAAGAAAAAAGAGTCACCATTTTCCTTCTTTTGGTTAAGATCTTGAACTGTGATCATTTTCATTGACATTATTCTGCTGTATATCGGTCTAATTTGAATTGTTGGCCTAAATATAATTTCTTTGCTTCCTCATCTTCGGCAAGAACATCAGCTGAACCTTCCATCAGTATCCTACCTTCAAACATAAGATATGCCCGGTCAGTGATCGCAAGAGTTTCATGTACGTTGTGATCAGTGATAAGAATCCCAATATTCTGATGTCTCAGTCCTGATACAATTTGCTGAATGTCCTCCACTGCGATCGGGTCAACTCCTGCAAAAGGCTCATCCAAAAGAATGAATTTTGGATCTGTTACAAGTGCTCTGGCGATTTCACATCTACGGCGTTCTCCACCTGAAAGGCTGTATCCTTTACTATTTACAACTTTATGAAGGCCAAATTCCTCAACCAACTTATCAACTTTTATGTCGATCTGTTTTTGAGGTATTGACAGAAATTGTAAGACAGATTCCAGATTCTCACGAACAGTGAGGTTTCTGAAAACACTTGCCTCCTGTGCCAGATATCCAATACCCATACGTGCCCTTTTATACATGGGCATTCTGGTAAGGTTTTTATCATTTAAAAAGATCTTGCCCCTGTTTGGCCTTACCAGCCCAACCATCATATAGAAGGTCGTTGTCTTGCCTGCACCATTTGGACCAAGCAGCCCAACCACCTCTCCCTGTTTCACCCTTATAGAGACCTCATCTACAACCGTGCGCTTCTTATAGCGCTTTACCAAGCCCTGGCTATGCAGTGTAAGTTCCGGTTGTGTATCTGTACTCATATGATAGATCTATGCAACAGAAAGTGAATTCAAAATAGATTCAAAGATCGGTTTTCCATCTTCTGAACCAAGCAGTTTTTCCATGGCACGTTCAGGATGTGGCATCATGCCCAGTACATTACGTTCTTTATTGACAATTCCGGCTATATGGTCAACGGAACCGTTGAAATTAGCATCTTTTGTCAATTCTCCATTTTCGTCACAATAACGAAATAGGATCTGGTCATTGTCCTGAAGTGATTTTAGTCCGTCTTGTTCAATAAAGTAATTTCCTTCTCCATGAGAGACCGGGATATCCAGAACCTGACCTTTTTGAAGCCCAGAGGTAAAAATGCTGTCTGTTGTTTCCGTGCGGATATATACGTTCTTGCAAACGAACTTGAGTTTTTCGTTATGCATCATTGCACCGGGGATCAGTCCTGCTTCAAGCAAGATCTGAAACCCATTACAGATACCCATAACAGGTCCCCCATTTTCAGCAAACTTGACGACCTCCTGCATAACAGGGGAGAATCTTGCTATAGCGCCGGATCGCAGATAATCACCGTATGAAAATCCTCCGGGTACGATCAGGAAGTCAATTCCGGATAGATCGGTATCTTTATGCCAAAGAAATTTAACATTAGAGTTCATCACGTGCTTCAGGGCATGATAGGCATCGTGATCACAGTTCGATCCGGGAAATACTAATACGCCAAATGTGGCCATTTTTCTATCCTTTTATTTCAGTAACTAGTTGAATTTCTTTTAGCACGCTGTCAATTTTAAGGCATTCTTCAAATTCACCTTCATGGACAGTTGCCTTGCCGTCATTATGTACTTTCCAGGTCATTTCTTCCGCTTTAGCTAAACCACATCCGGTGGCTTTCATAAGCTGTGAGATAACCTCATCAAAAGTATGAATGTCATCATCGTATAAAATGAGTCGCCATGGTGTGTTTATAGCTTCCTCAACATCGGTTTCTTCCTTTGTTTCAGCATCATAATCAACACCTTCTTCGCTCATCAAAATATCATTGATATGTTTTTGAGCAAGGAGATCCATGATCAGGATTCGATCGTAATTTCGAAATCTTCCATAACCTCATTTGCCAGTAACTGAGTGCAGGCCGATTCAACAATTTCCTTTGCCGTTGCTTCATCTTTGGCGTCCACATCAAGCTCTATGAATTTTCCTATACGAACCTGCTGGACTTCATTCAATCCAAGATTTTGCAGAGCGTGATGAGCGGCTTTTCCTTTAGGGTCTAAAATTGACGGACGGAGCGTCACATTTACTTTCGCTTTGTACATAGTTGGGCTTCGTTTTAAATGAGTTCCAAAGTTAACCTTTCTGTGACTTAGCTGCTAACTTGTCTTTTAGAATCTAGAACTCTGTATTTGAAAATTTCAACGAATTAATTTTGACGGTACTTCATTTTAATTTTTTTAAAATCACATCCTTCATTTCACGTGTACTCATCTCATCCGCATTCAACCAATGGATAAAACTCCAGCGCTTGTACCAGGTCATTTGTCGCTTGGCATATCTGCGGGTACTTGTCTTTATCTTTTCTATGGCTTTATCAAGTGACCATTCTCCTTCGATGTATTTTATGATCTCCTGATAGCCAACCGTATTCAACGACTGAAGATCTTTGGAATGTCCGGTTTTCAAAATGGATCTTACTTCCTCAACCAACCCCTTTTCGATCATTTGATCCACCCGACTATTGATCCGCTGATATATCTTTTGCCTCGGCCATTTCAACCCGAATACGATCGTATTCTCATCAGGTTTGATCTCACCCCGCTTATGAAAACTGGAAAATGGTTTTCCGGTTTGCATCCAGACATCTAGCGCCCGAATGATCCGTTGCCGATTCATGCCATCCATCTTTTTAAGATATTCAGGATCAATTTCCTTTAGCATATCATAAAGCGATTCGAGCCCCTCATTTTCAATTCTCTCATTCAATTTTGTGATGTTCTCCTGATCGGCTTCCGGCATTTCGTTAAAAGGCTGGATCAGGCTTTGAATATGAAGGGTGCTACCCCCAACAAAGATTACATGTTCAGCATCCTGAAGTACTTGCTGTTGCCAATTTTCAGCTCTTCGCTGAAAATCCATCGCATTGTCTTCCTCTTCCAGGTTTAAAAGCGAGATATTAAAATGCTTCACTCTTTGCAGCTCTTCAGAGTCAGGTTTTGCTGTTCCAATATCTATATGTTTATAACATTGTCTTGAATCAGCAGAAATAATTGACGTTCCTAATTCCTCAGCAAGCTGAATGGAAAGATCAGTTTTACCGGCTGCTGTAGGACCTAAAAGTATGATTCTCAAAATGAAGAAAAGTTAAAATGTAATCGTGAAAAACTGTTTTGGCATCATAAGGTAAAAACTAAAAGGCGGTTACACCATTCTGGTCTAGATCTGAACCAACCGTCAAAAATCATACCTTAAAGAAATGCGGTGGGTAAAACCCAGATCACTCGTGGAACCAGAAAAACTTGCAAAACCATAATCCAGCACAAAACGGGATACTTTCAAACCCATGCCAAGTGTTGGAGAAACTGAAAAACCTGAAACTGGATCAGTTATGAAATCCGTTAACCCGGCACGAAGCGCAATCAAGTTTTTATACGACAATTCGGCTCCGACATGTGGCTCGATACTCATTTTTCCAATATTGAAGTAATAAGCCTGTCTGTTCTCAAAATACAGGTCAGTATCTACTGCAGCAGTTAAAGTAAGATCCATTCCAACATCTATCGGCCTTGCTGCTCCAATAGTTAACGACGGTAGCACATATTCATTTTGTCCGGTAGGAAGGGTTGCACCAAGACTGTCAAATTGAGCTTCATAATCCCCAAAAGCCTTTTCATCAACATTCCACATTTTCTGCATAGTGGTTATATCTCTTAAAGAAACACCCAGGTCTGCTATTTTGGTTTTGTATTTGATTCCAACATCCAAACTATATCCCCAAGCCTGTGCAAAAGGACCTAACTGATGATGTATGATCTTGGCTGAAGTGCCAATTGACAAATTCTCTGTTCTTTGTATAGCATAAGAAAGAAAAAATGCCATATCTGCCGCGCTGAATCGGGTAATATGATCTTCAACATTGCCTCTCGGCTGATCCCGTTCACGGTCCCATGCATTCAATGTATTTGCAATGTTATCAACGCCCTGCCTAAAAAAACTAATGGAGATGACGCCCTCAGAATGCTTCAATGGTAAAGCTGCTGAGCCATAATCATATCCTACAATGCCACTGAATCGCTCAGCATGCATATACATGATCTGGGGTGATTCAATACCTGCTAAACCGGCCACATTCCAGTATGCTGCCGTCACATCCTCAGCTAAACCAACGTGTGCACTACCCATTCCCAATGCCCTGGCACCGCTCCCGGTAGACAAAAAATCGTTGCCGTACTTAGCCTGAGCCGTTTGTGCAAATACAACGGGCGATAAAAGCATGAACAAAAAGAGCCCTGAAAAAATGCGGTTCATAAATTGAGTGAGAATTAGGAAATTGCAGCCTTGCTAAAACGATAAAATCAGTGACTTGACGGAGGTGAAATTTGCACTTTCTGCGGTTGCAGAGAGAGTGAGTATTTCTTAGTATAAGCACACCTCAATGAAAGGGCAATATCGGATAAAAAAGGCCCTTAAACCACTTTAAAACTTGTGTATATGAAATTTTCCGTATCGAGTAATGAACTGAACAAAGGACTTTCGGCCGTTATTGGAGCCGTTCCTTCAAAAGCTACTTTGCCTATCCTTGAAACCATCCTTTTTGAGTGTGAAGACGGAAAGCTTAAACTTACCGCGACAGACTTAGAAATCTCTATCATTGAGTATATCAAAGCTGATATTGAAGAGGAGGGGGCTGTAGCCATTCCTGCAAGGCGATTGCTTGAAACCCTTCGTCAACTGCCAAATATTCCAGTCTTTTTTGAAGTTGATGACCGTAAGAATATCAACTTCCGCACCGACAAAGGTACCTATAAGCTGGTAGGGGATGATGCCGATGAATTCCCTGAAGTTCCAACCCTCGATGATGGAACTGTTATCAGTACCACCGCCGACCTAATGCACAACGCCATACACAAAACACTATTTGCCGTTTCAAGTGATGACCTCAGGCCGGCCATGATGGGGGTTTACTTCCAGATCGGAACTGATGAAAGCAAGTTTGTGGCAACTGACGGGCACCGACTGGTTAAATACACCAATCGGGATATTACTGCTGAAAAAGATGTTAATTTCATTGTCCCGGATAAGGCTTTAAGCCTCATTCAAAAAACCATAGAAGGGGATGACTGCGAGCTGACGGTAACTGAAGACCATGCGCGTTTCAAGAGTGGCAATACCATTGTCATCACTCGATTGATCAATGAGCAGTATCCTAATTACGATTCCGTTATACCCAGAGACAATGACAAGTTTCTGACGATCAGTAAAGATCAAATGCTTTCAACTGTAAAGCGTGTATCTATTTTCTCGAGCACTACAACCCGACAGATAAGGCTTCAGCTTGGGTCAGACAAACTGACCATCAGGGCCGAAGATCTTGATATGAGCAGTGAAGCCAAAGAGACTATTGAGTGTGAATATTCCAATGATGAAATGGAGATCGGTTTCAACGCAAAATATTTAGGAGATGTACTGAGCAACATAGATGATGAGGAAGTTACATTTGAGTTTTCTTCACCAAACCGCGCCGGTATCGTGAAGCCATCCGAAGAAAATGAGAACGAAGATATCCTAATGCTTGTGATGCCGGTTATGCTCAACAGCTATGCTTGATGAGTCAGATCATAACCCTTACAACTGATTTCGGTTTACAAGACCATTATGTGAGTGCCATGAAGGCCGTCATGCTCGGAATCGCTCCGGATGTACGTTTTGTTGATGTATCTCACGAAATCCCGCCACAAGACATTATGGCCGGAGCATGGGTGGTAAAAAACACGGCTTTTCTTTATCCTCCCGGAACCGTACATCTGGTTGTGGTAGATCCCGGTGTTGGTACCTCCCGGCATCCCATTGCCCTGAAGATCAAGGATCAATATTTTGTAGGCCCGGATAATGGCATCTTTTCATTACTATTCAAGGAATACGATTATGATGCCTACAAACTAAATAATTCATCCTTTTGGCGGCAAGGCGTCTCGAACACCTTTCATGGCCGAGATATTTTTGCTCCTGTTTCAGCGCATCTCAGCGCAGGCATACCATTAGATGAGATCGGCGAACCCATTGATGAACTTGTTACTTATCATTGGGCTGTTCCAATTGCCGATAAAGACGGTCTGCAGGGCTGGGTGGTTCATATTGATAGATTTGGAAATCTCATCACAAATATTTCTGAAAAACTGATCGATGACCATCTCAAAAGGAAAACCGTAAAGATCTATGTTGGAAACACCATGCTTAACAAGGTTGTATCTACCTTTGGTGATGTAGAAGAGGGAGAGCCTGCTGCTTTCATAGGCTCCTCCGGTATGTTGGAAATTGGGATCAACAAAGGAAATGCTGCGCGCATGCTAAGTGTTGACAAGGGGGCTCAGATCTCGATCGTGCTCCAAAAATAACCGTTATGTAATTTCAGTTTCATAGTGTTTTACAAAGCAACTGAAACACTATGAAGTCCTTAGCGTATCCTCAGTAAAAATCTCCTATTATGAAGTTAGAATTACGCTCACCCAAAGATGAACGCGCCAGTATTCACGTACCAGATGAAGCGGCTCAGCTATCTAAGCCATTCAATGGCACCATTGTATCTAAAGAAGGGGATGAATATAAGATCAAAAACAATATTATTGATCTGCTGGGTGAAGAACCGGAGTTTACCTCCATTGCTCAAAGTACCAACCATTGGAAACTAACGGCTGCTATTTATGAGGATATTTGGCGCAAACGATCCCTGTCATTGTTATCCGGTGAAGATTTTCCGATTGAAAAGGAACATGAACTTCTTATTGACTGGACAGCACCAAAAGAAGATGGCTGGTATCTCGACCTTGGTTGTTCCACAGCCCTTTATGGAAGAGCCCTGAAAGCTGCTCAGAAAAAGGCGAATATCGTAGCACTCGATTTTTCATACCAAATGCTGGAGGAAGCTCGACTAAAAGCGGAAGCTGATGAAACAGATATGTATTTTCTGCGTGCCGATGGTCGGGAATTACCCTTTTTCTCCAATACCTTTGATGGAATTGTTATGGGGGGAACCCTTAATGAACTCACTGAAGCCCTCAAGGTTCTATATGAAGCTAAACGTGTTTTAAAACAAGATGGGGTTTTCTTCATGATGCACCTCATAAGATCAGAAGCCTGGTACGGTCGTTTACTTCAAGAGTCCGCATCGCTTGGCGGTATTAAATTCTGGTCAGTGGATGAAAGTAACAAATTGTTCAATCAGGCAGGCTTTAAAGTGGAAGAGCAAATGATAAAAGGGATCGTTTGCTTTACAAAATTACAACCGGCATAGCGAAAGGTTGGTAATTAAATGTTGATAGTTAATTCGCTTATTATCGTATTCAACATGTAGTCATTATTTTGGAAATCTTAATCTTTTCAGATTTCCATTTCTCTTACATTATTACGGTACAAACCTTTATGGCGGGGTAAAAATAATTTTACTTCCGGGGATATATCAGCACATATAGTCATAACTAATTCCATTCGACATGAACGTTCAAGGGCAGGGGCAAAAATTTCCATATAAACTTTTCTTTTTTATCTATTCTGGACTTACTGTTTTTTTCATCATCATCTATTTTACCAGTCAGTTGATGGATATAGATATTGAGAAATTCACTGCAGATCCTATCACAACCTTCGATTCTCATCCCTTTGTTGGGGTCGTTTCTAATTTAGGCGCTCTTTTATGGTGTACGGCTGCTGTAGTATGCCTTTTTTCATACCTGATCCTAAGAAAAAAAATTAGCAGCAAGTCAGCTTCTTTCATGCTTTGGTCAGGCTTGTTAACTACCATGCTGCTATTTGATGATCTGTTCATGTTCCACGATTACCTGGCCATAACACACCTGAATATTGAACAAACCACAGTTTATATACTCTATCTTATCCTCGCGATCACCTGGTTTATCTACTTTTTTGATGAGATCAGATCTAACGACTTTTTGATATTACTGCTAGCCGGTTTTTTTCTTGGTTTATCAGTGGTTGGTGATTTCATTTTGCCTCAGGAAGGAATTGCTAATATGTTTGAAGATGCCAGTAAATTCTTTGGGATCGTAACATGGACTACTTACTTCATAAGAATATGCCGCTATAAATTCAATCAATTAGAGTACACAGTAGAATAAAATAGCACACCTTCAATTCCTTAAGACTTTCACCTTTTGAAAGGTATTCAGTAGTCCTGAATTACTTTGACTGGTATATAACGTATCTGTACCCCCAAAGGAAAACTTGATATCAGGGGTCTCTGTTTGTTCATTTAACACATTGCCATGTTTGTCTATAAGCATGACCACCAATGGGTTTTCTTTCATTTTGAGGTTTTGATAAAATTGAACCAATACAGACCCATTATTCAAACAATGCAGACCGGATAACCAGGAGGCTGAACCGTAGATCTCCATCATCTTTGTCGGATTAGATGACATTTTGTGCTTTTCCATTCCTGAAAACAGGTCTGTATCGATCCTAACCTCATTGAAATTATCTCCATTAAGGTCGAAGTAAAAAAGCTTTAGAAGCATGGCATGGCTCGCAACGATCTTATCCTGACAAACTACCGCATACGAAGACTCAGCTAATGTGAGCGGCTGCATACCATATTCTGATGGATCGACCGGTAGTTGAAAAAATGCTTTTTCCACTTCCATAGTTAACGGATCAAACAAGTGCAGTAAATAATGGTCATCGGGAGTGGTCATACCACCAATCAGCAATACCATTCCGTTTGGCAACATCTTTAAGCCATTTAAGCGCGGAATACCCGTATCTGTTACAGTTTGAACCTTTCCCGTAGCGTCAAACTTCGAGACTCTACCTTTGAATTCTGAAACGAGATATTCACCTGTTGATAATTTTACGACAGAGGTTGGTTTCTCGAGATCCCCCGGACCTCTTCCATATCTCCCAAAGTAGGTCAAAAGCTTTCCCTCTTTATCATAGACCAATACCCGGTGAGTTTCCTGATCTACGACCAATATTTCATTTCCACTTCTTTCCTGAAATCTTGGCAAGCCTAAGATCACCTCATTATTTTCCTCTAAGATGAGTGTATCAGTAATTTCAAAAAATTGCCCGTAAAGATCATTTAACGACAGTAAAAAAATTACTAATACCGTTAAGAACGCTCGGCTCATAGGTTTGGATACTTAGGGTTTTCAAAGAATCTAACCTGCATCCTTTATAAATCAAAATAGCAACCTGCCTGAAAGACAGGACCTCTTACATCTGATCCGGTGCCGATATGCCCAGAATGCCCAATCCATTTCTAAGCACCTGAGCAGTAGCTTTAGCTAATTCTGTTCGTGCATGAGCCAGCTCTTCGTCTTCACCTAATATTCTGCAATCATGATAGAAGGAGGTAAAGGCTGAGGCCAGTTCATTAAGGAATGTGATCACATGGTGTGGTTCACGAAGTCTGGCTGCATTGCCAATGGTCTCTGGAAACTTCAGCATAGTTTTAATAAGTGTTATTTCACTTGGGTGCTCCAGCAAGCTCAGATCAGCCTTCCCATCAAAGTCATATTCTTCCGTTACTTTTCTGAGAATACTTGAGATACGGGCATGAGCATATTGCAGATAAAACACCGGATTCTTTTCGCCGGCTTCCTTTGCCTGGGCAATATCGAATTCGAGGTGAGTATTTGGAGAGCGCATCAGGAAGAAAAAGCGGGTTACATCAGCTCCTACTTCATCCATGAGATCATCCAGAGTCACAAAATTAGCCTTTCTTGTACTCATCTTGAACGGCTTTCCATCTTTCACCAATGTAACAAACTGGTAGACGACCACGTCAACTTTATCAGGATCGTACCCTAGGGATTTTATCCCACTCAGAACATCCGGATAGGTGGCGATATGATCGGCACCAAACACATCCACACACAAGTCATAACCACGATCCAGTTTGTTAGCATGATATGCAATATCAGGGAGCCTGTAGGTAGGTTCACCTGAACTTTTAACCAAAACTGTGTCTTTATCCTTGCCAAAAGCTGTGGTCTTGAACCAAACAGCTCCGTCTTCATCGTAAGCCAGATCGAGATCTCTCAGCTTTTGAATGGTCTCTTCGATCTTACCATCCTCATACAAGCTGTGCTCATTGAAATACGAATCCATTTTGATATTCATTCGCTTCAGGGTAGCACTGATATCTGCAAATATCTCCTCTTCCGCTTTTTCCTTGAATGGTTTCTCATCTTCAGCATTAAGCAGTCCATCCCCCTTATCATCAAGCAGAGCTTTGGCAATATCCTTGATGTACTCTCCTTCATAACCCCCTTCCGGGAAATTAGATTCTTTACCCAAAAGCTCATAATATCGCGCACGAACGCTTTCTCCCAATACCCGCATTTGCCGTCCGGCATCGTTGAAGTAGTATTCCCGGTCCACATCAGCCCCAGTCCATTCAAGTAATCGCGCCACAGTATCACCAAGAACGGCATTACGTCCGTGGCCGACTGTCAATGGTCCGGTTGGGTTTGCACTCACAAATTCGATCAGAACTTTTTTCCCATCGTTGGAATCCGTTTTGCCAAAAGCCTTACCACTTTTCAAGATCTCGTTCAATTCATCAAACAGATAACCTTCTGAGTATCTGAAGTTGATGAAGCCCGGGCCGGCAATTTCAACCGCTGAGATCCTTTTATCATCATATTCCAGGGCATCCACGATCCGTTGCGCTATAGCCCTAGGATTGTTTCTAAGGGGTTTGGCAAGCATCATGGCTACATTTGAAGAAGCATCACCATGCTCAGGCTGATTTGGTGCCTCAATTCGAATTTCAGGTTTCTCTTTCAGGTCAAATTGTTTCAGGGACTTGCTGATGATATCAGCTAAATATTCTTTCATGGTAAATCAAGTTTCTAATTTGTTCAAAGATAAGGCAAAATCAGACTATGAATCAGCTTCCTTTAAAAACTTTGTGACATAAAAAAAGGGGCTACATTCCTGAAGCCCCTATAAATGCAAGATGACCGGATCAGTTCATGTGTTGATCCACGAGAGCTTTGAATTCTTCAAATGTGCGAGGATTCCTCTCAATTTTTTCGCCATTGATAAAATAAGTTGGGGTTGAATTCACATTAAGTCGCATACCTTGCCTTTTATCAGCCATAACAATTCGTTGCATATCGGCTGAATTCAAGTCTGCCCTGAATTTTTCAATATCAAGATCCAGACTGTTTGCATACCCAATGAACATTGATTCAGCATTTCCACGTGACCATTGTTCCTGACCGGCAAAGATCATGTCATGCATTTCCTGGTATTTACCCTGGGCTCGTGCCGCTTCTGCTGCCCGTGATGCCAGCTGCGCGTATTCATGCATATTAAGTGGAAAGTGCTTGGTGGTCAGCACCAATTCATCACCATAGGCCGCTTTCAGTTGTTCTTCAATAGGAACGTAATACTTACAGGCCGGGCATTGATAGTCACTGTATTTTACGATCTCAACTTTTGCTTCCGAACTATTGCTGTTTTGAGCCATCAGCGGCCCGCTAAACATCACTGCAAAAATGGTAAGTAAAAAAAGTCCTCTTTTCATGTCCTTATCCTTCTTTTCTATATAAATTTACTTTATCAAAATGTCGTTTCAAGATAACATTCATTTTCTCAATTATCTGTGGAATTTGATCAACATTGTTTCCTGTTCCAAAAGATAAACGTATGAACTCCCTCGCTTCTTGTTCACTTTTTCCCAAAGCCATCATAGTTCTATTTGGTCTTTCGGAACCGACCTGACAAGCACTACCTGTTGAAAGCGCCAAACCCGCCTGATTGCACTCCAACATTAAGTATTGCCCCTCTATACCGGGAAATCGTAACCCCAGGATATTGGGTACACTTTTGTTCCTGTCACCTGCAAACTTCACATCAAACTCCATTTTTTTCAGCTCATTGATCAGCTCATTTCTAAAGCTTTTTATGCGTTTCTGTTCCGATTCTTTATTTAAATGGATGAGTTTTGCTGCCGTCGCAAATGCGGCAATGGCAGGAACATCATCGGTTCCCTGCCTTATCACACCTGTTTTATCAGGATTTGGTATAACAGATTTACGGTCTGCAGTTGGATCGATCCAAACTGCACCCACACCTTTTGGGCCATAAATTTTATGAGAGGAAACAGTGATGGCATCAATATTTAACACCTGGATATCCAGATCCAGTCGGCCATAACTTTGTACGCAGTCACTATGAAAAAGAATATCATATTCATCCAATAAAGCGCCAATTTTTTTAATATCCTGAACGACTCCTATTTCTGAATTAACATGTTGGATGGAAACTAAAACTGTTTCTTCCCTGATCGACCTTTTAAGCTCTTCAATATCTATAATGCCTCTTTCATCAGTAGAAAGCCGGGTTACCTCATACCCATCTTCCTCTAATTTCAGATATACATTCTCAACCGAAGAATGTTCAACCTGAGTCGTGATAACATGACCACCTTTTGATGATGCCCTAAGCAGAGAGGAGATCGCAAGGTAATTACCTTCCGAAGCTCCTGATGTGAAGAAAATATCTTGCGGTCTCGCATTAATTGTTGAAGCAATGGTCTTAGCCGAAGCGTCCAGGATTTGTTTAGCTGCTGAACCTTCATCATGTAAACTGTTCGCGTTGCCAAAATAGTGTTTGGCTACATTCACATACACTTCCAACGCCTCGTCGCTGATCTGAGTTGTAGCCGCGTGGTCCAAATAGATCATCTATGATCGCTCTTGAGATTAAAATCAGGTATCTTCATCTACCTCAAAAATAGTCAAATAAAACGCCCTAATCATAACAATGAATAAACTTGAGCTCGCGAACATACTTAAAAAAGCCTTTATCGAAGATATTGGTATGGGGGATTTAACCTCGGAGTCGATCTTTTCTTCAGACGAAACAGGTACGGGTGTTTATACTGCAAAGTCGGAGGGCGTACTGTCAGGACTTCAGTCTATCGAGACAGGTTATGGGTTTTTAGACCAAAACATTAAGGCAACCTTATTCAAGTACGACGGAGATGTTGTAAAAAAGGGTGATAAGATCTGTGAGGTCAATGGATCCATCCGAAACCTTTTGACCGGTGAACGGGTGATATTAAATCTTATACAGCACCTTAGTGGTATTGCAACCTCAACAAATGAAGTGATCAGGCTTCTTGGTGATCCATCCATATCTGTCACTGATACACGCAAGACCCTGCCCGGGCTCAGAGCGCTACAGAAGTATGCCGTACGTTGTGGCGGGGGAAAGAACCACCGCTTCAGGTTAGACGATGGTGTGATCATAAAGGATAACCATATAAAAGCAGCAGGGTCTATAACAAAAGCAGTGCGATCTGTAAGAGATCATTGTGGCCACATGGTTCGGATTGAAGTGGAAACTGAAACTCGGTCACAGGTAGAAGAGGCCGTGGCCGCCCAGGCAGATGTTATCATGCTTGATAATCGCTCTCCGAATCAGGTAAAAGAATTAAGAAAGCTTATTCCTGATAATATCATAATTGAAGTTTCAGGTGGTATCACACCACAAAATATCGCTGGTTATAAAAACTGTGGTGCAAATGTGATCTCTCTTGGCTGGCTTACCCATTCGGTGAAAGCCCTCGATATCAGTTTTAATCTAGAGTAAAAGCCTGTTCACCTTAATCAAATTCAGCAAATATTTTTATACCTTTGTCCCTGATCAAAATTAAATTATTTGCGAAACACACGTTGTTTTCAAATATCTGAACATTTATGGAAGTATTAGACCTGTTAGAGATCGAATCAGAAGTTTCCCTGCCAAAGCGTTACAGTGAATTATCTGTAGCTGAAATGGAAATCAGGGTAAAAGAGATCAAAGCTAAATTCGGAGAGAAGCTGTTCATTCCCGGGCATCATTATCAGAAGGATGAAGTGATACAGTTCTCAGATGCCCGTGGCGATTCCCTGAAACTCGCTCGAATTTGCTCTACAATGGCAGATGCTGAATACATCGTCTTTTGCGGCGTACATTTCATGGCAGAAACGGCTGATATGCTTACACAGGCTGATCAAAAAGTGATCCTTCCGGACTTGCGCGCCGGTTGCTCTATGGCAGACATGGCAGATATTGATCAGACTGAAGCCGGATGGGTTAAAATGCAGGACATTTGGGGAGATTCAATCATACCCTTAACCTACGTTAACTCGACAGCTGCCATTAAAGGATTTGTTGGCAAACATGGTGGCGCCACGGTAACCTCTTCTAATGCAAAAAAAATGCTGGAATGGGCTTTCACTCAAAAAGAACGGATCCTTTTCTTACCAGATCAGCATCTTGGCAGAAATACCTCCTATGACCTCGGTATTCCATTGGATCAAATGGCCATTTATGATCCATTGACCAAATCTTTTGACTGTGAAGGAATTCTCGAGAATGTAAAGGTGATCCTATGGAAAGGTCATTGTTCGGTTCATGAAAAATTTAATGTGAAGCATATTGATAACCTTCGGAAACAAGATCCGGATTTTAAGGTCCTGGTTCACCCGGAATGTACTTTTGATGTTGTTCAGGCTTCAGACCTCAATGGCTCAACCAGCTTTATAATAAACACTATCAAAAAAGCCCCTGCCGGTTCCAAATGGGCTGTTGGAACTGAGATGAATCTGGTAAACCGACTGGCTCAGGAGCATCCAGATAAAAAGATCATTTCTCTGAATCCTTTTATGTGTCCTTGCCTGACCATGAACCGAATAGACCTTCAACATTTGTTATGGTCTTTGGAAAAACTGGAAGAGGGTGAGGTGGTAAATCACATAACCGTGCCAAATGAAATTACAGAATATGCTGTACTGGCTCTGAATCGTATGCTTGAGCGTTCTTAATGAAAGTGGTGAGATAGAGCTTTGCACTTTCTTTCCGGAACATCATATCATACTCACAGTACATCTTTTTCACTAGCTATGCCTTAAACCTTCTCTCAATTTTTAGTACATTCAGGAAACGCAATTCTATGATGAGTAAATCACTTACATTTTTTCTTTTTATTGCATCTTTATTACCGGCTATTTCCTTTGCACAAGACCGTCAGGTTGGTGCCGATAATTCATTGTTGCCGGAGATCAATCCTCAGGATATTGAGATACGCAGCGAGTTCAAGGCACGTTTCCCAGGATTAAGACGTCAGCCTATCCTTGGTTTTAACCCTAAACCGCGTGTATTTCAGATAGATCCTGATCGGATCCCATTTATTGAAACCCGAGAGGAGGCCGTCGCGGATATCTCTGTAACCCAACTAGGCAGGCCTGAGCCCCCTTTAAGAAACATTTTACTAGACCCCCAACGCATGAATGGCTATGTTCGTGCTGCAGTTGGCAGTTATCTATCGCCTGATGTGAATGCCTATGGTTATTACGCTCTTGATGAAAGCAGTGCGGTAAGTGGAAATATGAATATGCGAGGCTCAAAAGGACACCTTGATGGGCCTGAAAGTTCTTTCCGCTATCTTGATGCCAGTGCCGGTTATATCAACAAGCTGCAAAACGGTCTGAGGCTATCCGTGGATATTGGAGCCCTAAGCGACTTTAATGACCTCTATAATATCAGTGATCAAGCCATTCAGGGGCAGATCGGAGAAACGGCTTCTAAGGACTATCAGGGCTTCAATGGTCAGCTACGACTTCAAAAAATCAGAAATACATTGAATGGTTGGGAAATGACTTTAGGTGGGAATGTATTCAATACCACGCTTGATGCGGGTTCAACAACACTCGGTGGAGACACAGATGAGGCGATTGGTCACCTGTCATTTTCATATTACTGGCCCGGACAAAAGATCTACGAAACTTTTAAAATAACCGGAAACCTTGAGTCTGCCACTTATTCTTCTGACACCTTTGATTCTGAAACCTGGGTAAATGCTGAAGCAGCTCTCACCTACGAAAGGTTATTCAACTTCTCTACAAGGATCAAAGCCACGGGTGGGGTCAGTTACATTACGGATGCATTTGAAAGTAAGGTCTTGCTAAGTCCTGAAATTGAGATCAAGCATCATTTGAATGAGCGATTATCTGTAACAGGAACCGCTTTTGGGAGGCCTGATCTGAAAACTTTACAAGAACATCATCAGTACAACCGTTTTCTTTCTACAGATAATTTACTCAGGTATTCCTATGATATTGGAACAGGGGCTGAAGCAAACTTTCAGCTTTTTGGTGGTAATAGGATCTTCGGTGGTGTAAATTATACTCACACACAAAATTATGCTTACTACCAACACACACTTTTGCCCCCCAATGATACCCCCGGATTTTATTCTTTGAATTATGGGGACACGAACATATTCGAGATCTACGCCGGTGCAAATCAACAATTAGTGCCCGAAAAATTCTGGGCCAGTGCCAAAGTTTACGCGAGAAGTCCAAAACTATCAGCCGGTGGAAATATACCATATGAAGAAAAACTTGGCCTTGAAGGTGCTATATCCTTTAAACCGGTCAAAGAACTTACATTAAATGGATGGGCAGAATATCTTGGAGATCGCCAATCTCCTGAAACAGGCACTGAATTAAAAGCATTTGCATTACTTAACGCAGGTGCCGAATATCAGGTAAATGACAAAATTGGCGTTTTTGCCAAATTATTAAATATCACAGGACAAGAATACGAAGTTTGGAACGGCTATCAGGAACGCCCTTTTCAGATCTTTGGAGGTATAACCATAAAACTTTAATCTCTTATGACGGATAAATTTTTAGAGGCATTGGGCATTGTAATACGGGATCAGATAATAATGAAGAACTCTGTTGAGATAGATGGGCTGGGTACATTCAAACCGGTTCACCATAATCAAAAGCAGGAAAAGCGGGCTGATGGATCTAACGTTATGCTGCCTCCAAAAGATACTGTTGAATTCACATCCGCTAAGAAGGGGTAAGCTATGCATATAGATCATTCAAAACTTATAGAGCTGCTAGTTGAAACTTCCGGCATCGAGAAAGAGAAAGTTGAGGATCAGCTTGCTGATCTTGTAGAAGAGATCAACGAAGCTATTGAAGAAGGTGAAGCTTATGAAGTGGATGGCTTTGGTGTATTCAGTGCCATCGGAAATAATGTAGTATTTATACCTGCTGATGAACTAGCCACAGAGATAAACTATAAATATGTGGGAATGGAAGCCATCGAAATGGATGATGCAACCGATTCTGTGGATGAACCCGATGCCCAAGACGAGGACGATCCATTTGCCGGTTTGCTTGAAGAGGAACCTGTTGGTGCCTCAACCGTAGAGCAGGAACCCGAAAATGATGAAACGGATCCTCCCTTTAGTATTGAAGATGGGGATCAGAATGAACCGGAAGAAGAACCGGAAGAAAAACCCGGTCCTGATAAATGGGGTATCGATACCTATAAAGGTGAAGGAGATGAAGGAATGTTCTCCGGTTTACTTGGTGATGCTCCCAAAGAAGAAAGTGAACAGGAAGAAGAACATTTTAAAGCCGTCTTTGATCAGGAAGATGATGGCGATGAGGACCTGGAACGTATTTCAGAGATCGAACGCGAACTTTCCGGGGATATCAATGAGGAAGATGAGTCAAAAGCAGATGAAGATGATGTCGATCCTTTTGCTGCACTTGCTGAAGAAGAGGGTGAGGAAAAAGAAGATGAAAAAGATCTCGAAAAAGCCCTTGGGTCTGCAATTTCAGATGACGATGAAGACGAAGACCTGGAAGAAGCTCTTTCTTCATCAATAAGTGAAGATTCAGGTGAGGATGAGGACGAACCCGTACCGGTGATCAAGAACATAACATCTGAGACACCTGAGAAGAAAAAAGAACCTAAAGATGAAAAGGAAAAGAAACGCAAACCCTTCAAGCGCCCTCAAAAGGCAAATGAAACCGGCTCTCAATCAGCTGCACTTCTTATCATCATTATAATTACTGTTCTTGGCGGTGGGATCTATGGCCTGGGATACTTTGGATTCGTCAACATTCCGGGAATTACTCCGGCAGAAATTCCTGCAACCACTCAAACAACACCACCTGCTCCCGGCCCTGAAGTTACAGAATCATTGCAGGATCAAAATGAGTCAGCCCAAGATCCAAATACTGATACAGCCTTAAATGAACCTTCTCAGAACGATTCACCGAATCAGGATCAGGGTACTGAGCAAACAATGACGGAAACGGAACAAGGATCCGAAACTCAAGTATCAGAAACACAAGAGGTTGTTGAACAGATCCCTGCCGGAGAAACCTCCTATGGATTAACCGGCTCGGTCAATGATGGCGCAAACAATGGTTATACGATCGTTCTATACTCACTGACCAATGAAGATAATGCCCGCGCCAAGGTCTCTGAACTTTCAGACCAGGGTTATCGTGTTCTACTGGCCTCAATACCACACCAACAATATGGAATGCTTTGGAGAGTTAGCATAGGACAATTTGAGACCATGCGTGATGCAGCTCTTGCAGCTCAGGATCTCGGCGATCCTTACACAGACAACTATTTCGTAACCCAAATTCAATAAATCAAAAGATCATCTACATGCACCCTTTATTGATATTTTTGCAGGATACCACTGCAGTTGACTCCCTGATGGCTATGCAGGAAGAAACTACCTCATTTTTCGAGCTCCTTGTTGAAGGTGGCGTTTTAATGATCCCTATTGCCATTCTTTTTATGATCGGCATGTATGTTATTGTTGAACGATGGCGAGCCTTAAATCGCTCACATGTGGACCCGGATAAGTTTTTGGGGACCATCGAAAATATGCTCAAATCCGGCAAAGGTGGGGCGAAGAATGCTATGGATTATTGTGATGAATTCAACAAGCCTATTTCCCGAATTATTAAAGCCGGTATTCGCCGCCTCGGCAGACCCATTCGCGATATTGAAGATGCTATTGACAATGCCGGAAAGAAAGAGATCTTTTTCCTGGAAAAACGCATGAACTGGCTCGCAACTATAGCCGGTGTAGCCCCGCTTCTTGGTTTTACAGGAACTGTTACAGGTATGATCGAAGCTTTTATGGATATTCAATCACTTCAGGGTAACGTTAACCCGAGTGCGCTTGCAGGTGGTATCTGGGAAGCCTTGATCACTACTGCAGCAGGGCTTATTGTAGGGTTGATCGCCTATGGTTTTTATAATTTCCTTTTGGGCAAGATCAACCGGTCAATATTTGAACTGGAAAATGCATCGGCAGACTTTCTGGATCTACTGCAATCACCGGCCAAAAAAGAAAATAACTGATCATGTCACGCGATTTCAGAAGAGGAGATAAACGCTTACCACCCCTGTCATTGTTCTCACAATCGTCATTGACAGATATTGTGTTATTACTGCTTATTTTCTTCCTTTTAACATCTTCTTTTGTGACCAATTTCGGGATACGTGTTGAGGTGCCAAAAGCTGAAAGCAGTGCGGCTACTGAAACACAATTTATATCCGTAGCTGTAACCAAGAATGGTGAATTCTATGTGGATGGTAGTTTAACCGCACGAGGCTCTCTTGCTACTGCTATCAGAAACGCACGAAATAATAAGCCACAGGGAACCGTTGTACTAAGAGCTGACAAGGATGCTAAAGTTGATGACGCCGTGAGGGTGATGAATATCAGCAAGGCATTGAATCTCAAGATTATTATGGCTACCGAACAAGGATCCTGACCATTATGGGCCGCTACAAATTCACCGAAGATGATCGTTTTGCCTTAAGGGTAACCCTTGGGGTAAATGCTATCCTTCTGATATTCTCTTTAATCTATACTTTTGATATGAATGCCAATGTTCGGCCTTCGTACATTGAGGTAGAATTTGGGGAATTCAGAACAGGTCAGCTTGCCGAATATTCTGAAGTGCAAAACGAAGAAGTGGCTCAGCGACCAAACCCTTCAGAAGTAGAGCCCGATGAACCGGTTGAAGAAGTTGTAGAGCCGGAAGTTACCCCACAGACAACCACTGAAGAAGATACGAAGCCTGTTGATCTGCCTGACCAGGTTGAGGAGGTTGTAGAGGAGGAGGTAACCACCCCGGACACTGAGAAGATCGACCCCACCCAACAAGAAACACAACCACAGGAAGAAGAAGTAGAAATCCCACCGGTTGCTCAGGAAAATGAAACTACCACAGAGGGTGCCGATCAAAGCGGTGATGTGGATGGTGCCACCGGAGACATGCAGTCCGATCAGGGAATTGGCAATGATGAGGAAAAATCCTCACCCTACGAATTAAGCTGGGAAGGTGAAATTGACCGTTCCCCCATGGTTCAGCCACTTCCTGAAAACTCAACCAATTCTGAGGCAGTCATTACCGTTAGATTTGAGGTACGCCCTGACGGTACCGTAGGTCGTATAATCCCACTTCGTAAAATGAACCCTGAATTGGAACGTGAAGTAATGAGTACCCTCCGATCATGGAGATTTTCAAGACTCCCCGGAGGAGTCCCTCAACAAACGCAATGGGGAACCATCACTTTCCGTTTCGTGGTCCAATAATCCTATATCGTTATGAAGCGTTCGATCTTAATATTGCCTGCCTTGATCCTTTTAAGTGTCGCGTGTACAACCGGACAATCCATTGATGAAGCTGATTATATTACGGTTTTACCCGATCAAGTTGAGGTGATGAACAAAACATCAAACTCGGTGACCCTAAAGATGTTAAATTCCTGTGGCTCTGCCTGCTGGGACAATCTTCAGGAATTAATTGAGCAGAATGAAAACACCTTTGAGATCAAGACCATTGCCGAGGTAACCTCAGAAATTTGCACCGAGCAATGTGTTCCTTATGAAAGGGAATACACGATAGAAATTCCTGTTCCCGGTGATTACACCTTCCAATTCATTCACCGTGACAGCGTATATGAGACACAGACCCTCAGCTTTCCTTAAGGCTCAGTGTTATACTATTTATTCTTTGCTATCCGTTTTTGAGTCCTCTGAACCATGATCGACATCTTTACTACCGTTATTTAAGCCTGAGCGAACATGCAGATCGCGCTGTGGGAATGGGATCTCAATATCATATTCAGCAAACTTTCGTACGATAGCTTGATTTAAAGCATTTTGCACTGAATATCTTTTCTTGACATCCGGTATCCAGACCAACAACTTCATATCCCAGGCAGAATCCCCAAAGCTCCGTAAATGAACATCATGTTCAGGGTACTTTAGCACATCCTCACTTTCTTCAGCTACTTCATTCAAGGCTTTTAGCACCTTATCGAGATCAGATGAATAGGATACACCTACATCAATACTTAATCGATAGGTAGTATCTCCATGTGAAAAATTTATGACGTCCTTGGAAACAAATTCTGAATTTGGGACAATGATAGAGATATTATCAAGTGTTTTTACTTTGGTTGAACGGATATTGATCTCTTGAATATCACCCTCAATATTATTTACCGAAACACGATCTCCTACGCTGATCGGCCTCTCAAATAAAACGATCAGGCCTGAAATAAAATTTGAGGTGATATTTTGAAGTCCAAAACCGATACCAACTGACAGAAAACCAAAGATCACTGCCAGGCCCGTCATATTAATGCCAAGGAACTGGAAGGAGATAAAGACCCCGATCACTACCACAACATATTGTGACATTCGGGATAAGGTATATCTAAGCCCACTATCCTTTACAAACTTGGGCAGGATCCTGTTATTAAGCATTCTTTTTACAAAAGAAGCCAAAAAAGAAAACCCGATCAGAAGCAGAATGAATACGATCAGCTTCAAGAAAGTGACTGGGGTATTTTGAATAGTAAATAATTGCACCTGCAGCAGATCCCAGACATAATCAAACGTATCACCAATAGAGTAATCGGATGGGTTTGGTATGTTGAGTGCCGAATCTGCGGAAATGATATCATTGGCACTGTCAGCCGTCAGTGAATCGACCTGTGGTGTTGAAGTAGGCAATTGAAAATTATTCATGTAACCAAGATAACAGTTTTGTAAGGATTATCGAACAGGACCTCTTTTTAAAAAATATCCATGACGTTTTTGGAATATTAAAATAAAATTATTTATATCTGCTTATAAATCGAGGTACAAAATAAAGAGTCATGAGAAATATATTAATAGTTGCTGCTATCACTATGCTTATGTTTACGGGTTGCAGGATCTTTCAACCCAAACCTATTTCCATTAGCCAATCTGATCTGAAGAGTTATCCTAACCTTATTCAGGCCTCGCCAGATTACTATCTTGAGTTCATTGGGCTAAAAAATTTCACAGCACAGCAGATCGTGGATACGATGAGGGTACGCCAAGGGGATTCAATTACCGGTGCTCGCGTATTGAATGCTTGCAGTGCAGTTATGCAACATGACCTTGGGTTCGAATACTCATCAACAACCTACGTTCGTCCTAATTATGGCTATATCACATTGATAGAAAACAAGACAGATTATGGAATCATTGAAAAAGAACTTCCGGTTGATTCAATGGATACCATAAGTGAATGGAATATTCCGGGAAAGGACCTTCACGACTTTGCCAATCAGAATGCTTTAGCTTTTTATCTGCAATTCTTACGTACTGATGGACGCAAACTGTCTATGAAGTATAAAATGGTTTATAATAAATTCGCAGATGATGATGAAAAAACATTTACTGACGGATTGCTCGATCATATCAATGGCTTAGATATGGATTCTGCTTTACCTCGAGCAAGAAATATATTAAGTAAAGATGCCAACCTGGTTAATAGATATTGGGCCCTATTAATTTTAATGCGAACTGAACCTACCGATGAGGATTTAAAATTAATTTTTGATCAATATTACTATGACAATAACAGTCTAAAGAATTTCACCTCTTACGTATTACGAGAAACACTGAAATTACGACCGGATTTCGACTGGAAATATGTTACTGAACCGGTTAAAAACCTGATAAGTGGTTCTGCTATTTGGGATTATGATACCATCCTTCAATACCTGACTGATTTTAATTTCCCCTCAAATCTGAGTCATGAGATCCTTGATCACCGGTCTCCCATACTACATGATTATTTGAATGCACATGAGTCTGACATGAGTAAACGCGCGTTTAATTTTTTGCAAAATATCAGTGAAGAAGATCTGAGTAATAAAAAAGAGGCCAACCAATGGCTGACCTCTCAATATCTTTCAGCTCAATAATTAATTAACTGTATTAGCTAACTAACCCTGATCGGTTCCGACGCGGAGCGTACGGAACCAGGTCGGTCTTCGTTTTATCACTCAGGTTTGAGCGATTTTTTTTTGTTATACCTAAGCCCAATACCTGTAGACCTGATTGTCTAATATTCAGTTTACAGCTGTTATGAAGTAGAGTTACCACACACTCTGTGGGGAACCAACCCTAACCGAAACTACTTCAGGCTCTCTTTGGGTGCCTGCCAGATCTCATTGTTGTAGTCATTGATAGTTCGGTCACTGGAGAATTTACCGATATTGGCCGTATTGATAATAGCCTTACGGTTCCACTCTTCCTGGTCCTTGAAAGCTTCAGATACTTCATCCTGCTTTTGAACATACGCTTCATAATCAGCCATCACCATAAAGTAATCGCCCTCATGGAGCAGAGCATTAATGATCGGCTCAAACAGAGCTTTGTCTCCGTTACTGAAGAACCCATCACGGATCTGATCAACGGCTTGCTTCAGTTCAGGATTGGCATTGTAATAATCCCAAGGATTATAACCTTCTCTTCTAACTTGTTCGATCTCTTCTTCCTCCAAACCAAAGATGAATATATTATCATCTCCAACTTCTTCCCTGATCTCAACATTGGCACCGTCAAGAGTACCAATCGTGAGGGCTCCATTCAGGGCAAACTTCATATTACCGGTACCTGAAGCTTCCATACCGGCGGTTGAGATCTGCTCTGATAAGTTAGCTGCCGGTATCAATTTCTCAGCCAGTGTTACGCTATAATTTTGCAGGAATACGCACTTCAGCTTTTTATTGACATCCGGGTCGTTGTTCACAACCTCAGCAATACTGTTAATGAGCTTGATGTGCAGTTTTGCCATTGTATATCCGGGAGCGGCTTTACCGGCGAATATGACCGTTCTGGGTGATATGTCCGTATCCGGATTTTCCTTAAGGCGATTATACATGGTGATCACATGAAGGGCTGCCATCAGCTGGCGCTTGTATTCATGTATCCGCTTGATCTGAATGTCGAACATAGAATTAGGGTCGACGTCCAGGTCATTATTTTCCTTTATATAATCAGCCAGTCGCTTTTTGTTTTCAAGTTTTATCTCGGCAAATTGCTTGCGGAATTTTTCATCCTCAGCATATTCATTGATCTTTTTGAGCTCATCTAGATCCGTAACCCAGTCTTCCCCGATCTTTTCAGAGATCAAACCTGAGAGCGCCGGGTTACATTGCTTCAACCATCTTCGTGGTGTGATACCGTTGGTCTTATTGGTGAATTTATCCGGGTACATCTCTGCAAAATCCTTGAACATCGATTGTTTTAACAAGCGAGAGTGCATAGCTGCTACCCCGTTTACTTTTCTTGCCCCCACAATACCAAGGTGAGCCATATGTACTACAGGGTGCTCTCCTTCACTTACAATACTCATTCGGTTCTGAAGGTTCTTATCATCTCCCAATTTGACTTTTACATCATCCAGAAACCGTCGATTGATCTCATAAATAATATTAAGATGACGTGGCAACAGATTCCTGACCAGTGACACCGGCCACTTTTCCAGGGCTTCCGGTAATAAGGTATGGTTGGTATAGGCCATTGAGCGAACTGTTATATCCCAAGCTTTTTCCCAGTCCATATGTTCCTCATCAAGCAAATGGCGCATTAATTCAGGAATAGCCAGGTTTGGATGCGTATCGTTACACTGAATGGACACCTTGTCCGGAAACTTAGTAAAATCATTATACTGTTTTTTGAACCTACGGATGATATCCTGCATCGATGCTGAAACAAGGAAATATTCCTGCTTCAATCTGAGCTCTTGACCTACAAATACCTTATCGTTTGGATACAACACCCTTGATATGTTTTGCTCTAACTGGTTATCCCGAACCGCATCAATATATTGGCCTTGATTAAAACTCTTAAGGTCAATGGCTGAAGATGACTCAGCTTTCCAAAGTCGCAGATAATTAACGATCCCATTATCATAGCCGGGTATAGGTGTATCATAAGCAACGGCTTTCACTCGATGTGTATTTTCCCAGTTGTAATGGGTTTTCCCATTGCTGGATTTTACCATGCCCTGATTTCCGTAGAACTCCACCGGATATTGAACCTTAGGGCGAACCGTATCCCAGGGGTTTCCATATTTCAACCAAAGGTCAGGACGTTCAACTTGATAACCGTCCTGAATTTTTTGATAAAAGATGCCATAGTCATAGCGAATTCCATGGCCAATAGCCGGAATTCCCAAGGTTGCCATGGAATCAAGAAAACAGGCGGCAAGGCGGCCAAGGCCTCCGTTCCCAAGGCCTGCGTCCCATTCTTGATCACGGATGTCTTCATAAGACAGGTCTAGCTCATCCAGGGCTTCAGCTACCAGATCACGGACATTCAGGTTTACCAACATATTGTCCAGGAGCCGGCCTATCAGATATTCCATTGATAGATAGTACACCCGCTTCGCATCTGTCTTATAATAGTGCTGCTGGGTTTTAAGGAGCCGGTCATTCAACCGATCCATGATGGTTAGGGTTACACTCTTATAGCGATCCCAGTTGGTCGTAGAATATTCATCCTTCGCCAATGTATGGCGGAGATGTAGTTTGATATCTTCACGAAGGGAATCCTTATCCATTCCCGAGCGAGTATTAATGCTAGTTGATTCTTTCTTACTCATAATTTCTAGTGTGATCTAAATATTCCTTTTTAATAATCGAAAGTTGATGAATGAGCCTGTCTATTCAGTTATATCAGTTCTATAAGACAGAGTCCGATTTTTCTGTAACAACAACTTTCAGATGTCATCCTTCCTTTAAATAAATTCCTTGGTCCGGCTCAAATTTTGGTCTGGTTATATTAGCCGGAAAACCGAGCTTATGAAACGATTCGTACGCATTAATTGCAACAAAATCCTGTTCAAAAACCCCAAAAACACTGGAACCGCTTCCACTCATACTGGCATACTCGGCGCCGAATTCATAGAATTGATCTTTTATATTTCCAACGAGATGTAATCGGGGGAATACGACTTTTTCAAGTTCATTCATCAGAAGATATCGCCACTCTTCAGGCTGCTCTTCCAAAAGTACATTCTTCAATGAGAATTCCGGTTCAGGGTTTGGTTCACAAAATTGATAGGCTTGCTCCGTGTTGCTCTCAATATTTGGATATACGGTAACTATATAGGCATCCGGTTGAATATCAAGTGGCTCGATCTCATCTCCCAAACCGGTAGCAAAGCCGGCTTTACCCTTAATAAAAAAAGGTACATCCGCCCCGATCTGCTTACCAAGCCTGATGAGGTCATCCTGAGTAAGCCCAAGATTTGCGATCTTGTTCATCATTCGTAAAGTCGTGGCTGCATTACTGCTACCGCCTCCAAGGCCGGCACCCGTAGGTATGTTCTTTTCCACTTTGATATTGTACTCATCCTTTAATCCTGCTTCCTGCTGCAGTAGTTTAACTGCTTTTACGATCAGATTTGAATCATCCACGGGAATTTTTGGATCACTCATTTCCAAATGCATACGACCGGGCTTAACCTCAAAACGATCGTTCCACTCTATGAAGCAAAATCCCGTTTCAATTGCATGATATCCATTTTCAAGTTTCTCAAGTACGTTCAATCCAAGATTGATCTTACCGTACGAATTAGAGATCCAAAGTTCAGCCATTCTTTAAAAAATCGTTTTTATGTTTCATCATATAATTAAAAGCAGCATCATGGTCATTTGGAATATCTCCGTTCAGTATGGCCTCTTTTACGGCATCTTTTACATCACCCACGGTCCTGCTTGGTTCAATATTTAAGGCCTCCATGATCTCCTCACCGGATAATGGGTTCTTCCATTTTCTTATGCGATCTTTTTCTTCGACTTCTTTGATCCGCCTTTCTACAAAGTCGAAATTCTGTTGATACTTCTCCTGCTTGTATTCATTTTTAGTGGTGATGTCTGCCCGACATAATTTCATAAGGTCATCAATATCATCACCGGCCTCATAAATTAACCTGCGTATAGCGGAATCCGAAACCTCATCCGATACCAAAGCGATAGGCCTGAGGTGCAAGCGCACCAATTTACGTACATACCGCATTCGCTCATCCAATGGAAGCCCAAGCCGACGAAATATGCGCTTGGTCCATTTGGCACCCAATGCATCGTGGCCGTGAAAGGTCCACCCGGCTTTGGGATGAAATCTTTGTGTGGGTGGCTTGGCAATATCGTGCATGATGGCCGCCCATCTTAACCACAGGTCTGCACCAAGTTCAATCACGTTGTCCAGTACTTTTAAAGTATGCCAGAAATTGTCCTTATGACGAACTCCTTTGATCTCTTTTACACCATGCAAGTCATGCATTTCCGGGAAAAACTCTTTTAGTAAACCGGTTTTGAATAGCATAGTAAATCCTAGAGAGGGGTGATCACTCAGTATGATCTTATTCAGCTCATCAATGATCCTTTCTTTTGAAATGATATTGATCCTGCCGGCCATTTCGGTGATCGCATTGAAGGTTTCCTCCTCTATCCTGAAATCAAGCTGAGAGGCAAAACGAATGGCTCTCATCATTCTAAGCGGATCATCACTGAATGTTTGGTGCGGATCGATCGGGGTTTTGATCTTATTATTTTCCAGGTCTTCCATACCGTCAAATGGATCGATCAGCTCACCAAAATTTTCTTCGTTCAGCGACCAGGACATGGCATTGATAGTCAGGTCTCGCCTCAGTTGATCGTCTTCAAGGGTTCCATCTTCCACGATCGGTTTTCTGGAGTCCCTTCGGTAGCTTTCCTTTCGGGCACCCACAAACTCCAATTCAAGATCCCCGGTTTTGACCTGAGCAGTACCAAACTGCTTATATACGGCCAAAGATGAACTTTTTATCTTTTTGGAAACAAGGGTAGCTAACTTTATTCCGGAACCGACTGTAACAAAGTCGATGTCCATTGCTCCTTCTTTTAGACGGTTCAGATAATGATCACGAACATAACCGCCGACTACATAGACCGGATAATCCAGTTCCTCAGCAGCCTGACTTATGATCTTAAAAACTTTTTGGTGCGACGTTGGTATGTTATTCATATGTTTCAAAGCATCTCAAAGATAGGAATGTTAGGCGTTGCTTTCAGAGGTTTACTGAGATATTTTATTAGCCAGGATCATTCTATAATTTATTAATGTATATGCATCATCTTTTTTCGGGTTTATTCTTTGTACTATTGTTTACCGCTTGTGCGTCATCAAACTCATCTACCTATAATGAACCTAAGAAGAAACCGATACCTTTTGTGCCTCCAGGCAAAGAGTTAGGTGATACCTGGGATGAAGCGGTAAAATACGATTATGAGATGGATATTTTTGTAACACCGGAATACATAGCTTATCCATTGAAGGGTACCCGATGGTTACTATCTACCTTACAAAACAATTTTCAGGCTCAGGTTTGTAAAGGTGGTGATCCCAGAATAATATTCAGGTTTGTTATTTCTCCCAATGGTCAGTTAATTGGTGTTCACCCTATTGGGAATAAAAGCCTTGAGTGCTTGAGCCATGTAAGTGACTCAGTAATTAAAACGAAATTTTATCCAGCAGAACATAACGGTGAAAATGTCTATATGCTTTTGTCTGCGACTGTCAATGACCGCCGTTAACTACAATCATTCATTAACGACCAATTATTATGGGTAATACAACCACATGGGTTATAGCAACAAATGGAACTAAATATGCCAGTGAAGCGGTAAAATATGCCGCTGAGCTATATCGTGACCTGAGAATAGAACCTAAGATCTACATATTGGTTGTGGCGACTGATGATGATGCTGTAGACCAGGCAAAAGCTATCCTTGAGATGGCAAAATTTACGTTCGAGGATATTGCAGGGAAGGAGGGAGCCTTAACAACCATGGTTGAGACCGGTGAACCTGGCGAGGTTATAATCCAACAGATGAAATCGCTGAATGGGGATCATTTGTTTATCGGAGGTTCTGACTTTAAGTGGGACATAAACTCTGATGACGAAGGGGGCATCAGTAATTATATCATTGAAAATATATCTGGCGGTATTACCCTTATAAAGTAAGTTGGTTCAATTTCCCTTGAATATAGGCGCTTCATTAAATCGGGTTTTGATAGCGTATTTTTGTTCTACTGCTTTCCCATTTAGTATTGCCGGTTGCCATCTGTCCATATTTTCAATCAATCTGACAAACATTTTTGTAAAATCTTTAGACGGACTTTTTACAGCCTCTATATCTTTTATCAGACCATCCGTGCCTATCACATAAGTCATGACTACATCTCCATAAATGCCATCTTGTAAAGCATTTATAGGGTACCGTGTGTTCATTCGAATATAATTCATCAATCCATCTTTACCGCCCGGGTATTTCGCATATGTATCCGGTTCCGGGTATTGTTCGGACCTATATTCTACCGGTGACTTAATTTCCACATAGGGGTAGTTATCATTCTGTTTTTGAATTTTTGGTTCGGTAGATGCACACCCGCTCATTAAAATAATTGCTGTACAAATAGTTAAAAATCGCATGTCCTAAAATTGGTTTGTTTTAATGCTCCATTCAATTTCTGATTCCCTCACTGAATAACTAACTAAGGATTTCTATCAATCTTTAAAAGTGAATTACATACAATATTCATATACGCTTCTATTTTTAATAGTATAAGGAAAGAGGGCCTTATGGAAGCTCATTTATATTTAGAAGCCAGGTTACCCATGCTGGGGTCGGCCACCGACTTCACCTATAAATGGTGTGTCAACATGGGGTTAAGTCGGGATGACGCTGCTAGAATGGCGTTAGCAACAGATGAGATCCTTACTGATATATTGCTGCATGGTTACAAGCATGAATCCGGTTACATCGAGATCTGGTTTCAATACACCTTTTCTGAGATTGAAATTACCATTCAGGAAAAAGGAGAACCATTTGATCCGGAAAAATACGTCTATGATCCTGAAAAAGCCCTGAAAGAACATAATTTTGAGGGCGCCGCCTTAAGATCGGTTCAAAGGATGACGGATCAGTTTTTATTCCTCAATCGGGGTAAAGACGGCAAAGAATTCCGGTTGGTTAAACAGTTTAGGTCATCCCATATCAAGGACCTGTTACCGAAACACCTGAATCCCGAAGACCTTGATGAACCTGAACCTGATTGCGACTACCTCCTTACTCCGGCTACTTCAGAAGATGCTGAGGATATTGCCAAGCTTATTTACAGATCATACAGTTATACCTACACAAAGGAAGATCTCTATTTCCCCAAAAGGATCGAAACGGCTATAAAACACGAATACAAGTTCGGTACCATAGTTCGAACAGAAGGCGGTGGGCCTGCAGGGTACTTTGCGGTCATAAAAAGCACTGATTCGTTGATTGGCGAGGTCGGTGAAGCAGTGGTCTCACCAAATCACCGTGGTAGGGGGCTCATGACCAAAATGATGAAAGAACTTATCAAAATGAGTAAACAAAGAGGGTTAATGGGTTTATTTGGAATGGCTTCAACCTTTCACATTATTAGCCAAAAAGTAAATGATAAGTATGGGTTCAAGAGTACGGCACTTATCATCTCTAAATCACCCCAAAAGCTGTATAAGGGCATGGCTAACCAGGCGTCTCAGGTCGTAAGTGTTGTCATGGACTTCCTTCCTCTCACAAAATTATGGAGAAAACCTGTTGTTATACCAAAAGCCTACAAAGAAATTCTTAGTGATATCTATGCTCAATTCACCGGGCAGAGGAAATCAATAAGTTCAAACAAACCACCTGTGACAGATTCTGACCAAACCGACCTTGGCCTCACTATTAATTATGAAACCCAAAATGTTCTGATAACCGTTAAGCAGTATGGTAAAACCTTTGAGACAAGTTACATGAGGTTATATCGAAGTATAGACGAGCTTGATCTCAATGCTATCTACATTGATCTGCCACTGAACAGCCCTAGAATAAATGCGGCTATTGAATGGCTGAAAGCACAGGGATTTATTTTCAGTGGATTAATGCCCCTATTTCATCAGGAACATGACCATATGCGGATGCAAAAGTTAATGATAGAAACGGATTTTGATAAAATTAACACCTATACAGAGTTAGCCGGTAAACTGAAATCACTCATCAAAAAGGAGTATGATGCAGTACAAGAAAGATAAAAATAGAATTGAAGTAGAATTGCCGGGTGATTTCAACCTGAACGCTGTGCGACTGATCAGCGAGCAACTAGGTGACCGAAAACACTTACGTATCGATCTATCCAAAGCACACTTCGTGAATTCTAAAGCGATCATCTTTTTGCACAAACTCATGTTCAGTGAAAAACAGATAAACGTGAGGCTTAAAGATCCACCAAAATTATTTTTTGAACTGCTTCAAACTCTTGGATTGCACAACGAATGGAATTTGGATGAAATTGTTGAACCCTAAATTACCCTCAAATGGAACAAAAAAAGGATATACAAATTACCCGGCTTAATCTTGCGTTTCCGGTCTGGGATCAGATATTTACGGTTCACCCACTTGTAATTGTAGGTACTGTAGAACCGGATTCCTCCCATGACTTTGCTCCCAAACATATGGCATTTCCTCTCGGGTGGAAAAACTATTTTGGATTCGTATGTACTCCAAATCATTCAACTTACCAGAATATAAAACGAACCGGTGAGTTCACGGTTACCTATCCAAAACCTGATCAGCTGGTATTGACCAGTCTGACAGCTTCCCCCCGCTGCGAGGATAATACAAAGCCTGAGTTAAACAGCATGGATACATTTTCTGCTACTGAGGTTGATGGACACTTCATTAAGAACGGTTACATTTTCCTGGAATGTAAACTGGAACGGTTTGTAGATGGTTTTGGTGAGAACAGTCTCATTCTGGGAGAAATCATTGCTGCTCATGCACAAAATGATTTCATTCGTAAACCCTCACAACCGGATGGTGAAAAATTGCGACAAAACCCTCAGTTGGTTTATGTATCTCCGGGCCGCTATGCTACTATCGAAGATACCCGGGCTTTTCCTTTCCCAAAAAATTTTAAAAAGTAGGTCATGGAAAAAACCACTCTCCATATCAACGAAATTGACCTTGACTCAGGTTATCGCGATTACTTCCTCAGTATCTTAATGAAACTGGTAAAGACGGAAACCCCGCCGGCAAATTCTGTAGCTCACAAAGCGTTATTTTCAATTCTGGAGAAGGAGCTTGAAAAGCTCGGTCTTGTCGTATCATTATACAACGGAATTAAAAGTGGAGGACAATTATTTGCCCGGCCCAAAGCACAAAACTCGTCGTGCTATCAATTGCTGCTTGGACATATCGATACTGTTTGGCCTGCAGGTACTATTCAGAAAATGCCTTTTAGCAAAGATAAAAATACGCTAACCGGTCCCGGTATTTACGATATGAAAGCCGGCATTGCTATGATAATGACGGCGTTAAAGATCATCAATGATGATAACCGGCTAAAACCGTCTGTGACACCTATCCTCTTTCTGAATTCGGATGAAGAGAGCGGCAGCAGGGAGTCGGCCTCACGAATCAGGTTATTGGCACGGGCTATGAACCGAGTGTTTGTACTTGAGCCATCGTTGGACCCGGACGGCAAGATCAAAACCAGACGAAAGGGCGTTGGACATTTTGAAGTCATCATCAAAGGAATCTCATCTCATGCCGGCATTGAGCCTGAAAAAGGAAGAAGTGCCATATTGGAATTGTCTTACCTCATTCAAAAACTTCATCTGTTGAATGATCCTGATAATGGGATCTCCGTTAACGTTGGCACCATTGATGGCGGCATAAGTACCAACGTGGTGGCGCCGGAAAGCCGGGCCTCGGTGGATGTACGGGTTAAAACCAAAGCTGATGCCAAACGACTTTCCGAAGAGATCACTTCCATGGAGTCTGATACCGAAGGGGTGACTCTGGAGATCAAGGGTGGGTTTCGCCGGCCACCATTGGTGCAGAATAAAAGAAACAGGGCATTATGGCATGCGGTAAAAGAGATCGGCCACCACCTTGGTTTGGAACTGACCGAAGGAACATCTGGCGGAGGTTCTGACGGCAGCTACACGAGTTTGTATACTGCTACCTTAGATGGGTTGGGAGCTGTAGGCGATGGGGCCCATAGCCCTACGGAACGGATATTTCTCAATGAGACTCTGGAAAGAATACCTCTTTTAGTGAATTTACTGCTTCTTCCACCTTTAAGAGATACAGTGTGAGGTCAGGAATTATTCAAGGACAGAACCTTGAATAATTCCGGTAGTGGATCCATAAGAGCATAGTATAAGCCGGTATTTTTGAATTCATATGGATGTTCACTATTTGATTTAAAGAATTCTTTAATGGCGGATTTGGTCAGCACAAAGTGAGTATCCCTATATTCAGGTGCTGAAACTTTCTCTCCTAAAGCACTTTGGTATGCCAGGTATGGAAAGTTGATGCCTGCTACCAGGGAACCTAGAAGGGTGGTCCAGTATCGGGCATTGAAATCAATCAGTTTATAGGTCTTATCCCGTTCATCATAACGGAAATCCAGGTGGCAAATTCCAGACCAGTTCAACTTACTGATTATCTTCTCGATCTGATCCAAGAATTCTGACCTATGGAGCAGTTCAATACCCGGGGAGTAACGAAGGTCCTGCAGAATAAATCCTTTTTGAATAGTGTAAGCAAGGATCTTTCCATCCTTACAAAATAAACTACAGTCAATATCATATCCGGGAATATACTCCTGAAGGAAATAATCCTTTGAACTGAGTTCGTTCTCTTTAAGATAATGAACCATTTCTTCCCTGCTTTGAAAGATATTGACGAATAATGCATCAGTATCTCCACCCCGGTCCCAGACCGGTTTAAAAAGCACGGGGAAAGTCAATTCATCCGGGAGATCAGCCTCTAGATTTGTTGGAATAGGCCAGATCTTAGCATATGGCATATCATTCGTCTCAAGCCATTCATTCAGGTCATTCTTCATGACCATTTTATGGAAGGTCTTCAGGTCAGCAAGATGTGGGATGTTTATAGCTGCCTTTAGTTTATCATTATACTTAATAACAAACTCAACTGATTTCTCATCAATAGGAATAAGGACTTCGGAACCCGTGTCATTGATAATACGGGTCAGGTTTTCAAGTCGTTCCTGATCAGCTTCTCCCTGTATAAGCTGAAATGAGTTCAGGTACCGGCTGAATCTGGTTGTGGTTTTTTTATTCGCTGCATAATGAATGGATATACCCGGGATCTGCCCCAAACAACGTATGACCGGTAGGCCTAAGTTCACCTCACCCCCAAATAATAAAACCGAATGATCTGCCTTACTCAAAATACCTTCATTCTAAATAATCGTCTGTGCTTTACTTATGATTTAATATTTATAAATCTCATCATTTCCCATCTCTAATGCAATTCACTAATAATTATATTCATTTAATGTCAATACACGGTTTGAAGAATCCTATTAAACTGCCATATTAAGCATATGGAGCAACAAAGGTCTGATAATTCCAAACTGATAAAAATAGCCGCTCTGTTGGTCATCGGGGTGTTGGTGGTCTATATAATGATAGAGGCCCAATTCATCTTATTACCTTTGGTTTGGGCAGCTTTTATCGCCCTTTTGATCCTTCCTTTGACCGAAAGACTCGAAGTGATCAAATTCCCCCGCTGGCTGGCCATCATTACGGTATTGACTCTCGTTACCACGATCATAAGTGTAATATTATATTTGTTATCCATTCAGGTGGCCGGGTTGCTTGGAGACATTCCTGCAGTAACCGGAAAAGTAGATACATGGATAGCAGATCTACAGCATTTTCTTGAAATACGGATTGGCATTTCTCACGAATTGTTAACAAGACAAGCCACCAACTCCATTTCACAGATCATCAATACCGGACTTACGGAGCTTAGAAATTCATTATTTTCTGTATTCAGACTGCTAACCGTTATCAGTGTGATCCCTTTATATATTTTCTTTATGCTGTACTATCGGGATAATTTTTATCGTGGATCTCTTCAACTTTTTATCAACTATCACGACCAGACCCGGTCATTGTTCAACAAGATCATTAAAGTGGCTCAACAATATTTAAGAGGGTTGATGCTTGTCACACTCATAGTTGGTGTTTTATTCTATGGTGTTCTGACCATTTTGAACATTAAATACGCCTTTTTCTTTGCTGTTTTACTAGCCACTTTTAACCTGATACCATATATCGGTGTATTTATTTCATCACTACTTGTAGTTCTATACTCGATAACTACGTCTGATTCCATGTTTTATCCATTAGCTATTTTAATTTCATTATGGCTTATTCAACTGTTAGAAAACAACCTTCTCACCCCATATGTGGTTGGTTCTCAAGTTAAGATCAATCCACTTGCTGCTCTTATTGCTGTATTTATAGGAGCAATGATCTGGGGTGTATCGGGTATGATCCTCTTTATACCTTTGGTCGGAGTTCTAAAAGTGGTACTGGACGAATTCGAAGAGTTAAAGCCATATACACTATTTTTAGGCAAATAATGATGACATATGGTTTGGATTCAAAACTTAATTCACGTGTTGTATAAACTGCTTAGGACATTTTTTATTTACTATCATTTAATAATTGAATAATGAAAAACACTCTCTTTTTATCACTTTTTCTTTTCATACCGATCTTAATTTTGTTTTCCTGTGACTCTGAAAACCAATTTTCACTTAGCACACCTGAAATTATAACCACAGGTTATCAATTTACAGAAGGCCCGCACTGGCTTGAAGATAGAAGCCTGATATTCAGTGATATTCCGGCTAATAAGGTCTATCGATGGCAGCCGGGATCTGAAGAAACGTCCATATTCATAGATTCCTCCGGTCGTTCAAATGGCATAGAAGGAATGCCAGGTGGTACTATAATTCTAACCCAGCATGACGGCAGGGTTTCCATGTTTTTGGAAAATGGCACATTGGAGTCCATTGCCTCTACTTATCAGGGAATGAGGCTGAACAGCCCGAATGATCTAGCCATTAGATCTGACTCGTTGATCTACTTTACAGATCCACCCTTTGGTGTCTCTGATGAGGATCAAGAACTTAGTTTTGCCGGTATTTATAGAATAGAAAAGAACGGTGAGTTAACATTACTTTATGATCAGCTTTCTCTTCCCAACGGGATCACTTTTTCTCCTGATGAATCTCACTTATATGTAAGTGATTCTGAAACCGGAAATATTATTCGTTTTGAAGTCCTTGAAGATGGAGCCCTTACCAATGACGTGGTCTTTGCCAACATTGGAAAACCTGGCGATAAGGGTGCAGCCGATGGCATGATAACCGATTCCGAAGGCCGGCTTTACACAACAGGACCCAATGGGTTGACCGTTTTTGATGCGGAAGGAAATCAGCTGGCTAATGTAAGTTTTGATGAGCAAATTACAAATGTTGAGTGGGGTAGTGACCAAACAATACTATATATAACCGGTGCCAATTCTGTTTATAAAGTGATTGTTAATAATCCCTGAATTATATTATTAATTTTCAGTAATAAGTATTTCAGTTATATATTCTTCCTTTTCTATAACCTTGTCTATCTTTGGATATGGGCTTAACGAGATCAATTCGATGGTATAATCCGATAGAGATGTCATTTTGGGTTCCACATACGTATTAAGCTCTGTTTGAAGGTCATTTAACTGGATAATTACCCGTCCATTACCGGCCCAAAAACAAGTTGCTCCCTCCGGACAACGGGAGTCTTCCAATAGCTCTTCAAATGTAACACTCAGATCCGCGTCCTGAAATTCCAAAGTTTGACCCAATTTTATTTTAAAGGGATTACCGATCTCAGGACTAACTGCCGTTATTGAATTTTGACAACTCACTATCAATAGGGGTAGTAGAATTAAGCTAATTATGGTTTTCATAAGAGATATTGTAAGTAATAGGGCCGCAGTTATTTATGTGACCTGTTAAGGTGATGTGTCAACGGTGTATAACTGCGTAATATTATATAATTCCGATCTATGATACATAGTTTTTCCGAAATAAGGGTGAACACCAATCAACACCTCTTTATTTAGACCCCCTCTAAAAGCCAACATATTCACAAAGTATTCACATGTATAGCCTACAGTAAATATTAGTTCATGGGGCAAGCCTCCGGAACCACACCTGAAGCGTCAGTTTATAAAATTAGTCTGATCGCGGTCTAGCCTATTTTCGATTGGCGGTTCAATCTTTATTGGAACTAATAAATCGAATTAGCTATGAAAAAAATCATCCTTTTATTCACCTGTCTATTCATGACCAATGTTACATTTGCTCAGGTAGGTCATGTTATGCAAGGAGTTGGCGCCTTCAATATGTCCATGGGTGGTGCCGCAACGGGACAATCTCTTGATATCTCAGGGGCTTTACAGTGGAACCCTGCAGCCATTTCCAGTTTTGATCAGCAAATATTGAAAGTTGATGTCGGAATTTTCTTTTCGTCACCTCAACTGAACAGTACTGTACCTGAATTTGATCAAAATGGGCAGCCAACCGGCAATTTTTACAGTGGTACGACCCCTGACGATCGTGGAATATCACCTATGCCTGCTATTGGTTACGTTTGGGCATCTGACAAAAGTAGACATTCATTTGGGTTTTCTGTCTTTGGAATCAGTGGTTTTGGCGTAACCTTTCCTGAAAACATGTCCAACCCGATCAATATGCCTCAAAACATGGGGGGCTTTGGTCACATAGAATCCGATTATATGTTGTTGCAAACAGGATTAACTTATGCCTATCAATTATCTGAAAAGTTATCTGTTGGTGTAGAACCTAATTTTAGTGTATCAGCACTCGAATTGGCTCCAAATCCAACCGCATCACCAACGGCTGCCGGTTATCCTTCAACAAACAGGTCAACAGCAACCGGTTATGGAGCACAGGTTGGCTTGTTCTTTGATTCAGGAACCGGATTTAAATCAGGTGTTTCCTATAAAACTGCTGTTCACTTCAGTGATTTTGAATTTGATAACACCTACCTCGACGGCTCAACCTCAAGCAATTCCTTCAATATGGATTATCCATCCATATTCTCCGTGGGTGTTGGTTATTCTGCAGATATCCTGGATCTGGCTCTGGATTACCGATTTGTGAATTACGAGAATACAGATGGATTCTCTGAATCGGGCTGGACCAATACTGCATCTGTAGCCGGTTTTGGATGGAAAAATATTTCTGTTATCTCAGCCGGACTTCAGTATAAAGGCTTTAACAATCTACCTTTGCGACTGGGATATACCTATTCCAGCAACCCGATCGATGAAGAGTTAACTTTTTTCAATATCCCTGCTACTGCTGTGATAGCTAACGCATTTCAGGTTGGAGCCGGTTACAATATTGGAAATAAGCTAAACTTTGATATCGTATACCATCGCGGAATGAGTGCAGGTCAAACAACCGGACCGGTCCTCAACCCTCAATTTGCTCAACAATATCCAAATGGGGCAATTCCCGGAAGTGAGATCAGTTATGATATGAACACCGACCTAATTATGCTTGGTTTTAAATATCTCTTTAACAGTAAATAAATTGAACCATATTTATTTAAGGCATCTTGGTTATTCCAAGATGCCTTTTTTGTTTAATAAACATCCTAAATCCGTTGGATATTGAATCATCCTTTCCCCTATTTTAGACACTGTTGTTAGTAATCTTAATAATACTTTTTGTGACCTTAGATCTGTTTGAGCCTACGGCCGTCACCCAGAAAGAACGGGTGAATAATGCTATGGGGGAGGAATTACCTCCTCACGACCCCGGCGTATATACCATGTACGATCGACACGATCAGGTCATGTATGTGGGTAAAGCCAAGGACCTGCAACAACGTATCACATCCTATCGTTACTCCAAGTCTAAAAAAACTCAACGGATGATCGCTCATCTTGAAAGGGTTTCATATGAAGTATGTAATTCTGAAACAGATGCGATACTGCTTGAAAATCTACTGATCCGTTCACTCCGGCCACCCTTCAATCACACCAACAAAAAACCGGAGACCTACTACTATATTTCCACAGCGCGCCGGGGATATAATCGGGAGTTCCGACTTTCCATGCGAGTTTTGGATGACTACCCGAATGTATACGGCTGTTTTAAAGGGCATCTTAAAACTCGCAAGGGACTTGGCGCCATGCTAAAATTGTTGTATGTCATAAACCGCCCCATCCGAAGTGCCACCTATTTACCGAGTCAATTACTGAATAGGATCACCCCTCAAAAATTTCAGATCAAATTGGATACACAAACCGGTGTATTGGTTGATCAGTTCTTGAAGGGCAGCTCAGGGTTACTGGCTGATGAACTTGAAGAACAGGTGATGGGAATACGGTTCAAGGACCGGTTCACCGAAAATTATTTCGATAACGAGCTGGAGCAACTTCGCATGTTTTACACCCTTGGTCCTAATCGCAATTATCGAATTAAGAAAGAACTTGAATTGGATTCGGTGTTGATCGATCAGGATGAGATAGATGACCTGATGGCGTTGATGGGTTGACTTTTCATTGGTATAAGTTGTGTATGCTTTATTGCTCCGACGCAGAGCGATCGGAGCAAGTGTGTGTTTTTAGTTGATTAAATTCAACTTGCTCCAACACTGAGTGTGGGACTATATCGACTCGCTCCACACGCTCTGCGTAGGAGCGAAACATACCTTTGTTTAACCCTACATGTTAGCTGTTTACCCCAGTTCCACCCAGTTCATATAATCACTTAGCTCGCCTCTTTTATCTGTGTTCTTACCGGTTTTGGTTTGAACCGATTCAGGATATTCATCTGGGAATATAAATATGGCACCCAATAAGATCTCATGTTTTGGGATGCCAAAGTACTTTAATACTTTGGGTTTTCTTAAGCACCCGCCGGAAGACCAGTATGCATTGATACCATTTTCTGTAGCAGCCAATAGAAGGTTTTGAATAGCTGCACCGGTTGCAGCAATGTGTTCCATATTCTTCACATTCGGATAGTATTTACGTCCTTTTCTACGACTATCTTCCGGTATCCAGGTTCCAAGTATCAATGCATCGGCAGCAGCTAGCATCTGCTTGATCCCGTCACTTGATTTGACCGGTTTTTCATCGGTCAGTGCCTCAAGTAACGACCTGCAACCTCTGCCATCTATTGCATGAAATCGCCATGGCTCTGCTCCATTCAATCCTTTTGACCTCTGTTTCTCAGGACTTTCATAATGAAAGGGAGCCTGTGCTGCAAGTTCGATGAGTTGCTCTACCTTTGACTTGAAATCATCCCCTTTTGTAACCGGTAAAGGTGATTCAGGATTAGCTCTCAACTTCAGGGTCTTGCGGGCACGAATAGCTTCTTCGGTATTCATTCAGGTTTTATTTGGTTCGATTTACTAATAAGAAGATAAGGAAGAAATCATTATTCAAACACCAGAACGAAATACCCAACATGGAGTTAAGAAGTATGAATTACTTGGATCTTGGATGTTCCGTGTTGGTTATTGGGTATTCAATCTAACCCACACCAATTAATCAAGAATATAGTTCTTCGCCACCTGTTTGTATTCTTTAACTTCCTGTTCCACCCAGGCCTCATCTTTACCAAATTCACGAGCTATAAGTCGGCCAACGACCGGGGCCATTTCCAGGCTGGCTTTGGCATCCAGTAATAATGCACGGGTTCGGCGGGAAAGTACATCTTCAATGGTTTGTGCCATTTCATTTCGAACAGCCCAGATAACTTCCGCTTTCAGGTAGGGCAGATCAGGGTGAAGTCTATCACCCAGTTCAGGCTCTTCCTCTATAAGTTTTTCCAGGGCTACTTTATCAGATCCATACACATATAGGTGGTTATTTCTATCCACATTTTTCAGCCAACCATGAATTCTAAGTTCTTTTGTCGGTGTTTCCTTCACATCAAGCCCGGCAACCATCGCGGCCTGATCGATGGTATCTTCCGCCATTTTCCTATAAGTGGTCCATTTACCCCCGGCAATGGTCACCAAACCCGATTCTGATACCTGAATATGGTGACTTCTAGAAATTTCAGAGGTATTCTTAGCATCCGCCGGGCTCACAAGTGGCCTGATACCGGCAAACACACTTTTTACATCCTTTCTTTCGGGATCTTTGGTCAGATACTGAGCCGCATGTCGTAATACGAATTCGATCTCCTCTTCCAGGGCAATTGGCTCAAGGGTGGCTTTATCTACCGAGGTATCCGTTGTTCCCACTATCACTTTATCATGCCATGGAACCGCGAATAATACTCGTCCATCATCAGTATGGGGTACCATAATGGCCGAGTCACCCGGTAAAAACTCCTTATCCAATATAATATGAATGCCCTGTGCATACTGAATGATCTTAGTGTGGCCTTCCTCATCCATTTCAAGGATATCATCAGAAAAGATACCGGTAGCATTAACAATCACCCGGGCATTGACTTCCATATTTTCCCCGTTCAGCATATCACGAACCATTACTCCTTCGATCAGGTTCTGGCCATTTTTCTTCAGTCCTGTCACCTTCATATAGTTAAGCGGGAGTCCGCCTTCATCATACATGGTCTGTGCCAAATTTATTGACAGCCTTGAATCGTCAAACTGCCCATCATAGTATATAACACCGCCTCGTAATCCTTCCGGTTCCAGGGTTGGTATCTTCTCAAGTGTTTTTTCCTTTGATAGATTCTTTGATTTATTGATACCCAATTTACCTGCAAGGGCATCGTACACCTTCATTCCCACTCCATAAAATGGCCCATTCCACCACTCATAACTTGGAACTATGAATGACTGATGACTCACCAGGTGTGGGGCATTCTGAATCAATAACCCCCGTTCATGCAGAGCTTCGATCACCAGGGAAACGTCACCTTGTTGAAGGTATCTGACACCGCCATGTACAAGTTTTGTACTTCGGCTCGAGGTTCCCTTTGCAAAATCATGCATTTCGAGCAATAATGTCTTGTATCCACGTGAAGCAGCATCTACCCCCACTCCTAACCCGGTTGCACCTCCACCAATAACCACTACATCCCAATAATCATTGAAATTTTTAACTTTTTCGACGATCTCAGACCTGTTCATTTCTGCTCCCTTTTATCAGATTAATCGACAAAGGTAATATGCTATAAATAGGTTTGAATTGGAAACGGGCCAATCCAACATGTTTCACATATCAACCTAAAACCTTCTGATATGATTTCTTACCAACATTATGGATCCGTTTTCCACGATCGAAATCGAAAACACCGCAAATATTTCTTGGTATATCAATAAGATGATCCGGTTTATACATTTTTATCATCATCTCGGTTAGCCGGTCTTGTGTAAAACTGAAGGTACTATCCATCAGTTCAATCAAAGAGAAGGATTCTTCCCTGGCAGGAAGCTCAGCTTTAGATTTGGTCTTATTGTTTGATTTCATGGATTCGGGCAACATCTTATCGAACCATTTTTGCACTTCTTCAAATCTGCCGGGTTCATTATCCGGTACTTTATCGAATTTTGGGTCCGGTTTACCATTTAGGTTAACGGCAACTATTATTGCGTCCTCTTGTTTAGTCACCAGATCAACAGGAAGGGGATTAAGCACACCTCCATCTACCAATACCATTCCGTCCTCAACAACAGGCACGAAAAATCCGGGAATTGATACTGAAGCCCGGAGTGCTTTATACAGATCCCCCTTGGTAAAATGGACCTCTTTGTGATGGCGCATATCAGTTGCCACCGCAGTAAAAGGTATATCAAAGTCTTCAATTTGTTCATGCCCGGTTACTTCAATATGTTTTGCGAAGAGTTTTTCACCTTTTACGAATCCCTGCTTAGCAAAGGTAAAGTCGAGAAGGTCAAACACTCTTTTTTTAGTAAGACTAAATATCCATTCTTTATACTCCGGCAAGTGCCCTGCCGCATATATTCCACCAACAACAGCGCCCATCGAACAACCAATAACCTCCACGATCTCATAACCGGCTTTTTCAAGTTCTTCTATTACTGCGATATGGGCAATACCTCTTGCACCACCACTTCCAAGTACCAAATGAACTTTCTTACTCATCTTACTTTACACTCTGTTGTGTTTTCTGCAATTCTAATCAATTCCCAATAGGGCGGTGTATATCCCTTTTCTTGTTTAAAACTTTCAGCTCTTTCACGCACTTTTTGTTTCAATGATTCGTGCCGGCTGATAAATGCATCACTTTTTGCCGCCTCAAGTGCACTCATTCCTTCCGGAACCGGACCTACCCTGCCAACCCAATTCAATACCTTGCTATAGGCTTTGGCAATTCGAACCACAGGCAGCATCCAAATCTTATATTCAATCTCTTCTCCCTTTTCAGCACAAGCAAGCATCGCATCGATCACAGAATTATATAAATGATCTTCAAATAATGCATTCATATCCCGCCACTCTCCAACAACTGAAAGCTGAGGGTCGTATTCCAGGTCTGATGGCATTTGAGTCACAAAATGTTCTACCCCAAAGGTATTCATCACCTTAACCACTCCATCTGATGAAATAGTTGACTCTGCAGACCAAAGTTGCACATTAAATTGCCTATAGGCATAGGAGCCCACTTCAGAGCAAAACATTTCTTCATGATCATAAAAATCCATCCTGAAATCATATGGTATATGTCGGCTAAGGGCTTCCTCATACATATAGGTTGCTGCTTTATGCGGTAGCATCGGATCATCCAGTAACTGGGGCAGATCATATCTCGGCCTCAACACCATAAACCTCAGTTTTCTATCATTTATATACTCTTCAGCGGTTGCAATATCCACCCCACGCTCAATGTGGGCCTCTATCAAATAGGGTTTATTAGTTTTCTCATCCACATATATAAGTGCCACATGCGAGAAATTTCCCGGATAATCATTCCCCCTTGAAATCAATGCTGATACTTCAGCTCCGCCCCTTGAAACCAGCAGGTCGCCACTATGTACTTTAATTCCTAATATTTCAATTGATGGTGTTAACGAAGATTCATCCTGAACATAAATGACCGGATCAATTTCAGATTGCGACTGAAGCAATACTTCTTCCACTGCTGCACGCATTCCATATAATGATCTATAGAGTGCTTCACGCGTTTCTCTTTTTTCGATATCCCAACTCGCCGATTCTTCTTTGATGAGCTTTCTCCCATTATTATACAATGTCGCTAATTCAAGGTGTCCACTATCTAAAGCAGCAATATAGGGGGCCACATTAAAAAAAGACTCTAACAGTAACTTTAATCTCGGATCAGTAGGGCCAAAGTTTTCTTCTTCAAGGGCATTCAGAAGTTTTTCGATCGAATTGACTCCTTTTGCAATAGAGTCTGAGACAGATGCTTCTTTATCGGATTTAGCCGTGTTGAAATTGATCTCGAGCTGTTCCCATCGTTCATCCTGATCCCATATAAACGGGGTTTCATTGGGATGGCTTTGGATCGTTGTTGATGGATCAAAAGGAATCATCAATATGCCATAGAGCATTAGGATCCCTGAAAAAATATAGATCAATTTTTTATTCATACCTCAAAGAAAAGAAAGTCGCTAATGCCTTCCTAACCTTATATTTGCACTACCTGAAACAGTTTTTCAAAATACCCTCTTTAACCTCTGTCAGATCTGTAACCGTACTAAATTTATGAGCTGAATTACCTAATACAAATAACGGAACTTTATTTCTGGTATGGGTTTTTACTGAAAGATCTTCAAGATTCCCATGATCACTGCTAATAACCAATGTATCTGAACTTCTCATATTGTTGATTATATGGAGCAGAAATTCATCCAGGGGCTGCAAAACCTGTAAAGCATCGTTCATTTTCTGGCTATGGCCGGCTTTGTCAGTCAGATAATATTCATATAAAAGCAGATCATAATCAGGTACAATATCAAGAAGGCGCTTTGCTGCATCAGTCGGAGTAATTTTTGGTATATCAATACCCAGTTTATCTCTCCATGCGTTTTGTACGATCTCTGCCGTAAGTGCCGTTTCATTTAAAACATCGTCTGTGGAATTCAGCTTTAAACCTGAACTCTTTGTCATCAAAGTGGTACAACTCCAGCGGTTTCTTTTTTTTGCGTGTTCAAAAAAGATCGGGGGATATGCATTCATGAAATATGGTTTCTTATCCATTTCCTTCACAGCATGGAACACACTTTCTTTTTTTAAAAAGGGTTTGATTCCGGAGTGAGGAAAGGGTCCAAAATGTTTACCAATTTCCTTTGCAGCGTTTCGACCGGTGAATAGTGCTGTTTGCCCTGTTCCACTTTGTGGTAATCCATCTACTCCAAGATTGGCATCTATCGGTTGAAAAAGCCTGTCTTTTTCAACTTTGGGTTCAGCAGTTGAGTTGAAATGGCCATCGGTCAGAACTTCAAATGACTCATATCTATTTTCATAGAATGGGTTTTCAGAGGATCCATCCCCTAGACCAACACCATCTATAAATAAAAATATCACTGACATTATTTCTCCAAAATAATTGTCACCGGTCCATCATTTTCCAGTTTAACACTCATCATAGCTCCAAATTCACCGGTTTGAATATCAAGTTCAGTATTTGCCTTAAACCATTCTATCATATCCTCATACATCGGTTCAGCCTTTTCAGGTCTGGCAGCTTCAATGAAACTTGGCCGTGTTCCCTTATCGGAATTAGCATATAAAGTAAACTGTGAAACCAACAAGATACCACCCTTCACATCCTGTACCGACCGGTTCATTTTACCCTCATCATCCTCAAAGATCCTGAGCTTCGAAATCTTTTTACAGATCCATTCCATTTGTTGTTTCGTATCGTCTTTATGGATACCGATCAAAACTAAAAGCCCCTGATCAATAGCACCGGTGATCTCATTATCTACCATAACCGAAGATGAACTAACGCGCTGAATCACTGCTTTCATAAACTGTGGAAATGTGGATTACTATGTGGATTACTCATTGACAAAAGTTGGATAACTAAAAAGAGCCATAATTGTGAACATGATTCCACAATCTTACAAGGCTATCAACATTCAAAAAGAATAACTTTTGATGTTAACAGTTATCAGACCTTTTTTATGTATAAAGTATATAAGATTGTGAATAATTTTATAACACCGGGTTTAAGATACTGTTTTATATGATCGAGTTATAAACAAATCTATCCACATTTAATCTAACGATCCGGTAAAATTCGGGATAAAAAAGTTATCCACTTATCCACAGTCTCTACTACTATAACTAAACTATATAAATCTCATACCTATTGTCTCTTTTAGTGTGGAAAAGAATCAGAAAAAGTTCTTAAAACACTCTCAGATTCCTTCTATATTTGTGAGTCATGAATAAGCAATATCCCATAGGAAAACTTTCGTTCACAGAGGATCATTCACCTGATGATCGTGAAACATGGATCGATGATATTGCTTTACTTCCTGAACGGATCCGTGATGAGATCCATGGATGTTCTGATGATATTCTTTTGATCCCTTATCGAGAAGGTGGCTGGACAATCAGAGAAGTGATCACTCATTTGCTGGACTCTCATAGCAATGGTATAATCAGAATAAAGTTGGCTCTTACTGAAAATGAACCGGTCATCAAGCCATATGACCAGAATGCCTGTGTACATATCGAAGAACAGTTTGGAATACCTCTTGAATTGACGCTTCAGATGTTGGAAGATACTCATGAAAAAATGATCCGCATCTATGAAAGCCTGAATGAAGAACAGTGGAAGCGTACTTATATAAATCCTGAAGCAGGTCCTTTTTCACTGGCAAAATCAGCAGCATTATATGCATGGCATTCAAATCATCATTTAGAACACATACGACTAGTAACAAAACACGAAAAATCTTAGCGATCAATGTCTGATAAAAAACAAATGACCTATAAAGACTCCGGAGTTGATATAAAAGCCGGTGAAGAAATGGTTGAATCCATTAAAGGTGTGGTAAAAGATACCCATGGACCTGAAGTACTCTCTAATATTGGAGGATTTGGGGGATTTTTCAGACCGGATCTCGGCTCATATAAGAAGCCTGTGTTCGTAAGTTCTGTGGATGGTGTGGGTACCAAGCTTATTGTGGCTTTTAAAGCAGGCAGATATGATACCGTAGGGCAGGATCTTGTCAATCACTGCGTGAATGATATTGCAGTTTGTGGAGCCAAGCCATTGTTCTTTCTGGACTATTTTTCCACGGGAAAACTCGAGCAACATGTTGGTGTTGATGTGGTTAAAGGGTTTGCCAAAGCTTGTAAAGAAAACGGAGTTGCATTGATCGGTGGAGAAACCGCAGAAATGCCTGATATCTATGATGAGGGAGAATTCGATCTGGCCGGTACCATTGTAGGGATCGTTGATGAAGAAAAAGTGATCAATGGTTCTGAAATTAAAAAAGGGGATGTACTTCTTGGATTCAAAAGTTCAGGATTACATACAAACGGATATTCACTGGCTCGAAAAGTATTGTTCAGCAAATACAAAGTTGAAAACTATGTGGAAGATCTAGGCAGCACGGTTGGAGATGAACTGCTAAAAGTACACAGATCTTATTTGCCACTGATCACAGAACTTAAAGAATTGGATGGGGTAAATGGGTTCTCACATATTACCGGGGGAGGAATAATTGGAAACACCAAACGTATCCTTCCGGAAGGACTTAAACTTGATATCAATTGGGATGGTTGGAAGCGACCACCGGTGTATGATCTGATCCAGAACATTGGTAATGTGCCAGAAGACGATATGCAAGCAACATTTAATCTTGGTGTTGGGTTAATTGTGGTGGTTTCTGAGGATGAAGCTGATGCTGTGAAAAATAAAGCTAAAGAGTTGGGTGAAGAAGTTATAGTAGTTGGGGGAGTGGTATAATTTTAAGTTTTCAAAGAGCAGCTTTGAATTATAAAATACGACTACTTGATCAGTTCGTTTTCTGTAGTAATACTTTTCTTTCACCTGCCAGTCTTATTTTGGTTTAATGGAAAATGAAACTCAGTCCGATCAAACTCAAAATGATCTCTCAGGTTTAACCACCGGTAAGCTGTTGATCATGTCGGTGGTCTCTGCCAATATCTATCTTTTCATTTCCCTGCTTATCATCAAATACTGGCATGAAGGTTGGCTGGTTGATCTTTTCAATAGTAACTTTTCCGTATTGTATCAGATGGGATTCGGTGCCGGGGCCGGAGTACTGGCTTCAGCCATTATTTATGTGATCATCAATCTGCCACCGGTATCAAATGTACTTTCTGATTTTTCCGTTTTCAAAGCTCTCTCAAAGGCTCGCTTCTCCCTTTTTGATAAAACTCAGATCTCAATTTTTGCCGGAGCCGGTGAAGAAATTCTTTTCAGAGGAGCTATTCAACCGCTTTTGGGAAATATATTTACCTCTATCATTTTCATTGGTATTCACGGTTACTTTAAGTTTATGACAACCGGCCATGTCCTGTTTGGTATCATGATGTTCGGGCTTAGTTTAATGCTTGGTTTTTTAGCAGCTGAAATTGGCCTGTTTGCTGCCATGGTAGCTCATGCTTTGTATGATCTTATCATGCTCATTTTGATCCAAAAGAAGTAAAGAAACCTTTCTTTTGATGCTACCTGAGTCCTGGTTTGTTGGTTCTTATCTGTAAAATATTTTTAAACAGGATGCATTCTGCCATAGGTTAACACTATATATAATCTTTATAAATTTAATAATATCAAATGATTATAAAATAGCCTATCGATGATGGGGTTTTTCTTTTCTCGTTGGTCTATTGAGGTTTAGCATCCATTTAGCTAACTAGCGTGACTTCCATATCTGGATATTTTTAGATGTGCACAAACTAACCCTAACTTAAATTCACGCTATATGAAAAACTTCTACAAACACGCGTTATCTTTAGTATTGTCGCTGTTTGTTCTTTCTGCAAGTGCTTATGCACAGTTTACAGTGACCGGTACGATCACTGATGCTGAAAGCAATGAACCCTTGTTTGGTGTTACCATCCTGAATGTAGATTCAGGCGGTGGTGCGGCTACAAACATTGATGGTGAGTTCTCTTTGGAAGTACAAGGAGAATCAGCTACCCTTCGAATAACCTATGTAGGTTATATAACCAGAACCATTGAGGTCAACAGAGATGGCAACTCAGTGGTTGAACTTGATATTGAGTTGAGTCCGGATATTTCCCGGCTTGATGAGATCGTTGTTTCCGGTCTTGCTTCAAACGTGAAGCGAAGTAACCTGGCAAATGCTGTTAGTACGGTATCTGCTGAGGAATTAGCCGGTACAACCGTGAACGAATCCGTTGACGGAGCTTTATCCGGTAAACTTCCCGGTGTTAATATCGTAGCCAGTGGCGGTGCGCCAGGCGGTGGTAGCAATGTTCAGTTGCGCGGTATCTCAACACTTGGTGCAGGTTCATCTCAGCCACTATATGTTATTGATGGTATCTATGTCGATAACTCAGTTATCTCAACAGGCCGTTCTTCAGTAAGTGGTGCCGGTGGAGCAAGTCAGGATGGTGTTGCCAGCCGTGTTTCGGATCTAAACCCGGAAGACATCGAATCTATTGAGGTTCTTAAAGGCCCATCTGCTGCCGCTATCTATGGTAGCCGTGCGAATGCGGGTGTGATCATCATCACAACCAAAAAAGGTAAAGCCGGAGATACCAGAGTAAGTATCAAGCAAGATGTTGGTTTTGCTACGGCATTGAATTTGCTTGGATTTGATAAGTGGAGTGAAGATAAGATCAATCTCCTTTACAGTGGAGCCAGCCTTACAGAAGAATTGGCAAAATTCCAGCAAAACGGAAATCTTCTGGATTATGAAGAAGAAATGTATGGTGAGACCGGTTTACTTACCAACACCCAGATAAGTGCATCCGGTGGTAGTGATAAAACTCAATTCTATTTAAGTGCCGGTCTTCAGGATGAAGAAGGTATTATTAAGAATACAGGGTTTAACAGAAATAATATTCGGCTGAATGTAGATCATTCGATCAATAATAAAATTTCTGTTTCATCTACCTCGAACTTTATAAGAACTGATTCAGATCGTGGATTTACCGGAAACCAGAATGGAACCGGTGGTAGTATTGGATACAATATTGCATATGTTCCAAGCTATGCTGATCTGAGACCTGATGAAAATGGTGTGTATCCGAATAACCCATATTTTGCAGAAAACCCGTACGCTCTGCGCGATCATGCGGTTAACAATCAGATCGTAAACCGATTCCTTCAAAGTCTTAGACTGGAAGCCCAGCTTTATTCTGATGACAATAGCTTCCTGAGTTTCAATACGCAAGTGGGTTTTGATTACCTGAATGCTAACTCTGAAGTGTATTTCCCTGAGTGGTTTCAATCACAGCAGGCAAGTGCTACGCCGGGTGATGTGATCCATGGTAAACAGGATAACTTCAACTTGAATATGCAGGCTTTTCTGGTTCACAATCTTGATGTAGAAGGATTTAACTTTAGTACACAGTTAGGTTATACTCGCATCTATGAAGAATCTAATCGTCTGTTGAACAGAGGTAGAGGATTGGCACCGGGACAAACAAACTTGAATCAAGCTCAGGTTCAGTCTGTATTCGGGCAAACATTCCAGGAAGTTTCTGAAATTGGATTGGTTGCTCAGGAAGAGATCAACTGGGAAGATAAGCTGATCGGTACAGTAGGTGTTCGTTTTGATAAATCAACACTAAATGCCAATCAAAATGAATTCTATGCCTTTCCAAAGGCTTCGCTTGCCGCTAACCTGACCAACTTTGGTTTCTGGAATATCGATCAGATCGACCAGTTTAAGTTGAGAACGGCCTATGGTGAAACAGGGGGGAAAGCCTCTTTTGGTTCTACCTTTGAAGCACTTGGCGGTGTAAACATTGGCGGAAACCTGGGTTCTGTTATTTCAACAAGAGCTATCGATCCTAACCTGAAACCTGAAACAGCCAGTGAGATCGAATTTGGTGCAGATATCAGTGCTTTCCAGGGCAAGATCGGTTTGGAAGCTACTTACTATATCAAAGAAGTACGTGACCTGATCCTTGATCAAAGTCCTCCGGCTTCTACAGGTATCAGTGCCATTGCAACCAATGCGGCTGATCTTGAGAACAAAGGTATAGAGCTTACTTTAACGACATCTCCTGTTCGTACAGCTAATTTGTCTTGGCTCACCAAATTATTGTACTGGAAGAATGATTCAGAGATCACAAGATTGGATATTCCTTCCTATGAAACAGGTGGGTTTGGGCTTTCACTTGGTCAGTATCTGATACGTGAAGGATTTTCACCTACTACCATTGTTGGTAATCCACAGGATCCGGGTCTAACCTTTTATGGTGATGCTCAGCCTGACTTCCAGATGTCCTGGTATAATGAACTTAACTTCCTTGCCAACTTTGAATTTAGTTTCCTCTTTCAATACAGCAAAGGAGCTGACAACATTGACCTGACAAGATTCCTGCTTGATGGTGGTGGAAACACACCGGATTGGAGTGATGATTCTGATGGTGATGGTACACCAAACGGACTCGATCGTGGTCCTTTTAATCCTAGTCGGTTTGTTGACGATGCAACTTACCTGAAACTAAGAGAAGTTGGATTCTACTATACCGTACCAACAAATTTAGTGGAAGATCTGGGTGTTGAAAGAATCAGATTGGGAGTATCAGGTAAGAATCTTCTCCTTTTCTCCGATTATAACAGTTACGATCCTGAAGTATCCAACTTTGGTGCTCAACCTGTAGCTCAATCGGTAGAGGTTACTCCTTATCCGAGTTCAAGAAGAGTATTCTTTCACATAAACCTCGACTTTTAAGAATGATTATCATGAAAAACATTAAACATTACATATTTAGTACGACTGTTGTACTGTTGTCGGTCTTTATGATGACAGGTTGTAATTTGACAGAGGTTGACGAGGTTTTAGATCCGAACAACCCATCTGTTGCAGGTGTGTTGCAAGATGCATCTCGTGGTGAACTCCAGAATATGGTAACAGGCCTTGAAGCCCGTCACCGTAATTATGTAGATAATGCCACTGAACTTTATGGTTCATTTGGCCGTGAAGTCTGGGCATTTTTTGAATCAGACCCACGATTTACCATTGACTGGTTAGGGCAGGAAGGCATCACTCCATATCCAAATTTCTTTGGATCAGGTGGAGTTTATAATACTCCTTACCAAACCATTAAACAGGCCAATCTCCTTATTGGAGCCGCATCAAATACAAGCAGCGTTACGGAAGCAGAAGCTAATGCCATATTGGGTTTTGCTAAAACGATCAAAGCGTTTCAGTATTTGATCCCACTTCAAGGGCAATACCAAAATGGTATTCGCATTGATGTGGATGAGCCATTAAATCCGGGACCATTTCTTAGTTATGATGATGCTCTGACTGAGATCCTGAATCTTTTGGATGAAGCTTATGGTGACCTGAACAGTGCATCTTCTACATTGCCTTTTAACTTAACAAATGGTTTTGGTGAATATGGATTCAATTCAGTTGCCGGCCTACAACAAGTTAACCGTGCAATTAAGGCGCGTGCTTCTATTTACGCAGAAGACTGGACCGGAGCATTAGATGCGTTGGATAATTCCTTCATGGATCTAACATCAGGGGAAGCCAGTATGAACGTTGGTGTTTACCATGTGTATGGAAACCCACCGGATGCATTTAATCCATTATTCTACCCTTTAGATGCAAATACTAACCAGATCATGGTGGTTCATCCTTCAATGATCGATGATGCAGAAGCTGGTGACCAGCGTGTTGCCAATAAATTCTATCAGCGTACTGATCCGGTATCAAATGCCAATATTCCGGAAGATGCGGAATATCAGGATGCGAGATGGACAAGCAACACATCACCGATACCATACCTGAGAAATGAGGAATTGATCCTTATTTATGCTGAAGCATTAGCTCAGAGAAATCAGGGAACGGATATTGCCGATGCTGAAGCGGCGGTAAATTTGATCCGAGATACATGGGGTCTACCACCGGTTGCTCTGGCCAATACACAAGAAGTAATTGATCAGGTGTTGTTTGAGCGACGTTATTCTCTCTGGGCTGAAGGAGGTCACCGCTGGATAGATGCCAGAAGATATGATCGTCTCAATGAGATCGACGCCCGTTATGGCACCGTCTTTACTCAGTTGGAACGACCAACCAGTGAAACGAACTGGGAAAACAACAACTAAGGAAGATCAATCTTTCCATTTACTAAAAAGGCTGTGTTGTTGAACACAGCCTTTTTTATTTGTATAGGATTTTTAAAACGTCAGTTTTTGATGATGGGCAATCGGATCTGGCTTGGATACTGTTTTGAGTGATGGACTTTATTGTTGGCGACCACCCCTTCAGATTCATCATAATTATTGCCACCTGTATTAAGGTTTCGGGCAAATCGAGGAAAGTTACTGCTCGATATTTCCACGCGTATACGATGTCCTTTTTTGAAATAATTACTGGTAACCATTGGAGTCAGATCTACTTTATATATTTCTCCTTTTTCCATGAATACTTCCTTGTCATACCCTTCTCTATAGCGAACACGCTGAATGGTTTCGTCTAAATTATAGGCTGTTCCATCAGGGTACACATCAATGAGCTTAATTGTGAAGTCAGTATCTTTGACGTCAGAAGAAACATATAGAGTGGTTTCAATTGAACCGCTTACCTCAGTTCCCTTTTCTAACGGATCGGTAGTATAAACTAAAATATCATGGCGTGTTTCCATCGCTTGTTGATCCATGGCTCCTCCCTGAACGGCATTTCCGGTGCAACAAACATTTCCACCATGTGAAGGAACAGGATTCATGGGATCGTAAACAAAGGAATCCGGTATATCGGTTTGGGCTGGAAGATCGGTTGAAAGAACGCCATCACCATACAAACTATTTGCATTTCCATTGCTGTGTAAATAGTAGGATGTCATTACAGCATTTTTAGGAGGCCACACATCTGAGCTTTTCCATTCATTAGAGCCCATGGTATAGTATTGTACTTTGGGAGTGTTTTCGAAGAATCCTGTTTCTTCACCTTTCAGCCAAAAATCAAACCAATCATAAATTTGTTGGTCATAATTTAAGCGGGCATCACCTACACTGCGTTCACCGACAATAGTATTTTCCGTAGCTCGTGTATAGCCGCAATGCAAAGTGGGGGCAATAACCAAATACTGATTGTCTCTGATATGTTTCTCTGAGGCATTTTCTCTCACATGATTGTAAAGGGCAATATTAGGGCTTGATGAAACATCGTACCAGGAGACGAACCAGAAACTAGGAACACCAAAATCCATATTATCATGATACAAACCACCCTCATACCATTCCGGATCATTGGGTTTTCGGCGAACCATTTTATCAAAGATCTCTTTTTTACCATTAATATTTTTAAGTATGTCCTGAATGGGTAAGTGAGCCAGTGCTTCAGACATATCTATTGGAGGGTTTTCTGGTGCCAGATCATAAAACCTTGAAATGCGGATCAGGTCTTCCTGAGTAGCGCCTTCAGGGATGCGGGGTTTAAATTTATCATGTTCAACACCGTATAGCCATGCAAAAAAGAGTAATTGTTCTGCTCCTCCACGATACCAGTTTCCTTGTTCGTAAATATCTCCAATACGCCCCACACCGGCGCCATAACCTTGCGGAACCATGGCTGCATGAGAAGGATGATCCAAAGCCGCAACCGCCATCTGCCATTCCGCCGTTGAGGAGCAGCCTAAGGTTCCCACTTTTCCGTTACTCCAGTCCTGATCAGACATCCATGAGAAGGCATCATAGCCATCGGTAAGCGGTACACCTAAAATATCCCATTCTCCTTCAGAGAAATATCGCCCACGTTCATTCTGTACAACATAGGCATAACCTCTTTTAACGGCCTCCAAAGCGCTCCTGGCGGTTCGTGTTCGTTGTTCCCCATCTCCCCAGGTATTAAAATTATAAGGGGTACGGGAAAAAATAACAGGCACTTTACCTTCCGTTTTTGGACGGTAAATATCGGTTGCCAACCGGACCCCATCGCGCATTGGCATCATAACTTTTTGATCAACTATGGCGACCTTTTCAAGTTCCTCGAAGACATTACTATCCTGAGCAAATGCGTTGACGGATAAGACAAAGGTGAGAATTAAAAGAAGGGATATAGATAAGCGTTTCATAATGAAGAGATTAATTAGTAGGACAAGCGCAATGTACTTTATTTGTACTACTAATAAACTCTCCGTTACAACTATTTATAAAACACCTTTAAAAGTTATAACGATGCTTTCTGATTATAGGCTTTAAAATGTCATCCAGTCCGTTTGTTTTGATCTCAAACATGGTTGCTAAATATTGCCCAAGTTGTCCTTTAGGAAAACCTTTTCTCGAAAACCATTCCAGATAGTGAACGGGCAGATTAGTGATATACCGGTCTTTGTATTGACCAAAAGGCATCTTAGCCTGTACCATTTTGATGAGGAAAGTTGAGTCGTACACCGGGGTGATTTAATTGTTCAAATGTGAAATGTGAAGGTATTGAGTGAAAGTTGCATCACAAAATGAAATGTAGTAAATAAGACACTTTAAGATCGACTAATATGAAATTAACCGGGATAACTTCATGCAGGCAAGCTGGGTAGCGGCTCTTTCTCTTTTTCTCTTCTTTATTGGATATCGATATTATTCAAAATTTCTGGCCGAAAAGATCTATAAACTTAATCCGAATTATATGACTCCGGCTCATGAATTTCAGGATGATGTGGATTATGTACCGGCCAATAAATTTGTTCTGTTAGGTCATCACTTTACATCCATTGCCGGGGCAGCACCTATTGTGGGTCCGGCAATTGCGGTATACTGGGGATGGCTTCCTGCAATGCTCTGGGTTGTTTTTGGGACGATCTTAGCGGCCGGGGTTCATGATTTTGGTACATTAGTGTTATCTGTTCGTAATAAGGGACAATCCGTTGGTACTCTTGCAAATAAGCTGGTTGGCCACAGAGCTAAATTGCTATTCCTATTTATAATTTTGATACTGGTTCTAATGGTAAATGCTGTGTTTGCCTGGGTTATTTCAAATCTCTTCATCAACTTTCCGGCTACGGTCTTATCGATCTTTATTCAAATTCCTCTGGCAATATGGATAGGAGTTAGGGCATATCGCAAAAGCGGCAACATGGTGGTACCGTCTATTGTGGTTTTATTTGTGATGTATTTCACAGCTATTATTGCGAGTTATGTGCCGGTGCTTCAGATCGATCTCGTTCAATATTTTGGTGGAGCCGAAACAGTTCTGATATTTGGTCTGACCGGTATAGAGATGGCCTTTTTTGTTTGGATCATGGTACTGATGGTCTATGTTTATTTTGCCTCTACCTTACCCGTTTGGAAATTATTGCAACCAAGAGACCTGATCAATGCCTATCAGCTGGTTTTGGGATTATTGATCCTGTATCTGGGATTGTTTGTGAGTAATCCTGAAATTACTGCCCCGGTTACGAATGTTGAAGCTACTGATGTAAGCTGGTTTCCCTTGTTGTTTATTACGATCGCATGCGGGGCAATATCTGGTTTTCATGGATTGGTATCATCAGGCACCACTGCTAAACAATTGGATAAGGAAACGGATGCCAGATTTGTTGGATATCTGGGGGCTATCGGAGAAGGATCTTTGGCCTTGATCACCATTGTAGCTGTTGTAACCTATTTTAATACAACAGGTGATTTCACTAATGTATATCATTCTTTTTCTGAAGCAGGGGCTGTGGGTTTGAATATTTTTGTGGAAGGAGCAGCTCAGCTTGCAACGGCCTTGTTGATACCGCTTGAAGCTGCCAAGACCATCATCGCTGTGATCGTGATCAGTTTTGCTGCTACCACCCTGGATACTTCAGTTCGGTTGATGAGATATATTTTGAATGAGTTAGGTGAGGAGTACAATGTTAGGCCGTTAACCAAGGTGCACACATCCACATTGATCGCTGTGGGGGCAAGTGCGGCGTTGGTACTGTTGCCTGAAGGACCCAGAGGACTTGGTTCCGGTGGATATTTACTTTGGCCATTATTTGGAACTTCCAATCAACTGCTGGCCGGTATAAGTTTGCTCTTAGTGACTATTTGGCTGAAACGGCAGGGAAGGGCGATCGTCTATACGTTAATTCCTATGATATTCTTAATGGCCATGACCTTATGGGCTATGACTGAACAGGTGATCTTTGATTGGTCGGGGTATAGTGGTAATGAAGCCAATCTGTTGTTATTCATCTTTGGTGCCATCATTCTTGGTTTTACCATCTGGATCATTTTGGAAGCAATATTATTGATACGAAAAGATCGGTAACTACTCGTCTTTATAATATTCTATGAAGCGTTGCTCATCATCTGATTTACCGATCAGAATAATGTCACTTTCTGGCGGAATTGGAATATTGGGATCAGGATTTATATTCTGTTTGCCATCAACTTGAAAAGCTATAACATTACAACCGGTCTTATTGCGGATGTCCATTTCGACCAGGGTTTTGCCAATGATCTTTTCGGGAGTTTCAAGGCTGAATACATTTAGCCCCTGAGCAACCATTATTATATCATTCTCCTCAAAAATATTAAAAATAGCATTGGCACCCATCGCTGCATAACTCATAACAAAATCGGCCCCGGCGCGGTGCAGAGTGTTTACATTTCGCTCAAGGGTTGATCTAGAAACTATATGGATATTTGGCCTCAAGCTTCTGCAGTAAATCGTAAGGTATATATTTACGTCATCCTGATTCGTGGTGATGATAACATTTGGGGCATCCTCAATCCCGGCTTTTTTTAGCGTTTCAAGGTCAGCCGCATCGCCTAATATGAAATCCTCAGAATCAAGAACACGATCCGGGTTCTTATCTATGATCTTATATCTGATATTTCTTTGTTTTAAATGGCGAGCAGTAGCCCTTCCAACTCTTCCTGCACCGATAATGATCAGAGGTTCATCGCTTATCCCATATATACCAAAGAGTTCATCATATTTCCTGAGCTGGTCAACAGTTCCGGCAAGTACAAGGACACTGTGTGAATGTATCTCCAGATCTGGATGGGCACTTGCAAAATCACCCCTTTCCCATATACCAACCACATTGATCCCAAACAATTCTCGAATTTTACTTTCCTTTAGTGTCTTACCTACAAGTGGTGTGTCAAAGGTTGTAGCTTCAGCAATGATCAGTTCTCCAAAGCGACCCACAGTATGTACCCGAGCATCCTGCCCAAGCGTTCTGCGCGAAAGAGCCCGACCCAAAATATTTCCCATATGCAGCACATGGTCACTTCCGGCTAACTTTAAGACATCCATAGATTCATAAGAATTAGCAGAGGAGATGATCTTAACGTTTTCTGATAACTCGCGTATAGTATGCGCAATATTTGAGTTGAACATATCCGATCCCCCCGTGTAAACCATGGCTGCATGTTCAACTCTCATTTTCCGGAAGGTATCCGGATCATCCGGTTCACCCACCACAACCCGATAGCCCTGATCATATAGGTCCAGGGCTTTATCAAGTTCATCTACCAATAATGCATATTCGTGACCATACTGATCAAGTTTACGTATGAGTGATCGGGTGATAGCATCAAAGCTTGTAATGATGATATGGCCGCTGGTGCCTTCAGGCAGTTCCCGTGGGGCTCGGGCTCTATGCTGAGCTTCCATCCAGGGAGCGTAAAAGAATTCAATAAAAGTGAAAGGCAGCATGATCAAAAGTGAGATGACCCCGGATCCCAGTACTACGATAGAAAATATTCGCCCAAGATCGGATTGGAAAGTAATATCCCCAAAACCAAGAGTGGTCATTGTGGTCAGGGTCCAGTAAAACCCGGTTACCCATGAATGATCCTGACCTTCCATTGCCATGATCTCGTGAAATAGAATACCATATAGAATGATCATTGCGATCAGGATCAACACAAAACGAACAAGCCGTTTTATATTGGTCTTGGTATTTCGATTGGCAACAAAATAGCTTAGCTGAGACGTAAAGAATTTCATAATGGAATATGAGGGTTAGCTTATTGAAATGAAATATCTTTAGGTGTTTTGTTAAGAAAAAACAGAATTAAAAAATTATTGGCCCGGGTATTCATTTCTCTATGGATGGAATGTATCTTATTGCATTAAACTAAAGAGTAACTTTAAGCTCATCTTATGTTGCATGTACTATTCTGAAGAAGACTGGCTGAATTGGATGGATCAACTCGCTGAAAATGATTATGTGATCGTTGATGATTTCATCGGTGATGAGATGTTTACCGGTATTATGGATTTCTTTCATGAAATGGAATCGGCCGATAAACTTAAAAAAGCGGGTATTGGTGCTCAGCAGGATTTTCAGTTAAAAGCCGAGATCCGGGGTGATTTTATTTACTGGCTAGAAGAAGAAAGAGATGTAGCGTTAAGTTCTTTTTTTGAGCTTAAAGATGAATTAATGCAAAATATTAAAAGATTTTGCTACCTGAGCCTGTCCGGGTCAGAATTCCATATCGCCAAATACCCTGCCGGATCATTTTATCACCGGCATCTAGATCAATTTCATGAAAGAACAAACCGGCAGATCACGGTTCTTATTTACCTGAATAATGATTGGAAGAAGGGAGACGGAGGAGAACTAGTTATATATAAAGATAAACAAGAAATGATTGTTGAGCCGATCGCTAAGCGCCTTTTGCTATTCAAAAGTGATGTGATTGAGCATGAGGTACTAACGACAAACGTGCCAAGATATAGTTTGACGGGATGGCTTTTACACCAACCGGCAGGTATCGGTTTTTTACTTGGTTGATGGCAATACCGTAACAATTTCTTAACGGGTGTACATTTTCTATTAATACAGTACATTAGTACCATTGTATATGTAAATCCCAGCATCTAAATCCCGGTATTGTGGCTGATAAAACAATTCTTGTCGTCGATGATGAAAAAGACCTTCTGGATCTCATTGAATACAACCTGAAAAAAGAAGGCTTTAATGTTTTAAAAGCCGAAAATGGTGAGGAAGGCATTGAGAAAGCTAAAGAGTTTCACCCCGACCTGGTTTTAATGGATATTATGATGCCAAAGATGGATGGGATGGAAGCTGTAGAGAAAATGCGGAAAGATGATGAACTTAAGTCAATTCCGATCATATTTTTAACTGCCCGAAGTGATGAAAAGACGGAAGTAGAGGGTCTTAATAAGGGGGGAGATGATTATATAACCAAACCTATCAGTACAACAAAACTGATCTCAAGGATCAAAGCGGTACTTCGACGATTTGATGAAACGGAAGAGGAAGTCAACCGCCTGGAGGTACATGATCTTATTATCGATAAAGACAGATATATAGTAACTCGTGGTGATGAAGAATTCCAGCTGCCCCGGAAGGAGTTTGAACTGCTTTATTATTTGGCAAGCCGGAAAGGAAAGGTCAGAGATCGTCAAACATTACTAAATAAAGTTTGGGGAGACAATATTTATGTGGTTGACCGAACCGTTGATGTACATGTCAGAAAGATCCGTGAAAAACTGGGTGACCATTACATTGAAACCATTAAAGGAGTTGGATACAGATTTAAGGAATGAGTCAATCCACAAAGACAAATAAAGGGATCTACAGACTCGGTATACGCATAGGTTTATTAGTATCTTTGATATCTGCCGGGGGGTTATTTTTGATCTCATGGCTGGGATTTGATATAGGTGCTTCCAGTGCATTAAAACTTTCTCTGGTTTCTGCATTACTGGTTTTTGTGGTGAGTTATATAGTGACATTCATTCTTACCGGAAAAAGGATCGAGATACTTGAAAGATTATTCAAGAATATTTCTCGGAAGCGATTCATTGAATACACTGATATCCCACATAGTAAACATGACGAACTGGATTATCTTATTAAACAGGGGGTTAAATCAAGTCGAACTACTGAACGTGAGATCCAGCGTTTGAATCGTATTGAGAATTACCGCAAGGAATTCATTGGTGATATTTCTCATGAGTTAAAGACCCCCATCTTTGCCATTCAGGGTTTTATTGAAACTTTGCTAAATGGTGCCCTTGAAGATGAAGAAGTGAACCGGGACTTCCTCAGAAAAGCCATGAGGAACGTAAACCGTCTGATCTATCTGACCAAAGATCTCATGGAGATATCCAAACTTGAAACCGGAGAGTTAAAGTCCGAGATCGAGGAGGTATACCTATTTGAGATACTTAATGATATCATTGAGAGCTTGAATTACAAAGCCGAAAAAGAAGGTATAAAACTAATTGTGAATGATTTTGATCGAAATATTCAAGTCAAAGCGGATAAGAATCAACTTAAGCAGGTTTTAATAAACCTTATTGAGAACGGCATCAAATACAATGTTCCAAAGGGTAAGGTGGAGGTAACGGTATTCACAAAACCGAAGCAACAGGAGCGTGTTTTTCTATCCGTCAGGGATACTGGGATAGGGATCGATGAAAAAGATATTCCAAGGGTAACTGAAAGGTTCTTTAGGGTCGATAAATCAAGATCTCGTGAAAGAGGTGGCACGGGACTAGGCTTGGCCATTGTAAAACATATCATGGAAGCTCATGGTGAAAAGTTCTCTATAGAAAGTGAACCCAATAAAGGGACCACATTCACAATCAGCCTCAGAAGAGCTGATATGGTACAGGTTTGATCAATAATATCTTACCTTCTTTGATCATTTTATAATTTAAAAAAACACATTATGATCTACGCAGTTATAATGGCCGGGGGATCGGGCACACGATTTTGGCCTAGAAGCACTAAAGAATTACCTAAACAATTTCTTCCCTTATTTGGTGAGGGGACAATGATTCAGAATACAGCCAAACGGGTCGAGTCTTTGATCCCTCAGGAAAGAATCATGGTTGTTACCAATGATAGCTATGTAGATATCGTCAAAGATCAACTTCCCTCAGTTCCGGATGAAAATATAATTGGTGAACCGGTTGCAAAAAATACAGCTCCATGTGTAGCCATTGCTGCCCAGTTATTATATAAAAAAGACCCTGATGCTGTAATGGTCGTGTTACCGGCAGATCATCATATAGAACAACCTGAGGCCTTTAAGGGATATCTAACATCTGCCATAGAAAAGGCTAAGCAAGGAAAAAATTTGGTAACAATCGGCATTGAGCCGGATAGGCCGGAAACGGGTTATGGCTATATTCAGGGTGAGACATCTTTAGTTGAAAAAATAAGTGGTAAGGAGGTGTATTCCGTTAAAGCGTTTAAAGAAAAGCCAGATGCTGAAACAGCTAAAGAGTTTCTTAATAATGGTAATTATTACTGGAACAGCGGAATGTTTATCTGGAGTGCTAAAACCATATTGGATGAATTTGAAAAACACCTGCCTGATATGTACCAATTGGTAACTAAAGCGAATGAGGGTCTTTTTGAAAGCAAGCATAAAGATTCAATTGATCAGTTCTATCATTCATGTGAGTCAATCTCCATCGATTATGGGATCATGGAACACGCAAAAGATGTTTTCGTAGTTCCGGGCGAATTCGGATGGAATGACGTTGGAAGCTGGACAGCCATATATGACCTTGGTGAAAAAGATGGGTCAGGTAATGTGATCAATACCTCAAACTCTACATTCAGTGATACCAAAAACAGTTACGTTTATTCAGAAAGTGGAAAAATGATATCTATGGTTGGACTGGATAATGTGGCAGTAGTTGTAACTGATAATGCCATTCTAGTATGTAACCTGGATAAAGCTCAAAACGTTAAGGACATTGTAGAACAACTGAAAGCAGATAATAAACTTCATAAGTACCTATGATCTAAAGGTGTATTACCTGCTGATCATATGCCAGTTTGATATGGTTTGGTAACTTCTTGTTTGTTGGCTCGTGATCAACATAACTGTTCATATGTATGAGATAAGCTTCAGGTATGCCTAATTTTTCTATGATCTCAACAGCCTGAGGAATGGTCAAATGAGTGGGGTGTTCCGGTTCCCAGCGCAAAGCTCCGAGGACCAAGATTTTGGATCCTTTTATCTTTTCAAGTGTAGAATCCGGTATTTCCTTAACATCTGTTATATATGAGAAATCATTTAACCTGTAACCATAAACATCGGTCATTCCATGTTTTACCGGCAGGGTCTTGATATCTATATCTCCTAAAGTAAAAGAGTCCTCAGCTTCTATTAATTTTAAAGAAGTTGAACCGGGGTATTTGTTTTCCCCAAACATATAATCAAATCTCTTCTGTACTGATTCTATACATTTTTTCGAAGCATATGCAGGTATAGGTGATTCATTGATATACGAGTAGATCCTTAAATCATCCAAACCTGCTACATGGTCCATATGTTCGTGCGTAATTAAAAGCTGATCCAATTTCTGTAACTTCGCCTGAATACTTTGTAGCCTGAATTCAGGACCGGCATCAATAAGTATGGATTGTCCTTTATGTTGTATCCAGGCAGAACACCTGGTTCGATAGTTCCTTGGATCATGGAAAAGCTTGTCACTTCTGAAACCACCGGCAACGGGTACCCCCATGGAAGTTCCAGTACCTAAGAATGTTACTTTCATTCTAATTCAAAATCTTCCTGGGTTTCTGTTGGCGTTACCTGTAATTGATCCCATAATTCTTCCAGTTTACGTCTTACAGCAGGTTTGATATATACGCCGGCTAGATCGATCTCGCCTAGTACTCTACCCATGGTTCCCAATTGCGACTCAATGGGTTTGTTTTTATTTACAACTACCAATTTTTGTCCTTCAATAATACATTCATCTCCTCTGAAGGATCCTCTTTCTTTCCTTAGGGTATACCCTGCCTGTTCAAGTATTTGTTCCAGCTCAAGAAGTAACTTATCTGGTTTCAAAATGATACTCCCAATGTTATTGTATGTCCTGAAAGGTCATAATCTAATCTTTCTTCATCAATATCATATGAATCATAAATGTAATCATATCCTAAACTTAAGTTTTTGCCGAATAAAAGATTATAAAAATTAATTCTCGCACTTCCATTTAAACCAAAAACACTGCCCCCTAAAAACCCACCACTCGCAGAACTGAAGCCATAGGAAGTCAAAAACTCACCGGTGATATTAAATTTGGATTGATTTATAATTGCTGCTGTAAGTCCAGCACCCGCGCTAAGTGAAGTTTGAGAAAACTCTTCATTGATATCATCATTTCGAACGGAGATAAGCCTGCTGTCCAATTTAACAGGTATACCTGCTTTAAAACTTTGATTATTAATTATATAGAATGGGTTTTTAAAGTTTAGGTTTAAACTAAAATATTTGGTTTCGTTTAATCCTGTTAATGAGTTTCCCAGTCCTACATTTATATTGAAACCAAGTGATTCGTAGGCTAAATAAGCAGCTTCACCATTAAATGTTAAGGGAGTAAATAAAGGGTCATTGTTAATATTTGAGCCCTCGTAACTGAAGTCTATAAATTGAACGCCGGCTCTAACGTAGGGCGAATAGATATTTCCAAAGTTTGTACGGTTATCTGTTCCGACTGAAAACATTTGTGCCTGGGAAGATATAGGCAAAAATGAAATGGCTAATAAAACAAAAAGGGTTAATTTAAATTTATTCATTTTGGAATGATTTAGATTCTTTCAACAGTTTAATCAATACCTAACTAAATAATTAATTGGATATGAAAATAATATCAATCTTAATAACTCTGTTTTTGGGAATAAGCATGAATACAGTTAATGATAGCATCTTTGATTATAAGATGAAGGATATTGATGGCAAAGAAGTTTCCTTGGATAAATATAAAGGCAAAGTAATTCTAGTTGTCAATGTTGCATCTAAATGTGGATATACCCCACAATATGAAGGCTTACAGAACCTTTACGAAAAGTATAAGGATGATGGCCTGGTAATTCTTGGTTTTCCTGCTAATAATTTTAATGGGCAAGAACCCGGATCTGATGAAGAGATCAAGCAATTTTGTACTCTGAATTATGGGGTTGAGTTTCCAATGTTTTCAAAAGTTTCAGTAAAAGGGGATGATCAGTCAGGGTTATTTAAATATCTGACTCAAGCACAGAACCCGGACTTTACCGGAGAAATAAAATGGAATTTCGAAAAATTTCTAATCGATAAAGATGGAGACCTGATCAGAAGATTCAGGAGTAATGTCGAACCCGAAAGTAAAGAGATCGTTACTGCTGTATCTGAGGCACTTTAAAAATAATAAGCAACACTTTACGGAACTGAGGAATACGCGGTATATGGTATTCCTCTTTTTTTGAATTGTTTTCAAAAAATCTTGACATCGAAGTACAATGGTCCGTATATTTAGTGCTCTCTCAAAAAGGTCCGGTAGTTCAGTTGGTTAGAACGCCTGCCTGTCACGCAGGAGGTCGAGGGTTCGAGTCCCTTCCGGATCGCAAACTAAAGCTTTCAACGATAGTTGAAGGCTTTTTTTGTTTAAGGAAAGTTTTTAAATACATAGACAGTACCTGCCGTTAATTCGTAATTATAGTAGAGAGAACACGAATTTCTTATCTTAAATGTTGTAGCAGGTATTTAATAAGCTATAAACTAATAAAAAACAGTAAGTAATGGATCATATTAATCCTAAATACGATGTCATTGTAGTTGGTGGCGGGCATGCAGGAAGTGAAGCGGCCGGTGCAGCTGCACAAATGGGTGCAAAAACACTTTTAATTACAATGAACCTGGAGGCGATTGCTAAAATGTCATGCAATCCGGCTATGGGCGGTGTTGCCAAAGGACAATTAGTAAGAGAGATCGATGCTTTGGGTGGGCTCTCAGGTATAGTGAGTGATGAGACCGGTGTGCAGTTCAGGATGTTAAATCTTAGCAAAGGGCCTGCTATGTGGAGCCCAAGGTGCCAGAGCGACCGTATGCTATATGCTCAAAAGATGAGGGAGAAACTTGAGGAAAAGGAGAACCTCTTTTTCAGACAAGATAATGTGGTCGACCTTATTGTTTCCGATGACGGTAAAAAGATCGATGGTGTGATCACGCAAACGGGTCAAAGGTTTTATTCACATAGTGTCATTCTTACCAGTGGTACTTTCTTAAACGGGTTGATCCATATTGGAGAAACCCAGTTTGGAGGAGGGCGTTCGGGCGAGCGCGCATCTGTAGGTATATCTGCAGCTTTGGAAGATCTTGGTTTTGAAGTTGGTCGTTTGAAAACTGGTACACCTCCCAGGATCGATGGCAGAACCGTAGATTATTCAAAACTTGAGGTTCAATATGGTGATGAAGATCCATCCGGCTTCTCTTTTTTAACTGAATCACTTCCATCACTTGACGAACAGCTTACCTGTTGGATAGGGTATACGAATGACAAGGTACATGATGTCTTGAGAACGGGATTCGATCGGAGCCCAATGTTCAATGGGCGTATAAAATCTATTGGACCGAGATATTGTCCAAGTATAGAAGATAAGATCGATCGATTTGCAGACAAAGAAAGACACCAGTTATTCCTGGAGCCTGAGGGATGGAATACCTATGAAATGTATCTCAACGGATTTTCCACTTCACTGCCTGAAGATGTGCAATATCAAGCACTTCGCACTATACCTGGGTTTGAAGAGGTGATCATGATCCGCCCCGGATATGCTATAGAGTATGATTATTTTCCTCCACATCAGATACGACGATCCTTAGAGACAAAATTAGTTGATGGGTTATATTTTGCAGGACAAATTAATGGTACCACTGGTTACGAAGAAGCTGCTTGTCAAGGTTTGATGGCCGGTATCAATGCGGCTTTAAATGTCAAGGGTAAGGAGCCGTTGATCCTTCAAAGGTCTGAAGCTTATATAGGGGTGCTTATTGATGACCTAATTAACAAAGGCACTGAGGAGCCTTACCGTATGTTCACTTCAAGAGCTGAACATAGAATATTGCTTAGGCAGGACAACGCAGACCTTCGTTTGACCGAAATTGGGCATAAGATCGGCTTAGCTTCTGAGGATAGGTTAAATAGAATGCTTGTCAAAAAGAATGCAATTGATGAGCTTGACACCTTGATCAAAGATTATACAGTTAGACCGGAGCAAATGGATCCCATGCTTAAGATCAAAGAGAGCTCTCTTATGTCTCAACCCATGAAAGCTGAGAAGATCCTTCTTCGCCCGGAAGTATCCTTGCATGATATGATGGAATATGATTCTGAACTTAAAGAAGAGATCTATTCTATCTCGAGTGACAATAAGGTGCTTGAACAGATCGAGATCCAGATAAAGTATGCGGGCTACATAGAAAAGGAATTCGAAATGGTCAGGGAGCTTGAGAAACAGGAAAATATGGAGATCCCGGAACGGATCGAATACTCTAATATTAAAAGCCTTTCCACGGAAGGAGCGCAAAAACTCTCAAAGATAAAGCCCGAAACGATCGGTCAGGCCAGCAGAATCAGTGGCGTTTCAGCCAGTGATGTATCAGTATTAATGGTTTACCTTAAAAATTAAAACGGGGTGTTTCACGTGAAACATGAGGTGGAGTTTGAGAAATTTAATGGTTTTGATTTAGCAACGAGTTTACTTCAAGATCATGCTGATAAATTAAGAGAGTATGTGGATCAGTTGTTGTGGTGGAATGAAAGGGTAAACCTCGTGAGTAGGGATGTTTCACGTGAAACCATTGTTGAGCATGTCCGGCATTCTTTAATGCTTGCTAGTTCTGAGCTATATAAACGGTCGGACATAATTTATGATGCGGGAACCGGTGGCGGCTTGCCGGGAATACCATTGGCGATCATAAATGAGAATAAAGGGGTGATACTAAATGACATTGTGTCTAAAAAGACCATGGCTTGCAAGCAAATGATTTTGAAGCTTAAATTGAAGAACTGCAATGTGTTTAAGGGATCGGTAGCTGAGATCGAGATGGATGAGGGCTCATGTGTAGTGTCAAAACATGCATTCAAGATAAATGATCTGATGAGTATGATTGGTGAAAAGCCATGGTTGGGTGTCCTTCTCCTAAAAGGCGAGGATGAAGTTGAACATGAGCTTGAGGGTATCGAACAGCCATTAAAAATAAATGTATTATCGTTAGAACAGAAGAACTATCCGTTTTATGCCGGTAAGGCGTTAGTTGAAATAACAAGACTTTAGGTATGAATAGCTCTGAAAGAAGACTCAAATTGATGTTGCTTTTGCAGCAACCGGGAAAAAATAAAACAGTTAATGAGCTGGCAGAGCATTTTGGGGTAAGCAGGCGTACTATATTCAGGGATTTCAATGCTTTAGAAGAGATAAATGTACCTGTGACCTGGGATCGGTACTCAGGATATGGTTTGATAGAAGGTTATAAGATCCCACCGTTGATGTTTACATCCAAAGAGCTCGCAACCATCATGGTTGGGCTTAATTTTGTCAAGTCTCAAGTTGATGAAGGTTTGGTGGAAGATGCAAAAGGGGTAGAGGTAAAAATTAAGAATGTTCTGCCCGACGAATTGAGAGATTTTATGGTATCGCTTGAAGGCAGGACCATCGTGGATCCATATTTGAAATTCGGTGGAAAGAAAAAGAAAGGGGGGAACTGGTATTTGATCAGCAGTGCCATCGCTCAGCAAAAAAGGATGCAGTTTAAGTACACGACAAAAAGCGGTGAAACCGGAACCCGAAAAATCGACCCATATATTTTGGTTTTTTATGAAGATCACTGGAATGTGATAGGGCGTTCTCACCTAAGAGGGGAAAGCAGGAATTTTATTCTGGAAAATATCGAGGAAGTAAAAATACTGGAAGAAAATTACACCTTAAAAGGTGAAATCGACGTAGAGCGCCTTATTTACGCCTCTGACGACATATCGGAATCGATAATACTGGAAGTCGAAAAAGATGAGTTAGGGCGCTTAGAGGCTAATTTACCGGCTAAAATAATTACGAAAGAACCCATTAATTCAAAAAAAATTAAGGTGTCCTTCAAATTTGATAATTTGCCATTTATCAATGAATGGTTACTACAGTTTGGGAAGAAAGTGAATGTATTGGCCCCGGGTTCTTTGATAGAAAAAAGAAAGGGACTTCTTCGCGAAATGTTAGGGGCCTGAAAAAATAATGAAACCTGATCAGGTTATCTGTTTATGATCTGGTTAAGATTATCTATCCTGATTTTCACTTTCCCTTTCAAAACGTTTTCGTAATGTCACCGGTTTTCCGGAATCTTTTTTCCTGCGTATTCTCATATTTATCATTTCAACGAAAAGAGAGAAGAATACAGCAAAGTAGATATACCCTTTAGGCACATGAAACTCGAAAGCCTCTATCATTAGCATAAAGCCGATCAGTATAAGAAAGGATAATGCAAGAACTTCGAGTGTTGGGTGCTTCTTTATGAAATCGCTGATAGAGTTTGCAAACCCGATCATTACAATGATTGAAATTATGACGGCAATGATCATTAACAATAATTCTTCAGTAAGCCCAATAGCAGTTAGAATACTGTCAAATGAAAAGATAAGATCGAGGGCAACTATTTGAAAAATTACCTGTCCAAAAGTAGACAGTTTCTTTTTTCCTTTTTCATCATGCTGTCCTTCCATTTTGTGATGAATTTCAACGGTGCTCTTAAAGATCAAAAAGGTTCCACCTGTGAATAGGATCAGGTCTCTAATACTGAACTCATACTCAAGTAATGTAAATAAGGGTTGAGTGAAACCAATGATCCAGCTGATGCTCAGAAGCATTGCTATTCTAAATATCAGGGCCAGGACCAAACCGGTGATGCGAGCTTTATTTTGTTTCTCACTTGGCAGTTTATTCGATACAATGGATATGAATATGATATTATCTATACCAAGTACGATCTCGAGAAAGGTAAGTGTAAGTAATGCAACCCAGCTTTCAGGGTTAAGGAAGATTTCCATGTTTTATTGGATTTTATTAAAACGAGATCAATTAAAAGAACATCATCAAAAACAATAACATCAGCAAATAAAAAAGGGCTTCAGAAATGAAGCCCTTTATAGAATAATTAATGTTGTTTAGGTAAAGAGGTTTGGTTTAATCCTCATCTTCCTCTTCACCTTCACCTTCTTCCTCGTTAACTACCCGAGTTATTGCTGCAATAGCACCGTCAGAATCTAGGCGCATAATTCGGACGCCTTGTGTGTTTCTTCCCATGGTGCGAATTCCGCCACAATTCATACGGATCACTTTGCCTTTCTCAGTGATGATCATCAAGTCATCCTGATCAGTAACTTCTTTCAAAGCGATCAGGCTTCCGGTTTTAGGAGTTATCTTTAATGTAATCACTCCTTTACCACCTCTTGATTGTTCACGGTAATCATCCACAAGCGATCGTTTACCATATCCATTTTCTGACATAGCCAATACGGTTGCTTCATGTGCATTACGGATAACGACCATATCAACGATCTCACCATCTTTGCTGAGGTTCATACCTTTAACTCCGGATGTGTTACGTCCCATATCACGAACTTCTTCTTCATGGAACCTGATAGCACGGCCATTTTTATTCGCAAGAATAACCTGACTATCACCATCCGTAAGTTCAGCACCAAGAAGACTATCACCATCCTTTATGTTGATAGCTATAATACCGTCTCTTCTTGGCCGGCTGTAGGCCTCAAGAGTTGTTTTCTTAACAAGACCATCTTTAGTGGCCATGATGATCGAATGATTATTAATATACTCTTCGTCATCAAGTGTTTTAACAGGTACGAAGGCCTTAATTTGATCATCTTTATCGATATCGATAAGATTTACAATAGCACGACCTCTTGCCAGGCGCCCGCCTTCAGGAATTTCGTATACTTTGAGCCAGTAACACATTCCTTTTTCAGTAAAGAAAAGAATGTAATTATGTGTGGTGGCTACAAATAAATGTTCTACATATTCCTCATCACGCGTAGTAGTACCTTTCATGCCTTTACCGCCACGTCGTTGTCGGCGATATCCACTAACAGGCATTCGTTTGATGAAACCTTTATTGGAGATGGTTACAACCACATCCTCATTGGCGATCATATCTTCAATGTTGAAATCTTCAGCTGAATGAACAACTTGCGTTCTTCTTTCATCGCCATATCGTTTTTTGAGATCGGCAAGCTCTTCCTTAATAATCGCAGTTTGTTTATCCCGATTAGATAAAATTTCACGATAGTCAGCGATCTTATCTATGATCTCACGATACTCACCGTCAATTTTTTCTCTTTCGAGTCCGGTTAGTTTCTGCAGACGCATATCCAGAATGGCCTTTGCCTGTATATCTGTCAAGGCGAATTTCTTCCGCAGTTCAATATTTGCTTCATTAGGACTATTAGATGCCCGAATTGTTTTGATAACCTCATCGAGATTATCCAGTGCTATCTTAAGTCCTTCTAAAATATGAGCCCTGGCTTCTGCTTGATCCAGGTCATATATAGTTCGTCGGATAATGATATCAACACGGTGCTCAACAAAATGATAGATGAGCTCCTTGAGATTCATTACTTTTGGCCGCCCTTTAACAAGAGCAAGATTAATGATACCAAAAGTGGTCTGCATCTGGGTATATTTGTACAGTTGATTCAGTACAACACCTGCATTGGCAGAACGCTTTAAAATAATAACGATCCTGATACCCTCACGGTCAGATTCATCTCTTACTTCTGAGATCTCTGTGATCTTTTCATCATTAACAAGACCAGCGATCTTTTGGATAAGAGTACTTTTGTTAACCTGATACGGGATCTCAGTAATTACGATCTGTTCACGATTACCGCGCAACTCTTCAGTGTTGGCTCGAGCACGAAGGGTTACTTTTCCGCGACCTGTTTCGTAGGCCTCTTTAACACCCTCGTAACCATAAATGATGCCGGCAGTTGGGAAATCAGGCGCAGTTATATGCTTCATTAACTGCTTGATCTCAATATCCGGATCATCAATGTAGGCCTGAACCCCATCAATAACTTCTGACATATTATGGGGAGCCATATTTGTGGCCATACCCACAGCAATACCGGAAGAACCATTTATCAGTAGGTTTGGAAGCATACTTGGGAGAACGGTCGGTTCCTCAAGGGTATCATCAAAGTTCGGTGAAAAATCTACCGTATCTTTGTTGATATCGGCCAACATTTCCTCGGAAAGCCGGTCCATACGAACTTCCGTATAACGCATGGCGGCCGCACTGTCACCATCGATAGATCCAAAGTTACCCTGCCCATCGGCTAGAGGGTATCTAAGTGAGAAATCCTGAACCATCCGTACGATGGAGTCATAAACAGCACTATCACCATGAGGGTGATACTTACCTAAAACCTCACCTACAATACGGGCACTTTTCTTATAATTTCTGTTATGAAGCATGCCAAGATCGTTCATACCATACAAAATGCGGCGGTGAACCGGTTTTAATCCGTCGCGAACGTCTGGAAGGGCACGTGAAACAATCACCGACATCGAATAATCGATGTATGACGATTGCATTTCGTCTTCAATAGTTATTGGAATAATTTTTTCTCTGGCCATAAATCAGCTATAAAAGTCAGTTAAATTCTTATTGAATTATATATTGTTTAGATGTCGATGTTGGCGTATTTGGCATTTCGCTCAATAAACTCACGCCTTGGCTCAACGTCTCCGCCCATAAGGGTTGAAAAGAGTTTATCGGCACCGGCCGCACTTTCAACATTTACTTGTTGAAGTGTTCTGGTTTCAGGGTCCATAGTAGTTTCCCAAAGCTGTTCCGGGTTCATTTCACCAAGACCCTTATATCTTGAGACATCAAATTTTCTGCGCCCTTTCTTCAATTCTTTAACCAGTTTATCCCTGGTTTCATCATCCCAGGCATATTCAATGTCTTTTCCAACAGTGATCCTGTATAGGGGAGGTGTGGCGATATAAACGAATCCGTTTTCGATCAAAGGCCGCATATATCGGTAGAAAAAGGTCAGTAGTAGCGTGCGAATGTGGGAGCCGTCCACATCGGCATCTGTCATTACGATGATCTTGTGATAACGTAGTTTATCAACATCAAAATCCTCATCACCATGACCAACACCGGTACCCAGTGCAGTGATCATAGCTTGAATCTCTTTGTTCTCGAGAATTCGGTTGATCTTAGCTTTCTCTACATTTAGGATCTTACCTCTTAATGGCAGGATAGCCTGGAAACTTCTGTTTCGACCCATTTTTGCAGAACCACCGGCAGAGTCACCCTCTACAAGGTAGATCTCACTGTGTTCCGGATCCTTAATGGAGCAATCTGCAAGTTTACCCGGCAGGCCACCACCGCTCATAACACTCTTGCGTTGCACAAGTTGACGTGCTTTTCGGGCAGCTTCTCTTGCTTCAGCCGCAAGTACAACTTTTTCAATTACTTTTTTAGCAGCTTTTGGATTCTGTTCCAGGTATTCATTAAGCTGATCATAAACAACAACCTCAACGGCACTTTGAACTTCTGAGTTACCAAGTTTGGTTTTGGTCTGCCCCTCAAATTGAGGCTCAGCAACCTTAACACTTAATACGGCCGTCATTCCTTCACGGAAGTCTTCTCCGGAAATGGAGATCTTGCTGTTAGATTTGATCAGATTATTTTTCTCAGCATACGATTTCAGAGAACGTGTCAGAGCCCGTCTGAAACCTGAGACATGTGTACCGCCTTCTTTGGTGTTAATGTTATTCACATAAGAATGTACATTCTCAGAAAATGAACTGTTGTAGGAGATCGCGATCTCAACCGGCACATCGTCAACTTCGCCGGTTATGTGAATAGGTGTGTCAAGCATGGACTCCCTGTGTTCATCGAGGAAATCCACAAAATCTTTTACACCGCCCTCATAGTGATAGATCTCTTTTTGCAGATCCTCATCCTCTTCACGCTCATCGACCAATTCGATGGTGATCTCAGGATTCAGAAAAGCGAGTTCACGCATGCGTTCCGCAATAATATCGAACTTGAACTCAGTGGTTTGGGTAAAGATCTCCGGATCAGGCATAAAAGAGATCTTAGTACCTGTCTCTTTAGTTTTACCTGCAACAGATAACGGGGTTTTGGTGGTTCCTTTCTCAAAACCCATTACATGGATCTCTCCATCACGATGGATCTCAGCCCTGAACCAGGAAGCCAGGGCATTCACACAACTTACACCCACACCGTGCAAACCACCGGAAACCTTATAAGTATCTTTATCAAATTTACCTCCGGCGTGGAGTTTGGTAAGTACGACCTCAACAGCCGGGATACCGAGCTTATCATGAGTATCGACAGGAATACCACGACCATTATCGAAAATGGTCATCGAGCCGTCTTTATTAATAGTAACATTTATATAGTCGCAATAACCGGCAAGAGCTTCATCAATTGAATTATCTACAACCTCATTGATAAGGTGGTGAAGTCCGCGCTGTCCGGTGTCCCCGATATACATAGAAGGACGCTTTCTAACCGCTTCCAGCCCCTCCAAAACCTGTATGTTCGAAGCCTTGTAGTCAGATCCTTGTTTTTTTGCCATAATTTATGGAGTGATAGCTTTGTAAGATGAGTTGATTGATGGCAGAAAATAGAGCTTACACAGGCAAAATCAAAAAAAGGTGAGGTATTTGTTCAAATTAATAGAGGAGGGCGTTCTGGGGTGAAATTCAGAGCTATTAAAACGGTGCTAATTGTGGAAAATTCGGAAAAATGTGGATAAATCAAATTTTCGTATTCAAAATCATTGAACTTTGATGTTTATAGCTCTATCTTTGGTGTCTATTTTCATTATGAATTAACCGAAAAGAACGATGTCGCGAAAAGACGATATTACAGGCAAAGGAGCTTTGAACGGATACCGTTCATCTAAGTCGAATAATAAAACGAAACACCGCTTTCAGTTGAACTTGCAAAAGCGACGATTTTATGTTCCTGAAGAAGATAAGTGGGTAACACTTAAGGTTTCTGCTAAAACTGTGAGAACAATAAACAAGAAAGGAATTTCTGCGGTACTTAAAGAGGCGCGGAAAAATGGAACTCTTATAAAAGAAGTATAATACCATGGCAAAAGGAAACAGAGTTCAGGTGATCTTAGAGTGTACCGAAAAACCCGGTTCATCTCGCTATGTTACGACTAAAAACCGAAGAACCACTACTGATCGACTTGAACTGAAAAAATATAATCCGGTTCTTCGTAAGCATACTGTTCACAAAGAAATTAAATAACCAGAAGAGACATGGCTAAGAAGCAAGCATTCGGACAAGACGCATTACAAGCGAAAGCAGCACATCGCAAGATGGCAAAGGTTATTATTTCTACCAAGAATGATAAAGGCAAATATGCCTACAAAGAAGTAATGATGGATCAGGACGATGTAAAGGAATACATTCAGAACAACAGATCCTGATACCCTTTGCGGAAGATTTTATAAGGTTACACAATTATGATTGTGTAACCTTTTTTTTTGGTTATTTTTAAATTAAAACTTCGCAGAATGAGTATACAAGACAAGATCATATCGGATATCAAAGAAGCCATGAAGGCTAAAGAACAGGACAAGCTTAGAGTCCTTCGTTCATTGAAAGCCAAACTCATGGAAAAAGAGATCAGTGAAAGGAAAGGCGGAGAAGCTAAACTTTCAGATGATCAAGCGGTGGAAGTTCTTATGAAAGCTGCCAAACAGCGAAAAGAATCCATTGAACAGTTTGAAGAGGGCGGAAGAGATGACCTGGCTGATAATGAGAAAATGGAACTTAAGATCATTGAAGAGTACTTGCCTGAAATGATGTCGGAAGATGAGGTGCGTGACGTCGTTAAAGAAAAGATCGAACAGTTAGGCGCTTCCGGCATGCAAGACATGGGTAAGGTCATGGGGCCGCTTATGGGGCAATTAAAAGGTAAAGCTGATGGCTCCGTTGTTAGTAAGGTAGTGAAAGAAGAATTAGGAGGGTGATCCATAGATGTTGATCCTTGATCTGATTATTGCTATTCCTGTTCTGTATTTTGCCTATAAAGGTGCGGTAAATGGGTTGATCAAGGAAGTCCTCAATATTGTTGGGATCATATTGGCTGTTTTTATCACATTCAATTACCTCGATATGTTTACAGGCCTGATAGGGCCAATGTTTGAGGAGGGTGCTTCTTATGTTCCATTCATATCCGGCACCATTCTATTTATAGGAACCCTGGGAATTGTGGCGGCCATAGCCTACGGAACCAAGGAGCTTTTAAAAGCTATCAAACTCAGTTCAGTCAACCGGATCCTGGGGGCAACATTTGGTATCCTGAAAAGCAGTATTATTGTCAGCACGATCCTATTACTGTTATCCGGTTTCAATATTCCTGCAGAAGAAACCCGTAAAGAATCCTATTTATATCCTTTTATTATTTATGTAGCTCCATTCGCTTACGATTCAGTGGCCATGATATATCCGGGTGCTGAAACCTATTCCGAAACACTCAAAGAAAATGTGGGAAGCTACAACCCACTTGAAAACATTCCATTTTTAAACGATAACTAACCATAATGTCATTTAAACCGGTTGAAGAACAATTAGAGATCATCCGCAGAGGAACAGTTGAAATTGTTCCTGAAAACGAACTCATTGAAAAATTAAAACGATCAAAAAAGAATAATAAACCACTAAAGATAAAACTTGGGGTTGATCCGACCCGCCCTGATCTTCATTTGGGTCATTCTGTTATTCTCAGGAAAATGAGACAATTCCAGGATCTTGGCCATGAAGTCATATTGATCATAGGTGGGTTTACGGCTATGATCGGTGATCCAACCGGACAGAATAAAACACGCCCTCCACTTACCTTAGAGGAGGTAAACGAGAATGCAGAAACCTATATTGATCAGGCCAAACGTATACTTGATGAAGACAAACTCACCCTGACCAATAACTACGACTGGCTGGGTGAAATGGACTTTATGGACGTCATTAAGCTTTCTTCTAAGCTCACGGTTGCCAGAATGATAGAGAGAGATGACTTCTCGAAACGATTTGAGAACAATGAGCCCATTTCGCTGCATGAGTTTTTGTATCCGCTGGCGCAGGGGCAAGACTCAGTACACCTAAAGTCAGATGTGGAATTGGGAGGAACAGATCAGAAATTCAACTTACTGGTTGGTCGCCAGCTTCAAAAAGAAGATGGACAGGAACCACAGGTTTGCCTGATGATGCCTTTATTGGTTGGAACTGATGGTTCAGCAAAAATGTCTAAATCTTATGACAATTATATAGGTATTAATGAGGAGCCAAACGAAATGTATGGCAAGTCTTTATCTATTCCGGATGATCTCATCTATACCTATTATGAATTGGTGACGGATATCAAAACGGATGACCTGCCGGCCATAAAGGCAAAAATTGAGAAGGATCCGCGAAACGGAAAACATGATCTGGCTTTCACCATAGTACGAATGTATCATGGAGAAGAAGCGGCAAAAGCAGCTAAAGAGCATTTTGAGAAAACAGTGATCAATAAAGAAGTACCCGATGACGCACCAACGTTCAGTTTTCCGGTTGGTGAGGAAATCAGACTCCTGGATATTGTGGCTGAAACAGGCTTTTCACCAAGTAATGGTGAAACAAAACGCATGATCAAACAGGGCGGAATCAGCGTGAATGACAAAAAGATCACGGATAAGAATTATTCGATCACCTTCAAAGAAGGGGATGAGTTTACCCTTAAAGTTGGAAAGAGAAATTTTGGAATCATAAAAGGGAATTAGACAAAGAATTGGTAAAAATAAGTTCATACAACGTAAACGGAATTAGAGCCGCTCACCGAAAAGGATTTGTTGACTGGGTGGAGGACAGCAGACCGGATATCATTTGTATTCAGGAGCTGAGGGCAACGGAAAAACAGATCCCTAAAGATATTAAAGAGCTTGAATATCAGGAATTCTATCATGTAGCAGAGAAAAAAGGCTACTCTGGGGTTGCGATCTATAGTAAAGAAGAACCGATTCAGGTTGAAACAGGAATCGGTGTGGACTGGATAGATGCAGAGGGCCGAATAATAATGGCTGAGTATGATTCATTCAGAGTGTTCAGTGTTTATGCTCCAAGTGGAACAACCGGTGATGTCAGGCAAGACATGAAAATGGATTTTCTGGAAAAATTCATTCAATTTGGCGAACAGTATACCAATGACAATAAACCTTCGGTCTTTTGCGGAGATTTTAATATTTGCCACACAGAAATTGATATTCATAACCCCGACAAACAGCATAAAACGTCAGGTTTTTTACCTGAGGAGCGACAATGGGTGAGTGATTTTCTGGAAAAAGGGTATGAAGATGTATTTCGAAAGCTTCATCCGGATAAAAAGGACTTGTATAGCTGGTGGAGCTACAGAGCGGCATCAAAAGAACGAAACAAAGGCTGGAGAATTGATTATCATTTGGCGACTCCTACATTATCTGAAGTTGCTGTTGAGGCAGAGATCGAAAAAAAATGGGATCTGTCAGATCATGCACCGGTAAGTATCAGGTATGATATCTAACAAATAAACCGGGCCGAACTAAGGTTTTTGATCTCGGCCAAAATTGAGCAAAATATGGGCACACACTTTAAAGGCGATAAAGAAGATATAAGAACGCTAAACGCCTTCATTAAACTGACACGAGCCAGTGAGAGTGTGAACGGACGACTTGCCCGACATCTGTCAGATGCGAATTTAACCGTGACTCAATTTGGTGCATTAGAGGCATTATTACATCTTGGTCCATTGAATCAAAGAGAACTGGGCCAAAAACTGCTAAAAAGCGGCGGTAACATCACTCTGGTGATCGATAACCTTCTTAAAAATGGATTGGTGGAAAAGGTCACTGACCCCAATGACCGGCGAGCGGTCATTATCAGCCTGACAAAGAAAGGGAGAGAATTCATTGAAGACCTGTTTCCTCAACACCTTGAAAGAATAAAAGAAGAGTTCTCTGTGCTGACTTCTGAGGAAAAAGATCAGTTGGCGTTAATATGTAAGAAGCTAGGGGTAGGACAAGAAGTGTAGCTTCAATGCGTATTTAGCTTTCAAAGAAATTTCTTATTTAGGAGGTTAAATCAAGTAAACGGAGGTACAATGCGTTTAAATAAGCCATTAATACTGCTTTTTGTTTTAGCTATTATGTTTGGTTGTACAAAAGAAGCAGAAATAGATGATAAAAATACAGAACGAAGATTCGTTGTACAGGAAGAGTTAAGAATAGGTACTGAGAGTGGTAATGAAGACTATATGTTTGGGGACATTAAAGATATTGCCATCGGAACAAAGGGAAGAATATTTGTAGCTGATCAACAAGGTCCTATCGTGAAAATGTATGATAAAGAAGGGAAATTTATTAGGAATGTTGGCAGAGAAGGGCGAGGCCCCGGTGAGTATACAGGAATAAGTGGAATGAAAACATTTCAGGATGGAAGGGTAGCTATATGGAATGTTGGGCTTACCAATATTAATGTGTTTAGTCCCGAAGGGGAATACTTGGAAACACATTTCGTTAATTCTACTCTAAATGCACCGGATCTGTTTGAAGTTGGAAAAAAGGGAGAATTCTATGTTAAAACTACTATAAACAGGGATCGTAATAAGCCAAACTTACATTTTGCGTGGCTTAGAGTTTCTTCAAGAGGCAAGGTAGTAGATACTTTGGAAGTTCCAAGAGATGAGGTTGACCGTCCATTAACATTCGTTCTATTTTCTGCACAGGGAAGTGTACACTCATTTATTAGATGGCCTAGAAGTACAATTAGCTCAGAAGGTTATGTTGTTTATGCAGAAGATAATAACAAGTATGAGATTAAGTTTTTAAACGAGGAAAGGGCTGAAAAAGGGATAATTTGGGAGATTGAACCCGTAACATTGCTATCGGAAGAAAAAGAGCAATGGGAAGCTTGGACAGACTATTATTCTGCAAGAGGGGCAGAAAATGTTTTACCTGAACATAAGCCGGTTCTCAAACAAATATATACAGATAGAAATGGAAGAATTTGGATCTGGAAATATGTTAAAGCTGAATATACAGAAATGAATATGGGAATTGGCTATGGTCCCGAAAGCAACTGGTGGGAACCCCCAACCTTCGATATTTTTAAACCGGACGGGAGTTATTACGGTACGGTTGAGCTACCACTTAATGCGAATTTCAAAGATGCAAAAGGAAACACAGTGGTGGCTGTTCTAACGGGTGATATGGGGGAGGAATATGTATCTCGTTTTAGTCTTAGTGAAGTTGATTAACCTATAACCCATATTTAGACTTTTGTATAGAATGCTATAAATTATTAAGAAAAGAGGACAGGTTTGTTTATAAATTTTCAAATTGATACGAAACAACAGTCAAAAGAGCAGAAGCTTATCAATGTTTTATTAACCCTGGCAACTGGCGTTCTAACACTCATATTTCCGAATTTTCTTTATCTGATAGCAGGTGGTTATTTGATCGCACTTGGTCTCATGTTCATGATGTTCAGATTTCCCGGTGCAATAACGGCCCTTCCTTTCGTATCGGGTATACTTATTTTCATATTTCCTGAGTTGATCCCTTTTACGTTTGCCGGATTTTTAGGACTATTTGGTCTGTTGATGTTATTCGGACTTTCATTTAGTGTACTTGGGATCATGACACTGATCATAGCGGTGCTTATCGTCATGAATCCGGATTCAGTGGCTTATTTCATAGCTTTCTTTATGTTAACCTATGCGGCTTCAAACCTTATTCAATTTTATAATCAATGGAAGAATAAAGGACCCAAAGAGAAGAGCGATGGGGAGATCATCATTGAATGATGAGCTTTTAATGGGATAGAAATTATTTTATCTGAAGGCAGCCCTGAAATTCTAATCTTTGATAGATTCGTAGATGAAATAAGGCGGTATGTTTTTCCAACAAAATTCAGTGGTGAAATTACCGAATGCTTCAGTGAGGGGGTCTTTAAGGTGGCCTGATGTTTGATACGCTAAAAAAGAACCTTCCTGTCTTAGTACATCTTTGGTTTTATTAAGGATATCCATCTTCATATCCCAGTTGAAAAAAGAAAAAGGAATGCCTGAAATTACATGATCCACATTTCCAACTAATTCCTCCGGGAGTAAGGTTAAAATATCTTCAACCGTTTGATGAAAAACAGTTAACCGGTCATCATCGATACTGCTAAGCAGATCATAAAAATTATCATTGGTCTCAAAGACAAAAAGCCTGGCTTCAGGGTGCATTTTTTTTAAAAAATGTTTAGTGAAAACCCCGGTCCCACCACCGTATTCAACGATAACATCAGTGTTGGGAAAGTCTATGTATTTACAGAGCTGGCGAACGCAGTATTTTGAAGAGGGAGTGATAGAAGCAACATCTTTATCAGATGCAAATGATTTCAAAAACTCGATCGTACCTTTCATGTGGTGGTAATTTGTATAATAGTTGAGGGTTAATGCGTCATTCTACAAAAAATGAATAACCATTAACCAACTAAAGTTCATCTTCTAATTTTGCAATTTGGTCACGTATACGGGCAGCTTCTTCAAATTCCATGTTTTTGGCTGCATGATACATGGTTTCACGTAAATGGTCTAACAGCTTGTCCTTGCTTTCAAAGGTAACTTCCTTCATGGCAGGACTTGCTTTGTACTGTATGCCTTCATCAGCAACTCTAATGACTTCAAGGGCTTCTTCTTCAGGTTCTTCATCTTTTCTGGCAAAGTCAAAACTCTGACTGGAGATCAAACCTGGATCAACAAGGGGTTTTAATTCCTTTTTGATGGTTTCAGGAGTAATACCGTGTTTTTCGTTGTATTCTTCCTGTATTTTTCGCCGCCTGCGGGTTTCTTTGACCACTTTATCAATACTGTTTGTGATCTTATCAGCATATAGGATGGCTTTACCACCCACATTTCTGGCTGCACGACCGACGATCTGAAACAATGATGTCTCAGACCTTAAAAAGCCTTCTTTATCTGCATCCATAATGGCTACCAGGCTAAGTTCAGGAATATCGATTCCTTCACGTAGCAGGTTAATACCAACAAGTACGTCAAAGTCGCCGCGCCTGAATTTATACAAAACTTCGATTCTTTCAAGGGCATTTAATTCACTATGCATGTATGCCGCTTTGATATTGAGGTTCTTCAGATACTCACTAAGCTCTTCACTGAGCCGTTTTGTCAGGGTGATTACCAATACCCGTTCTTTTTTAGCAACCTTTTCACGTATCTCGCCAAGGAGATCATCCACCTGATTGCCCAGTGGGCGGATCTCAATTTCAGGTTCCATCAAACCTGTAGGGCGTATGATCTGCTCTGCATAGACCCCTCCGGACTTTTCAAGTTCATAGTCACTTGGTGTTGCACTTACAAAAATTACCTGGTTGACCAATTCTTCCCACTCATCAAATGTTAGAGGCCGGTTATCGAGGGCAGAGGGGAGGCGGAAGCCATGCTCAACTAATTCCACCTTCCTTGACCGGTCTCCCCCATACATGGCAGAGATCTGAGGTATGGTTTGATGACTTTCATCCACAACAACGAGATAATCATCCGGGAAATAATCCAAAAGACAATATGGGCGTTCCCCGGGTTTACGGGCACTTAAATACCGGGAATAGTTCTCAATGCCCGAACAGTATCCGATCTCCTGGATCATTTCAATATCAAAAAGAGTGCGCTGTTCAATGCGTTTGGCTTCAAGAAATTTCTCCTCATCGATCAATACTTTTTTACGCCACTCCAACTCTTCGCGGATCTGTTCAATTGCTGTTTCAAGCCGTGACTTTGAGGTTACATAATGAGAGGCCGGATATACCCTGAATTCGTTGACATTTTCAATGATGGTGCCGTCATTTACATCAAAAAGCTGAAGGGACTCAATTTCGTCACCCCATTGTGTGATCCTCAATCCTTCATCTGAATATGCCGGGTATACATCGATCACATCTCCACGAACCCTGAATGTACCGCGTTTAAAATCCAGGTCATTTCTGTTATAATGAAGATCGACCAGATCGTAAAGAATAGTATTACGGGGAATCTCCTGACCAACATTCAAGTTCAGGATCAGCTTTTCATATTCTGAAGGTGAGCCAATTCCATAGATGCAGCTAACCGATGACACGATAATCACATCCCGGCGCCCTGAAAGCAGCGAACTGGTTGCCCGTAACCTTAAGCGTTGAATTTCCTCATTAATGGATAGGTCTTTTTCAATATACTTATCCTGAGTTGAGAGGTAAGCTTCCGGCTGGTAGTAATCGTAGTATGAAATAAAGAATTCAACACGATTTTCAGGGAAGAAATCACTGAGCTCACGATATAGCTGAGCAGCCAACGTTTTGTTGTGGCTCATGACCAGAGTGGGGCGCTCAACATTTTCAATCGTATTGGCTATGGTTCTGGTCTTTCCTGAGCCGGTAATTCCAAGTAAGGTCTGGAATTTATCTCCGGCCTCGATGCCTTCTGTCAATTCAGCAATGGCAGCAGGTTGGTCGCCGGCGGGTTTGTAAGGGGAGTGTAGTTTAAATTGAGCCATAAATAGCTTTTAAAGGTACAAACTGTAACGTAACTTAGGAAACGATAATATTGAATAATTAACTCATCATTACTGGTATTAAGCACAAAACAGGATAAATGTTGTTTCATTCCTTTAGCTTGCAGTAAATAGAAATTAGACATGTTTTTTAGTGAGTTATAAGATCACTATTCAGCCATTACTCAAAATACAAATAACTAGCACCCATGTCCCACAGACATAAAGAATTAGAATCGCCCCGAAAACGAATCGATGAAATTGATGAACAGATACTGGACTTGCTTGCGGAGCGGGGTGATATCGTCCGGGATGTCATCAAAAGAAAGGTAGAGAACCAGCTTCCTGTTTTTGTGCCAAAGCGTGAGGATGAAAAATCAAGGGCATTCAAAGATCTTGCTAAATCGAAAGGCATAGATCCGAACTGGGCAGAGGATTTTCTTCGAATGATCATGACAGCTTCAAGAGCCACTCAGTCTCAGGAAAAATTTCCGATCGCCACCAAAGAGCCACAACATATACTGTTTATTGGTGGTGAGGGAGGAATGGGTAGCCTGTATAAGCGGATAGCAAGTCAAACCGGTCACATTACCTATTCTATTGATAAAGGAAACTGGTACGAACTTGAAGAGATCGCTCCAAAACTGGATATGGTGATTATAACCGTTCCCATCAAAGTCACTGAAAGTGTGATCGATCGACTCAGCGGCCGGTTAAAAAAGGAGACGATTCTTGCTGATTTCACAAGTAACAAATCGGCCCCGATCAAGGCTATGTTGGCGGCACATGAAGGACCTGTAGTGGGCTTGCACCCTATGCACGGACCGGATGTACAGAATCTATCTAAGCAGCTCATGGTTTTTTGTGGGGCTCGTGAAGCAGATAAAGCAAGTTGGTTTATCGATCAATGTGAATTGTGGGGCATGCGGGTCATAGAAGCAGACCCTGAAAAACATGACCATGTTATGCACCTGGTACAGGGTCTCCGTCACTATGTGGCTCTTTTGCATGGGTCATTCATGGAAGAATATGATCTTAAGCCGACTGATATGCTTGACTATTCGTCTCCGATATACCGTGCCGAATTGATGATGACGGGGCGGATATTTGCTCAGGATGCAGAATTATACGCCGATATCGTTTTTGCCAATAAAGAGCGCCGGGACCTTTTATTGAAATTTTTTGAACATCATCAAAAACTCGCAAAATTAGTCGAAGAAAATGACAGAGAAGGGTTTGTAAGGCAATTTGAAGGAGTGACTGATTTCTTCGGAAAGTTTGCTACCCAAGCACTTGAGGAGAGTGGTTATCTGATAAACCGCTTAGCCGATCGTTTTGCATAAATAAAGCATGATTGGTTTTGATTTATGATATTGTAGGGACTAACGGTAATAAATATCTTATTAATGAAAAATATACAGCTTACACTCACATTGCTTATTTCTTTGAGTGTGATGGTTATGGCACAGGCCCAGGAAACCATCACACTGAATGAGATCAGTTCCGAAATTCAATATAAAACGAATGAACCTGCAAAGACCTATTACAAACTAAATGAGGAATACCTGTCAGAGAAATCCTTGAAAAAAGGGACGGTCTTTCAGTTTTCTATAGATGCAGAAAGAACACAGGAATTTGAAGTAACCAGAGTCTCAGAATATTATCCAGGTTACATATCGGTTATTGCTAAAGAAAAAAGCGGTGATCAGGGGGTCATGAGCTTTACGTACCATGATGGCGGGATAAATGGCTTGCTACATGTGAATCACGTTGAAAGCCTGTCATTATCATTTGATAAAAGCAGAAATGAGAATTTCATTCAGCCTTCTGCAGAGCAAGGGTCTGACAGAATTGCTTGTGGCTTACATAATAACTCAGAAGAGTTTGTAGCTCCACTCTATGACTTTATATCCAGTGATGGGTTAAGATCAAAAACGGCTGAACAAAACAGTCAGTACCAACCGGCCTTAATTTCGGCTTCCATTGATGACAGTGTAACTATTGATTTGATGCTGGTGTATACCAATGCAGCAAGAGATTGGGCGGCTGATCAAACCTCATATCGTGATATTTTTGAGGTGATGTCTCAGGCTATGACACTTTCACAAACAGCCCTGGATAACAGCAACACGGGTATTAAACTTCGTTTAGTTCATTCGTATAGAACAAGTTATGACGAAGTCAACGACGGAGTGGAATCGGGTGTAAGATTACGAAGGTTGACACAGGATGACAGTGATCCCGTATTTGAAGACCCCGACAATGAATATGGTGGGTATATGGAAGAGGTACATGATCTGCGAGATCAATATGGTGCAGATATTGTGTCGTTAGTAGCAAGAATTGTGGATACAGGGGGGCTTGGATGGAGGCTGAGCAGCACCGGTGGCAATCCACAATTTGGCTTCAATCTGAACCGAGTGCAACAGATCGCTTCCGGTTATACCCTAATTCATGAGATCGGGCATAATATGGGCAATACACACGCAAGAACACAAAATGATGCTGCCTCATCTGAAGCGGGAGGGTTATTTCACTATTCAGTGGGCTATCAGGATCAGACCAATAATTTTCATACAGTGATGGCGTATTCGGATGGTTTAAGTCAGGCTCCAATATTTTCCAGCCCGGATCTGACCTGGCTGGGGTTTCCAACCGGTACAAATAATAGCAGAACTCCTGAAAATAATGCTCTGAGTATGCGTGAGATCAAAAAAACGATCTCAGGATATCGAAATACCACGCAAGATTCTCCGGTTGCAGCACTATCAACAGAACAGATAGAAGTAAATCTCAATCAAGAGGATGAATTATTGGTATCAGTAGATATTTCAAATACCGGCATCAGTAATCTCATGTGGGATGTTGATTTTGATTTTCCGGGCTCTTCCGTTGCAAAACAGTCTAAGCAACAGGATCGAATAGAGATCGAAGCGGTAGATACGGGGCACTTGACAACCTTGCCTTTTAACTACTCAATAAACTCACCGGGTAGCAGAAGTAAGGTTAATACAAACGAATTGATCTATGAAACCTCATTTGAAGCAGGAGAGAATTTTTCTTCAGGAACATTTTTAGGGCAAAACCAATGGAGGTCCCTGAACGGTACGGAATTTTCGATTTCCACATCCAATCCTAACACCGGTAGTCAGAATTTGAGTGTGCCATACTCTGAAGGGAATACAAAATTTATAGCTTCCCCATTTTTCGGTTACCGACTATTTGGAAATTATGAGGTAACGATCAACTTTTCTATTACCGGATCAAGTACTCTTAGTGAAACCTTTGATTTTTATATAAACGATGGCAAAACAGGGGCAATGTCGGCCGGTGTGATAATAAGTGAAGGAGGAATATTCCTGGCGGACCTGAATGAAAGCGGTGAGAGGTCATTTTATGGAATATATGGATCAGTAACCCCTGATGAATATCATGAACTGAAGATCATCTATAATACTGACAACCAAACCATAGATTATTATTTTGATGGAAGTTTATTAGCCTCTAACAGCTATTTGAGTGGGTTCACCCCCGGTGTAGTACAGGTGCTTCATAGAAACGAATTTATCGGAACGGCTATCAACGTTGATGACATCAGGGTAGAACAGATGGAATCTCCCTACAGCTGGTTAGCGGCATTAGACCCGAGTGGGGTCGTTTTTAATAATGGTACAGGACAGATCGACCTTGAGTTTAATTCCATGGGGTTAAGCTCTGGAACCTATGAGACGATCATGAAGGTCAAAACCAATGATCCTGTTAATCCAATTATTGAGGTACCAATAACCTTGAATGTTGGAGTTGAAGTATCCAATGAAGTAGATGACAGGCCTGTAAAGATGGAGTTAGCTCAAAATTATCCTAACCCGTTTAACCCAACTACTACGATCAGTTATAATTTGACTGAGCCACAAACAGTGAATATAGAAGTGTTCAATATTCAGGGGCAAAAAGTAGCAACCTTGTTAAATAATGAGCGTGTCAGTGCCGGGACACATAACGTGGTGTTCGATGCCTCAACTCTATCAAGTGGAATTTATATCTATCAGTTAAAAGCAGGTTCACAAACATTAACCAAGCAAATGGTTTTGATAAAATAGTATGAAATCACAGAATGGATATTTGTTGCTGTTTGTATTTGTCTTCACTGTAATTCTTAATGGTTGTGCTGATAGTGGAGAAAAGTCTTCGAAAGAAGTTGAATCAGAGCAGGTTGTACAAAAGTTTAATGTAAGCCTGGATCTTTCCGGAATATCTGAATTAAGTGAGGGAGACACCCTCTCTATTATGAAAAATGAGACGGACGAACGGTATCATTTGGTCATTAGAAGAGTTCAGGAAACTTTTCCCGGAATAATGTCAATATCAGCTAATGTTGAAGATAAAGACACCGGGTTAGCCACTCTTATTTACCGTGATGGTCACCTATCAGGATTTATGGATATGTATAAGTCAAATATTCGATGGGAGGTCAACTATGATAGTGTTAAAAATTCCTACTATTTAACAGAAATTGACCCTGAAGACATTGATGAAATGGAGGGGGGAGAAGCATTAACTCCTCCTAATGAACAGTATTAATTCAGTGTTTCATCCGGCTAAATCGTAATGCTCCTATCATCCAATTTGGTAAGTTCTTTCGTGGGTCACGTTTGGTCATATCAATATACCAACCAAATTTTTTCATGATCGGCACCTTGTGTGTTTCCACGAACTCTATCAGAGTTCCATCCGGGTCTTCCACATAGGTAAACCGACCGGCAGCTTCCCCCATGTCAAAGCTGTTTGCGGAGTCAACGGTAAAAGGAAAACCTTCAGCTTTGAGGTCATCTTTAAGTGCGTCCATACCTTGAATATCAAAACACAGGTGAATGAATCCAAGGTCACCCCAGTAACGGTCCTTATAGATCTTTTTGGGTTCACGATCTTTAACTTCAACTAATTCAATTTCTGTGGGACCAAACATTCGGCTGAAACCACCTTCCCTGGTTTGAGAATGACGTAATAAGACCCTTCTAACATTAAGGTCTCCACCCGGTAAGCCATTAAGGTCCTTGAATATACCGGTTTTATCATACACTACTTCATCATACCCAAGTACATTTGAATACAGTTTTTGAGCTGATTCAATATCTGTAGAACCGATAACAGCCCCAACAACGCCGCCGGTTGTTTTTGGTGTCTTATGTTTGAAAAACTCTTCACCTTTAACTACTTGCCAGATATTGCCGTAAAGGTCTTTGAGAAAGAAGTTCAGATCGCCGGATGGATTTTCTTCAAGCGGTGTGACTATATCAAGCCCTGAAGATCTCATCTCATTATATGTTTTCTCAACATCGATCGATTTTATTTTCCCGTAATTGATGCCCAGATCCCCAAGAAGGATATCAAAATCTGCAGGTTGAGGCTTTCGGCTGGTGTATTGCCAGATCTCAAAACCACCACCGCCTTTCATATTGAGCGTTAAAATAGCTGTACGGTCATGGGGCTTTCCACCGGTATAAGGTAGCATCAACTCAGCCGTGGCTTCATCCTCAAACACCTTAATATCCATTCCAAAATGTTTCCGGTACCAATCGGTAGCCTTATGGACATCGGGGATACCAATTCCAATTTGCTGAATGCCTGAGATGACTTTTTCCATACTTTGGGACGTTCCTGAATGAGATAATCAGTGATTATTTTAGAGTAAACTAAAATTCAGGAGGTAATTTATTTAATGAATAGTTGATTGTAATGATACAAAGAAAGGTAAGCTTTTCTTTGTAGGCGAAAAATTATTATTAGAATGAGTGAAAGGATTTTACAAGGAAGAAACAGATCTAAGAAAATTCTTGAATTCATCTGTGTCATATTTAGCCATTCCCTGATGTTCCATAATGATCTCTCCCTTCGGTGATATCACATATGTGGTAGGTACCACAGAGCTGTCGTAAACTCTTGGTTTAGCTATGACCGAATAAACCGGAAAAGTGAACTCCTTTCTTTTTACAAAATCCCAGGCCTTTTGAGGATCCTGATCAAGCGAAGCCATGACAAATACTATGTCATCATTATCCTTAATATCATTATATAATCGTTGAATATTCGGCATTTCTGCGATACATGGAGGACACCAAGTGGCCCAAAGGTTCATAAAAATGGTTTTGCCCTCAAACTCAGATAAATAAATTTGCTTACCGTCAATGGTAAGAAGTGGCATGTTATATTCAGCACGCTGGCCATGCATGATGGAAGTATCTGTATCCGGTTGTAGAATGCCGGTATAAAGAAGAACACTTTGTATTCGTCCAATTACTTCTGTGTGATATCCACTGGCATATAAAGCGGCACCGATCAGGATTATGAATATCCATTGGGTGATCTCTTTCTTGAAGGACGACCCCTTCTTGTTTGTTCTCTCTGTACTCATGCTTTGAATATCGTGTTTTTAATACGTTCTTGACCGGTTGTTATAACCAATTGAATGACCACTGAGGTCAGATAAAAGTAGCGATCTGATCCAGTGATTTTTTTGAAATGTCAGGGACCTGAACATTATCTTCAGGATAACCGACCACGAGTAATAGAAATGGTTTTTCATGAGAAGGCCTGTCCATGATCTCATTCAGAAAACCCATTGGGCTGGGAGTGTGAGTAAGTGTAGCTAAGCCGGATTCATGAAGGGCTGTTATCAAAATACCGGTGGCAATACCAACCGATTCCTTCACATAATAATGCTTTTCCTTTTTGCCGTTTTCATCAAAACTGTAATTTTGAGCAAAGATCCCGATCAAATACGGGGCCTTTTCAAGGAAAGGCTTTTTCTCGTCTGTGCCAAAAGGTTGAAGGTCTTCCAGCCAATCTTCCGGTGCCCGACGGTTGTAAAACTCATGCTCTTCTTTTTCAGCTTCTATCCGGATCTTTTTCTTCTTTTCGGGGTCACTCACCACCACAAAATGCCAGGGTTGCTTGTTAGCACCGTTGGGTGCCGTACCGGCAGCAAGCAGACAATTTTCAATGATCTTCTGGGGAACCGGTCGATCTGAAAAATTCCGAACCGTTCGCCGACGTTTCATGTGTTTATAAAATTCAGAAGATCGCTTCTTCATTTCTTCCACTGGACGTTCTTCAAAATCAGAATGGGGAACAAAAATGGGAGCTCGCATGGCTACTTATTTATTTGATTTTAGGCCTTAAGTAAAGTCTGTTCTCATGGACTTTTAAACTACTTTACACCAGACCCTTTAGCAAGCCACTAAGGATGAACTTCAACTTTCAAGCGTCCTGCTTTAACCATAGGATCGTTTTCAGCAAATTCTCTGGCCTGTTCAATTGTGGCTACATTATAAACAGAAAAACCGCGGATATCGCTTTGTCCACCACTTGGTCCGTTCAAGTTAATGATCCCTTGTTCGTACAAACTACCTAAATAGGACAGGTGCTCTTCTTGCAACTTCATGGCTTTTTCCTGAGACTGACTTCTATTTTCTCCACTTTTAAGAAATACGATGAAATATTTTTGCATGGTCATTTTCTCACCGGCCCATTCATATTCAAATGTCTCGGGCTGAGCCACGGAATCCGCTACCTGTGCAAAGGATATTTGTGATGATAGTATGATCGCAGTGATGAATGATAATATTTTCATAATGGAAAGATTTGTTGAACAGAACTTTGGAGGTTAATATATGATTCGAAGCTTAAATATGAACCATCATTTAAGTATTTAAGAACAAGGAGTGTTGGGGTTTAACAATTGAGTAAATCGATCATAATATGTATTTACTCAATGAGTAAAGAAGGTGGTTTTTACATTATCATTGTTGTAATTATTTGACAGTAAAATCATATATAAAAGATCTATGCTGAATAAAATTAAGAAGGTTTTAAAGAAGTTAAAGGCTTGGGAGCCATCTTTTGATCCCTCAAAATTTAACGACGATATTGCCATGAAAACGGAATGGACACCACTGAAAAGGGGAGGCTCTAACTTTGGTACTCATAAACTGATTCAGGCCGATCATAGCAGAGTTGAATTTAAGGCCACAATGGGGGCAAAAATATTCAGCTTGATCTTTCTCTTGGTAGGTGTCGGTATTCCCGTCTTTATTGGGATGGAGACATATAGATCTTACGGGAGCTTTTTCAGATCGGATTTTTTCTTTATTGGTTTAATTGCCACCATATTCTTCGCAGCAGGTAGCTGGATGTATTATAGCTTTTCGAAACCAGTAATCTTCGATAAAACAAAAGGGATGTTTTGGAAAGGCTGGAAAGCTCCCAAGCGATACCTTGAGATGGGAGATAATGAAAGCAGCAGTCGAATCGGGAATATTTATGCCCTTCAGATCATCCCTGAACTGGTTCGAAGCGACAATAAAAATTACGTTAGTTATGAGCTGAATTTGGTATTAAGAGATGGATCTCGAATGAATGTAGTTGATCATGGAGATCTGGTAAGTCTTCGGGAAGATGCCAGGCGTGTAGCAGAGTTTTTAGGTGTTCTGATCTGGGACACAGTTGCTCTGACATCAAGGGAATCAGACTAACACTATCAGGTAGGTGTCAAAATACCGTTAAAGATGTTTGACTTAAAATCGTATATATGATTCAGGATCTATATGTGTGCCGTCTTTTATGATCTCAAAATGCAAGTGAACTCCCGTGGAGGTTCCTGTATTTCCGGCACGACCAACTTCCTGTCCCTTTTTGACAGTGTCGCCTTCTTTAACGGATACCTTACTCATATGTGCATAAACGGTCTCGTAGCCATCTCCATGCTTAATACGAACCATTTTACCATATCCACGTCCGGTTCCTGCCTTTACAACCACGCCTGATTCAGCCGCTACAATTTTATCACGCAGGCTGGCTTTAAGGTCAACGCCTTGATGCACGCTTCTCCATCGCGGACCAAAAGCTGATGTCACGTAGGTACTACCCAAAGGTTCTGTAAAATTAACAGATGAGTTTCGAATCAATGGTGGGAGTTCACGGTCAGGTTTACGCCCTTTATTTTTGGGTTTGTTCCAGGGGATGCCGATCGAAATTCCGACTGAAAAAGAAACAGGACTGAAGTCAAATGATCGAAATGCTGGCGCTTCATTAAATCTGCGTTGAGGAATGATATTGGAGGGTGAATTATACGTACGGGTCACTTCAGCTTGTAGCCGTACAAAATTAAGCAGATAATATTTAATACCTGCAGTAAAAGCACCCGTGATATTCTTCTCACCACCGGAAGTACCCGTCCAAATTGGTGCTCCATTCTGATCCGTAGACCTCATGGTAATATCCCAGATACGGCCGGTTTTAACACCCCCGTAAACTCCAAATTTCGGCCATTGTAAACCGATGGTACCACCAAGATTGACCTGATTGAAATTTATTGGGCCACCAATAAATAATTCTTGCTGATCATTAACCAAAAACTCGGTTTTCCCTGCAATGTATAGTCTGTATAACAAATACCGTTCAAGTTCTATCTCGAACATCCCTTTTGATACGCCATCAATATCAACCGGGTAACTGTCATTGGGAACATAACTTAGTCCGACATTCTTAATATTATATCCGGCGGATAATCTCCAATCCTGCCCCATTACGGAACTGTTTGCCAATAAACATAAAAACCCAATGATAAGTAAAGGTTTTTTCATTTAACCGTGGAATAGAAGGGATTAAAACAAAAATTTTGCATTACAATTACTGATCAATATAGCTTCTGTTATCCAAAAAAGTGAGCCATTCCAATTGCTCTGAAATGCGTTCCTTATAACGAGCTCTTAGGTTTGAATGTTCTAAAAAGTAGATGAGCTCATTTGCCACGCTGAATTCACCTATAAACGCAGTTCTGTGAATGGCTTTTTCAATTATATCAAACCAATCCGGAGAAATAGTTTTATCCTCTAACAGCCGGATATAAAGAAGTACCCTCTCATATTTTTTAAGTTCCAGGGCTTTTTCCAATGTCAGTAATTTATTGGGCGTGTTCATCTTCAGATAATCATATTCATCAACTAAATTATCGGAGTACCTTTGATCGAGCAGAAAATCCCATTGTGTACTGTCTTGGCGCAACTCCATTGTAAACTTAAAATTTTGTGCAGTAGAGTTGGAAATATCCTCACTGAATTTGCTCAGATATTGAGTCGCTTGCTCATATCCTTGTGCCATAAAAAGTGCATCAGCGTACATTACGTTAAGGTTCAGGAGGGAGTCTGAATCAATATTGTGCCTTATAACCAGGTCCGGTTTGCCCATTTTTAACTTAGAACGGATCCATTCCGCTTTGACCAATGCATTATCCGAGAAGGTTTCAAACAAATCATTAAGTACCTGGTAGGCAATTACCGTATCCTCAGAAGCCATCAGAAAATTATAATTATCCCAAAGCTTTAATTCTTTTGAAATAGAATGTGGACAATCTTTTTGGAAGAGGGAGCGCTGAGCAAAGATGAATTCAGAGATCAGTTTGTCAACAGAATCTAGATCCGTTTCATTTAAGGTATCATGCCACCCATTAACCAGTTCATCAAATGAGGAGGCGAATGTATTTTTAAAGGTAGCTGATTGGTAAGCCTGTTTAAAATGATCAAGAGGATAATTGTTTAGCAGATATTCAACGAAAGATCCTGTCGTGGTATAGCTTATAGACCCGGCGCTACTATAAAAACCCGTGAACGATAACGCTGAGTTCATTTCTTTTGCATCGGGTAAGGGGCTTTCTGCGGCTACTATCTGATGAAGTGTTGAGTGGGGTGAGGCATCCTTGGCTATTCCTTCAGCCAGGCCTTCAATAAGACCGATACTCCAGCTCCCATTAAACAAATAATTCCCAAATTGTTTTGATATCACATGTACCAACTCATGTTTAAGAACTCGGTCCAATTGTTGTTTGGCTATATGGAGCTGATCTTGCTCCAGCCAGATGGGCACATAGCTCGTGAATTTAGCCCCGGTGATCTTCTTTTTTTGCCAGGCATGAGAATAAAGATAGGATTCTATTTTTCGTCCTTTCGGCCAATCGATATCTAACTGAGTTGTGATCTGCTGAAAATGAAACTCATGACGGTTTGCCCAATATCGTACTTCAGATTCTGTATAGAACTCTCTGTCATAAAAAAGGTCAAAATGTTCGGTTTTATGAACACCTCCAAGTTCATTTTGAATGGTTTCTGTTGGACTTATGATACCGGCATTATCAAGGTTTAGATAACTGAAGATCAGGCTAATGACAATGAAGCCGGATAACAATTTGGCATTGAGCGTCTTATTCCAGTCAACTGAGATCCATAAAAGGATGATCCAAAGCAGGGTGATAAATCTAAAGCACAGAAAGGAGCCGGTAAGGGTTACTGTTTCATCGTAAATGGGCCCCGGCCATATCCCCCAGATGTGATTGTAGAAATACACTTGCGGTAAAGTGAAAAACTCTATCAATAAAGTACCAACAGCACAAAAGAGAAGAATAAAACCAACGAGATATTTAGGATAAGGCAGGTTCAATTTACGTACGAATCGCCCGATCGCTGACCCTAAAAAGACACTCGGTATAGGGATGAAAATCCAGAAGGCAATTCCATCGATGGTTAAACAACCTGAAATCAAAGCAAAAATAAAAAGCGGTATGCAGGCGAGGTATAGTATTCCAAGAACCTGAAGACTGTAATGATGGTCTTTTTTTGATAGTGGTGATGTTGATCGCATTCCAGCCCAGAAACACCCGATAGTGCCGGCTAGCATTGCCGATTCAAAATGTAGGTCCCGCAAGAGTGGTATAGGTAGTAAGGCCACTCCTATTAAAACGGGAAGTAAATATCGGAGTGCTTTTTTCAATAGTTGTGATATAAATTGATCGGGTTCAGCAGTAAGTTAGGAAAACAGAATGATTGGAAGTAAAGTATCTTAAAAAGTTAAAGCGAATAGGTTAGGCCTGTCCTTGTAAACCTGCCCAATAGACCCACCAGATGATTAAGAGTTGGAGGGGTAATCGAAATAGCAGAGCCCATACAAAAGGAGAGAATCCCCGGTGCTTATGGTATTTACGAAACATTTCTACATTTGCAGGAAATACAGTAAGCAATAGTAGTATCAAACCCCAGGCAGCATAAGGCTGAGCAAAAGGAAGCATCAACCCAATTCCACCGATGATCTCAAAAAAGCCACTTATCAATACTAAAGGTTTATGCCAGGGCAGGTAATCCGGCATGATCCTCATAAAAAATTCTGGCTTAACAAAGTGCATGATGCCTGCAAGAATGAATAGTGAGCCGATCAGGTAGCGGTGCAGTGAGGTATCAAAAAGTGTATCCATAAAATGAACGTTAATATGAGAAGATGTTGAGGTGTCAAAAGATCAGAATTTTAACACCACAACAGCATAACAGGATTGTACACAAACACCAATTATTTCTTAAACATCGTGCTTAGTACAAACCATATATTCTCTTTACGCTCGGCAAGTCTACGGGTGAAGTAAGGAAGCCAGTCTGTTCCAAAAGGTACATATATACGGGTTTTATACCCTTCTTCAGTAAGCTGAACCATTGTTTCTTCTCTCAGGCCATACAGCATCTGAAATTCGAACCGGTCTTTAGAAATTTCGTTTTCTGTTGTGTATTCTTTGATCCAGTTTACAAGCTCATCATCGTGTGTCCCAAATCGCGGAAAATCGGTACTAGCTAGCAAAACCTTTGACTGCTCTTTGAACGCTTCACGGATGTCAGGCATATTCTGCAGTGCAATTTTAGCCGGTTCTTTATATGCTCCTTTAACCAAACGGATATCGGCATTCATGCCGGCTAACTCATCGATATCATCTTTGCTGCGATAAAGCATAGACTGAATTACAGTCCCAACATGCTTGCCATATTTTTCATGGGCCTCTTTAAAGATATCGATCGTGACCTGTGTATTGTCAGAACTTTCCATATCTATACGAACAAATTGATCGTGTTTCTGGGCCACATCCAGTAAACGGAATAAGTTATCCCGGCAAAAACCTTCATCGATATCGAGCCCCATCATGGTTAGTTTGATGGAAATACTACTGTCGAGGTCATGTTCTTTAATGCCGTCTAAAAGCTTGATATAGGAATCGACCGTATCGGTAGCGGTTTGCCTGTCTTTCACATTCTCGCCCAAGAGGTCGAGTGTGAGTTTTAAATCTTTATTATTAAGCTCTTTGGCTTTGGGAATTGACTCAGTAAATGATTCACCGGCAACAAATCGTTTTGCAAAAATGAAAGGTAACTTCATAAAACTCCAAAATGGTTAGGCGAAAAAGTTAAACAATAATATAGACTCAATCATTACTGATAGTGTAACTATCCGAAAAATTATTCGTGTAACAATCACATGTTCAAACAAATGGATAATATTATGAGCGGAGAAAAAAGATTTATATGGAGCCTGACAGTCTCTTGGCTGATCGTAGGGGCATTGCTATTACTGGCAGTGCAAACCGGACTGGCCCAATCAACAAATGATGTATACAGGTCGGAAGAATTCAACGTTTCCGGAAATGTCAGCTTGGAAGTGCGGACGGCGGGAGGAAGCATCAAAGCAATTGGATCCAATGATGATAAGGTCAGAGTTGAGATGTATGTTAGAAAAAGAGGTCGTTATATCGAGCCCGGTGAAGCAGATCTGAGTAAGTATGATATTGAGATAACTCAAAGTGGAAACACCATTAATGCTTTGGCAGAGCGAAAAGGCAATAGCTGGAATAACAGAGATTCCTATTCTATCTCCTTTATTGTCTATACTCCCAACGAAACCCGCACAAGGCTCAGAACATCCGGAGGAAGTGTTTCTGCGAGTAATCTTACCGGAACACAAGAACTGAGAACTAGTGGCGGTAGTGTTTCGGCTGAAGGGATCAATGGCGACATGGTTTTACGCACATCGGGTGGCAGTATTAGCATTACTGATGCCCAGGGTGAAGTTGAGGCAAACACAAGTGGAGGAACCATTCGTGTACGCCAACTTACGGGTAAGCTGGACGCAAGAACCAGCGGTGGCAGTATCAGACTAGAGCAAATTGCCGGAAATGTTGAAGCAAGGACAAGCGGCGGTTCCATCGATGCAGAGATCATCAGCCCTTCTGACCTGATAGATCTTAGAACCAGCGGAGGGAGTATAACTATAAAAGTACCCAAGGAGAATGGTTACGATCTTGACCTGGATGCCAACAGAGTATACGCTGAGCTGATAAATTTTAATGGAAGAGCAGAAAAAGACAGAATAGTTGGAGATTTTAACGGAGGAGGAACCAAGGTCAATGCAAAAACGAGTGGAGGGTCCGTACGTATCGAATATTTATAGTCAGAAAGGGTACAGGTTAAGATAAGTACAGAGGAGCCGGGCCATTTGCCCGGCTTTTTTGTTTTAGGATATATTTAGAATAATTGATCGGCAAAGCACGAGCAGAAATAATTTGTCTGTATACGGATAGTTAATGCCTGATATTTTGTTGGAACCTAATGTCGGTTTGCCGCCGTTAAATCCTTATATTCAAGGTTCGAAAAATTCAGGAAAGATCATACATGTCCAAAACTAAAACGGCCTCTAAAGAAGCAAAAAAGCAGGAAGAAGAACGCCCCATTATTATAAAGGGTGCCCGGACCCATAATCTTAAGAATATCGATGTTGAGATCCCTCGCGGTAGGCTCACAGTAGTTACTGGAGTGTCAGGGTCGGGAAAATCAAGTTTAGCTTTTGATACGATCTATGCTGAAGGTCAGCGCCGTTATGTTGAGAGCCTTTCAAGTTATGCGCGTCAATTCCTGGAGCGAATGGACAAGCCGGATGTGGATTTCATGCAGGGTATTTCGCCGGCAATGGCCATTCAGCAGAAAACGACCTCCAATAACCCTAGGTCAACGGTTGGTACCACCACAGAGATATATGATTATGTTAGGCTGCTTTTTGCACGTATAGGTAAGACGATCTCTCCCATTTCAGGTGAACGGGTCAAAAAAGACTCTCCAAGAACGGCCATAAAAAAACTGTATGACACTCAAGAAGATAGCGATCGTTTTTATGTTGTTCATCCGATCCCTCATCATGACAAGAAAAAGTTGGATGAGGAACTAAAAGTATTGAAAGAAAAAGGATTGACCCGCTTACTTAATATTGATGATGAAAGCCTGATCGATCTGACAACCGATGAGGTCAACCTTAAAAAATTCAAAGCAGATAAGCACAGAGTACTGATCGATCGTCTGGTTTTAAAGGATGATGAGGCAACAAGAACCCGGATCGCAGATTCACTTGAAACAGCATTTCAAGAAGGTGCGGGGAGGTGCTCTATTAAGATGCGCGATGGGGAAGAGCTACATTTCAGTGAGCGATTTGAGATGGATGGCATGGAATTTCATGAACCAACGCCTCAAATGTTTTCATTCAACAACCCATTTGGAGCCTGTGACAAATGTGAGGGGTTTGGAAAAGTAGCAGGCATTGATGAAGACCTCGTTATTCCGGATCATCAAAAAACCATTCGAAACGGTACCATTGCTCCATTTACCTCTCAGAAGTTTAGCATGCATCTGCGTGATCTGATCAAGGTATGTGCCCGTGAAAAGATATCTATTGACACTCCTTATGCAGACCTTCCCAAAGAAGTGAAAGACATCATCTGGAAAGGGAAAGATGAATACATCGGTATTTGGAAGTTCTTCGATGAAATCAAAAATCAGTCATATAAAGTTCATATGCGGGTGTTGTATTCTCGATATAGAGGATATAGTCGTTGCCCGGACTGTGAGGGATATCGTGTTAGAAAGGATGCCTTATATGTGAAGGTAGGGGATCTGCATATAGGGGAAGTTTCTGAGCTGACAATTGGCCATGCCAGAGAATATTTTGATAAACTGGAACTCACTGAGTTTGAAGAAGGTGTTGCTGGGCAGATCTTGTATGAGATCAGAAAACGTTTGAAATATCTGGATGAGGTTGGACTTGATTATCTTACCCTGGACCGACTTGCTAATACTTTGAGTGGAGGGGAGTCTCAACGAATCAGCCTGGCCAATGCTTTGGGGAGCTCCCTGATCGGCAGCTTGTATGTATTGGATGAGCCGACGATTGGATTACATCCACGTGATAATGATCGACTGATCAAGATACTCGAGTCACTGCGGGATATAGGTAACACTGTTTTGGTAGTTGAACATGACCCTGAAATGATCAAAGCTGCTGATAATGTGATCGATATAGGTCCATTTGCCGGAGTACATGGTGGAGAAGTCGTTTTTCAGGGGACTGTGGATAAGTTATTAAAGTCAGATACATTGACCGGAAAATTTCTGAGTGGTAGAAAGGAAATCCCGGTTCCTAAGAAACGAAGAAAAGGAAATGGAAAAACTATTTCACTGGAAGGGGCCTCAGAACACAACCTGAAGAATATCGATGTGGATTTTCCTCTTGGCATGATGACTGTTGTGACAGGAGTATCAGGATCAGGAAAGTCAACGCTGGTGCATGATACCTTGTATGCCGGGATTCAAAAACATATTGGGTCATATAATGATAAAGTCGGTCGTTTTTCTGACCTGTCAGGCATGTCAGGGGTTCATGGGGTGGAGATGGTGGATCAAAGTCCGATCGGAAGATCTTCAAGATCAAACCCGGCTACCTATACCAAAGCATTTGATGGAGTCCGCGACCTTTTTGCAAATACGAAGCAGGCTAAGATCATGGGATACACTCCCGGACATTTTTCTTTCAATGTACCGGGTGGACGATGCGAGAATTGTCAGGGGGAAGGTGTTCAGCGTATAGAAATGCAGTTCATGGCAGACATAGAGCTCACTTGTGAAGTGTGTAACGGGACACGGTTCAGAAAAGATGTCCTTAATGTGAAGTATCGTGGAAAGAATATACATGATGTTTTAGAAATGCCGGTTTCTGAGGCTATTGAGTTCTTTGTGGATGAAACGACGATCGTGAATAAATTGCAGCCTTTGGAAGACGTGGGACTTGGATACCTGCAGTTAGGACAAAGTGCGACCACACTTTCCGGAGGTGAGGCACAACGGGTTAAATTGGCCCGGTTCCTTTCAAAAACATCCACTGATCACACCCTATATTTTTTCGATGAACCAACAACGGGCCTACATTTTGAGGATGTTGCCAAACTTTTGGACTCTTTCAATGAATTGGTGGAAAAGGGGCATTCAGTGATCATTATTGAACACAACCTTGATATCATAAAATGTGCCGACTGGGTCATAGATCTTGGCCCGGAAGGTGGTTTTGGCGGCGGACAGGTAATAGCAGAGGGTACACCAGAAGACATCATGAAATTGGATAAGAGTCATACCGGTCATTTCCTTAAAGATTACTTAGGAACATAACCTAAATGAAAGGTGTAACAGTAGACTAAATAGTATTGTGAATAGGTTCCAATTTCGTTAAAATGACCAGTTGAGGTTACAGCGGTAAAAAAAGCTAAATAACAATAAAAACAAGGGTCAAAATGAAAAATAAAATTACAGTTCTAAGTATAATCACGGGATTAGTTCTCCTGTTTAGCGCTACAGCACAAGCTCAGGTGCTACCAAAGTTCGGTGTTAAAGCCGGCCTTAACTACTCCACATTCAACAATGCTGACGGTGTCGAGTATAAAGCCGGTTTTTTAGGGGGAGTGTATGCTAAATTTAATATACCTGCTTCCCCTGCTGCAATTCAGCCTGAGATACTTTATGCTCAGTATGGAGCAAAAGATGAAGGTTCAGATGCCAAATTCTCAGCGGACTACATTCAAATTCCCGTTTTAGCAAAGTTTGGTTTTGGGGCCCCTGGCGTACCGGTCAAACCTGAAGTATTCTTTGGGCCATATGCAGGCTTTAATATTAATTCAGAGATAGAGGATAGCAACCTAAGTGTTGATGCTGATGAGTTTTTCAAAAACACTGATTTTGGTGTTGTAGTCGGCGCCGGTGTGCAGGTCTCTAAGCTTAATTTTGAGATAAGATACACTGCGGGATTAACCGATGTTTTCGAAGATGACTTTGCTGATGGAGAAAAGAACGGTGCGTTTGCCCTGGCAGTCGGTATTAACTTTTAGATCACCGGTAGAACATTTATGAAATTAAAGGCAATGAGAGATCATTGCCTTTTTTTATTCACCATAAAAACGAATGGGAATATCGACTTGAACAAGGCCCCATTTAAGTGACATGGTGGTTGTACTGTATTGAGCTTTAGAAAATTCTATGGTGAAGGCTTCCACAGGGTCATCAAGATCTGTCACAGGAAACTTCATACGCTTATAATCTCTTTCAGGATTATAATTAAATGCCCCCCATTGACCGAGTTCGTGGTTTAAAATTACAGTAAAGGAATCAGGCTCAGGGATGGTAAATAGTGCATATGTCCCGGGAGAAATGGCTTCCACACCCATGAGGACAGGCTCAGTAATAGTGATCTCAGTGGCTTCATTAGCTCCGGTTCTCCAAACCTCTCCCCATTGTTCAAGGTCTCCGAATATGGTTCGCCCGCGTCTGTAAGGCTGTCCATAAACAACTTTTATATAGGTACTGTTGCTTTTAATGGATGCAATAGCAATGGGACTTTTTCTCGTTTCTACAGTCTCTTCACCACCAGCAGTATTTCTGTTCCCACATCCGAAGATCATAGATGAAGAAAATAGTATTGCAACAATGATAAGTGCGTTATTGTTAAAGGAGCTTTTCATTAAAACTGACCAAATATGAGTTGAGTACGGTTTCTCGTAGGTTCGTATGCAAGACCAACGCCGAAGTCGAACAGGACGTTCGAAACTTTAAATTGTAAGTGAAGACCTCCTCCGAAAATACTCCGACTGGAATCCAATAGATCGTTTGATTCCATATCCGTCAAAGTGTGAGAAAATGCAGTTAAATAAATACTGCTTAAATAAAACGGAACAGTAAGTCCTCCATTGTCAGGGTAAAATAATGGAATAGTATAACGTGTACTAAAACGCCCAATGTGACTGAATCCTTCACCGGAGGTTAAGTCAAAATTTGGGAATTCTTCAACATCAAAACCCAGTGGAACAATAGTATCGTTACTGTATATAGGAGAATCACTTTGTTGCAGAAATTGCAGGTCTAAACGCAAAGACTGATTCCACCTTCGAAGTGGAGATATATAACCAAAGGTGCCGTAATAGGCAGACCATTGATCTGTAAAAAACCGGTTGGCAGGTCCACCCGGAAATTGAATAACAGCCGTTGGTTCATTCAGGGTTTTTTCATAGATCCCGAAGAAAGAAATACCGGATGATGGTTGTATGTCTCTTGAAAGATTTAGAATACCCAGACTTAATTGTGCGAAAACTTCTGCACTATAGCGAGTAGAGAAGTCAGATAACCCATTGGCATTCAGATCGTAATACTTGAACTGTTCGGCATTTATACCAGGGTAAAAACTCAATGAGCTGAAACGGGTATCTCCCCGGAAGGTATAATTAAAGGGTAGTGTAAGTCCAAACCCACGATCTTGTCTCATAATAGAAACTGTATCGTCAACATTGGGATTAGGGTCAGGGATGGCAAAGAATTCAGGATCGCTGTACGCAGATAGCTCAAATCCGGGATAGAACATTTTGTTCATATATGTGGCATCGTACCAAAGTCGGTTTTGGATTCCCGAAACTTCAACGGAGTAGGCTTGTGAGGAAAGTGGGTCAATACTTGAAATTACCGCCCCAACCTGAGCTGTACCTGATTTCTCCTCGTAGGAAGGTAAAATAGTTCGTGGTTTCAGCCAGCTGAAATTACCGCGGTAACTGGTCTTTTCGATAGTTTTGATCTCATCAATGATCTCATTTCCTAATAGTGGTCGGTTAAGTTCTTGGTCTAAATCGTTACCTACCAGAAGTGAAGTGGTTGGCAAAGGTTGGCCGTAAAAGTTGTTTCTATCAAGCAATGCGAGTTTACGTTCGCTATTCTCCTGTACAATGTAGGCGATACGATCACCATCGGGGGAATAGGAGCCTTCAAAAGCGTTGAACAGGGAACTGGTAACCTGAGTAATACTTTTAGTATCGAGATCATACTCATAGATATTCATAGCCGGTGCACCATCCAGTGTGAACATGAGTCTGTTTTCTGTAGGATGCCATTCAGGGTCATGCACCGATGCATCTTTAAAGGCTAGGGTAGGTTCTTCATCGAGGTCCTTTGAGAGGTTATTCTGTTTAGCGATCCATAAGGCCTGTACGCCACGTCTGTTAACAATTACGGCAAGCTGATCAGGTTCTTTAGGGTTGAATTCAAGACTGATCGGATTAGCATTAGTAAACTCCTTAACCACTTCTATTTCACCAGATTCCAACACCTCAACGATCCTACCATTTGTTCCATCCGTTTGAAGTGCCAGTGTGGTTTCACCGTTTGTAGTTGGAGCAAAGGTTCTCTTATTCTGAGTGACCTTATGGTTTTTTTTGGATGACAGGTCTAGCCTGTTTACGTCAGATATGTAGGTGCGTGGGAATAACGGATCTCTTTGGTAGCTGCTATAAAAAAGGATGCCATTATCGAGCTCATAATTATAATCGGATACGCCAAAGGTTTCTTTCAGTAGCTTAAAATCCCCGGTATTTAGATCATATTGGTAAAACCCAACACGACCGTTGTAAAAGGAACCGTAGAATAGAAAGGAATTATCGTCTATCCATTTTGGCGAATGGGTTTCTTCCCCCTTAAAAGGCGTGTCAATGATATCAGACCGTTCAGTGGTATTTACGGGTATATTTGAAATGCGTTTTTCTTCTTCAGCTTCCAGGTCGGATTCGTACATATCATAAAGTTCACCCGGCCAATCTCCGGTTTTCATACGTAAGGCAAAACCATATCCAAGAAAGAAGTTATGATAGTGGTAGCGAATGGCATTTTTTGAAACTTCATCCCCGTATTTGTTTTGCATCCAGTCCACAAAGGCATATCCGGAAATATAGTGTCGGTTGAAGGGCTGCGAATAATCAGATGGAATAAGAGTTTGTCCCATATTCCATCGGTTCGGTCCGGCAAAATTCGAATTGAACCGGTTCATGGTAAACGTGTAGTTTCCACGTCCACCCATAGGAGCCACAGATTCGGTTTCGTAGTAAACGGCAAGTCCTTCATGTAAACCATATGGGGGAAAGCCATGAATAGTACGAGCCAGGTCTGGTGAAAAGAGACTTATGAAGTTGGAAAGGCTGACTTTTTTCTCTTTCAATGGCATTTGAATATTAAAATGAGCAGCATGTACCAATTCATGAGGTAATACGGTCTCAAGCCAATCACCTGACTGTGGGTTCATGCCTTTTCCCCTGATAGAGGGAAGTTCGATCTCAGACCGAAAGTTTATGGATGTTACATAACCGTTTGAGAGGTCGTTATAGTTGTTGAGGATAACGGGAAAGTTCTTGAGTGTACCACCTGTCAGTTCTGAGGTTTTGGCGTAATGACTTTCAAGAATGGCAGCAGACCGATAGGCAAGGGAATCTTCTCCATTGGGAAAGATGATCCTAAAATGTTCGGTTTTTATCTCCTGCCAATCAAGACCACCGGGCCGGTTAACGGTAAGCGGCACATATAATTGAGAGAATGCCATGGATGGAAAGAGGAGTAAAGCAGTCAGAACTGCAGCCTTATATAACTTCATCATGCAGTAAATTTAAATTCAGGCAAATAGTAATAGATCGCCCAATAATGGGAAAAAGCCCCGCCCATTACAAATAAATGCCAGATCTCATGGAAACCAAATGCAGTTGGGATAGGATTGGGTTTTCTGATTGCATATATAATAGCTCCGGCGGTATAAAACAACCCACCCAAAGCGATCCAATAAATAAAGGCCGGTGGAAGGATCTTCCAGATCTGGGGAAGGATGATCACGGAAACCCAACCCATTAAGAGATAGAGTGCCGTTGAAAGCCAACGAGGGGCATTCAACCAAAGTGTTTTTTTGAGAATACCGGCGAGGGCAAAGGTCCAGATACCGATCAGCATACCCCACTGCCATGCTCCCTGAAGGGCAATAACACACATAGGGGTATAGCTGCCTGCAATAACTACATAGATCATGATGTGATCAAAAAGGCGAAATAACTCTTCTGTTTTATTTTGAACGTTCAGAGTATGATAGATACCACTTGAAAGGAACATGAGGATCACAGAGATCCCATATACCAAAAATGACACTTGGTGGGAAAGAGGACTGTTGGAACCGGCTTTCATTAAAAAGATAAGCCAGATGGCTGACATCAAAGCACCTAAGTAATGGGAATATGCATTAAAAGGCTCTCTTGGAGGGTATAGCTGCTGCAAAACAAAAAACGCTGATTTTAAAGTATTACATATCAATATATGATTTCTGGGTCATATATAAATGAATGTAATGATAAGTTTAAAAAACGGCTTATATAAAAAATCGCCAGTAGAAAAATATGAGGGCAAATGCTGTCAGGAACAACATTCCGGCCCAGCTAAGGTATATAAGCCAGTTTTGAGGTTGGTACTGTTCCGTAACCTGTTTCGAGGTTATGAGCTTGTAATTGATGTAGGCGAGTGCCGGCGCTGTCAAAAAAGATAATGAAGTAGCAAGGTCTATGATCTGGGTGAACTGACTTCCCGTAATATAAAGCAGGCCAATTGATATCAATGAGATCAGGATCATAAGGTTTTTGTAAGACAAAACTTTTGAAACCATCACTGAATTTGGGTTTAGCACCCTGATGATCTCACGAGTCACTCTCGGATAGGAATCTGTAACCGTAAGCGTGGTGCTGAACATGGTAGTAAAGGCACAAATAATGATGATCCAGTGTGCCCATTCTCCTAATGTTTGAGTGTAGAGGTCGATGAGTTGTCCGGCAAAGGCTGCTCCGGACGATGAAAAACTTACTCCGGTTCCAAACATGACCATGGCTCCCAGTCCCAGGAAGATCAAAGCCAGTATGGCTGAACCGATATATCCGATGTTGAAATCCAGCAGGCTTTCCCTGAGTGTTGACCGGTGATTGGTCTGCTTGCTGCGCTCGAGGGTCCACAGGGAATGCCAGGCCGCGGCATCGATGGGAATTGGCATCCAACCCATCAAGGCGATCAGGAAGGTGATGCCGGCTACATTCCAGATATATGGGGCTTCGGTGATCGTTGGGGTATGGCCATCAAAAAAGGCAACGGCATAGGCGATCAATGTAGAAAGGCTTAGCACGACCATCACTACTTTGATGAGGGAATCTAAAGCAGAATACTGTCCCTTTATCAATACAGCGATACAGATTGCCAGGATGATCGCACACCAGGCTAAAAGTGGTAAGTCGATTCCGGTTAGCTCAATGGCCAGGCTTGCGGTGACGATGGTCACGGCTGCCTGAATGGCAAACATGGTTCCAACCGTAAAAATAATGTAGATCCATAATGACCAGCCACCCATTCTTTCATAACCTTCGATCAGGCTCTTTTCAGTGGCTGCCGCAAAACGGGGACCAAACTCCAGAAAGGGATACTTCATGAGGCTGGCCAGAATGACCGCCCAAACCAGGGTGAATCCATAGTCCGCACCGGCGCGGGTAGATTGCACCAGGTGAGAAACCCCGACAGCCGCAGCCGCGAGAATGAGTCCGGGCCCAAAGGCGTATTTGAAGGTTGAACTGATCTTGTTCAAAAGAGGAATTAATGGGTTTTAAAGAAGTTTGATGATACATAATCCAAACCAGTCACACTAAATCATTTTAAAAACATTTTTCATTTTGAAGTAGTACCATACTATTCGTAATTAAAGACCTAAACACCAATCTAATTTAAAGTTCATGAAAGCTATATTTACAGCTATTTTTTCGTTGCTATTTGGGGTGATGGCTCACGCACAGGTTTTGAATCCTGAGCCCGTCACGCTCGATTATTTCCTTCCCGATGATGTCACCTACAACCAAAGTATCCCAACACCTGCAGAAATATTAGGCGCGGAATTGGGAGAGTGGCATGTTCGCCATGATCAGCTCGTGAATTATATGTATGCTGTGGCAGAAGCCTCTGATCGTGTGACCATTACAGAATATGGCAGAACGTATGAAAATCGGCCGCTACTTATGCTAACGTTCACCTCACCGCAAAACCACCGAAACATCGAACAGCTCAAGGAAGAGCACCTTAAACTGACGGATGCCTCTGTATCAGACGACCTGGATCTGTCGCAGATGCCTGCGGTTGTGACTATGAGCTATAGCGTTCATGGTAATGAGCCAAGTGGATCAAACGCCTCGCTTGCTGTGGTGTATTACCTGGCAGCAGCACAAGGATCTGATGTCAATAATATGTTGAATAATACGATCATAAACGTAGATCCAAGTATCAACCCGGATGGATTAGATCGATTTGCACACTGGGCAAATACCAATAAAAGTTTAAATGTGTTGGTGACCGATCCACAGAGCCGTGAGTTTGATGAAACCTGGCCCGGTGGCCGTACCAATCACTATTGGTTTGACCTGAACCGCGATTGGATGCCTATGATACATCCGGAATCGCAAGGCCGCGTAGCCAAATTTCATGAGTGGGTGCCACAGGTGTTGACCGACCATCACGAGATGGGAACCAATTCCACCTTCTTTTTCCAGCCCGGAATACCATCCCGAACACATCCTTTAACGCCAGAGCGTAATCAGGCACTGACCGGCGCGATTGCAGAATACCACGCCGAAGCTTTGGACGATATCCAATCCCTGTATTATTCTAAGGAGAGCTTTGATGACTTCTACTACGGTAAAGGTTCGACCTATCCGGATGTAAATGGGTCACTCGGTATTCTGTTTGAACAGGGAAGTTCACGCGGACATGCACAGGAAAGTATTCATGGTATTCTGGAATTTCCGTTCACCATACGCAATCAGTTTGTGACGTCACTTTCTACATTAGAGGCGGTACAGGGACTAAAAGAAGAATTACTGGCTAATACCCGTGAGTTCTATCAGGAAGCAGCAGAAGAAGCTGAAAATGCTCCGATCAAAGCCTATGTATTTGGGGAAGAAGCGGATCAGGCTCGTGGGATGCACTTAGCTGAGATGCTGGAACGCAATCAGATCGATGTGTACGAGCTGGGCAGAGATTATAATGATTTCAAAGCCGGTAAAGCTTACATCGTACCGACGAATCAAAAGCAGTACAAGCTGCTGAAGGCCATGTTTGAGCGCAGAACCGAGTTTACGGATAGTCTGTTTTACGATGTATCTACGTGGACCATGCCGTATGCCTTCAATCTGCCGTTTGCCGAGCTGAACCGTGACTACAACTCCAATATGTTGGGTGCTGATTTTACTCTTGAAGATGTTGAATTGAATGGAGAGCTGGTTGGTGGAAAAGCTGAATATGCCTACGCCTTTGAGTGGGATGAATATTACGCTCCGAGAGCAGTTTATCGCCTGCTTGCAAATGGAGCCAGGGTAAAAGTAGCGGCAAGGCAATTTCAGTCTGTGATACCCAATGGTGCCAAGCAATTTGACTACGGTACCATCCTGGTATCAATGGGGACACAGGATGATCCCGAGAAAGTACATGAGCTGATAAATACTATTGTAGAAGAAGACGGTATCACGGTTTATGAATTGCCAACGGGACTGACCCCATCCGGTATGGACCTGGGTAGCCGTAATTTTGAAAATTTAGAGGAACCCAAGGTGGCAATGATCGGTGGGCAGGGCAGTAGCTCCAGTGAAGTGGGAGAGGCATGGCACTTATTGGATCAGCGCTATCATATGCCATTGTCGATTTTGAAGAACGAAGATATGGACCGCATGGATCTTAGCCGATATAATGTGATCATTGCAAGTACTTACAGTATCTCTGACGGTGCTGCAGAAAACCTGAAGAATTGGGTCCGGGATGGAGGAACCTTACTTGTATTTAAGAATGCTATTCGGTGGGCAAAATCGCATGGACTTGCCAATGTTGAATATGTAGAGCGTGAGGAAGACGAGGACTCTACCGTGACCGTTCGACCGTATGTTAAAGCCGGTGAGGATCGCGGTGCCGGTGTAATTGGAGGAAGTATCTTCAATGCAAAACTCGACCTGACTCATCCAATGGCATATGGTTATAACCGTGAGGATATCACTCTGTTTCGCAACAACACGTTGTTTATTCAAAAGGGAGAGAATCCATACTCAACCCCAGTTTATTACTCTGAAGACGATCCGCTTGCCAGTGGGTATAGCAATGAGGAAAACCTGGAGCTGATCAAAGGTTCCGGTGCGGTTGTAGTTAGTGATTTCGGTGGAGGTAATGTGATCGCAATGACGGATAACCCCAATTTCCGTGCATTCTGGTATGGTACCAATAAGCTGTTTGCCAATGCCATATTCTTTGGAAATACAATAAGCGGAGCAACTACGAACTGATAGGTAATTCCAGTTAATTTATTGGGATAGATAAAAGCCTTGTACATAAAAAATGTGCAAGGCTTTTTTTATTGGGCAACCATACGTCTTAGCGAGCCGTGATACGTACATCGGCTAAGTAGAAAGATAGAGGAAGGAAGCTTGTTTATTCAATCCCGGTATTTAACCGATCTGAATTTTCCATCTTTATCCACAAGATTAGTGTCAGCGCCCGGTATGATATCGGTATTATGGGCAGATTCACAGATCCATTTATCGGTTAATTTCTTAACCACAAAACTGAATATATTTTGTCTGATCGATGTAGGCCCATCATTTTTGTTGGGCGTTTGGTTCTTGAGTCTCATACGTGCATGAACAACGGCTATATCCTCTTTCAGGTATTTTATAGACGTTTCCATTAGCCTCAGGTTTGAGTTCCCAAAGATCTTATCAAACCCAAAGGCGTGTGCCTTTCTTATATCTTCCCTGTTATGCCACCAAAGGCCTACCACATTCACGAATTCAGCTTCTTCGGAAAAGAGGGAAGCCAGGTAATTAGGATCTCTTTCCATCCATGCTTCAACAAAAAGAGCCGGAATTTCATCCGGCTCTGTTGCTACTTTATATGATGTACTCATATGTATGTTTAAGTATCATTTCACTTTTTCACCGTTTATTATCACACCGGTGACATTCGTAACATATTCAAGTGGGTCACCGTTGAACATCACAATATCTGCATCTTTACCTCTTTCAAGAGATCCGACACGATCGTCGATATCCAGAAGCTTTGCGGCATCAATGGTCAGCACTTTGAGTGCATTTTCCTTACCTAAACCGTTGGCGGCAGCCACTCCTGCTTCGTAATGAACCACACGGGTCTTAGGAACATATCCTTCAAAACCACTTTGAAAAGCGATCGGAATGCCCGCTTCGTAAAGTTTGGCAGCTGTTTCCATGGAGGCATTTTTAGCATCTCCACCCGGACGTATCATAGATGGGTGAATGGTCACAGAATAACCACGAGACTTGATCTCATCGATGACCATATAGGCTTCGGCAACACCATCAAGGATCATTGGAAATCCGAATTCTTCCTGAAGGCGAATGGCAGACATGATATCGTTGGCTTTGTGAACCGTAACCAAAGCTGTTTTCTTACCCTCAAGTAAGTCGGCTAAGGCTTCCATTCCCAGGTCTTTACTGTGATCTTCTTCACTGTTTCTCTTTTCGAGATAGGACTGAGCCTTGATCAGCTCTTGCCTTAGCATAGCAATCCCTTTAGCTCTTGTGCCTGGCTTACTAAATGCTCGGCTTAGGTTGTCACCCAAGGTAAAGGCAAGCATTTTAGAGGATTCAATCAGGTTGTCTTCTACAGTACTACCTGTTGTTTTTATGATCATGGTTTGACCACTGATAAGGGCACCTGGTCCATGACCGGTATGAACAGTGGTTACTCCCTGATCACGTAGAAAACTAACAAGTGCTTCCTGAGCATTATAGGCGTCTATGGCTCTTAGCTCAGGCTGTATAGGGTTTGAGGTCTCCAGTTGATCCTGGTCAGCATCAACATTCAAGTGACCGGCCAGGCCAACTACAGAATGAGCGTCAATGAAGCCGGGGGTTACAACCTTGGCCTCATAAACCTTGTAATTGGAAGGTATATTTATACCTGAACCAACCCGTTCAATTTTTCCATCCTTAATAAGGACTATGCCATTAGAAATGGGTTGACCAGCCATGGTATAAACCGTTTCACCTTTAACGGCGATCTGCGCTTTTGCATTAAAGTTAAATGCGAGTAATAATGCCGGTAGCAGTATTAGTTGTTTCAAAAATCTCATTTCAAACCTCCTTTACCATGGTGTGTATGAATGGTACCGGGATAGATCTGATATCCGCCGGTTGCATATTTTTTATCTTCTTCGTTACTGCGATCCCAGACTTTCTGCCCTTCGATCCAGGTTTCCTGAACATGGGTATATACGCTGAAGGGATCACCGTCAAGAATGATGAAGTCGGCATCTTTGCCTTTTTCAAGGGAACCAACCCGGTCTTGAATGTCCATCATAATGGCATTGGCGATCGTTACCGCTCTTAGAGCCTCTTCACGGCTCATGCCTTCCTTAATTCCAAGTGCTGCATGGCGCAGAAACATTCTGGAATCAGTAATGCCATCATCGGTATGAAAACCAACAAGAGCACCGGCTTCTTCCAGCACCTTTCCATTCGAGTTCTTGATCTCGGCAGCTTCAACTTTTCCCCCAAACGAATCGAGGGTGATAATTGATGCCCCCAATACATTATCAGAACCTGCAATTTCATCTGCCACTTTCCAGGCTTCACTAACATGTTGTAAAACAAGCCGGTAGTCAAATTCCTCTGCCAACCGCATGGCAGTCAGAATATCCTGATGCTTGTGGGTATGGTTGTGTACTATGCGCTTGCCTTCCAATACTTCGACCAGAGTTTCCATGCCAATATCGCGAGGTGGCATCTTGCTTTCATCGCCATCTGCAGCGTCTACCTTGGCCTGATATTCCTGAGCCTTGATATATAGATCACGAACCATGGACGCAGCTTTCGCTCGTGTACCTGGAGAAGGAGGATTTCCTCTCGGATTGGTACCATTGGCCATTTTAAGTCCGCCATAAATGGTTTTTTCATCATCTGTGTAAAGCAGCATGTCTTCTATAACATTTGCATCACGCAGTTTAAGATAAACGGTTTGCCCGCTCATCAAGTGTCCTGAACCTGGCATGACGTTAACAGACGTGATGCCTCCTGCAAGGGCTCGTTTAAATGAGGGACTTCTTGGGTCTATTGAGTCCATAATGCGCACATCAGGATGTAAAGTAGCTGAGCGGTCGCCACCGTCTCCATCACCAATGTGAGAGTGTGTGTCGACAAGTCCTGGCATGATTACACTTCCTGAAACATCATGTACATCAGCTCCTCGGGGAATTCTGGTATTAGGACCACCAACAGCAGTGATCTTGCCGTTCTCAACAACAAGAATACCATTGTTGATAGGCTCGCCTGAAATAGGGATGATCTGAGCGCCCTTGAATACTTGAGGAGTAGATTGTGAAAATCCTTCAACCCCAAACAAAAGCACACAAACCAATGCGAGCAATAAGCTTCGTATCGGTTTCTTCATAAGATAATAGTTAGTTAAAATTAGCTGTGTTCAATTTATAAAAAATGAACAGGGAGTAAAGCTACCATTCGTAAAAAGTGGAAAATGGAACAATCTTAGTTAGCTTAGCTTTAAACAGCTAAATATTAAAATGGGAAAAATTTGAGTATGAACACTTTAAAAATAATTGCCGGATCTATTGTGGCCTTCTTTTTTTTATTACTGGTGATAACGTTTACCCTGGACGGTATGATTAAATCCGGTATCGAAGAAAATGGCTCTGAGCTGCTGCAAACTCAAGTCACAGTCGATAAGGTAAATATTTCAGTATTTAATGGAAGGGGTACTATTAATGGGTTCACAGTTAAAAATCCGGAGAATTATAGCGATGAGACGGCGCTATATTTTCAGGAAGCTTCAATTAAGGTTGACATAAGTTCATTATTATCTGATCAGATCGTAGTGAATGAAATTATCGTAAATAGCCCTGAGATCCTCTTTGAACAAAAAGGATTGGGTATAAACCTTAAAACCTTGAGTGATAATATGGATCAGGGGTATGAAGTTTCATCAGAGAATTCGGATACCAATTTGGTAATTGAGCATCTAGTGGTCAATAATGGGAAGGTACTAGTAAGCAGCAGTCTAGGCAGAGAGCGAAAAACAGAGGTGACTTTATCTGAATTCACCCTAAATGATGTCGGGCGTGATGAAAATAATACGGTTAAAAAAAGTGTACAGGAGGTATTGAAACCACTATTCCAAAAGGCCATGCAAGAAGCCATGAAAAGTGGGGTAACCGAACAACTTGAGGATAAGGTCAGAAACCTTTTCGATAACTGACCATTGAATATTGGTGATCAATTAAACCATCAATTATTTGAGTGATAGTTCTCAATTTCTTTCAATCTTTCATTGATCATTTTGCGGGAATACCACTTGCCCTGTACCATCACTCCGGAGTGATCCTGAATGGCAGAAAGATCGTCTAAAGGATTACTATCCAATAATATGAGATCTGCACGCTGCCCCGGACTGATGATACCAAATTCATCCTCTTCAGAAAAATAGTCACCCACATATTTTGTACCACTTTGAAGGATCTCATAGTTGCTCATTCCGGCGACTTGCATATGGGGAAGTTCTCGGTGAATGGAAAATCCGGGAACACTAAATAACTGAGGGGCATCAGTTCCCATAAGGATCTTCACTCCGGCTTTGTTCATTTCGCCAAGAATTCGAGTTCTGAGTTTTGCCTGCTCGTTCGGATCTCCAATGGCATACCCGGTTTGAGGATCTTCAGCAAAGGTGAAATAGTTTTGTCTTACCGCTTTTGGGATGTATTTCAACTCATCGTATTCTTTCATTGCATCGTAATCAGCTGCCCCGATTATGGTTTCCCATAGTGCCATAGTGGGGACGATCCACACATTGTTTTGTTTGGTAAGCCGGATAACCTCAGCCAATTTTTCTTCTTTCTCTTCTCCCTCAAACTGACTTAAATAACTCACGTATCCATCCACATGGTCGATTGTGATCTGCCCGGATTCAATAGCATGTATCACTCCAACGTCTTCAGGAACATGCCCTCCAAAAGTGATGCCCACTTCGTTCGCGGCTTCCACCATGGCATCATACTCTTCAAGAGTTAATCCTGGATGAATTTTCAGCAGATCCCATCCTTGCTCATATTGCTGTATAGCACGTTCTCTTGCTTCCTCAGGGGATGATATACTATTTCCATTAAAGCTTGGTCCTGCCAGATATAGGTTAGGCCCGATGTAGACACCGGAATTTACGCTATCCTTTAATGAAAGCTGACCTTCATAACCCAACATTCCTCTCACTGTGGTGATACCTGCCGAGACATACAGAAACAGCGTATTTTTAACATATTCCTCGGTAAAATACTCGGGAGCATTTGGGCCTGGGTTAGTTGGTGGAACATGCCCATGCATTTCAGCCAAACCGGGCATCAGGTATTTACCAGCTCCATCAATAACTGTTGCTCCTGACGGCAGCGTAATTTCATCAGAAGGAATTACATCAACGATCCGGTCACCATCAATTATCACATTATGGTCCATCAGAATTTCATTATTATCCATAGTGATCACATTTACATTAGTAAATACTGTGATCGGATCTTGAGTTGGACCGGAAGTACAAGCAGCCACAAATAAGCTGATCGCAAGAAGAAAGTATTTCATAATAAAGCTGATTAGTTGATATAGCAGTTCAAATATAATACTTAGGTTGATTGTACCTAATCATATCCCAGACTTTTCTTTACTTCATTTAAGGCATCACCCAAAGTGTCACTAAAAGTCTCTTTTTGTTCACGTATGTCCTCTGGTTTCAATACTTCAAGTTTACGAGCACCTCTGTAAAACCAATACATGCTGATAGCCATCACAGTATGAGCCACATCAAGATGGTTAAACCACGTATGCAGACCGATCTCACTCGTGTAAAAGAAAGCGGCAAGTGTGGCAAAGATCACAGTCAGAAAAAAGATACGGCTACCCTCATTACGGGTTCGCCAATACACCAAAAAGTGAAGAGGCAGAACCACAAGTCCAAGCCCATAAGCAGAGTGAACCTGAATGAAGAAAAAGTTTAAAGTAGAGAAGGTGATCACCGCAAATGTAAGCAGTTCCACTACATTGGCAATTTCCATGAACTTGCCAAATTTCTCATTGATCACCGGCCGTGCATGCATGATCGATGCCCGTTCTATGGCCATCACAGCCAGCATACTAATGAGCCAGCCGGGTAGCTTCCATTCCAGCCCAACCGCATATTGAAAAGCGTGACCTAAGATCCCGCCCAGGAAGGTGGCTAGTGCCATGATGCCAAAGTACCAGCGCATGTATCGATGCACTTTACCCTTTTTATTTAGTTTAATGAGCTTAAATAAGGCGAAAAGGCAAACCGCTGTGATCCACAGGTCGGTGAAGGTTACCATTGGTTCCATGATCGTGATACCGAACACTTCTATGGACGGCTGACCTGAGGCAGATTGTAAAGCTTCGTTTTCCATAAATTTATCAATTAGGGAATCCAAGGAAAATAACAGAAAAGAGGAGATTGTCGAATAGAAAGAATTGGATTGCTGATCAGCAGGGTTTTGATAGGCTGTGGTTGCTCCGACGCAGAGCGTCAGAGCAAGCTTTCAAGGTGAGAGGACGAAGAGTGGTAATTCAATGAGCCAACAAAGTGCTTTTGCTTAGATCAACTGAAGACCCCAATTACCGCCTCGTTCCACACGCTCTGCGCTGGAACGATTGAAACCCTAATTGTACGGTCTAAAATCTCGTTCCAAACGCTCAGGGTTAGATTTATCAAAAGGTAGTAAGTAGAGACGCTGTAAGCCATCATCTCGTTCCATACGCTCTGCGTTGGAACGAATGATAGTGCAAGCACAGCCAATAAATACTAACTTAGTTTATCGACGTAATCGAGTTTCTCCCATGGAAATTGTTCGCGCCCAAAGTGCCCGTAAGCAGCAGTTTGTCTGTATATTGGAGATTTCAGATTGAACCGCTCAATTATCCCCTTTGGCGTACAGTCAAATACCTTTTTGACCTTGGCAGCCAGTTCGGTATCACTCATTTTTCCGGTACCGTAGGTGTTCACATTGATGGATACAGGTTCAGCAACTCCTATGGCATAAGCCAGTTGAACCAGACATTCATCTGCAAGGTCTGCAGCCAGGATATTCTTTGCAATGTGACGTGATGCATAAGCCGCACTTCGGTCAACTTTGGATGGGTCTTTTCCTGAAAAAGCACCTCCGCCATGAGCACCAAATCCGCCATAGGTATCTACGATGATCTTTCGTCCGGTCAGGCCGGTATCGCCATGGGGCCCTCCGATCACAAACTTACCTGTTGGATTTACATGATAGATCGTATCCTCATCCAGCAGGTCTTCAGGTAATACTTTGTGGATCAGGTGTTTCTTAATATCTTCATGGATCTGAGCCTGTTCAACGCCTTCGTCGTGCTGAGTGGACAATACGATAGTATGAATCCGGTTTGGTTGACCATCATCATCATACTCGATGGTAACCTGACTTTTGCTATCCGGAGCCAGGTAGGGCATAAGGCGGGTTTCTTTACGGATGCGAGCTAATTCCCGAAGCAGGTCGTGCGAATACTGCAGCGGCATCGGCATGAATTCCGGAGTTTGACGTGTGGCATATCCAAACATCATTCCCTGATCTCCGGCACCATCTTTATCAACTCCCATGGCAATATCAGGGCTTTGTGTGTGAATGGTGGTAAGTACCCCACAACTGTCTGAATCAAACCGATAGGATGCTTTGGTATAGCCAATATCACGTATCACTTCACGAACAATTTCCTGCACATCCACATAAGACTCGGTAGTAACCTCACCGGAAACTACGGCAAGGCCGGTAGTAACGAGGGTTTCTACGGCAACTCGTGAGTTTGGGTCGTCGGTTAGGAGGGCATCAAGAATGGCATCTGATATTTGGTCGGCAATTTTATCCGGATGACCTTCGGATACTGATTCAGAAGTAAAAAGATTTTTCATGTGTGTAATAAACTTAAAATAAGGTGCTTTCGGTTAGGAATGACTATCGTTTATAGACTCAATAAATTGAGATGCGAAGTTAAAAAAGATTTTGGGTTAAAAATATCAGGAATCGAATAAATCACCGTTAGAGTTACTTGGACTGATATTCAAATATTGATAAGCTTTTTTAGTACAGATCCGGCCTTTAGGGGTGCGCTGCATAAAGCCTTCTTTGATCAGGAACGGCTCGTATACTTCTTCGATAGTTCCTTTGTCTTCTCCAACAGCCACACCCAGTGTGCTTAATCCAACCGGGCCGCCATCGTAATTTTCGATGATGGCTTTGAGGATCCTGATGTCCATTTCGTCCAGGCCGTTTTGATCAACATCGAGGGCATTAAGGGCCTTATCAGCTATCTTGTCGTCGATGGTATCTACATTATCAACCTGTGCAAAATCTCGTGTACGGCGCAGGAGTTTGTTTACGATCCGTGGCGTACCGCGGCTCCTTCTTGCGATCTCATGTGCTCCAGCATCAGTAATATTCATGCCCATCAGGTGTGCCGTTCGGAGGGCGATTCGCTGCAGCAGTTCCACATCATAATAATCCAAGCGCATATCGATGCCGAAACGGGCACGAAGCGGAGCGGTCAGTAAACCTTTTCGGGTAGTGGCACCCACCAATGTAAAATGATTGAGTTCTATCTGAATGCTTCTCGCATTTGGGCCGGAATCGATCACGATGTCCAGCTTATAATCCTCCATGGCAGAGTACAGATACTCCTCGATCACCGGGTTAAGCCGGTGGATCTCATCAATAAAGAGTACGTCCCCTTCTTCCAGGTTGGTTAACATACCGGCCAGGTCACCCGGTTTTTCCAAGACCGGTCCGGTGGTCGGTCGGATCTTCACTCCCATTTCGTTGGCAATGATATAGGATAAAGTCGTTTTACCTAGTCCGGGAGGTCCGGAAAGGATCACATGGTCAAGCGCGTCACCTCGTTGTCTGGCAGCTTTAATGAAAATGGCGAGGTTTGAAATAGCCTTTTTCTGGCCAATAAATTCCTCAAGAGATCCGGGGCGTACGGTCTGTTCAAAAGCTTCTTCTTTCTCCTCAGGATTTAAAAGGGGATTATTCACGTTATGATCGTGTATTTGTTAACGCTAAGTTTATATTATAATACTTAGTTTCCGAGCTAAATGCGCAGCTAATTAATCGAAGCAATCATGAAAAAAACGTCATTATCACCGGATGAAATGAGCCTGGATCCCTCGATCACTCAGAAAGCAAAGATTGCCAAGAAATTAGCAAATCCCAAAAAAAATGAGATCCTTAAACAAAAGGGAATGCATAAAGATCTGCGCTCCAGTAACCTGAAGATATTCGGGAATGATTATTTCTTTAATTATGAGCTTAGCTGGCTGAAGTTTAACGAACGTGTTCTGGCTGAAGCTATGAATGAGAAAAATAAGCTTCTTGAAAGGGTTAAGTTCCTATCTATTGTTTGCTCAAATCTTGATGAATTCTTCCAGAAAAGAGTAGGTGGATTGAAACGACAGCAGCTTGCAGAGGTGAAGGAATTATCTGTAGATGGCATGACACCGACCGATCAGCTTAAATCGGTTCGCAGTGAAGTTCAGGATATGATCGAAACGTATCGGGGATGCTTCTTTGAGGATCTGTTGCCAAAACTTGCTGAAAAAGGCATTCAGATCAAAGGTTATCAGGATTTGACCGATTACCAAAAAAGCGTAGGCGACCGTTATTTTCAGAAACAGATCTATCCTATCGTTACACCTTTGGCAGTAGATGAATCTCACCCATTTCCATTTATCTCAAATAAGAGCTTATCCTTCGCGATCGAGCTGATCAACCGCCGTTCAAATGAAAAGACCTTTGCCCGCTTAAAGATCCCTGCCAATAGAAGCCGTTTTATTCAGGTTCATCGAAAAGGGAATAAGGTTATTTTGGTACCCATAGAAGACATCATCCGTGAAAAAATGGATCAATTCTTTCCGGGGATGGAAGTGATATCAGCTCATATGTTCAGGGTAACGAGAAATGCCTCGGTTGATCGAAATGAAGAGGAAGCTGAAGACTTGCTTGAAACGATCGAGGATGAATTGAGGGAACGTAAGTTTGCAGAGATAGTACGGCTTGAGCTGGATGCGGCGATGCCAAAGCACATTAAGAAGTATTTACTGGATCATCTGAATATTAGCTGGAGTGATGTGTACGAAATGAAAGGGACCATTGGTTTAGCTGATGTTATAGATATTGCAAAACTGGATGGGTTCAATCGGTTGAAGGAGCGGAACTGGACTCCGGTTTTACACCCCGCCTTACGCCATGCCCCTGATGAAGAAATGCCAAGTATCTTTGAAGTGATCCGAAAGGGGGACTTCATGGTGCATCATCCTTACCATAGTTTTGAACTTACCACACAGCGGTTTATTGAAGAAGCAGCCAAAGACCCAAAAGTGCTGGCCATAAAGCAAACTTTGTACAGAACCTCTCAGGACTCTCCACTCATGCACTCATTGATGCATGCTGCTGAAGAAGGCAAGCAGGTGGCGGTTTTGGTAGAGATCAAAGCGCGTTTTGATGAAGAACGTAATATAAACTGGGCACAAAAACTTGAGAACTATGGTGTACATGTGGCTTATGGGATACCGGGTTTAAAGATCCATTCAAAACTGACCATGGTGGTTCGTGAAGAGGGAGATGACCTCAGAACCTATTGCCACATTGGCACCGGTAACTACAATCCGGACACGGCTCAGTTATATGAGGATATGGCCTTATTTACTTGTGAGGAGACACTTTGCTCTGACGTAACAGATGTCTTTAATCTCTTAACGGGTTATGCTCCCGAACAAAAGTTTGAAAAACTCTTTGTAGCCCCACATCATATGCGTCGTCAAATGACAGATCTGATCAATTTTGAGATAAAAGAAGCAAAAAATGGGCGTCCGGCAAGGATAATTGCAAAAATGAACAGCCTTGAAGATCCTTTGATCATCCAAAAATTATATGAAGCTTCTGAAGCAGGGGTAAATATTGACCTTATCGTTCGTGGTGTTTGCCGGTTAATACCCGGTAAGGAGGGGTTGAGCGAAAACATAACCGTTCACTCCATTATTGGGAGATATCTGGAACATTCAAGGCTCTACTATTTTAATCACCGGGGGGAACATAAGTATTTCATCGGTTCAGCAGATTGGATGCATCGAAACTTAGACGCTCGAGTGGAGGTGATCACCCCGATCGAAAATGAGAAGTTAAAAAAATACCTGCAATTCGCATTCAATATCTATTTCAATGACAACAAGCAGCGATGGTTACTTATGACTGACGGAACCTATTCAAGGGCGGAAAAGAAAAAAGGCAGTTCAAAGCTAAGTGCCCATGAGTTCTTCATGAATCATATGAAAGATGCAGATGAACCTATACCAATGGCAGATTAAACGACAGGTCCGCTCAATCTATTTGTTTAACATCTTGAGAATCAGAATAACCCAGCTCTTCATTTAACTTTTTAAGTAGACTGAAAGCCGGGCTTCTGAATACCCCATCAAGCTGATACGTCTTTGTAACAGCGTTTCTTGCTTTTTCAAGTTCTCCGGTATTTACCAGTGCATTGCCAAGATACCAGTAAGCTTTTTCGGTTATCATGCGATTGCCTTCAACCCGATCGATAGCTTGCCCAAATTCGAATATTGCTTGCTCATATTCATGATTGTTGTAATGAATGATGCCCTTATTCAAATAGGCCTTGGAGCCATAAGGCTCTTCATCATAGTTCGTTATCACTTCCATATAAAGGGTTAGTGCACGGTTATCATCACCTGAAAGGAAAGCCTGAAAGCCCAGATTCAGCAACGAGTCTGCAGAAGTTATGGTCATATCTTTAGAACGGATAGCATTTGAAGTCTCGATCTGAGTGGGTCCAATATTTTGTACAACCATTTGGTCGAGACTGACTGCATCATCAACTCGGAATAACTGAACCAGTGCCACTAATATAATAGCAGCTGCTGCAGCTGCATGCCAGATCCATTTAGGTAATTTCCTGACCGGGGTTTGTTCCGGTTCCTCATTAATAAAAGAGTCTGCTTTCTGCTCGATCAGTTCTTTGATGTTGACCTCAAGTTCAAGCAGTTCCAGCAGGTCAGGATCTTTGGCAAATTCATTCCAAAGTTCCTGGATCTCGTTTTCCCCTAAGTTGCCTTTTATATAGGCATCAATTTGCCGCCGAATGTCTTTTTCTCTCGAATCCTTCATTGTTTAAATTTTATGTCAAAATACCAGAATGTATTTCTAATACATTCTGAACTCTTATAGTTAGAGCGATGAGAAAGCAATTCCTTACACTATTTTTGAAATTTTTTTTCGATGCATTCTTTCAGGACATTTATGATACGGTGTTTCTTGGTCCAGGCATTGTTCACAGATATGCCAAAGTGATCTGCTACTACCGCAGTTTCATAACCGGGGTTTTCAAACCAGTACTCTATAAACTTTCTGTAATCAGCCTTTAATGCCTCCATACAGCGCTTTAAAAGCGACATTTTCTCTTTGTCAACCAATCGATGCAATTGATCGGCTTTTGTGGAATGATGCTCCGGCAGGTCTTCATAATTGACCTCCCTATCCTTTGAAAGGACTCTAAAATACTCGTGTTTTGAAGTAGTAAACAGGTAATTTATGAGAGCATCAGGGTGTGTTAATTCGTCATTTCGAATTTTTTCTAATGCAATAAGGAGTGTATTTTGTGCGCAATCCTGCGCGTCTTCGAAGGAAGCATTCAAACGCACAGTAAGGAATTTGATAAGAACCGCAGTGATAACTTTCACCTGTTTTGTTATCATTGGTTCATCATCCTCCAGGACCGCATCAACAAATTTTGAATAATCCATGTTTTTAATACACTTGGTTAAACCAAACCCTAAAATAACATTAGCTACGAAAAGAAAAACAGGAAATTAAGTCTTCAAGAGTGTAATATTATAAGATATGTATAGAGTTCAGCTAAATAATTTTGAAGGTCCCTTAGACCTGTTACTCTTTTTCATCAAAAGAGATGAACTGGATATATATGATATTCCGATCTCTTACATCACCAAGCAATTTTTGGAGTATATAAACCTGCTAGAGGTCCTGGACCTGGATGTAGCCAGTGAATTTATCCTGATGGCAAGTATGCTCATGTCCATTAAGGCTAAGATGATGCTTCCCCGGGAAGATTCTGATGAAGAAGAACTTGATGAAACCGATCCAAGATATGAGCTGGTTCAGCGTCTGCTGGAATACAAGCGGTATAAGGAAATGTCAGAGAAGATGGCAGATATGGATGAAGAGACCCGGAAAAAGTATATGAGAGGGTATCCTGAAGCTGATACCGTGGAACAACAAGCTTCAGGTGAGGCACTTCAGGACGTTACCATGTTCGATCTGATAGCTGCGTTTAAGAAGGTTCTGCAGGATATAGAGAGAAAAAATATTGTACATCACGTTGAAAAAGTGAGTACAACTGTTGAGGAACAATCTGAATTTGTGTTGAATCGATTGCAGGAATATGGAAAGCAATCATTCATGGAAGTGTGCTCAACACTGCAAAATAAGATCTATGTAGTGGTGACCTTTTTAGCGGTGCTTGAGATGATCAAAGAACAACAGATCAATCTCTTTCTTGAAGAAGACCCAACGGAGTTTTATATCGACCTCAAGCCTGTGGATGAGATAATAGGAGCTAATTAAATACTATAAAAGATCAAATAATGACGAAGAATATACTACTTACCATTCTACTTGCAGCCTTTGTTTCATGCAGTACACTTAATGGTTCTAAAAATGAGCAAAAAGCTGATATCTATTCATTTGCGGATGAAATAACAGTTGATGGCCTTTACAATGATCTTGCCGTATTGGCCCACGATTCCTTGCAGGGACGCGAAACGGGCACTATCGGTGAACAAAAGGCAGCCAGGTTCCTGGCAAAACGATATCGGGAAATGGGGTTGAAGCCGGTAGGAGATAATGAGACCTATTTTCAGCATTATGAGCTAATTCAACCTGCTATCGATGAGATCTCTTACATTCTGACGAATTCTGAAAATGGTGAGGTCGTTGAAAGGTCGGTCCATAACAACAATGAATATGGAAATTTTGTGACCATTTTTGGAGGTAATGATCCGCTGGAAGGGCCTGTAGTGTTTGTTGGTGGGGGAATTAATGATGAAGAAACCGGGGTGGATCATTTTTCTACAGATCTTTCAGGTAAGTGGGTTCTTGTATTTTATGAGGAGGGTAAGACCAACATGAGATATCTGCAGTCTGCGCTGGCAAATGAAGGAGCACTTGGCACGATAATAATTGTTGGAACTGACATTGAAGATTTTGAGCAGGAAGCAGAAGGAAGGATGGCAGGGTTTGGTCAGGGAAGAGGGCTTTCACTTAAATATTTGCAAGACAACAACTCAGGTAATGCCCCTGCCTTCAATCGTGTGCACCCACAGTTGGGAGCTGAGATGTTAGGTCTGCAAAGCCTAGATGCCCTCGAAGAAATGCAGCAAAGAATATTTTCTCAGCCCGAATCATTTGAACCGTACGCCCTTAATTACAAGCTGGAACATCGTCCTTCAGTAAACGAAAATGTTGTTGAAACACAAAATGTGGTGGCTTTTCTGGAAGGTTCAGATCCGTCCATGAAACATGAAGTTGTAGTACTAAGCTCACATTATGATCACGTAGGGGTCGGCAGCCCTGATTCAACCGGGGATAATATTTATAATGGCGCTGATGATGATGGAAGTGGAACCACCGCTTCGTTACAAACAGCACAGGCCATGATGAAGGCAAAAAATGCCGGCGCCGGTCCAAAGCGAAGTGTGCTGTTTTTAAATGTTTCAGGTGAGGAAAAAGGGTTGCTGGGCTCTCGTTATTACTCAGATCACCCGATCTATTCCATTCAGAATACGGTGGCCAATATCAATATGGATATGATCGGTCGTGTTGACCCGGAGCACGTGGAAGACAGCAGTTATGTATATATCATAGGTGGGCATATCATTTCATCAGGATTAGATAGTTTGACCCGGGTTGCAAATGAGATGGGCCCAGGTCTTGATCTTAGCATGAGGTATAACGACCTGAACGACCCTAATCAGTTTTACAGAAGAAGCGATCATTGGAACTTTGGCCGCCTTGGTGTTCCTTTCGTGTTTTTCTTTAACGGAACCCATGAAGACTATCACCGCCCTCAGGATCACATCGAAAAGATCACGTTTGAACCCTTTTTACAAAGAACCCAATTGGTATATCATTTGACAGCTTTGTTGGCAAATAGTCCAGGACGGCCGATCGTAGATAATCAGGAATTCATTGAAAAGACACAGGTGCAGCCCAGGTGATCTTATAAAGTATTCAAAATCACATTGGAAGGGATGGGCCCAGGAAGCTCATCCCTTTTTTATTTGCCGATCAGTATGAACGGAGCCCAGTGAACAGGGTGGCTATAGTAAGGGTGAGAGATCATGGCTAACTTGGCATCTCTTAAGGCTTTGGCTTTATAATCAAATAATGGATGCTCATACAGGCCAAACCAATCTAATGTTCGGTTCATGATGCCATAGTCTGCACTCTCATGTGTCTTAAGCATACTGTAAAACTCGGACATGAAATCTGCAGTACTTCGGTCGTAGATGCTCCATAAGCTAACCATCACTGAAGAAGCCCCGGCGGAGAGGAAGGAACGCTGCAATCCAAGCAAGCCTTCACCTGTCACAATTTTACCCATTCCGGTATTGCACGCACTTAAGGTTACAAGATCTGCATTCAGTTTTAGCCCGGAAATTTCCCGGCTGTTCAGATATCCGTCTTCACCAAAAAGAGATTCTACATCAGTTTTCTTGGAAAGTAACAACCCGCTTTGAGAAGGAGTTGATTCGTTCACCTCGGCATGGGTGGCAAAATGGATAAAGCGGAAATCACTCAGATCATGAGACTTTAAGTTAGCCTCGGTAACATCATCATTCTTAAGAATCCTGGAATTAGTGAAATTAACTGAGATGGAATCCACCTCCAGTAAGGTAGAAGGCAAGGAGGCAAAAGAGGCCTGCGAGCTACTCAGACTGGTAAGCCCATCGCCTCCTTCAAAGCCGGAACCGGCAAGAGCCAATAACTCAAAATTTGTAGTCCGGTGTGGGTTATTTATAAATGAATAGATAGAAGCCGAAGGGAGGTATTTAATATGAAAGTCTTCGATCAAATATTGGTTGTTATTGCTTAGGGTTTCGAAGGGAAGAAAAGTAAGTGCTCCGCCGGGTATGATCAGTAAGTTCGAAATTTCACTTCTGCTTTCAGAAACTTCAGAGGGAATAAGTTGACTATAAAGAGAGGCTCCGATCTCTTGTATTTCATTAACCGAAGCTTTGCTTGTGATCGCTTCCCGGAAAGTTCTGATCTTTTCAGTAAAGTACTGTTTTGCTTCCGGTGAACCTTCCGGCATAAGAATACTGCCAGTAATATTATCTTCTGTGATCAAAAGCCGAACCACATGTTCTTCAGTGAAAGCATATTCCAAAATTGCAGATTCAGAATCCAGCATATCCTGAGCTTTCTGGAGGGTAATCGGCTGAGGGTACTTGAAGTCTTTAAGACTTACATTACTTACATGCAGTTCATTCAGAAAACTTTGATATTCGAACTCAAGATCTTTGAGCTCATCCCGTATGGTACTTTTTTTGGTTAGTGACTCTGTTGCAGAAAGTTGATTGTATAATCGGTCAATTTGCTTGGCCTTTTGCTGCTTTTTGATAAGGGTTGATTCATCCAGAGAACTAAGTTCTTTTTCCCGTGCCTCAGCAAGCTCATCTATCAATACTCGGGCCTTGGCAGACTCGATCAGCTCAAAAGCTTTCTTAGGATCATTTCTTCTTGTGATATGCCAAGAGGCCACTTCATTATAAAACCCTGCATGCTGACTAAAAAATCCGGACCGAAAAGCAAGCCCTGCTACATTTGTGCGAAGGGAGTCAATAAGAGAAAAAACTTCTTCAGCTAAGATAAAGGCGCTATCTGAGGAAGCTCTATTATATGCTTTGGCGAGTAGAATGGCGGTGGGAATTTTCTCCGGGACCGTGCTTTCTGAAGATAACTCATAGGCCTGGCGATAAGAAGCTAAACTGGCATGCAGGTCTCCTTCTTTTTCATAAAGTTTGCCCAGAGAATTAAAAGTTCTAATCTGCCGGGTTTTAAATCCTTTTTCTTCAGCAATCTTCCGGGCTTTGGTGATATACTCTTTTGCCGATTGGTAATTTTTTTGATCTGTTTCAAGGTTGGCAAGGTCTAAGTAAATAGAGGATAACAGCCTGGGATCGTTAGCCTCTTCTAACCAATCTAAAGCTTCAAGATAGAAAGCGGATGCATTTTCCGGGTCATTATTTTGAACAGCCACCCGTGCAATACGCAGCAAACTTTCGGCGGCGGAAGCCGGTCGTTCAATTTCACGGTTGATGTCAAGGGATTCGTTATAGTAGGCAAGGGCATTTTCAAAGTCTCCGGAGCGCTCGTACAGGCCTCCAATATTATCCAGAGTTTGGGTGATATCGTACGGGTTGCCCAACTGCCGGGAAAGCTCCAGCGATTTTTGATAGTAAATAATGGCACTGTCCCTTTGTCCCTGCCGCTCAAAATTCCAGGCCAGGTTGTGGTAAGCTACATCCAGCAGATTGGGGTTGCCCAGTTCTTCCCGAATGGCCAGGCTTTGGCGGATGTACTCCTCTGCTTGTTGGTATAGCCCGAGATCCATCATCGTAAGAAAAGATCGGTTTAGAACAGCAGAAAGTCGTGGCAGATCATTTATAAGGGTAAAATATTGAATAGCTTTTTTTTGAAGTTTGAAAGCTCTTTCATAATCTCCTTCATTTTGGTAATAGTATGATAAGTTATTACTAATTCGGGCTATTTGTAACGAGTCTTGCCCCTGCTCTGCTAATTTTAAGCCATTAGATAAATAAAATTTTACGGAGTCAGGCATTTCTAACTTTTCGTAAGCCCATCCTAATAAATTAGCTTTTCTAGCTTCGAGGCTTAAAGAAATATTCAGAGGCTTTTTATTCTCAACTTTATTAAAAACTGTTATCCCTTCTCGTACAAATCCTTGTTCAACTAATGCAGATCCATATTGAAAAGAAGCCCCGATCCAGCTAATGGTATCTTTTCTTTGGAGGTAAAGCTTCATCGCCTGTTTAAAATCTTCTCCAGCCTTATCGTATTCATTATTTCTATGAAAAATACTTCCACTGTCCATCAAAGAGTCAGGCGAGACTTGTTGGGCACTTAAGCCACAATGGAAACTGAAAATTAAAGCGAAACTTAGGATATAAAATCGGATCATAAACTTTTTAGTTTCCATTGCAGTTTGCAACTATATGTATAAACTTGTTCCTTTAGGAAAGAACAACAAATTAAATAAACTACCAATGGAAAAACAGATATTCTATACAGATCCAGACCCAGATACTGAAGGTGGAGACGGCGATGGCGGAAAAGGCGGAGATCCCGATACCGAAGAAACTTAATAGGTTAAAACACAAAAGCTGTACCTGTAAGCTGATCCATTAATTTTTTGGATGAAAAGTCATTCTCTGGAATTATACCAATTAAAAAGTACCCGCTTTAATCTGCCGTAGTTGAAAGCTGCATTACCTCGCCTTCAATGAAGTTGATATCTATAAATGAGTTATAGGTGAAAAGAATACGGGCTATAAATGTTTTAATAAAGCCGGATAATCCGGCTTTTTTTATTCCCCAAACAAAGCATTCACAAAATTGGCGCGGTCAAAGACCTGTAAGTCTTCAATTTGCTCACCCAATCCAATATACTTGACGGGGACACTTAGCTCGTGAGAAACTCCGATCACGATCCCGCCTTTGGCAGTCCCATCCAGTTTTGTCAGTGCCAGCCCGGTGATATCAACGGTTTCAGTGAAGGCTCGTGCCTGTTGTAATGCATTTTGTCCGGTAGAGGCATCCAGTACCAGGATCACTTCATGAGGGGCTCCCTCTACTACTTTGCCCATAACTCTTTTGATCTTAGCCAGCTCTTCCATCAGGGCTTTCTTGTTGTGAAGACGTCCGGCAGTATCTATCAGTGCCACATCCGATCCTCGGGCTTTGGCTGCCGCTACGGTATCGTAAGCAACGGAAGCCGGGTCAGCATTTTGTCCCTGTTGGATGATAGGAACATCCGCCCGTTCACTCCATATCTTAAGCTGATCAACGGCAGCAGCACGGAAAGTATCAGCGGCACCCATGATCACCTTTTTCCCGGCCTTTTTATAGAGATGTGCCAATTTACCGATGGTGGTTGTTTTACCCACGCCATTAACACCTACCACCAGAATAACGTGTGGCTTGACCGGAAATTCAGCATCAAATTCTGCCGGTTTATCCGGGGCATTGTCTTCCAGCAGGTCTACGATCTCCTGCCGCAACATGGTTTGTAATTCATCCTGCGTGACGAATTTGTCTCTGGCAACACGGGCTTCAATTTTCTTTATTATCTCTATCGTTGTGTTGACCCCGACATCAGAAGTGATCAGGATCTCCTCAAGGTCATCAAGAATAGCGCCATCAACTTTGTCTTTGCCAACAAAAGCTTTTCCGATCTTGTTGAGAAGACCGTCTCTGCTTTTTTGGACACCTTCGTCAAGCTTTTCTTTTTTCTTAAGTCCTAATTTTTCTAGAAATCCCATGTCCTAAACTAATTGAATTCTGCACCGCGCATAATGAGGCGGTAGCGATTAAAGTAATCTATCCACGATATGACCATTAATGTTACCGAACAAGCCATTAAAAACATGTGAACATTTGTAACATCCGGGAAAAAAAATACGGAGATCCAGTAAAGAGCCAGTACATTTACTGATATTTTTCCCGACATGATGGCCATTGCCACTTTATCATACTTACTTTTTATGAAATATGAGCCTAGCATGATGGAGATATCTCTAAACATTGCCAGGATCAAAAACCAAAGCGGGATCCATCCGATCCAAACTGTATAAATAAATAATACAAGGGCACATAACTTATCAGCGATCGGGTCGATCATTTTTCCGACTTCTGAGATCGTATTTGTTTTACGAGCTATGAGGCCATCCAGATAATCCGATATTACTCCGTACAGGATCAATAAGCCAGAAGTGGTGGTAACCTGAAAGTCATTGATGTAGTGCAAATAAACAATAGGGAAGGCTACCAAAATTCTGGAAAAAGAGATCATGTTAGACCAGGTCATGACCCGTCCTGAAACCTTCACCTTTTTCCCGTCTATATTTTTGGTGTTTGTAGCCAAACCTTGTTTTTATTTGCGATATTGAGCACCAAATTTACAGTCATTAACACTCTAAAACCAATATGAAGGACCATAAATTACTGGTAGAAAAAAAGCTGAATTCAAAAGAGGTTTTCAAGGGGAAGCTATTACATGTGTTTTATGATGAAGTAGAGTTGCCTGATGGATCAAGATCCTCCCGTGAATGGATCAAACATCCCGGTGCCTGTGCCGTTGTCCCTGTTTATGAAAATGGGGACATCATGATGTTAAGACAGTTTCGTTATCCTATAGGTCAGATATTCTGGGAAGTTCCGGCCGGGAAAATAGACGCAGGTGAGGCGCAGGAGGTAACAGCCAGGCGAGAATTAAAAGAGGAGGCGGGTGTCAGTGCTGAGAACCTGTCTTATGTAGGGCATTTTTATCCGGGAATTGGTTATTCAGATGAGGTCATTCACATTTACGTTGCCTGGAATTTAAAGTCTGTTCCTCAAGAGGTAGATGATGATGAGTTTGTGACTCGCCACAAGCTGCGGTTCAAAGAAGCTGTAGAAATGGTGCATTCCGGTGAGATCAATGATGGGAAAACGGTCATCTGCCTATTGAGGTCATGGCACTGGTGGTTGAAAAATTCTCCCTTTGAAATAGATCAATTGTCTGTTTGAACCTCTTCGGTATAAGCCTCCTGATGCATGATCTCTCCGCCTTCGTAAGCTACATACATAAGAATGCCGGCAGTGATCAAAGCTGTTAAAAGTATCACAATATGCAGACCTGTCTCAAATCTGAGGTTAAGTTTTTTAGCAGCCAGTGCTCCGATACTTAGTAAGCCCATTACAATGGCAAACCAAAACGAAACTTCAGCTGCTTCTTCATGGTCGTGAATGGCATCATGTGATACTCCGGCCACCTCTTCAACAATATCTTCAGCTGACTCCCCGGTCTCAATGGCGACATAACTTCCGACTGCGCCAAAAATAAACAGTACAAAAGCTATATTGCGAACAGAAGCATTACTTTTATACATGCCCCAGATCAAAATGAAGATCCCGATAACGGTTGTAAAGATGGGTATATGATTAACAATAAGGTGTAAATGTGCAGGATTCATGGTGTACTCCTTTGGGTTAGAATTCCTGAGTCTTTTCCACTAATTCTTTGCCTTTTTCCATCCAGTGGTAGATGGTGGGCAGTACCAACAATGTGAGTAGAGTCGAAGTAACCAGTCCGCCGATCACAACAGAAGCTAGTGGGCGCTGTACTTCTGAGCCCGGCCCAACATTAAAGGCCATGGGCAGGAATCCGAGGCTTGCAACCAATGCCGTCATCAATACGGGCCGTAACCGATCAGCAGACCCCTGGATGACAGCCTCTTTCAATCCCTTACCCTGAATTCGAAGATCGTTGAGATGAGAGATAAGGACGATACCATTCAACACGGCCACACCAAAAAGGGCCACAAACCCAATACTTGCAGAAACGGAAAGGTACAATCCACGTACCCATAGAATAAAGATCCCTCCAGATAGTGCGATCGGCAGGTTCAGAAAGATCAGCATGGTGAACCGGAATTGGCCGAACATCATATATAGCAAACCAATGATGATAAGAAGCGATATTGGGACTACAATATACAGGTGGTTCATGGCTCGCTGTTGATCCTCAAATGCTCCGCCGTATTGCAGGAAATAACCGGCAGGAATATCGATCTGACTTTCAATGGCTTCCTGAAGGTTTGCTACATAAGTACCTGTGTCGATGTCTCTAATATTGATACCAAGTATGGCTCGTCTCCAGCTATTTTCACGGGCTATTTCCCGCGGACCTTCCTCAGCATAGATGTGGGCAACCTGCTTTAAAGGTATGTATCCTTCGTTTGGCAACTGAAGCGGAACCTCCATGATATCCTGAAATGAATTACGCAGATTTTCAGGTAAACGAACCACGATATCAAAGCGGCGCTGACCTTCAAAGATCTCTCCGGCAATACTGCCACCAATACCGGTTTCGATCACGTGCTGAACATCATTTACGTTCAGCCCAAAAGATGCCACGGCTTCACGGTCGATCTCAATATTGAAATAAGGCTGTCCGCTACTCTGTTCCAGGTAGTGATTATCCGTGCCCTCAAGTCCACTCAGAATAGATGAAATTTCACGCCCAATCCTGTCTAAAACCTCAAGTTCTTCACCAAATATCTTGACCGCAATATCTGATTTTACTCCACTGGTAAGTTCATCAACCCGCATGGCAATGGGTTGTGTAAAGTTGTAGGATAGTCCCGGTTCTGTTTCAAGATAAGGTCTGATCAGGTCAACAATATCTTCTTTTGACAGTCCGTCACGCCATTCCTCCCGAGGTTTAAGGATCACCCAAACATCTGTTTGATGAACGCCCATCCAGTCATTGGCGAGGTCAGAACGACCGGTTTTGGGAACGACCGTTTTGATTTCTGGGATATTATCAGTGAGTTTGCCGGCAAACCAGTTAGCATTTTCCACTGATTCTTCAAGCGTCACAGAAGGCATCCGAACCTGTTCAACCAGAATAGATCCCTCGTCCAGCTCGGGTAAGAATTCAGTTCCCAAAAAAGGAAGAAGAGTCAGGGATGAAAGGAAGATCACAACGGCAGACCCAATAGTTATGGTCTTTTTATTGAGGCTAAGCTCAAGGAATCTTTTGTATCGTGGTCGAAGCCAGTTGATCACATAATTTTTTCGAAGCTTCACTCCATTCTTAAAGACAATGGCAGTCATGGCAGGAATATAGACCAGAGCAAGGATCAATGAGCCGAATACAGCCGTTGCTACAGTGATGGCCATAGGTCTGAATAAAATACCCTCCATACCTGAAAAGGTCATGACAGGCACATAAACCATTAAAATTATGAGTACACCAAAGAAGATCGGCCGGGCCACTTCGTGAGCAGCTTCACGTATCACTACCAGTTTTGATTTTTCAGACTTATCATGATTGAGCCGGTGAACGACATTTTCCACCATCACCACAGAACCGTCCACCACCATACCAAAGTCAATAGCACCCAAACTCATCAGGTTAGCGGCAAGGCCAAGCTGATCCATTCCAATGAAGGCAAAGAGCATGGAAAGGGGGATCACAGAAGCTACAATGATGGCGCCGGTTATTTCGCCTAAAAGTAATAACAGAACTGCGATCACAAAGAAACCACCTTCTACCAGGTTTGTTATTATGGTATCTGTAGTTCGATCCACCAGGTCAGATTGATCATAAAATTTTTCGATACTCACACCTTCCGGCAAACTCTTATTCACTTCATCGATCTTGACATCAATATCTTCGATCACTTCCCGTCCGTTACCACCACGAAGCATCATGACGATACCGGTCACAATTTCACCATTTCCATCCTGGGTAACCGCCCCCTGCCGAAGCTGCCGGCCTAGGGTAACCTCAGCAATATCCTTCACATAAATTGGGCGATTATCCAGCTCTTTGACAATGATGTCCTCGATATTCTTTGCGGTACTGATCTGCCCAAAACCACGAATGATGTACTGCTCACGGTTGTGCTCCAGGTAATTACCACCGGAAACACTGTTATTGTTCTCGATGGCCTCGGTCAGGTCTTTCAAACCAATACCAAAGTTACGGAGTCTGTCCGGATCCACCTGAACCTCATACTGTTTCACAAAGCCACCAAATGAGTTGATCTCGGTCACACCCTGTACGGTTTTGAGTTGAGGAGCGATCAGCCAATCCTGTATGGTACGAAGCTCAGTAAGGGTATGATTTTGTCCTCTAACCACATATTGAACGATCTCTCCCAATGCGGTTGAAATTGGTCCAAGCTGTGGAGATGAAACACCTTCGGGCAATTCATCTGCTATACTTTGAACTCTTTGACTAACCAGCTGCCGGGCAAAATAGATGTCAGTGCCTTCCTCAAACTCTATGGTAACTGCCGATAGCCCGAACTGTGAAATGGAACGAACTTCCTTGATATCGGGCAACCCGTTCATGGCGGTTTCAATTGGATAGCTAACGAGTCTTTCCACATCATAGGGAGAGTAACGGCCGGCTTTAGTGATAACGAGAACCTGTACGGGGGTTACATCCGGTTGAGAATTGATGGGTATATCCTGCAGGGAAAAGATGCCGCCCGCGGCCATCAAAACAACCAGAGAAAGGGCAACAAATTTTTGGCGAAGGCTGAAGTCAATAATATTGTTTAGCATGGTGTCGCTTATGAAATGTTAGTCTGCAAATTGCTCAAAACGCTCGAGGGCCTTCAGGCTGAATACCTGGGTGATGGCTACTTTTTCTCCCGGTTCGAGCCCGCTATTTAAAATGGCATGTTCATCAGTGATGCGAGCTATACTTACGCTCCTTTTTTCATATTCAAGACCTGAAAGCTGAACAAAGACCGTGGCATCAGATTGTTCGTACTGAACAGCTGTGATCGGTATACTGATGGTGTTTTCCTCCGGTTGAGCCTGGTATGTGAGGCGTACACTTTGCCCGACCAGCGGCCAGTTATTTTCTGTTGTTACAATGGAGTTCAATACTACGGACCTGTTATTCTGATCCAATGCCGGATTGACCGTAGTAACTCTAGCATTAATGGAATGGGCTGAAACTCCCTCGCGGCTGGCCCTTTCGTTAATGGTGAGTGAAGTACCGGGTTTTATGAAATAGGCATCTTCAGGGGCAATGAACCCACGAACCAGAACTTCTTTATTATCGATAATATCGAGGAGTCGTTGATAAGCTGTGACTGATTCCCCCATTTCAATCAAATGTTCGTTCAGAACGCCATCGATGGAGGCGTAAATGGTTAACCTGGCGTTCGGATCAGAGGCAAAAGGGTCCCAGCGTTTGGTCTGGCTTTCAGTGATCCCAACAGCTTTTAAGCGAGCCAGTGCGGCACTTTGCCGGGTTTGTGCGAGTCTCAGGTCAGCTTGTGCCCGCTCCAAATTTCTGAGTGGACTGATCTTATCTTCAGTTAATACCTGCAGGCGTTCAACCTGCTGTTGCTGATAGGTTATCTCAGCGGTAGCTTCCAGATAAGCTGCAACCAGGTTGGCAAATTCCAGGCTTTCAAGTTCCAGAAGTGGATCTCCTTTAGAAACTCTTTCCCCTTCGTGGGCAAAGATGTTTGAAACCCGTCCATCGATCGGGGCACTTACCACTGAGATCCTTTCAGGGGCAGGAAAGACCTCACCCGGCGCCTCAATGGAAAATGATACAGGCTCTGAAGTAACGGTGTAGGTTTGAATTTTCAGGTTATCTGCCTGCTCCTGAGTCAGTTTGATACTTTGCACGGCTTGTTCAGATCTTAGCGATGGAGGTGTTCCAGTATCATTTATGGTAGGCGAGTCTGAGCTACCGGAGCATCCAATGAACATTATAAATGCGGATATAAAAAGAGAAACAGCAGATTTCAGTGAAAAGGGTACTGTGAATTTATTAGGTATTGCTTTCATTGCGGTTGTCTTATCCTAGTTAAAAATGATGTCGGTTTGCAGGTATCTTTCCAGGTCTATCACCGTTAAATAATAGTCTCTGAGGGTTTGATAGTATGTTTCCTGCGTTCTTAGATAGGTTCGCTGCGCCTCAAGCAGGGTAAGCAGGTCCAGCTCTCCAAGGCTGTATCCTTTTTGAGTCATTTGAACGAGCTCCAGAGATTTGTTTTGAATGTTCTCACGAAATCGTTCGATGTTATTCTTGGCAGATTCATAACTGTGCCAGGTCTGTTCGGCCTGTTTCTTGATCAGTAGCCGTTGATCTTCATATTTCCATTCAGTGGCACTTTGTATGGCATTGGCCTGCTGAACCTTAGGTGATTGCCTGCTTGCAAACCAAAGAGGTATGCTTACACCCACCTCAAAACCATAGAAGTCATAATCATTACCGAAGTCTTGCCGGTAATAACTTAAGTTCAGGTCAGGTAAGTAAGAGCTTTTAGCGAGCTTTTTTCCATATACAGAGGCATCAACTTCTCGTTCGATCTGTTGAAGTTTTGGGTGATCCTGAAGTTGATCCATGACTTGATCCTGATCTATATCAACGATCATATAACTGAGGGTGTCGGAAAAACCTATGTCATACGTCTGTTCTTCAGGATCCAGCCCAATGGTTTGAAACAGATCATATCGGGCATTCATGATCTCTTTGAAAGTCGTTTCCTGATTGTTGCGCGCTTCCTGAAGCTGAAGATCTGCCTGCATGGCATCAATTTCTGAGGATTCCCCCATATCTGCACGGGCTTGGGCGGCTTCTCTTAAATTCTCAAAAAGCTGAACCCGTTCGCCAGCCAGATTACCTGACTGAAGGGCATAAGCCAGTTGTGTATAGGCAGTTTTGACATCAGCTTTGACCTGATTTTTCAGATCCTGCAGCTTTAGTTCTAAAGAACTTGTGGTAGCTCGTTCTTGCCTGTTTCTATAAATACCAGAAAGTGGAAATTCTATACTTTGGGAAACAGACCATCTCTGTTCGGTAAATTCACTCTTCTCAATACCCTCTCTCATATAGCTGATTTCCGGGTCTGAAAGACCAAAGCTCAAAACCTCCTGTTTTTCCTGTGCTCTGATCTGATATTGTAGCTGATTGATAAGGGGATTTTGCCGGTAAGCGATCTCAAGTGCTTTTTGCACACTTAGAGCCGAAAGATCTGTTGTATCAGTAGAATTGGGGGTGGCTTGAAACAACATAAAAACCACAAGTAATACAGATTGAAACATGATGATCTACTTTGAGCATTGAATTTCCATTCAAGCTAATCACCAAATCTGTAGAGAAAGTGGATTTAGAATAGGATGCTGAATGTAACACCCTGATCCGGGTTATTTTCAGCTTTGTAATCCAGATCGTGCAGTTCGCAGATACTCTTCACAATAGACAGGCCCAGTCCTGGACTGGAATTGCCATGTTCAGACAGTTTTTCTGCCTTTCTGAAACGGTCGAAAACTTTATTGATCAATTCCTCAGGAATTCCGGGTCCTTCATCACTTACACTAAATTCCGTTTTCCCGGAACTTTTTTTAAACAGGGATAGGTGGATCTTACTTTCTTCAGGAGTGTATTTGATCGCATTCTGAATCATGTTGTAAATGGCAGAATGAATAAGTTCTTTGTTGCCTTTAAAAACAAAATTTTGATCGAGCTCCTTTTCAATTGTCAAGCCTTTGATCTCAATAAAATCCTGCAGTTCTTTAAGTACTTGTTCAATTACTTCTAATACATTGATCTCATCATCCATCTCAAACTGCCTGTTCTCAACCCTGCTTATGAGTAATAAGGCATTACTGAGCCGGGTAAGCCTGACGGCTGTTTGCTGAATTTCATGAAGTCTCTCAACATTGTTATGATCCAGGTTTTCAGCATCAGAGATCAATTTTTCCGCTTTTTGACGAATGATGGAAAGTGGTGTCAGCAATTCGTGTGAAGCATTCTGAATGAATTTCCTTTGATCCTCGAAAGAGGACTTGATCTGGGTAAGCATTGTATTCAAGGCATTGTTCAATACCCGGATCTCATATGTGTTGGGTTCAGGGAAGGGTTCGCCTACCTGAGAGGGTGATGAAATATGCTCAAGCCTGTCCACGGTGTGGTAGAAAGGGGCAAGGATCCTTCCAAAGGCGAATTGATTTACAATATATAAGAGGATCACCCAAATGAAGAGAGCTGCCAGTACACTAAGCATAACCGTCAAACTGATCTTATCCCATGCTGCTACTTCTTCATAGATCTCAAGTAAATAATGATCATTCCCAACAGAAAGCGTGGTCGTTAACTTTCGGTACGATTCAGCCAATTCAGAAACATCAGCATACCGTACTGTATCGACAGTGGAGAAGTTATTTGAATTCAGTGGTATGCTTTCATCAAAATTATGTATCTCTACCCATTCATAAGATCCAAGCCCACCTAGTCTTCTGATCTCATCAAGGCTTTCCGGATCTTCCTGAAGTTGTTGCTGGATTTCAAATTTGTGTTGAAGAAGGTGAAAATCCAGTTCGTCATAGATCGTGGTGTTGACCACATAATAAGTTCCAAAACCGGTTACTATCAGCATGAACAGAGAAAGCAATGAATTGCTGATAAGAATTTTATTATTAAGCTTCATGGCCTCTTATTTTATATCCAACACCATAAACGGTTTCAATAGGGTCGGGTGCATCGGAGTCGGCAAGTTTTTTACGGATGTTCTTCATGTGTGAATTGATGAAATCCAGTGAAAAGCGGTCATCGATCTTATTCCCCCAGATATGTTCAGAAAGGGCAATTCTTGTGACGGTCCTGTTCTTGTTAAGAAACAGATAACGCAGCATTTTATATTCCGTATCGGTCAGATCAATTGGTTTATTTCTGATGGAGACCTTCATATGATCGAGATGTACTGAGAGTTCTCCAATGGTGATCTCATTATCATTGATCTTAAACTTCCGGCGCAAAACAGCATGGATGCGTGCCCTGAGTTCAGGCATGGCAAAGGGTTTAGAGAGATAATCGTCACCGCCAAGTTCAAGACCCTTGACGCGGTCTTCAATCTCTCCTCGAGCTGTCAAAATTATGACAGCCGTTTCATCCGAGATTTTACGCTGCTTCTTTATCATTTTAAGCAGATCCAATCCGTCGCCACCGGGCAGGCTCAGGTCCAGTAAGACCAGATCAAATTGTTCACCCAGAAGCAGGTTTTCTGCCTGTTCAAAATTAAGGGCAGTATCAACGGTAAATTGCTCTTCAAGCAGCTGTTCCTCCAGCTCCTCATTCAGCAAAATTTCGTCTTCAACCACCAGGGCTCGCATAGGTCTTGGGTAAATTTATCATCAATAAAGCAAAGATAGGGCAGAAAAGTGTATAGAATATGAATCAGATAATTCCCTCATCCTTTGCCAGCTCAAACATGCTTTCGTGAAGATTTTCATTATCCAGTTCTCCACGCATGCAAAGTTCGGTTACCTCGAGGCCATTTAGCATCAACACACATCCCATATCACTTAATACAGCATCAAATTTTCGGGGATCCGCTTTACTTAGTCTTTCAACATCAATTCCGTCGGGACTGATCTTCTTGTTAACCAGGATATAGAACAGGTCGTCCGGGTTATCGCCAAATGAAAATTCTTCCAGTCCGGTGTCTTTAAGCTTTAGCATATTGGTCTAAAAAATCTCGTGCTTTTATAATTTCTGTTATTTCGTTTGTGTCGCGGTCAACCACCTGCACTTGAAACAAGCTGATGATAGCCTGGTCTTTTAGGGTTGAGATAACCTCTTCAATTGTATCACACTCCTCAGTTTCGCTCACCAGGTCGTTGATGCCCTGTACGATATACCGGCGCCCCCCGCTTTTCCTATTTTTTGGGGATGAAGATGAATCACTATCGGAATGCGGTTCATCGAAATACTCGCGTATAGCTTCTTCAGTTACGTACCAGCTGACACCCAACTTGCGTCCGCGAAGTCGTCCTTCCCGGAGATAGGTACGTAAGGTCATTTTAGAAATTCCGAGGATCTCGTGCAGATCATCAACGGAAAATAGAGTAAGATCGCCGATCTTTTTAGGCATGATGTAACAGTATTGATTGCATTGAATTTATTAAAACAGGCCTATAAACTAAGAATAATATTTGATTACTTACTATTAGTTATACAAAAGAAAATTGATTTGGTTGAAGGCGCTTCTCCGCCGTATATTGAAAGCAGTTATTGAAAAAACAAGGTGGCGGACTCAAAAAAAGGTTGGCTTTTTTTATGTCTGAAATTTTTTTGTTTGCTGCTTAGGTTGCCATATACATTAGCTCATCTCAGAAATTAGTGGTGCGACCATTACTCCTGATCATCTCCGGCATTTTTATAAGCCTGGGTAATACGCTGATTCATCAACCTTCGGTAATTTGTGAATTCGTACTCACTGACCACAAATTCTGAACGATACTCGCCATCAAAACACTCCACTTTTAATTTATTGGGTCGTTCTGTTTCTGTTATGGTTACCTGAACCTTGCCCAATTTATAGGAGTCTATTTCTTTCATAAGCCGTAATTTCATTATTTTTGCAGAAAGGTAAAGAAATATGATTTCAGCATTTATGTTAAAACTGTAAATAAATGCGTTTAGTGCCAATCTGAAGTCATTATTTTGTATAATTAGATTCATTAAGAAATTGTTGTATCCATGCAGAAGAAAACGATCATTATAATAGCTGTCAGCTTGTTTCTGGGCATATTTGTCTATATCTCACTGACCAATGTTCAATCTCCGGTAAATGATAACTCTCCGGATTGGATACCGATCCATGAGGCACAGGAAATAGCGAAAGAAACAGATAAACTGATTTTTGTAGATGTGTTTGAGATTGGTTGTCGCTACTGCCGAGCTATGGACCGAGAAGTATTTCCTGATTCAACAGTTCGCCAGGTTCTGGACGCCAACTATATACCGGTAAGGTTGGATGGGAACTCCACTGAAATGATCACCTTTAATAAAGAGCAGATCCCATCAAAGGAATTTGCACAAAGTAAAGGAGCCTATGTATTTCCGACATCACTTATATTGGATGCTGAAGGAAACGTTGTTAAGAAAAAAACCGGTTATATGGGCGTGGATGAGTTTCGACAATTTCTATATCAATAATTCAAATAAACTGAGGCAATCATGAGTTTTAAAAAGTTTAGTACGTCAACATTGGTAGTCCTTTCACTGATGCTCGTGGGCATGGGGTGCAATGGGCAACCGGAAGAAATAGAAAAAATGCCGGTGGATGTGAGTGTAGAAGCCGAAAAAGTGGTATCCATTGACGGTATCGGGTGGGGTATCGCATTTCTGCCGGAAGGTGATATGCTGGTCACAGAAAAAAGTGGAAAGTTATACCGAATTAATGGTGGTGAAGTTATGGCTGAGATCACCGATGGAATTCCTTCAGACCTTCAGGTAAACGGTCAGGGTGGATTTTTAGATATCACGCTTCATCCGGACTATGAAGAAAATGGATGGATCTATTTCTCATATGCCTCAAGTGCCGGAAGCGGTGAAGGCAGCAATACAGCGATCATGAGAGCCAAGCTTGAAAATGATGCTTTGGTAAACTCTGAAGTCCTCTACAAAGCTGAGCCAAACTCAACTCGAGGCCAGCACTATGGTAGCCGTATCGTATTTGACAGAGACGGTTATATGTTCTTTTCAGTTGGAGATCGTGGGAACAGAGATGTACTGCCACAGGACATCAATGCAGATGGTGGAAAAGTTTACCGCCTGAATGATGACGGATCCGTTCCTTCTGACAACCCATTTGTTGGTGAAGATGGAATTGATGCGGTCTACTCATATGGCCACAGAAATCCTCAGGGTATGGATATGAACCCGAATACCGGACAGATCTGGGCCAATGAACATGGGCCAAGAGGCGGTGACGAGGTCAATATTATTGAAGCCGGTAATAATTATGGATGGCCTGTGATCAGTTATGGTATAAACTATAATGGAACTGAATTTGCGGAAGACACTGCACGGGCAGGTATGGAACAGCCGGTATTATATTGGGATCCATCTATTGCACCTGCCGGTCAGACCTTTATCACCGGAGATAAGTATCCGGGGTGGGAAGGAGACCTGTTGGTAGCGTCACTAAAATTTGCCTATATCGCTCACCTTGATGTGGAAGGAAACGACATCGTGAGTGAAACCAAGCTGGTAGAAGGTGTAGGCAGGATCCGTGATATTGTAATGGGCCCTGATGGGTACGTTTATTTTACCGCAGAAGGTGACGGGGTGTATCGTTTGGTGCCAACCGTAAGTGATGCCCCACAGGAATAAATAACAGATTTAAAAATTTTTGTAAGGATTTGACCTATAGTCGCTCTAACTGTTATGGAGCGACGGGGGACATATCGATTTCCATTTAGCAGATATCCTGCAGTGAGGATAACCATATTCTTTATTGCAGGTATTCTGCTTTTTTATTTTTATGAACCGGCCTTTACGGTTGTTATATATATTTTTACAGGGTTACTCCTGTTTTATGCTCTTTCTGAATTATTCAGCCGGAAGTTAACTCTGAGACATTGGACAAGTCTATCTTCTTTTTTGTTTTTGTTTCTTATTCTTGTTTTCGGCGTTTTCAGGATGGCAATTGAACGACAAAGCCAAAGTTCAATTGAGATAGCATTATTAGAGCAACTTGACTGGGAAAAGGTGACTATTTCAGGACAGGTCTTATCCATATCCTATACTGCAACCGGAAAGATGAGGTGGGATCTTCAGGTTGATACAACTTATTATAATGGTGTCACCATTTCAGCTTCCCACAGATCAAGAGTTTTAGCAGATGAGATCGATGGGGAAGAAGTGACTTTGGGGGATAGGGTAAGGTTGAGTGGTATGGTTATTCCAATTTCAGAAAAACGTAATCCCCTTGATTTCAATTATAAAGCCTATCTGAGATCCCAGGATATATCAGTGCAGGTGAAAGCTGACAGTTTGTTTGAAGTTTCACCAAATCAAAAGGTCGCAGAGTGGATCTGGTGGAGGGAAAAGGCACTTCATCTTGTCGAGAATAATTTTTCAGATCAAACAGCCCCAATAGCCAAAGCATTATTGATCGGCTTTAAGCAAGATCTTGATACAAGATCAAAGTCTGCTTTTGCAAGGGCGGGGTTGTCACATATTATGGCCGTATCCGGTCTGCATGTGGGATTTATTATTGCACCCTTCTGGGTTATCATTCCATATTTCTGGTCCCGGAAACAAGGAAAAGCAATGGGTTTGTTTCTGTTGGTTATAATTCTATTGAGCTATGCAGGTATTACAGGCTTTTCTCCCTCGGTGAGTCGTGCATCAGTCATGGCATTCTTTTTGACTTATGGCAAACTATACCACAAGATCAACGACTCCATTAATTTAACGGCTGCTGCAGCTATTACCTTATTGATCTATGACCCCGAACAACTCTTTGAAATTGGTTTCCAACTCTCATTTTCTGCAGTTCTGATCATTCTTTTGATACTGCCTGTCATACAGAATCTGTTACCCTATTGGGTGAGGCTCCGGTGGTATGGCAAGCCCCTGATGGTGGTTGTCGTTTCTCTGGTGGTACAATTTGGGTTATATCCCTTGCAAGTCTTTTACTTTGGAGAGATCTCACTGGTCAGTCCGCTTGCAAACGCACTCTTTGTTCCAATGCTTGGGCTTGTGGTTCCTTTGTCATTATTGGCTCTGGGCCTCGCAGCTATAAACCCAATTCTTGGTTTCTGGGTAAATATTCCATCCTACTATTTTCTGGAGGGAATGAGAAAATTTGTGATGAAGGCGGCAACTTGGGACTGGGCGTGGACCACGGCTAAACTCGAGAATCCGTTTTTCTTTGTTTTTTGGCTGATACTCGTATTAGCGATAGCATCGTGGTACATACCCCCATTGCGATGGAAGATGATAAATTTGGTGCTTGCGGCCGGCTGCATATTAGTGGCCTGGAATGTGGGCCAGCAGCTTAAGCCCGCTAAGCTCACTGTAACGTATTTTGATGTGGGTCAGGGTGATGCAGCTTTAATTCAAACACCCAAAGGTAAGAACATACTGATAGATGCGGGTGTATGGTCGCCGGGCTACAACTCCGGAAGGTCCGTGATACTTCCTCATTTAAAGGCAAGTGGGGTTAACAAACTAAATGCCATCGTATTAAGCCATCCTCATTCCGATCACATCGGGGGTATAGTGGATCTGATCAATGAAATTGAGATCGGTAAGATCTATAATTCAGGTTATGAGTACGACTCACAATTATATAAAACCTATCTTGAAAAAGCGGATGAAAAAGGTATTCCTGTTGAAGCCTTAAAGGAGGGAGATGTCTTAAACATAGACCCTTCTGTTTTGATCCTAACTTTGGCACCCGATGGCAAAGTTCATAATTCAGATCCCAATGAGCACTCCGTTATTTTAGAAGTAATATATGGGCGATCGGAGTTTTTGTTTACCGGTGATGCAGGGATGCATCAGGAGCAACGTGTTTTAAATAAATATGATGATCTCCTGAACACGGATGTTTTGAAAGTAGGGCATCATGGCAGCCGTACGAGTTCGGGTCTTGAATTCCTTAATAAGGTAACCCCTGAATTCTCGATCATCTCTCTATCAGAACCAAATAGATACCGGCATCCACATAAGGAGGCTCTGCAACGCCTATCAGCCAGCAGGTCGGAATTGCTATTTACCAGTCTGGAGAAAGCAGTTGTTTTAGAATCAGATGGGAATAAGATCAGACGGGTTCATTGGGATTAGTTGTTAAAGAAAGTTTCTGCTTTCCTGCGTAAATGGAATCCTGTTCTTCTTTTACTATAATAGACCAAATTCAAAATAAAGCTAATTTGGTATGCTCAGGTTTACAGTAGTAACAATATTCACCGTTCTTTTCTCCGGTTTAACACTGGCTCAATCAAAACTTACACATAGTTCGTATGCTCTTACCAATGGCCATATTATTGATCATGAGGCAGAACAAATATTTGATAACTCAACTATTTTGATCTCTGATGGAAAGATCGAGCGAATTTTACAGGGTGGCAGTACCATTCCATCCGGCTATGAAATTATTGATCTGGAAGGTAAATATGTAATGTCAGGCTACATTGATGCCCATACACATTTGAGTTCGTTAGCTTCAGCAGATCGAGCACTCAGATCGGGTGTGACCACAGTCCGCAGTTCAAGTGTGCCATATTTCCAGGATGTAGCGATCAAGAACCTGGTCGATCAAAATTATATCCCCGGGCCCGATATGATTCCTGCAGGAGTGTTTATTACGCCGGATCTTGGAGAATCAATTTTAGCAGACCCGGAGTTGGCTGTTTTGTTTGAAGGCGTAACAACTGAAGAAGCTCTCAGAAAATTAGTGCAGATCAACGTGGAACGGGGAGCAGAGTTTATTAAAACACGTGGAACAGAACGAGCAGGTTTGCCCAATACTGATCCCCGAAAGCAAACTTATACGGAAGAGCAGCTGCGTGTGGTGGTGGAAGAAGCTGCTAAATATGACGTTCCCATTCAGATCCATGGACATGGTGACGAAGGTTCATATGCAGCTGTAAGTGCCGGGGCAAGAAGTATCGAGCACGGTACCTATCTAAGCGATGAAACACTGGAGTTGATGGTTCAAAAGGGAACCTATTTTGTGCCCACCTATAGTACCGTTTATGACCTAACCCAGCCGGGGGGCGACTACGACAACCCGGTTCTAAGAAACAGGGGGCGCCATATGCTTCCTGAACTTGGTAATACCGTTCAGCGCGCCCGTGAAAAAGGCGTTAAGATCGTAACCGGTGCCGATACAGGATATGGACCGAATAGTTTAACCCGTATCAGTCATGAGATGACCTTTTTTGTGGAACTTGGTTTTACTCCTTATGAAGCCATAAGAAGTGCTACCTCAGTAGCTGCAGAATTACTTCGCATAGAAGACAGAACAGGTCAGCTGACACCCGGATACGAGGCGGACCTGGTCGTTCTTAACAGCAATCCGATCGAGGATATGAAAGCCACACAAGATGTTATCCTTGTTATGAGTAACGGGCACATGGTTTTCAATCGATTGCCCTTTCAGATCACAGAGTAAGTTTTTTGGTGAAATTTAAGGTGCATCAATAAAACTCTGTATCGGGGGTTTAATGCATGTCTTTTTGGGAAATAACCGGTATTATTAGGGGAGAGAAATGAAATACCTTAACGCACCTTAAAAAACTTAATGGCCGATCAGGAACGACCGAGCTTTGAAGAAGCTTTAAAGAAACTGGAAACCATAGTAGATGAACTCGAAAACGAGGACATCACCCTTGAAGACTCAGTAAAACTGTACGAAGAGGGTGTAAAGATGTCTCGATTCTGCACTGAGATCCTAGAACAAGCTGAGCTTCGAATTGAGCAAGTAAATGAAGCTGATACCCAATAATAAGATCAGATGACTAATTATGGAGAGCATGAAGCCGAAGCCGGGAACACTGCTTGCGAGCATTGATTCTCCTTCCGATCTAAAGAAATTATCCCCCGAGCAGCTGCAGGATGTCTGTGATGAGCTACGGCAGTATATTATTGACCAGGTATCAGTGAATGGAGGTCATTTCGGAGCCAGTCTTGGAGTTGTTGAGTTAACCACTGCCCTTCACTATGTATATGATACCCCAAAAGATCTGTTGGTCTGGGATGTGGGGCATCAGGCATACGGCCATAAGATCTTGACCGGCCGCAGAGATCAATTTCATACCAACCGTCAGTATGGTGGTTTATCAGGTTTTCCAAAAAGATCCGAAAGCAAGTATGATACCTTTGGCGTAGGCCACTCAAGCACCTCCATTTCAGCAGCGTTGGGAATGGCCGTGGCAAGAGACCTGGATAGATCAGATAAAAAAGTTGTGGCAGTAATAGGAGATGGGGCCATGACTGCCGGCCTTGCGTTTGAGGCGATGAATAACGCAGGAGCCATGAATAGTGATATTCTGGTGATCTTAAACGACAATAATATGTCTATTGACCCCAACGTAGGCGCTTTGAAGGAATATCTCGCCGACATTACCACCAGTAAGACCTTTAATAAGATGAGGGATGAGATCTATGACATGCTGGGGCATTTTAAATCGGCCGGTGAGAAGATGCGGAAGATCGCATCAAAGCTTGAAAATGCAGTTACTGCTGCTTTAACGCCCGGCGCACTGTTCAGGGCACTTGGTTTTAAATACTATGGCCCCACTGATGGGCATGATGTAGAAGGCCTCCGGCAGATACTGGAAGATCTGAAAGAAGTCAAAGGGCCAAAATTACTGCACATTGTTACGGTTAAAGGGAAAGGGTTTGCCCCGGCAGAACGGGAACAAACCAAATGGCATGCCTCCAGCAGCCCCTTTGATAAAATAACCGGAAAATCGCTGGTAAAACCTGTGGTGCAGACAGTTAAGCCTGCTCCAAAATATCAGGATGTATTTGGCGAGGCATTGGTGGAATTGGCAGCAAAGGATGAAGAGATCGTAAGTATGACTCCGGCCATGCCCAGCGGTTCAAGTTTACTGCCCATGATGAATGCGTTTCCTGACAGGGCGTTTGATGTAGGAATTGCTGAACAACATGCGGTTACTTTTGCAGCCGGATTAGCAGCCGAAGGCAAAAAACCCTTTTGCGCTATCTATTCCTCATTTCTGCAACGTGGATATGATCAATTGATACATGATGTGGCTATTCAAAAGTTACCGGTTGTATTTTGTATAGACAGAGCCGGATTAGTGGGAGCCGATGGGCCAACACACCACGGATTGTATGACGTAGGTTTTATGAGGAATGTGCCAAATATGGTTATATCCTCCCCACTCAATGAGCAGGAACTCAGGGATATGATGTATACGGCTTCCAAATTTGAAGAAGGTTCCTGGGCCATCCGATATCCCAGAGGCCGGGCTACCGGAATGGAAATTGAAGGATTCGAGGAGATTGAAATAGGAAAAGGGGTGAAGCTTCAGGATGGAGAAGATATAGCTATCCTCAGTTTTGGTCCCATCGGTAAATATGTAACAGAAGCCTCAGTAAAGCTCGGGCAGGATGGGATTCATATTGGTCATTTTGATATGAGGTTTGCCAAACCCCTGGATACTGAACTCATTGATGAGATCTGTGAGTCATATGACAGTATCATAACCTTGGAAGATGGTGCTAAACTGGGTGGTTTTGGAAGTGCGGTAGCAGAATATATTGCTGAAAAGGAAAACAGCCCAACCTTTAAAATAATGGGCGTCCCTGATCGTATAATAGAACACGGTACCCAGGAAGAGCTTCATGATGAAGTGGGTATTGGAGTTAAAGGTATCGTTGAAACGGTACAGGACTATTATGATAAGAAGAGGATCAGGATTTGATAAATAAAGCGTTACTAATATCGATGACCCTGGCAGCTATAATGGTAACCGGCTGTCTGAATAATACACAACCCAAGTTCTACAATGCAGTTCAGGGTGTGGTTGTAGATGGCGATGGGCCGGTTCAGGGAGCTGAGATCCACGTTCAGAATTTTTATACACCGGATGATATCTTTTCGCCACAGAACGTAGATGAAGGTTTTGAGATCAGTTTCAATTCCAGTTCCACCGGTGAATTCAAAGGAAATCTATATCGGTTCAGATCCGATTCTTTACTTTCTAATTTTTTTACGGCTGAGCTTGATTCCGGTGAACATGTGGTTACCATACCGGCTGAACTGTTAAGTGATGGTATCTATGTCTATGAGATCATCACGCCAAGCAATGACAGCTTTAAAAGATTATTATTTACAGATAAAACTGATTCACTCCTCTATAGGTCCGAGCCATTCACGACCACCAATGCAGATGGTGAATTCCTGATCAACCCCAATATGCTTGCCTTTGGGGCTGACTTCGTTACCGCAGATAACAGTGAATTCGTTGTTACTGACAGTATTGCATTCAAAATTGTAGTAGACAGCGTGCTTGTTGAAACAAGAAAAGTGAAGGTCAGGCCCAATCAGGAAAATTTCTTTGAGTTCTCGCTCGACTAAATTCTTAACGATTTGATGAAATATACCCTTTCCGATTTTGATTACGATCTGCCTGAAAAGTTGATCGCTCAATCCCCTGCAAATCCAAGAGACCATGCCCGTTTATTGGTCTATGACCGTAAAACCGGCAAGATCACGGACGATCATTTCTATAATATTGGTGATCATCTTCCGGCTCAGACAAACCTTGTGGTCAATAACAGTAAGGTCGAAAAATGCAGGCTACTGTTTGATGACGGGAAGAAAGAAATTTTTGTGACCTCAGCTCGCAACAATCGAGCCGTTGAGGCAATGGTGAGGCCGGGAAAGAAATTTAAACTCAATAAGACGGTCAAACTTGCAGAAGGAGTTACAGCTAAGGTGACCCATGTAGCTGATGACGGTTTACGTACCCTGGAGCTATCTTGTGATCTGGATGATCCGCGGATCGAACCTTACAAATTCACTCCGTTTCCACCCTACATAGAACAAGATGAATCCTTGTCGGAGGAATATCAGACCGTATATGCCAAGGATATGGGAAGTAAGGCTGCGCCTACGGCCGGCCTTCATTTCACAGAAGATCTCATCAAAACACTTCAGGATCACGGGGTCAATAAAACTGAGGTGACATTACATGTTGGATTGGGAACCTTTGCACCCGTCAAGACGGAAGATATCTCTGAACATAAAATGCACAGTGAATGGTTTCAATTAGAGGAACAGCGATGCCGTGAACTCAATGAAGCCGGGCACATCTCAGCAGTTGGCACCACCAGTGTTCGTGTGCTTGAAACAGCCTCGGATGAAAGCCGAAACTTCGAACCGCGCTCCATGGAGACAGATATCTTTATTACACCGGGCTACAAATTCAAAGCGGTGGATGCACTCATTACCAATTTTCACTTGCCCAAAAGTACGCTTCTGATGCTGGTATCAGCCTTTATGGGCTTTGATGAAATGAAAAGGGTGTATGATCATGCCATTCAGAATGACTATAGATTTTATTCATTTGGCGACGCAATGCTCATTTTATAGTCTTAACCGTTTCTTCATTTAAGAGGGGTAGATTTGGGCCGTTTGCTTAGAATGAGTGCCTGCAATAAGTTACACCCCTGTAAATAACTGCAAAGTTATTATGTTTTTTACTCGAAATGAGTCGAAAAATTAAGTAACTTTCTGACCTTGTTTCATTAAGTAAGTATTGTTTGTTAGAGACTAATTCATGAAGGGAGATAGAACATATCTCAATCCCATTTTCAATTAATCGATTATTTGAATTATAAATGTCTGATGTAAAGAAGATTAAGCGAGGAGTTGATATCAAGCTTGTTGGTGAAGCTGATAAGGAATTTGCTCCGGATAAGACTGTAAAAACGATCGCCATCAAGCCTGTAGATTTTAACGGAGTAAGGTTCAAGCCTACCGTTAAAGAAGGCGATGAAGTTAAAGCCGGAACACCGTTGCTTTACAGCAAAGACAGCGAACAGGTTAAGTTCTGCTCTACGGTTAGCGGCGAGGTTGCCCAGGTAGTACGTGGTGCAAAACGGCGGCTATTGGAAATTCGTGTGCTGGCTGACAGCGAAACGGAATACATAGATTTTGGCGCGGCTGATCCTAACACGCTGGAGAAGGAGGCGATCATTGAAAAAATGGCAGCTTCCGGGTGCTGGCCTTTTCTGAAACAGCGTCCTTATAATGTAGTTGCTGATCCTGAAAAGACTCCAAAAGCTATTTTTATTTCAGGATTTGATTCTGCACCACTGGCTCCTGATATGTCTCTGTTACTTGAAGGCCAGGAAAAGGAATTTCAGGCCGGTATCAATGCACTCAAAAAACTAACTGACGGTAAGATCCATTTAGGATTGAATGCCAAAGAAACACCGAGCCCGGTTCTGGCAAACGCTGAAGGGGTGACCATTACCAAATATGATGGTCCGCATCCTGCCGGAGTAGTTGGAGTTCAGATCGCCCGGGTCAGCCCGATCAATCGTGGTGAAACAGTTTGGACCATCAACCCGGAGCACGTGGTTATCATAGGTCGTTTGTTCCTTGAAGGGAAGTTCGATGCAAGGATCAGAATTGCGGTCACCGGTTCAGAAGTGAAGGATAGAAAATATCACAATACCATTATCGGTGCCCCGGTCAGTAATTTCATTGAAGGAAATATCACTGAGGGTAACAACCGGATCATTTCCGGTAATGTATTGACAGGGACCAAAATCGATGAGGAAGGTTACCTGAGTATATACGAACGTCAGGTTACGGTTATACCTGAGGGAGATGAGCCTGAACTGTTCGGCTGGCTGATCCCAAAAACAGACAAATTTAGTATCTCACGCACTCTTCCGTCTTGGATACAGAGGAAATTTGGAGATAAAAAATATGAATTAGATACCAATACTCACGGTGAGCGCAGGGCATTTGTGGTTTCCGGTGAGTATGAGCAAGTATTTCCATTTGATATCTATCCGGTACAGTTGCTAAAGGCTGTGATCACGCAGGATATTGAAAGAATGGAGCAGCTTGGGATCTATGAGGTTGTTGAAGAAGATATGGCACTTTGTGAAGTTGTTTGTACTTCCAAGATGCCGGTTCAAAGCATGCTTCGGGAAGGTCTCGATCTGATGCGTGAAGAATTAGGTTAGTGATTTTAAAAAGTGAAGTTATACAGAAGTAACGAATGAAAGCATTACACAATTTTTTAGAGAAAAACATAAAGCCCAAATTTGAAGAGGGTGGAAAGTTTGAAAAACTCTGGCCGGTATACGATGGTTTCGAAACTTTTCTATTTGTTCCTGCGCATCCAGCTGAAAGTGGCGGTGCCCATATACGGGATGGAATAGATCTGAAACGAACCATGAATACGGTGATCATGGCCCTTATCCCAACCTTATTATTTGGGATGTGGAATATTGGTTACCAGCATTACCTTGCGCTGGGTATGGAAACCTCCTTTATGGATGAATTCATATTTGGTGCCATTAAGGTTTTACCGATGGTTGTAGTATCATACGGTGTGGGACTCGGTGTCGAGTTCCTGTTCTGTGTGATCAAAGGTCATCAGATCAACGAAGGTTACCTGGTGACCGGTATGTTGATCCCGCTTATTATGCCGGTAGACCTTCCGCTATGGATGCTGGGGCTTTCAGCCGCTTTTGCCGTTGTGATCGGGAAAGAGGTATTCGGTGGAACGGGAATGAATATTTTCAACCCGGCGCTTATTGCAAGGGCATTTGCCTTTTTTGCTTACCCCGCATACATGTCAGGAGACAGTGTCTGGATCAATACTTCCGTACAGGAAGGTCAGGCAGTGGTTGATGGTTTTTCAGGTGCTACCATCTTAGGCCAGCTTGCAACCACAGGAAGCACTACGTATTCAGCTATGGATGCTTTTATAGGAACTATACCCGGTTCGGTTGGTGAGACTTCGATCATTATGATATTGATCGGGGCAGCTATACTTATTTACACCGGGATAGGCAGCTGGAGAATTATTTTGAGCGCATTGGCCGGTGGTGCTGCAATGGGATTGATCTTTAATGCGGTAGCCCCATATGCTATCACTGAAGTTCAGCAACAGTTTATGGCTGTGCCTTACTGGCATCAACTGATCGTGGGTGGTTTTGCTTTTGGTATCGTCTTTATGGCAACTGACCCGGTATCGGGTGCGAGGACGAATACAGGTAAATGGATCTACGGATTCCTGATCGGATTTCTTGCCATCATGATCCGCGTATTCAACCCTGCTTATCCTGAAGGAGTGATGCTCGCTATTTTATTTATGAACACAATGGCGCCACTTGTTGACCACTATGTACTTCAGGCAAACATCAAGAGACGTCAAAAACGAACTTTAAAAACAGCTGAGGCTTAAGAGTCATGGATGTAAATAAGAACAGTTACACATTTATGTTTGCGGCCGTAATGGTTGTTGTGGTCGCTGCACTTTTATCATTTGCTGCAACTCAGCTAAAACCTCTGCAGGATAAAAATGTAGAGATGGAGAAGATGCAAAGTATTCTAAGGTCTATTGAGATCGAAGGAAGCCGGGAAGAATCAGCTGAAGTATTTCCGGATTACATTACCAAAGAATTAGTTATACAGAATAACCAATTGGTTGAAGGCGTGGATGCTTTCAATATTGATATGGCCAAGGAGATCCGAAAGCCGATATCAGAAAGACAAGCGCCTTTATATATTGCTGAAAAGAATGGGGAGACCTATTACATCGTACCTTTGAGAGGAACCGGCCTATGGGGACCGATCTGGGGGTATATATCCCTAAAGGGTAATTTATCCACCATCTACGGTGCCGTATTCGATCATCAGGGAGAAACTCCCGGGCTTGGAGCAGAGATCAACACCGAATCTTTTCAGGATCAGTTCAAAGGCAAAGAGATACTTAGCGACAATGGTAGTTTGGTTGGTATCGATGTAAGAAAAGGTGATGCCAGCGGTGAAAATGAAGTAGATGGCATCAGTGGTGGAACTATCACCTCAGACGGAGTTGAAGCAATGATCTCCGATAATCTTCAGGCATATATACCATTCCTTAAGGATTATACAGGGTATTCCGGAACTGCAACATCGAACCAGCCTGAAAACAACCAATAACAAAAGATTATTAAATAAGGCGCAACCCAATATTTAAAGCGTTATGGCAGAAGCAACAGAAACAATTGAAGAAGAAGTAAAGGATCAGGCGGAGGTCATTGAGGCTCCGAAAGAACCTTTATTTTCGAAGAAAAATCGAAAATTAATATCAGATCCGTTCAACGACGACAACCCAATTACTGTACAGGTACTTGGTATTTGTTCGGCTTTGGCGATTACCGTAAAAATGTACCCGGCTTTGGTCATGGCCATATCGGTAATTTTCGTAATGGTGTCGGCAAACGTCATTGTATCGCTTATGCGAAACCTGATCCCGAACCGTATTCGAATTATTGTGCAGCTGGTAGTTATTGCATCGCTGGTAGTATTGGTCGACCAGGTACTCAAGGCCTATGCATTCGATGTATCTAAAGAGCTTTCGGTATTCGTAGGTTTGATCATTACGAACTGTATTATCATGGGTAGGCTGGAAGCATTTGCCCTGGGTAATGGCGTTTGGAAATCATTCCTTGATGGTCTTGGAAATGCCTTTGGTTATGGAGCTATTCTATTGGCCGTAGCATTTTTCAGAGAACTATTTGGAACCGGAACGTTATTTGGGTATCAGGTAATACCGGAAGCCTGGTATGCGTCAAACGGCGGGTATTATGTGGATAATGGGTTCATGCTACTTCCCCCAATGGCGCTTATTGTTGTAGGTGTCATCATCTGGGTACAGCGTGCAAGAAATACCAAATTGATCGAGGAGGCTTAAGAGAATCATGCAAGAGTTAATCAATATATTTGTAAAAGCTGTTTTTGTTGAGAATATGATCTTTGCCTACTTCCTGGGCATGTGTTCATATCTGGCCGTATCCAAGAAAGTAACCACAGGTGTAGGTCTGGGTTTAGCCGTGATCTTCGTATTAGGCATCACGGTTCCCGCTAACTATTTGCTCGATAATTATGTGCTATCAGAAGGTGCATTAGCGTGGATCAGCCCGGAATTTGCAGATGTAGATCTTAGCTTCCTGTCGTTTATCCTGTTCATAGCTATTATTGCATCTATGGTTCAGCTGGTTGAAATGACCGTTGAAAAATTTGCACCGGCACTATATAACTCGCTCGGGATCTTTCTGCCCCTTATCGCTGTTAACTGTGCTATCCTTGGTGGTTCCCTGTTTATGCAGGAAAGAAACTACGCCAATATCGCAGAAGCTTCTGTGTTTGGCTTGGGCAGTGGAGTAGGCTGGTTTTTGGCCATTGTAGCTATTGCAGCCATCCGCGAAAAGATACAATATTCAAACGTTCCGGGACCTCTCAGAGGCTTAGGGATCACCTTTATCGTAACTGGCCTGATGGGCATTGCCTTCATGTCGTTCATGGGTATCAAGTTATAATCATTATATAAGAAGAGCTTTTAAAAATGATATCAGCAACATTAGCATCTACAACCCTGATCGTATCAGCAAGTGTCATCGTTTTCTTTTTGGTGATATTTGTATTGGTATCCATCCTGTTAACAGCAAAAGCCTATTTAGCTCCTTCAGGTCCCGTTCATATCAAGATCAATGATGAAATGGACCTCAAAGTTGATTCCGGCAGCACGCTTTTGAGCACTTTAAGTGACAACAAGATATTTCTTCCATCAGCATGTGGTGGCGGTGGTACTTGCGTGCAGTGTAAATGTCAGGTTCTTGAGGGAGGCGGTGAGATCCTTCCAACTGAGAAACCCCACTTTACCCGTAAGGAACAACAGGAAAACTGGCGACTTGGATGTCAGGTTAAAGTGAAAGAAGACATGGAGATCAAGATCCCTGAAGAGGTATTTGGGATCAAGAAGTGGGAAGCAGAAGTGGTTTCTAACTATAATGTTGCCTCATTTATTAAAGAATTTATCATTGAGATCCCTGAAGACATGGATTACAAAGCAGGGGGGTATATTCAGATCGAGATCCCGCCATGTGAAGTGGATTATAAGGACATCGATATCACGGCTCACCCTGAAGAACATCCCGGAGAACCTGACAAATTCCAGAAAGAATGGGACGGTTATGGCCTTTGGGATCTGAAGATGAAAAATGCTGAGTTTGTTGAACGTGCATATTCTATGGCCAGCTATCCTGCAGAAGGCCGTAAGATCATGCTCAACGTACGTATCGCCACCCCACCATGGGACAGGGAAAAGAATACCTGGAAAGACGTGAACCCCGGTATTGCCTCAAGTTATATATTTTCCAGAAAGCCGGGTGATAAGGTAACGATCTCAGGCCCTTACGGTGAATTTTTCATCAAAGAGGAAAGTGAAAAAGAGATGCTTTACATCGGTGGTGGTGCAGGTATGGCCCCTATGCGTTCACACCTGTATGAGTTGTTCAAAACGCTCGAAACCGGCCGCAAGGTGACATACTGGTACGGTGGACGTTCCAAGCGTGAGTTGTTCTATCTGGACCACTTCCGTGAACTGGAAGAGAAATTCGACAACTTCCAATTCTTTGTGGTACTATCCGAACCCCTGGAAGAAGATAAGTGGGTGGAGAAAAAAGATATCCATGATGAAGAAGGTGACGGTTTCCTGGGATTTGTTCACCAGGCTGTGATCGATCATTATCTGGAGCAGCACCCGGAACCGGAAGAAATTGAATTCTATTTCTGTGGTCCTCCTTTGATGAACCAGGCCGTACTGCAAATGTGCGACGAATGGGGCGTTCCTGAAGAGAACGTTGCATTTGACGACTTTGGCGGCTAAGACCAGATCAATAATTTTGAAAAACCCCGTAGGTGATACGGGGTTTTTTTGTTTAACCACTATGCCATATTCCATTATGAAAAGATTCACTTCACTGCTATTCATAACCATCTTTGCAATTTCCTGCTCGCAGATCAAGGAATCCAAGTATATAGAGAATAACGGAAGAGCGCAGGGCACAACATACCAGATCAAATATGAGTCACCTGAAGGAAAAGACCTGGGGGATGATATTGAAGCTATCTTTAAACGCATTGATCTCTCCATGAGTACTTACGTACCCACCTCGCTTATATCAACCGTTAATAAGGGAGACACCCTGGTTCATGTAGATACTCTTTTCCTGGATGTGTTGGATCGATCCCTTGAAATAGCAGAAGAAACAAAAGGTGATTTTGATCCAACGATAGGTCCGCTTGTAAGTTTATGGGGTTTTGGTTTTGAGGAGATCAGGCAGGATGTAACCCCGGATATGGTGAGCAATACGATGAAGAGAACCGGGTACCAAAATATTGAAGTCAAAGATGACAGTGTGAGGATACCCGAAGGATTTCAGATCGATTTTAATGCTATTGCACAAGGATTTACAGTTGATCATTTAGCGGATTACCTGGAAAGCCATGACATTATAAATTATATGGTTGAAGTAGGAGGGGAAGTAAAGGCAAGAGGGGTTAACCAAGCCGGTGAGGTTTGGAGGATCGGTGTTGACAAACCATCAGAAGAAATAGATGCAGAGGGCCGGTTTCAGTTTATTATAGAACTCAGAGATAAGGCGTTGGCTACTTCCGGAAGTTACAGGAAGTTTTGGGTAGATGAGGAAACCGGAGCCAGGTATTCTCATACTATTGATCCTGCAACAGGTTACCCGGCTAAGAACAGGCTTTTGAGCGCATCGATCATAAGCAACTCAACGATGGATGCTGATGCCTACGCTACTGTGTGTATGGTGAAGGGAGTTGAAGAGTGTAAAGCTTTCCTTGACACTAAAACAGAATTAGAAGGGTATCTTGTCTGGGATGATGGCTCCGGTAACTGGAAAACATATGTTACCGAAGGTTTCGAAACGTATATCGTGAATTAATTAAATAGCGATCCACTCCACTACCCGACAAAAGGGCTGAATTCCTCATCATTTTTTTTAGAGGAGTTCGGGTTTTTACATTTTTGATCCGGGGTTGCTCCACAAAACCCGCAAGCTTCTCCCTCTTTATTTAAGAAAGGACTTTGGCTGGCACAGGTGCCGGCAAATTCGCCATCTTCCTTGGCCCAGATCTTAACCGCAATACCGGCAAAACCGATGCCGATCAATCCAACTGCTACAATAAATTCTAACATATTATCCTCTTGATTTAGTGGACCTAAAGTTCGGGATTTATGTACCAAACAGCAATAATCCCTAAAGAATTTCGGGTGTATGTGACCTCAACTCTTCTTATATTTGATGCCCTTTTGAAATACGAACAACACACAAGTTCAACATTCGGTGTTCCTTGTTAAGTGTTCAATATTCACTAGCGCCCGTAGCTCAACCGGATAGAGCGTCTGACTTCGGATCAGAAGGTTGAGGGTTCGAATCCTTCCGGGCGTACCACAAGGCTCGCTGGCTAAGATAGCGGGCCTTTTTTATTTCCCCGAAATTCTCGCCGACCGGGGACCGAAGACGGAAGACACGAGAATTCTTATAATGAGAAGTTTTAAAGCTGTTGGTAAAGTGAGATCTGAGGGAGCCGGTTAACTCTAATCTGTCAGCTGGCGGGTAAGGCCGATCGTATTGTTTGAAGAGGCGGGACATTCAGTTCGGGGCAAAATCTCTGTACTTTCTGTGCAGAGTGGTTTATTTTGAACGAGTAAATAATGAAATTATCGCCTTATCAAAAGAAATAATTTCAAGGGTTTAAAGAGACAAAATTTTGAAGAACGATAAACAAACCCGGATATCAATAATGAAGTCAGGTACTTATTTAAAAGTACTTCTCTGGATGGTAATTCTGTTAAGTTGGCAATGCATTAGCAAGGCAAAGGCACAAATACTATATCCGGAAAGCCGGCATTTCTCCACCTTCGACTGGACACAAAATCTACGTCTCCAAATTTTGGATAAAAGCCATGCCTATGGCGACCTATTATATGACCGCGGGTTTTCGAGAGTGTTGACCCCTGATACAAAACATGAATATGAACTCGATATGATGGACCAGGAATTCTATTTTGGGGATCAATACGAGTGGTATAAAGGTGACTTGTCCGGACTAAGAAGCCGGTTTTCCAGTTATGATAAAAGAAGATGGGCTGTATTTACTGAACTGCACGTTGACAGTGATCTAACTGAAAGATCCACACTGGGTTTGAATACCTATCTTCAGCAAACGGCAAGAGCTAACAGGGCACTTTTTGAATTTGTATACAAGAGAAAGATCACAGAACATCACTCCGTATTTCTTCAACAAACGATCTCGGAATATAAACGGGATGTGGATGCAACACTTTCCTACAGATATAAAGACGACAAGATCGGGCAGTTACGATTTGATGTTACCTATCAGGATTATTTGAATAATATTGTGAATGATGTAGGAAACGACCCTTATTTCGAGACCCCGGAAGAGGCATCCATGAACTATCAGGAAGAAGTGCTATCACCGAACACGTTATTCCTGGGAAGGTGGAGCAGCACAGGAACGAAGAGATTTCACTGGGACATGAGTTTTATAGTGCAGCCGGTGGTTAAAAAGAACATATTTAATAACTCGGAAGATTCCTTTTCTGTTGATACTAAAGAATGGCTATATGTGATGAATGGGCTCGTCGATGTTAATATCCGGTCGATCACTCTTGGTGTATTTGCTTACAAGACATTTAATAAAGAAGAACGGCGGGGAATCGCTGATCAGGTCCCGGTTAACTACAGTGCAAGGCAGATAAACACAAAATTTGGTGTAGTTGCTAAAGGATCCTTTTGGAAGATCACACCAATATTCAGGCTCTCCAGGGAGATTTATAATGATACTCAGATTGGCGACAACGGGGGAATTTCAGTTGTAGATCAGGAATTCGATCTGAAGGAACGCCGCTGGATGCTGGATGCAGGATTAATATATAGATTGAATGATCACCTATCGATCACCTCACGCTATGAGTCACAATTGCGAACAACAAATGAGGGCTTACTGGCACTGCATAATACCGATGAAATACATAATCTGGTTCGTAACTGGGGGCAGTTTTATATTGATACCGGTCGCAGGTTAGATAACAGGATCTCATTGCATATCACGATGAATTTACACGAAAAATTGAGACTTCAGGTATTTGGAGCCTTTGATCTGGATGCCGACTCAAACAGGTATATCGAACGTATTCAGCGTTTTGATAAAGGTGGGGCTAAAATGATAATAGCTTTGGACTGAATTAGAAATTACCCAAAAATAGATCCTTAAACCCCCAAAGCCCGGTCATTGCAGTAGATGTTAGGTATTTCGAGGACAATGTTGGTTAAGATGAAGGCCCTGAAGGGTCGTACAAGAACATGTTTAATAGTCTGTCCTCGAATTATCTAACATCAACAGGGATGACAACTAAAATGAGATACGATATCCACTTCGAAATTCAGTGTTCCCTGTTCAATGTTCGATATTCAAAAGGTTTCTACTAATTCTGCAATATATTTTCTAACCTTGCGTGAAAGATCACTTTTAACAGTTAAATGTGTATGAAACCATTAATTCTACTGCATGGGGCATTGGGGACCTCAGAACAATTAGGGCCGTTGTCAGAAAAACTGGATGTGGATCAACCGGTACATCGGTTGAATTTCGAAGGACATGGATCGGGGGTTCAGCCGGATAGGCCGTTCCGCATGGAATATTTCGCTGAAAATGTTCTCAAATTCATGGATAAAAATGAGATAGGTCAGGCTGACCTGTTTGGCTATAGCATGGGAGGTTATGTTGCTCTGTATATAGCTTTGCATGATCCGGAGCGGGTAGGTCAAGTATCTACGTTGGGTACAGTTTTGAAATGGTCGCCGGAGGTTGCTGAACGTGAAGTGAAGTTTCTGAACCCCAAGAAGATCCGGGAGAAAGTACCAAAGTTTGCCACAGAATTGAACAGACGTCATCCGGGCGCATGGGAAGAAGTTGCCCTGAAGACAAAAGACCTGTTATCAGACTTGGGTAAAACACCGCGAATCAAGGATGATGAGTGGTCAGATATTGATCACAAGGTAAGAATTCATGTGGGTGACAGAGACGAGACGGCCGGCATTCAGCAAAGTATGGAATTATATAGAGAGCTGGAAGATGGGGAGTTCGTAGTTTTGCCAAATTCACCCCATCCAATAGAACAGGTAGATATGGAGCTGTTAGTGGCTTCGTTGAACGGCTTCTTTGGTTAATAGATTTATAAACCTGATCCACCCTCGTACACCCCACGGTCTAATCAGCAAGCTGATTTACCCTCTCCCCTCAAGGGGAGACCTCCGGTGGAATATTGAATAACGAATATTGAACAGTGAATAATGAATTTTCATCCTAACCCAATTAGGGGTCATCCTGAGTGCTCGAAGGATCTTGCCTATTCATAGCTTGTTGTCCATATCGACTTCCACCCCGTCATCCGTCCTCGGTCCCCGGTCAAATCTACCCGGTTGCCCGTATTCACAACCCAACCCCTGTCCCTTGCCCTACGGCTCATTGAAGTTACACTGGTAATCAATAATCACCGCCGCAGGGTAAGGGAACTCTTTGGTACGTACTTTTTGAACAAGACAACATAAGTCGTGATTACTGTTTTATCGTTAAAGTTGATATCTTGATCAACGTTCAAAAACAAATGGGTAACAGGAGTATATAATTGAAGCAGATAGTAGTAACAGGAGGAGCCGGTTTCATTGGATCACATGTGATCGATCGGTTGCTGGAAGAAGGGTATGACGTAACGAACATCGATAATTTCGATCCCTTTTATGACGAAAAGATCAAAAGAGATAATATAAAGGGGCATTTGGACTTTGACACCTACACGCTTCATGAGGCAGATATCCGGGATATGGATGCCGTCAGAGCGGCTATCCCCGATAACACCGATATCATCATTCACCTGGCAGCCAAAGCCGGTGTCCGTCCATCTATTCAGGACCCGATCGCCTATCAGGAAGTCAATGTAAGGGGCACGCAAAACTTGCTTGAAGTGGCAAAGGAAAAAGAGATCCCTCAGTTTGTGTTTGCTTCCTCCAGCTCGGTGTATGGTAAGAATCCGAACGTGCCGTGGAAAGAAGATGATGTAGTGCTGCAACCCATCAGTCCGTATGCCAGCACCAAGGTGAGTGGGGAGTTGCTGGGACATGTGTACAGCCATTTATACGACATCCGGTTTGTAGCTCTTCGTTTCTTTACCGTCTATGGACCTCGTCAGCGGCCTGACCTGGCGATCCATAAGTTCTTAAAGCTGATGAATGAAGGAAAGGAGATCACACTGTATGGGGATGGTTCAACCAGGCGGGACTATACCTTTATCGAGGATATTGTAGACGGCATCATGAATGCGACCCGTTTTGAGGAAAGCATGTACGAGATCATCAACCTTGGAAATAACGACACGGTGGAGTTGCTTGAATTGGTTGAGGCCATCGAAAAAGCCTCCGGTATCGAAGCCAACAAAACCTTCGGGCCGGAGCAACCCGGTGATGTAAAACAAACCTGGGCTGATGTCACCAAAGCCGGTCGCCTCCTGAATTACCACGCCGATTACTCCATTGATAAAGGCCTTAAAGCCTTTGTGGAATGGTATAATAAGGTGAATTAAGTATGGTGGTTGTTTCGAAATAAGTCCCTGCATCCCGGTGGAATAACGAATATCGAACACTGAATAATGAATATTCATCCTAACCCAATTAGGCGTCATCCTGAGTACTCGAAGGATCTTCACGGGTTGTATATTCCTGCATTGCCCTGATCACGACCTCATCTGTCTTCTCCTTCGCAAGGAAAAGGACGCCTGTTATGCTCGGTAAATTGGGAATATGGTATAGGTTCTGGTTAGTGCATCGTTTAGAACCAGGATTATCAGGAATAGAAGGGTGATTTACAGTATCCACTTCGATATTCAATGTTCCTTGTTCAATGTTCGATATTCAAACTCATCCGTCTTCCGTCATCGGTCGTTTATCCACTCAAAACTATCCTGATGTTTAGAATTAAGTTTATTAATTTCAGGCGTCAAAAAAACAAGCAGATATGTATTGAACGGAGTCGGGGAAAAGCACTCACAAAGAAGTATCGGTTCATTTTGAGGCTTCAAGCCTCTCACTCAAAACTACCATCTTGTCCCAGTTAGATAGTTTACTTTTTTATTGTCTAAAATAAATATTACTTGGACTTAGAAAAAAATGCGTAAAGAAACGGACGCAACGAAGCGTAAAGAAAGAAATCATACCGCTGATGAATTTAGCACTAGCAAATCTCGTGAAGGAGCATTGATTTCTTTTAGCGAAATGGAGACCGTTTTAGCATTATTTTCGCAGCCGAGAGCTTTTGTTTCTTTTGGCGGTCCAAAAGAAAGGTAAAGTGCATTAAAGGTAAAGTGCATGCAAAGAATTGGTTACCCGTATCCACAACCCCTCTTTGTTTCTCCCCTAAACTTAGGGGAGAAGACGCTTTGGGTTATTTAGAGGCAGTTAAGAGAATGGGATTGATGGAATCTGAAATATTGAATCACAGATTAAAACGTTGAATGTTCAATGTTCTTCTGTTCAACCCGGCCTTAGAAAAAAGACCGTTAAGAAAATGATGAAATGCAGCGTTAAAAAAGAAATCATACCGGCGAGAAGCTACGCACTAGTAACATTAGTGAAGGACCATTGATTTCTTTTAGCGGAATGGAATCATTTTTAGGTCTTTTTTCTACAGCCTTGATCTTTTGTTACTTTTGTATCAAGACAAAAGTAAGGGAAAGTCGATACAGGCAAGAAATTATAAATGCATAAAGCACATAAATGACCCAACTCAAAAAATTACTTAAAAAAATTGAAGACAAAACCTACACCATCGGCATCGTTGGCCTCGGTTACGTCGGCCTCCCCCTCATGTGGACCTTCCACCAGGCCGGAATGCCGGTTCTGGGTTTTGATATTGATCCCAAGAAAATTGAGAACCTCAAAAACGGGAATCCATACATCAAGCACCTGGGGACGGAGATGATGGAGGCGCTGGCCAACTCCGATAAAGCCGATGCCACCACCGATTTCTCCCGACTGGATGAAGCCGATGCTATTTTGCTATGCGTGCCCACACCGCTCGACCACCACCGCGAGCCGGATATGAGCTATGTGGAGAAGACTACCGAAACCGTCTCCCAATACCTGCGCAAGGGACAGCTGGTAATCCTGGAATCCACCACCTGGCCGGGTACGACCGAGGAGCTGATGATCCCTATTTTAGAGAAGAACTCCGGACTGAAAGCCGGTACAGATTTTTATGTGGTCTACAGCCCCGAGCGCGAAGACCCGGGCAACCCGAATTTCAATACGGCCAAAATTCCAAAAGTGGTGGGCGGACATGGAGACGAGGCTTTGAAGCTGGCCACCGCCATGTACGATACGGCCATTGTGCAAACCGTGCCGGTTTCAGACTGTAAGACCGCCGAGGCCGTGAAGCTGACCGAGAATATCTTCCGCTCGGTGAATATTGCCCTGGTAAATGAACTGAAGGTGATATACGAAGCCATGGGTATTGATGTGCACGAGGTGCTGGATGCCGCAGATACTAAACCATTCGGTTTCATGAAATTTACACCCGGACCGGGACTGGGCGGGCACTGCATTCCCATTGACCCCTTTTACCTTACCTGGAAAGCCCGTGAGGTGGAGCGGTACACCCGCTTCATTGAGCTGGCCGGAGAAATAAACACCAACATGCCAAGCTATGTGGTAGAGCGTACCATGCACGCCCTCAATACCCACAAAAAAGCCATGAACGGCAGTAAAATCCTGGTGATCGGCCTTGCCTATAAACCGGACGTGGACGACATGCGTGAATCCCCGACCTTTAAGATCTTTGACCTGCTGAAAGCCAAAGGAGCTGAGATCGCTTATTACGATCCGTTCATTCCCGAGATCTGGGAAACCCGCGAACACGGAGAATACACCGGCATGCAAACGGTAGTTTGGAACAAAGAAACCATTTCAGATTTTGATTCGATAGTGATCTCAACCAACCATTCGACTATTGATTATGAAGAACTGGCGGAGTGGAGTAAGTGTATTGTGGATACGAGGAATGCGATGAGTACGGTACAAGCAAAAAGCTCTAATCATATTTTTAAAGCGTGATAGGTAATGAAAAATTCAAAATTTAAGAATAAAAATGGATACAATACCTCAACCACCACTAGTCATTCCCGAGAAGTCGGAAATCTAAAAGTGCGTATTAATTTCAAGATCCATCACCCACTATAGAGTTTCCCCGCCTGAACGGGGATCAAGGGGTGGGTAAAAAGGTGCAAGGATCTGGTTCGCAGGCTGCAGCATGAAAATATTGATAGAATCGGGGTAAAGTCTCTGCACCCATCCTCGTATACCCCTCTGTAAAATCAGCAAGCTGATTTATCCTCTCCCCTCAAGGGGAGACTTCTGGTAGAATATTGAATATTGAATATCGAACACTGAATTTTGAAGTGGGGTATTCGGGAATAGAAAAGTGATCTACAGCATCCACTTCGATATTGTGTGTTCCGTGTTGGATATTCAATATTCCCGACGGTCCCCGGTCAAACACACCCACTCAAAACTCAAAACCCAAAACTAACCACTAAACACTAACCCCCCCCCTAATCTATCCGGCTTATAAATAAAACCTTATAGCTATAACGTCGTAATTTGTTATTTTAAAAACCAATAGGTTAATAAGCACACACACGTATCAGGGCATGCAGAACATCTCATCTTTGTCTGCAATAAAAAGTGGGTTACTCCTGCTGATGACACTCATCAGCGTGACCGAAATACAGGCCATCACCCCTATACAAACCACCTCACAGGTACAAGAACGGAATGCTGAAGCTCCGGCTCTCATCGGAACCGAGAGTTTATTCTTTGCTGATATCGATACAGTAAAACAAGTGGTTTATGTGCTGATCTATGACGAATTCTGGTCCTACGACCTGAAAGAGGAACAATGGGCCCTTCTCCACACCCTGGAGGAGTCTGAAATGGATGAGCTGCTGTCAGAACCCAAGGAATTTGGGTATGATCATGTCTCAGGCAATATTTATATGTGGTCAACCGGCGTAGGATTAGTCTACCGGATCGACCTCGAAACCTTTGAAGTAAAGCGAATAGACCGGTCATTTCACCACAAAAATCAATTTGGCCACATACCATTCTTTAGGGATGGTAAGATCCATGCGTTTGGCGGCTATGGGTTTTGGGAGGATAAGAATTTGATCACCCATTTTATTCCTGAGGTAGGAGAGTGGTTGATCGTAGCTCCGGATGCAGACTCACCATACCCACCTGAGAGGGTAGGTGGTTTTGGGGTCTATATTAATGAAAGGGATGTATTTTATGCCTATGAGGGTAAAATAATTGAGAATCGTGAACACGATGACAGTAATTCGATAAGGTCTAACAATGGAGAGGTCTGGAAGTTTGACTTTAAGGAGATGAAATGGTCATTGGAAATGACTCCCGGCCAGCTAGAAAAACTTCGTTTCCCAAGCGTGGGAGCAAGGAATGTATATGGTGCCAGCAGGACTACTATATCCTCATCCCATTACAGTGCTGCTACAGGCAATTGGTATATACCAACAAAGAAGGAAGGGGGTGATATGGCCAATGTCTATTTAAGAGCATTCGATCTTATTGACCACACCGAATTCAAGCCGGTCCAAATTGATGCCACCACAGAAAATGCCATGATCAGCACTCATTTTTTATTCAATGAAAAAAGTCAGGATCTGGTCTTTGTTGGCTTTAGAAATGTTACGAATAATGAAATTCACCCGCTGATGGTACTAAAGGTGCCTGAATCTGAGATACTGAAGCAACTTGAGCCGGCAGATAACAGTAAGGCTCTAATTTATGGTTCATTGTTAGCTGTGGGGGTATTATTGATACTTGGGTGGGTCTATATCAGGTTCAATGGTTCGATCCCCGTGATAAATGGCCGTCAGCCCACCGTCTCCAGAGAGGATCTGGAACAGGTATTCAATAAGACAGAGCAGTCACTTCTTAAGGCGATCATGGATTCAGATCACATGCCGGAAACCAGCGAATTGGAGGAGATGGTCTGGCCGGATGTAGATAATTACGATTATCGCCGAAAACTTAGGAATGAAACGATCCGGGCTATCAATGAAAAGGCTCAGGAATCGTTCGGGCTGAAGGATAAGCTTATCTTTCGTCAGCGCGATATGGAAGACAACCGCCGCTTCCGCTATGGAGTCAACAAAGATCTTTTGGGGTGAAAAGATTATGAATATCGAATATTGAACAAGGAACACTGAATTTTGAAGTGTAGGATCGGTATTAGATTCAGACAATTCTGCCTAAAATAGAGTTTCCCCGCTTGGGCGGGGATCAAGGGGTGGGTAAAAAGGTGCCAGTGTCTGGGGCGCCGGCTGCAGCATTAAAAATTTATAGAATCGGGGTAAAGTCTCTGCACCCACCTCCGTACACCCCTCGGTCAAATCAGTAAACTGATTTACCCTCTCCCCTCAAGGGGAGACTTCCGTGGGAATATTGAATAACGAATATCGAACACTGAATAATGAAGTAGAATTTACAGGATCAGAACAATGATCTATTTGATCCACTTCGATATTCAAGCAGTCCTCCCTTGAGGGAGGTGCCGGGCTGAGTGATTACGAAGCCTGGCGGAGGGTGTAAGGGGTTGGATTAGGCTTACAAACCCCATTTAGGCGTCATCCTGATCCGCCGGCTGGCGGAGAAGGATCTTGCCTATTCATAGCCTGTTGTCTATATCGACTTCCACCCCGTCATCCGTCCCCGGTCCCCAGTCAAAACTACCCGGTTGCCCGTATTCACAACCCAATCCCTGTCCCTTGCCCTACGGCTGGTTGAGGTTAAGCCGAAAAATTAAATCCACCACCGCAGGGTAAGGGAACGCTTTGGTTATAAATGAGCACCGTCTGACGACTGAAACATGGATTGTTAGTTTAATCCGGCAAAGGGTCGTCTGACGGATAGAATAATTAGGCTTGGTTGCCCTGATCACGACCTCATCTGTCTTCTCCTTCGCAAGGAGAAGGACGCAATTTATGTCTGGCAAAATTGATAGCAAAGCATGGGCTTTGGTTACTGCCTCGTTTTGAACCGGAATTTACAGGATCAGAAGAATGATCTACAGGATCC